>JAJFGW010000023.1 GCA_021775915.1 Alphaproteobacteria bacterium | reverse complement strand
GCGGTGGATTGAGAGAGCCGTATATTCCCAAATGTCGTCAACACAATGAAGTGCGTATTAAATTTCCGGGCACAGCTTCCGCTCGTGAGATCGAATTTAGATGCCCAACATGCAATATTTTGACTACTAAGCAAAAAGGGTTTGCCAATATGAAGTGTGATTGTAAGGACGGCGGCCTTATGACCATAAATGTTCATAGGGCAGCCTCCGTATATACTCCTAGAAGCGTTGTAATTGTGAATCCACCATCTCCCGAGAAGATTAGACAGATCGAAGCTGCGGGTGGGAGCTCTACTGCACTTAAATGGGTGGTAGAGGGTATGAGTGAATATAGTCCCGGCGACATGGCAAAAACAGCGACCGAAAGCACGCTAAGAGAGCAACTCAAAAGCCAGGGACTGCCAGATGAGGTCATAGAAAAAATGATCAAAGCTTCCGGCTTGGAAAAAGAGAATGTATCGACAGGACAAATTTTATTAGCAGGAGGGGTCAAAGAAGCTGCGGAAGAAGAAGCCGTCACGATAGCTTGGGCCATGACAGAATCCAGAATACGTATCTCGGACTTGCACGACATGACCTCGGAGAAAAAACTTAAAAACCTATATGTCGAAGGATATCCGGAAGCCATGAGAAAGAGCGGCATCAGCAAAATAGAGCTTGTCGATAAATTTCCGGTTTTAACGGGACAGTTCGGATACACAAGAGGAAACCCCGAACCAGGGGAAAGTAGGTTAAGAGCCTACAAAGATAGAGACGGGTCATATAATGTTTATGCAGATCTGTGCGAAACTGAAGCCCTTTTCGTAAGACTTGATCCAATGAAAGTGGCTAAATGGCTTGAAATGCAAGGGGTCAATATTTCTGATTGTAAGGATGAAAAAGAAGCCTCTATCGCAATCCTCAATGCCATCAAAGCCCCGCCCCCCGGAGAGCCAAAGAAGGTAGGGAATAAAGGCTACGAATTATTAACCAGCTTGATCCATTCCTACTGTCATCGGTTTATTCGAAACGCAGCAGTTTACGCTGGAATCGATAGAAATGCTCTAAGCGAATTGCTTGTTCCTTTGCATCTAGGATTCTTTGTATATGCCGTAGCCCGCGGAGATTTCGTTTTAGGAGGATTGCAGGCGGTTTTTGAAAACGAATTACACGATTTGCTGGAACTTATAGTAACGGGAGAGCATCGATGCGCGCTTGATCCGGGCTGTTCCTCATCAGGGTCTGCTTGTGCTGTCTGCTTGCATTTAGGAGAACCGTCATGCCGTATGTTCAATACACGGTTGAGCAGAGATGTCCTCTCCGGAAAAGGTGGGTATCTAACGTCGTTTTGAGCAAAAAAACTTATTGCCATTGCAAAAAACTTTGAAGTCGCCCTGATCCCAAAACGATCAATAAAGATTTTCCTCTGCTGGTACCAACATACGCAATAGCGCGTTCGAGTTCTTCGTTGCTGGCAAGGGTATCGTTTAAGGCTAATACGATAGCATCCGATTCTAATCCTTTAAATCTAGCCACAGTTTCTACTCCTATGCCTTGTCCATATATGTCTGTGAAAGGATATTCTCCTGCCATTATTTCTCTCATCCTCTCGACCAGAGAGCTTTCATTCGTAAGAACCTTTATTTGTTTGGGGGCCAAACCTTCTTTTCGTATCAAATTTTCTACAACTTCCTGGATTTTGGAATCCACCCCCGCCCACCTTTTTATATTTATGAATTTCGGATTAGGACCATCCGGGCCGATAGATGAAACAGAGGACGATATTATGCGAGAGACTCTTTTAGCAATCGGCATTGTATTTCTACAATTTATTTCAAGTTCATAAACTATCCATCCATCATTGGGCGTCCATTTCCGGCCGTATAATTCTTGGTTGGTATCCAGAAATATATAAAAAGGCGGATCTTTGGCGTCTTTACAGAGCAGATCAAGTGCGGTCAACCACTCTTCGCAAAAGTCCTGCCCTTCATCGACGATAATAGCATCGAACTGAGTGCCGTTTGCGGATACAGCTTCGATCAACATCATAGGGGCTTCCTTTTCCCACCATTCTTTTGATTTATACGGGGGGATTTTTATCTTCGCTTTACCAGCCTCTGAGAAACATAATTTGTGAAACGTCAAAGCCGTTATTGAACTTTCATCTGAAAGCTGGCTTGCTATATAGTCACCCACCAATTCGTTATAACAAACGAACAGTGTTTTGAAGCCATCTGCCCCCAGCCTTCTGGCTCTTTCAATAGCAAGTATAGTCTTTCCCGTTCCAGCTCCGCCTTTTATAAGAGCATTTCTGACACTTTTCAGGCAATTGAAGGCTCTGATTTGTTCACCGGTCAGTTCGATAATTTCTTGTTCTATATCTGCGATTTCATCGGATAATTTCCGTCTTATCGTTACCGTGGGAGCAAATAGGGAAATCAGGCCAGATATTTCCTTCGGAGATAGGTTGCACTGCATTTGCCAATGTTTGACCGTTTTCCCCACCGCGGCCTGCATATTCTCTAAATCTATGCGGGTCCATGATATTTCTTTCGTCGCCGATGGTCCTAAATTTTCGAGTGTAGAAATATCAGGAAAAGCCACGGCATGTTGAATGGGCAAACGACCTGTATCTACCGAAAACTCTTGCAAAAAGTCGAGCAAAGCGTGTTTGGAGGATACTGCCTGCCTGTAAGGGTCTTTGATTGAATATCTGTTTTCGTACCGATCTATAGTAATCCATTGTCCATGTTCGACATCTATGCCTCCTCCCTTCACCTCTATAACCAAAATGCCGAATTTCGGATGCATAAGGAGAAAATCGGCTTCTCCGTCCCCCTGTCGTCCTTCCCGCTTGGATTGCCAAAAAACGGAGTGCAGGACATGCCAATCATCCTCCAGTGCCGATAGGGCTTGGGCCAATTTTATTTCGGAATCTGGCGCTTCAAGGTTTTTTATGTCTGTATAAAATGTAACCACGATCTATGCTCTATATTTCGGTTAATCTTAAAGATAACAGCTCTTTCAAAGAAACCATAGACTTGACTCGGGGGAAAAAACTTGACAAGGTACCCGGAGACTACGGGTGTATCTGAATTTTGGCAGCGTTTGCGCGCTGCTTTTTTTATTGCCTGCTTTCTGGCTGCACCGATTCGCTTTTTAAGCCGTGTGTCTTCTTAATATTGCACGATACAAATCTCAAAACACCGAATCTAAAAACACCTTAAGTGATTGTATTAAAATGATTTACAAGAATCTACGGAAGGCAACACCCTTGACAGCATAGAAAATGTTTGACATGATGGAGACAGAGTATAAATGCGCCTAGAGTGAACCGCGTCTGAAAAAGACCGCGGTTTTTTTGTGCCCAAAATTTAAAATCAATTATCCCCGCAGCCGGTTTGACCGCCGCTGCGGTTTTTTTATTGGCGTAACTGAGAGTGTGTTTTTTAACCCAAACCATAAGGAGTAAAACTTATGCCTAAATTTATCCGTGCTGGTAGTCAGTACATTAACCTGGACTATGTTCGCATCGTTAAACGCACAGGTAAAAACGAGTATGCGGCAATCATGGATGACGGAGAAATTATCGACGGCATCCAGGACTTTGAAGCAATGCCCATGAACGAACTTCCTGCACAGGGAAATTGGGAATGTCTGGGACCAGACCTGAGTAAAAAAGGGCAATACCACGCTTACCCTGTTATTTCGTGGGGAATCACGCCAAACGGTGATCGAGTTCCTACTCTTCCCGATAACATGAAAGTTAGTGAAGAGTTGTGGGATTATGTTGTGCGGCGGGCCGGTGATGAATGTGTTCATCATAACTTTCACGGCAGGCTAAGCAGTGTTTTCGAATGGCTTGATACTTTGCCCGATTTCGAAAAACAAAAAGCCGCATAATTAAAAGCAACTCATCCCCCTGCCCAATAACGGCAGGGGGATTTCTATTTTTGTAAAGATAAGGACAATCATTCATGGGGAAAAAGGGAGAAGAGGCTCTGCGCCAGCTTATCAGGGACGCAGTAGCTGCGCCGCGCGATTTCGACTACCAGTCGCTGGCTGCTTTCGGCGAATGGCGGGAGTTTTCGCCACAAGAGCGCAAACTATGCGTCAAGGATTTGAACGATCTCGGCAACGCAGCGCGGCTAATTTCCCGTTACGGTAAGGATCTCATGTATATAAAGGATTCTGGCTGGTATGGCTGGAGTGGTAAATACTGGTCACGGGATGAGGGTGAAAGAACACTACAGCTCTGCGCACAGAAAACCGTCAGGAAAATGAAAAACGAAATTTTCGCCCGTATAGCAAAAGCGCGCCATGATGATATTGCACCAAAAGAAATTAAAGAGATTTTCAAATCCTTCTGCCGCTTTCGTATCAATTCCGGCAATACGAACAGGGTTTCCGCTATGTGCACCGAGGCCAGGCCGCATTTAACCAAGAGCAAGAATGATCTTGATACCCATGCCTATTTGCTTAACGTCCAGAATGGCACGCTGAACTTGAAAGCATCATATAATGGCGCAGAAAATTTCGACGGTATTGTGCTGGAAAACCACAAACGTTCGAACCGGGTTACAAAGCTGGCCAATGTTTCCTATGACCCAGAAGCTGAAGCACCAACCTTCCAGCAGTTTATCCGCGAGGTCGTGCCGGATGATGATGTGCGTCTCTTCCTGCAACGGTTTTTTGGTTGCGGCCTCACCGGCAGCACGCGGGAACAGGTTATTCTTATGCTCTGGGGCGAAGGCAGTAATGGTAAAAGCACGCTTGTGGATTTGATTGACTGGCTTCTGGGAGATTACGCACTTGTAACGCCTTTTGCCAGCCTTCTGCATACCGACCAGCGGCGCGGCGGTGAGCCGACCCCCGATCTTGCCCGCATGCCGGGTGCACGTTTTGTCAGCGCAGCAGAGCCGGAGAGCGGTGCGCGCTTTGCGGAAAGCATGCTGAAACAATTAACCGGCGGCGAAAAAATGACGGTGCGTCATTTGCGGCAGGATTTTTTCGAGTTCAAACCACAATTCAAGCTGTGCCTGTCCTTCAACAACAAACCCTATATTCGCGGGCAGGATGAAGGCATCTGGCGGCGGTTGATGCTGGTGCCATTTGAACAGCGCTTTGTCGATCCCGAACGCTTGAGCGAAAACCCCGGTGCGCTACCCAAAATCAAGGACATCGACAAAAAACTGCGCGCAGAAGCGCCCGGCATTTTGAACTGGCTGCTGGACGGCTACCGGATGTGGGCAGAAACCGGCCTCGACAAACCAGCGCAAATACGCATGGCTACGGATGAGTACCGGCACGAATCAAACCCGGTGCATCAGTTTGTGCAGAGCTGGTGCCAACATGAGCGCAGCGCCATGATTTCAGCCTCGCGGCTTTACAATGTCTACCAGCTTTGGTGCAAAGAAAATGCTATGGACCCTCAAAAACAGACCAGTTTTGGACGCCGTATGACGGAAATGAATTTCGAACGCGATACCGGCAGCATTGTTTATTACAAGGGCCTAAAACTCACGGATGCCGCTGAAGAGCGAATGAACGACGAGGAAAAAAATAAACACCAGCGCAGACAGGATAATGCCGTAGAGGGGAATAAAGACTAAAAAACCCTCTAACCATCACTCAACCCTCTGCGCATATTTTATAGAATTTTCAGGCCATTAAGATGGTTGTGATAGTTTAGATAGTTTCCCTGGGTTACGTATGACGCGCGCATATGCGCGCATGGAAATATTACCCGAAAAAGACTCTTAAACTCTCTAACGCTCTAAAAATTCAGGACCACTCTAAAAATCTAGGTTCTTCCACGCGCTCAAACGGACATGGGTAAGGGCGGCGCGGCGTGCCGCCAGTCGCGCAGGTTTCAAACGAGGTTTACACCGGGCGAACAGGTTGACAAAACGCGCTATTACAGCGGATTACAACGGAAAATCAGACATGGATAAATACTTATGACGGATGAAAAGCCGAAGCTTCGGCTTGCGTCCAAAACCAAAACACCTGAAACACCTCCCTTGCGGCAAACGCACCCCGTGCATCCGGCAATCCACGAATTGGCGAAATTACTGGCAAAGCAGGCCGTCCGAGAATACTTAGAGGAAGAAGAAAGACAGGTGGCGAAAGTTCAAGAGAAAGAAGAGTAGCAAGTTATGTCTCAAGCATATAATTTTACCGGATAATTTGGTATATGGAGGTTATGGAACAAATTAATGATTTCTCAGACGAACGCAATAAATCGTGGTGCGTTCACTGCGGAGAATGGATCGGGAATGTAAAAATAAGCCGCGATCACGTTCCTTCAAAAAGCCTGGTGCTTAAGCCTTACCCTGAAAACCTTCCAGTAGTACTGATTTGCGAAACCTGTAACGGAAAGTTTTCCCCGGATGAAGAATACCTTTCCGCTTTTCTGAGCTGTGTTCTTACAGGCTCAACCAAACCTGATATTCAAAAAATCCCGCGAGCAAAACGCATTCTTCAAAATAGTCAAAAACTCAGAGCTAGAATTGAAAAATCAAAAACTGAGTACAAAACGATTGGTGGCGATACGCAAACGATTTGGAAACCGGAATATGACCGCATAAAGCGTGTAATTGTTAAAAATGCGCGTGGCCATGCTTATTTTGAATACGGCGAGCCTATGCTTGAAGAACCAAGCCATGTGTCGACCGTCCCTTTAGATTCCTTAACAGAGCAAGAAAGAAACGAATTTGAAACAGTCGATTTTGGGGGCCTTTTTCCTGAAGTAGGCAGCCGTATGATGACACGGGTACTTACAGGACAAGACTTGTCAGACGGTTGGATTATGGTTCAGGATGGCGTGTACCGCTATAGCGTTGTTCAACAAGGCCGAATTCTCGTGCGCTCCGTATTATGCGAATACCTGGCAACCGAAGTCTTTTGGAACTACTAAACCCTCATCATCCTAAAACACCCCTAGAATCAATTAAATCCTGGCAGACCAGGCCGTCCGAGAGTATCTGGAGGAGGAAGAGAAACAGGCCGAAAAAGCCCGGAAAAAGGAGACAAAACCATGACCACCATAGCCCTTTACGCCCGCTATTCCAGCGACAACCAGGACGAAAAATCCATTGAAGACCAACTGCGCGATTGCGAGGCGCGCGCCAGCGACATGAAAGGCCTCATTACCGAGCGCTACACCGATTACGCCATCAGCGGCAGCACGGTGATGCTCCGGCCCGGCATTAAAACTTTGCTGGCCGATGCGGCTTCGGGAAAGTTCAACGTTCTAATGGCCGAAGCCCTTGACCGTATTTCGCGCGACCAGGAAGACATTGCCGCCATTTACAAGCGCCTCACCTTTGCGGGCGTCAAAATCGTGACCCTGTCCGAGGGTGAGATCAACGAGCTTCACATCGGCTTTAAGGGGACGATGAATGCGATCTTCCTGAAAGACCTTGCGGAAAAAACAAGGCGCGGCCAGCGCGGTTCTGTTACCCGCGGCCTCATCCCCGGCGGAATCACCTACGGCTATAAGAAAGTGCAGCGCTTTGACGCACGTGGAGAGCCGGTACGCGGCGAGCGTGAGATTGATCACGAACAGGCCGAAATCGTAAAGCGCATTTTCCTTGAATATGTCGCCGGGCGCTCCCCGCGGATGATCACGAAAGGGCTTAACCTTGACGGCATTCCATCCCCGCGCGGCGGCCAATGGAACACCAGCACGATCAACGGCAACAGGAAACGCCGTAATGGCATCCTGCATAACGAGCTTTACGCCGGGCGAATCGTCTATAACCGCCAGCGCTTCATCAAGGACCCGGAAACCGGCAGACGGCAGGCCCGCCCCAACCCGCAAGACAAATGGGTTATTCAGGCCGTGCCGGAGTTGCGAATCATCGACAATGAACTTTGGGAAAAGGTGCAGAACACCAGAAAGCGCAACACCGGCCATCATACGCCCTGCAAACACCGCCGCCCGCAAAAGCTGTTCAGCGGGTTGCTGAAATGCGGCAAATGCGGCGGGCCGATGATTATCATCGGGCAGGAGCGCTACGGCTGCTCCCACCGGCGCGAGCGCGGCAGTTGCGACAATGCCCATTCCATCCGCGTGGAGCCACTTGAAACCCGCGTACTGGAAGGCGTACGCAGCCAGCTTGTGCAGCCCGAAGTGCTGGCTACCTTCATTAAGGAATTTCATACGGAACTAAAAAACGCCCGCGCCGAAAAGGCCCGCCACCGCACAGGGCTTGAACGCAGGCTTGCCGAAACAAAGAAAAAGATCGACGGCATTATGGCCTCAATCATGGACGGCATGTATCACTCTTCGCTGAAAGAAAAAATGAGCGAACTTGAAACCGCCAAGGCGGATATTGAAAATGAGCTGAAAGAACTGCAAAGCCCCACCGTTTTGGAAATTCACCCCAATTTGGGCAAAGTTTACGCCCGCAAAATCAAAAAGCTGATTGAGGCCCTCAACAGCGACCAGGACACCCGCCTGCAAGCCACGGCGGTCCTGCGCACCCTGATTGAGAAAATAACGATCCACCCCGGCCAGCGCAAAGGACAGGTCGAAATCGAGATTCATGGGGAAATGGCGTCTATTCTTCACTTTGTCCAGGGAAATAGCGTTCCTCTCGAAACAACTATGACAAAGCTGGTTGCGGGAGTAGGATTTGAACCTACGACCTTCAGGTTATGAGCAAAAAGCTTGTGGGGCAAATATCAAACAGAAACGCTAGGGTTTTCAACGCTTTGCGCCTTCTGTTGAAGGGCGCTCTCAACCTTGTTAGACACTTTTGTTAGACACTTGGTGGGAACTACCGTGGGCCGGGCAATAGCAAGGTCGTTTACTGCCCGTTTTAAACGCGGGTCAGAGGCCAATAAATAGCGCTGTGTGGTCGTTATATCTTGGTGGCCTGCAATCTGTTGAACGGCTGAAATATCGCCACTAGCGCCTAGCGTTTCGCTACAAAACGCCGCGCGGGTATCATGCCAGCGGTAATCGGCACCAACGGCTTTCTTAACGGTTTTCCACGCACTTGTTGTAATGTGCTTCAAAGGTCGGGGAACGCCGGTTCCATTCTTTCTATACAGAATGAAGGGCATATCCTCGCGGCTATGAATCTTGTATTTCTCAGCGTATTCTTTTGCTAAATGCGGGTACTGCTGCAAAAGCTCCCAAAGATAATCGCCTATTTTCCGGCATTCCATGAGGGCCTTGTGGGCCACGTCATTAACGGGCAATACTCGCCCCGCTTTGCTTTTCGTTTGATCCGGCGTAAGCAGAATGCGTCTTTCTGTTTCATGGTATTGCCGTTCTTTGATTTGAACGCTCTCTCGTGCGCGCATTCCGGTATGTTCACAAAGAATGTAAGCCAGCCGCGTGTGAGCGTGTAAGGTTTCATCAAATGCCTCAAGGAAGCGCTCTGCCACATTTTGCGGTATGGGCGTAGGAATGCGTCTTTCTGTTTCCAAAGGATCGTATTCCGGTGGCGCAGGAACATATTTTCTAATGTTCTTTTTTTGCCCTTTTTTAAAAACCTTATAAGACCGTTGCAAGTGAGCTAAATATTCATTGATGGTTTTGGGGCTGCGGAATTTATCTCTTTCCTTAAAAATGTCTTTTCCGTTTTTATCCCTGCCCGCCCAAAATCTTACCTTCTGCTTTTTTGAATATGCAATGTAGTCCTCAATCCGATCCTCAACATCTTCCATCGGGGTTTCACGACCAAAGAATGCTAAAAGCTCATCCGTATAAGACCTCGCACTTGCGAAGCAGGCTTTGCCCTCCAATTTTTTCAAATAATAAGATAAGGGTTCCGTGAGAGTAAAGCCGACCTTTGGTAACGGTTCGGGTTCCTTTTCAGGATTTTCAAGTTTCTTCTGAACGTCGGCCTTAATTTGATTTTCTATTTTACGGGCTTCTGTTTTATTTTTGGCATGTTCCCCTGTTGTGGGGTGATCGCAATAGCCAGTGTATCTTTGTTTATTTACATTAAAGGCGTAACACCATTTACTTCTTTTTCCGTACCAATAAATGCTCATTTCAATAGTTCCTCCAGTTGTTTGAGTGCTTTCTTATGCCGCTTGGAAACCCTTTTGATTTCCCTTCCTGCCTCTACCTCGCGGTCAGCAACGGCTCTGGAGACAGTCCGATACTGGTTAATTGATGAAAGATGAATCCTTTTTTTCTTACTTTTTCCATAGGCTATTAACTCGCCGCGCCGGATCATGCGCTCAATAGTCCAGCGGGAATAGCCAAGAATCTCGCACGCTTCCTTGATGGTAACGCCTCGGTCTTCGCCATCCCCGAATGTGTCGGGAAGGTCGTTCATATCCGGTCATTTCTTGGGGATTAACGGTTGGCTTTTTCTTCAATCGCAATGCGCCGCCTGCCCTTGGGGTTCAGCTCAAGGTCAAGGTATTGAACCCACCGGCCTGTTTCCCTTTCGACCTTCATTTTAGTCATGGATTTGCCGAAAGTGTTGCGGCTGGATGGTTTCACCTCGTTATCTTTGCACCAAAGCCGGTAAGCGTCGAAAAGATCGCTGGCGTAAATCCGTGCTCCGGATGTGCGGTCGCACCAATCCCGTAAAAACTCATGCGCCGGATTCTTGCCGGGGGCCGGTTTTTTGAAAGCGCGCCGTCTGGCACGTAAATGCACCCTTTCAAACGCGGTGGCAAAAAGCCAAATAGTGAAAATGCCTAATCCAAACGCGGCAAACCACGCAAGGGCTGTAATAAATTGTTCAGTAAAATTGTGCATTGTTTAACTCCTGTAATGTCTTTTGATGTTTTCCAATTTCTGTAAGGGCGCGGCCTGTGAGCGCCTGATTGCGGAATATTATTTTTCCCGCGTAATTGCCTTCTTTTGTGAAACAGCATATTCGGCCTTTTCCGTCGCGGTTTGTGTTGGCAACGCGGCGTCTTCTGAGCCAGCGGGGCAAAAGCTTTACAGCGCCCATATTGTTAATTTCAAAATGTTCTGCGTGTTTAGGGCTTTTCATCATGGCGTTTCGCTCCTTTTTGTTCCTGCTGGCAGTTTGTAAACGCTGGCGTTTATTTGCGGATAAGAACCGCCGGGGCCTTGCAGGCTGTGTGTTTCCAGCAAAACTCTTAGCCCTGCTCCCGCGGCATTCTTCATAAGCGTGTTGAGGTCAGCTGTTAGGGCCGAAATCCCGGCGCTTAATTCTTCTTCACTCGGCTGCTCCATGTTCTTCCCGCTTGTCTGCCCTTTTGATAGAAACCTCGGCGCTTGCATTTTTGGTTGCATTCGTCCAAGAAAAATTCTCATCAGCGGCTTGCGCGTCGAGGACTTCTCGGTCTATGGCGTCGATCATGTCTTGCAAGTCGCTCCAACTATCCGCGCTAATATGAATCTCTGCCTCAATGCGCCGGTTATTCATTTTCATGCCCCCGAAAACCCAGCTTTAAGCAAACGGCGCTCATAATGGCGCGCGCAACGGCGTGGTTGATTTCTGGCCGTTCAATTTTTTGAGAAACATACTCCGCGCCATTTAAAATGCTCTGCGCTCTCCAAAGGCTTTTCTTTGCGTCATAAGAAATGGTGAGTTGCAAAAAATCCTGGCGGTCTAGTTCACCCAGCGCTGCCATAGGGTTAATGGCAACCGGCGCGGGGACATAATCTGTGCTTTGCAAATGGTCAAGGTTTGCCAGTTTATAACGGTATGTGCCGTTTGGCAGAATTTCCTCGTCTCGCTCAATCCAGCGATTATTTTTTGCCGCGTCATAACGGGCATGAAGTACCCGCGGGTCTTCCTTTTTATCTGCGAAGCCGCCTGATAAAAGTTCGCGCTCAATCTGGACTTTCTGTTCAACTAAATTTGTTTCGCCTGTCATTTTTCTGAACTCCTTTGCTCTGGTTTGATTGTGGTGGTTTTCATTTGCGGATGGACTTTGCAAACTTGCTGAAAGCGGTCTATGAAATTGTGGTGGGCCTCTACCCATGTCCAAGGGCGAAGAAAGCTTTTATCGGCTTGCGGCAGGCGAACTTCCCAAAGCGGGCCGTCGGTTAAAACGTCCCGTTTTTCAGTTGCCAGCGCCACCATATCCGCTTCCTTCACCAACTTGGCCAGTGTGGGATGGGGAGGCCATTTCAGCCCGAAGGCTTCATGGATAACTCGTTCAATGTCTTTATTGATTTCGTCCCAAATATCGTAACCGGCCTCTTGAATAAGGAGGTTACGCACCGGTGTTGTAAGATCTCCGGTGTAGGCTTCATGGGCATCATGTAAAAGGCCGTAGGGCCACGCTTCAATTGAAGTAATAAGCTCCATAACCAAGCAGCTATGCTGGGCAACGGAATAAAAGTATTGCGTATGGCCGTTAAACCGACAGGTTTTTGCTAATGCCTCGGCAATATCTCTAATGCAGACTTCTGCCGGGCTAGGGTCGATTAAATTAAATCTTCCCCCACTCGCGGTTTGTACCCACGGACGAATAATCTTGCTCATTGCGCACCCCTTTTGCTTGAGCTTCTAAAACCCTTAAAAAATCAAGGATGCGGCAAGAATTACGAAATCTGGAATTTAGAGTCAAGAAAAAAGATTCCGAAATCTGGAATTTCTTTAAAAAAATAAATAGAAAAAATTGCAAATCATTCCTATTACCGGAAAGATAACAAGTATAAGTAGAGATATTTGTGGGGGTTTTACAGGCTAATAGGCAGGGATTTGCGGTCTTTAGTGCCTTTCAAGGTCGGCATATCAATCACCGTCACCGCCCCTAAAACTACACCGACTATTTTTAAGCCTTGAGTGCCATAGTATTCTTCGGCCTCATCAGTTTCGAGAAGCTCTATAGCTTTGTACGCCGGGTTATCGGAATTGGGACACAGCATTATATGATTTTTCTTGATTGAAACCTGCTTAATGGTGGTTTCATATTGACCGTTTCCATCATCCCGTTGAACAACGACATGCTCACCGTCATAAATCTTATCTTTGTAGTACACATAGGGCATGCACGTAACTGTAGATTGGCCCGGAGGATAAACCTTATCCATATCGTCGCCTGTTACTCTTAGCCCATATACAGCACTGCTATACTCAGCATCGTTCGGAACCATAATATACTCCCACACATTAGGCGGCCATTCCGGCGCTTTGCTCCAATGCCCTGCATTTGCCTCCCCGCGAACTTCAAGCAGCATTATATTATCTGGCATATCCTCGTTGCCTAAGCCCGTTAATCTGGCAAACACCAAATTGAACGGCAGCTGCAATTCGCGCGCAAGAGCAGGGATTTCTTTTGGCTCAAAATCCATCTTGCCTTTTATTTTTTCGGAAAGCCTAGACGGTCTTATTCCAACACCCGCAGCAATTTCTTTTCCCGTCTTTTTTATAGCCTTACCACGCTCTTTGATCCACTCATGTGAAATCGCGCGGTCAGCCTTGCTTTTTTGGCTCTTTCCAACGCCGTTTTTAGCACTTTTTTTGTTCATATTACAACCCTAAATTGTCCTGTGTTCCAGAGATTGGAATCTTTGATCTTGATTAAAATTCCGAAATCTGGAATTTTTATATATAGTTTTTAATTCCGATTCTCGTAATTCATGTCAGAGGTACCATGTTACACGTTTTTACTCAATACATTCTTGCTACTATTTTACAAAATAAAAAGCATAGGTCGGGGAGGCTCGACCTATGAGCTTTAATAGGGATAATGACCTTAAACAGCAAGTAAAAGACCGCGTAAAGTTGGAAGATGTGGCTGTGCTGCGTGTTCACGGCGGGCTAAAGCGCGCCGGTAAATATTATAAGGGACTTTGTCCCTTTCATGCTGATAGAAACCCCTCGTTTTTTATCAATACGCAATCAAACCGGTACCGGTGCTATTCCTGCGAGGCTAACGGCGACGTAATCCAGTTCTTAATGGAAACTGACCGCCTGACATTCAAGGAGGCTTTGCACCAGCTGGCCGAAATGTGCGGCATTATTCAAACGCCTGGCCGACCGGCAATCTTGAAAAACAAGCGCCCGCCGCGGTTAATAACAGAGGACGAGCAAAATGCCGTTGATTTAAGAGAAATTGAAAAGGCCCAAAATCTCTACAAAAGCTCCATACCGGCGCAAGGGACGCTGGTTGAAACATATCTGAAAGGCCGTGCTATTGACCCGGCTTTGCTGCCTGCCGGTGTTTTGCGCCAGCTTAGATTTTTACCGGAGGTGCCTTACTGGCATACGTGGCGCAAAAATTCAAAGCCGGTTCTTATAGGAAAATACCCGGCCATGATTGCGCCGATGCAGGATAAAGAAAGCGCTATCCGCGGCGTTCATATTACCTATTTGAAACCGGACGGCACAGGCAAAGCTATTATACGGGACAAGGACAATCCAAAGAAAAAGCTGCCTGCAAAGAAAATGAAAGGCAGGCCGTGGGGTTGTGCTATCCGGTTAGGCCCGCCTGCGCCGGTCATGGTTTTTTCTGAGGGTATCGAAAACGGTTTAAGCAGCCTTTTGGTAAAACCTGAATGGCCGGTATGGGTTGGCGGCAGTCTTGGCAATCTGGCCGGGGCCGGTCAAAACAAATCCGGCAAACCACACCCGTTAAGACCGGGCCGGTTTGTGCCGACCGTTTATCCCGCTTTTGCCCGGCCCGGTATGGTGCCGCCCTCACAATGCAAAATTGCCGTTCTTCTTGCGGAAAATGACGCCGGAGATCAATACGCCGTCAACGCTTTGATTGAGCGCACTTTGCGGCGCTGGGATTCTTTGAATTTACAACCGCGCGCCGCGTGGTCGCCTGAAGGCAAAGATTTTAACGACATTTTACAGGAGGCCACGCAATGAACACTCAACCAGCGCAAATCCAAAACACAGAAAAGGCAGAATGCCCTAATTGCATGGGCCGCGGATGGTGTGGCGCATATTCCATTCATAAAACCTGTGAAACTTGCCGCGGCGCAGGGGAAGTTACTGCAAATGAAAAGCAAGAGCGCGTGAACTTAAAATTATAACCAGTTTTTCTGTGGGAGGTGCCAATGAAAACAAACGAATACGACCCGCCAATTTTATCAGATGCAGAAGCCGTCGTCCTGCAAATGCTTTGCCGGTATCACATGCTGGAAAAACCATTTCGTCCGCGAAAAGTCGCGCGGCGTTGCGGTGTTCCAAGTTGGATAATAGACAATGCCCTGAATAGCCTTATCAGCCGCAATCTGGCCCAGCAAGACGGCCGCAATTTCATACCGGCTATGCAAGTCAACGGCGCGCCGGTGCCTAAACCTAAAATTAGATTTGAAAGCGGTATCAAAATCATTGAATGCCCGACGCTATACGCGCGCGGTTATGCCCGCCGAAAATATTTGTGAGGCTTGCTTTGAATAAAGAGCCTTATTTTGACAATCAAAAAAGATTTTGCCACCCATGTTGCGCACCGAATTGCACGAAAGAGGGATGCATCGGTATAGGAGTTAATTTGCTTAAAGGGAAGCTGGGCCGGTGGTATTGCGGCCCGCATTACCGTGAGCTCAAAACAAACCGGCAAAAAGAAAAAACCAAATTCGCGCCCCCCGCGCCCCAAAAACCAAAGCAAGGAAATCTGTTTTAATGGCCAGAAAAAAGAAAACGGGCAAAGAAGAACTTAGCGAAATCATACAACACGCAATTTCCGTCGATTTCAAAGGAGAATTGCCGGAGAAAAAATATCTCCCTGATTTCGAGAGCCTGCCGGAAATAGACCGCCAGCTATACAAAGAAAAACGCAACGACGCCAAAAATGCGCTGCGCCTGTTTACCCGGTTTGGAGAAAATCTGGTGCATGTTTACGGCTGGGGATGGTTTGGCTGGAATGGAAAGCTTTATTCCTTCAAAGAAGGGCCTCACATAGCTTTGCGTTACGCGGAAAAAACCAGCGACGCTATGGAGGGCGAAATCCTAGCTATGATGGTTGAGGGGAAGCAAGCCGACGAGGACGACGAAAAACTTAGTAAAAGACTTGGTGCATATTACAGATTTTCTGTTGGTTGTGGCAATATTTCACGCATGAACGCCATGCTCAAGAACGCCGAGGGTTATGTCGCGGCGGACATAGATGCTTTAGATGTTGATGATTTTTTACTCAATGTTGAGAACGGCGTCCTAAACCTCCGCGCGCCCTATAATGGAGAAGAGGATTTTGACGGCATTGTGCTGGAAGACCATAAGCAAGAACACAAAATCAGCAGAATAGCCAATACGCATTACGACCCAAACGCCGAACCACCAAAAAAGTTTTTAGAGTTTATGAAACAAGTCATGCCGGACGATGAAACGCGGCTTTTTTTGCAGCGTTGGTTTGGCTACTGCCTGACCGGCAGTTGCGAACAGCAAGCCTTTCTCATGTTTTGGGGAAAAGGCAGCAACGGAAAAAGTACATTGATGGATATTATGCACTGGTTGTTTGGTGATTACGGCATGACAACGCCTTTTACTTCTCTTGTGCGCAAAGAAGGCCGCGGCGGCGCTGATGCCTCGCCCGACCTAGCCCGCCTGCCCGGTGCGCGTTATCTGAATGCTTCCGAACCTTCTAAGGGTATGGAGCTTGACGACGGCACTATCAAAATGTTGACCGGCAGTGATGTTTTAACGGTGCGGCATTTGAATAAAGGCTTTTTTGAATTTAATGCAAAATTCAAATTATGCTTGGCATGTAATAATAAGCCTAAAGTTTTAACTGCTGATGAGGGCATGTGGCGGCGTATTCTGCTGGTACCATTTGAGCAACAATTTGTTGACGCAGACCTTGTGGAGAAGCGCCCCGGCACCTTTCCCAAAACTCCGGGCCTCGAAGAAGAATTAAAGGCGGAATTGCCCGGCATATTAAACTGGATGCTGGATGGTTATCGCATGTGGTCTGAAAGTGGCCTCAAGGTTTCAGAAAAAGTAAGAATTGCAACAAACGAATATCGCTATGAGTCAAACTGCGCCGCGGCCTTTCTCGCCGCATGGTGTGAGCGCGGCTCAGGTTTCAAGGTTCAAGCTAACAGCCTTTACGATGCCTATGTGATCTGGTGTAAACAGGTCGCTAAAGAGCCGGAAAAAAGAAACAAATTCGGCATGGCTATGACTGAATTAGAAGTTGAAAGGAACAAGAGCAGTTTTAGTTTTTACAAAGGCATTCAGTTAACCACGAAAGCGGGAGACATTATTAGGGATGAACAGAAAATATATCCGACGCCTTATAGCGATTAAAAGTTGCTAACACAGAGTCCGCCCAAGTCCTCCCAAAGTCCGCCCACAAAAAAACAACTCTTTTCAAACGGTTAGTTTTTTTATGGGAGAACTGGGAGAACTTTTAAGGGTTTTAAAGAAATAAAGAAAAAGAAACCGATGCTCATAATAATAAATCAAAAGCACTAAAAATGGAAAAAGTCCTCCCTAGCACTTAATAGGGATAGTAAGGCACTGACTCCAAATAAAACCCTTTGGGAATTTTCGTTTTTACGAGTCCTCCCAAGTATTCCCATTTTTTATATAAGGAAAAAGAGAATGGCAAACCAAGCCAAATTAAAAAAACACCGGCATAATGCCTGCATTGACGAGCTGGTAATCTGGACATACGAAAAGCAAAAAGCCGACTTGATCGTCGAGCGCGGTATAGGCTTATACCCGCAAGAAAAAGACGCCGATGGAATTTTTTATAAATTGATCTCCGGCGACGGTACATATCAAATCCACCGCAATCAAGAGCTAGGCGTAAAGGTTGATGGCGGCGGCTTTGATACCGCACAAATCCACCCGGACGCTGAAACCATCCATGAACTGATTAAGACCAAAACTTTTACACACTTAGAGCGCGGTCTTTTAATTGATTTCGGTAAGACTGGCCTTATGCCGGATTGGCTTCCGGGGGTTGAACCTGAAATTTTACCGGCCCGCAAAAAGAACGGTAAATTAAAAATGATTTATGGCCCTAAGAAAAAACATGAGCCTATAGCTTGTGAATTAAATATTGTTATGACGCGGGAGCATATTAATTTTAGACGGGATATCTATGCGCGTTGGTGGTCGGCGCTAGACAAGCTGTGCTGCGAGCTTTGGAAGAATGACGTAGTAATGACAAGCTACAATGTGCTGCCTCCAATGGCCACAAGTGAGCCGTGGTTGTGGGAAACAAAATCAAAGACCATTGACAAACGGGGAAATGTTTGACATGATTAAGACAGAGTAAAAGTGCGCCAAAAAATCAAGGCGCTCTTTTTTTTGACCGCGGAGCAAGTCGCTGCCGCGGTTTTTTATTGTCAAAAATTTTTCAACTTTCAAATAGTTTTTAGGTTCTTTCAAAGAACTTAAACGGACATGGGTAAGGGCGGCGCGGCTTACCGCCAGTCGCTGAACTTCAAACGAGGTTTACAGATTCACAAGTTGACAAAAAAACAGACGCGGAAACCCGCGGAAATCAAGGGGTACACATGAGTAAGAAAGATCAGTTGACAGGAGCTAAGAGCGTTGTCAACCGCAAGGTTGACGATCTTAATCCATACGAAAATAACGCGCGCGTTCATTCCGATGAACAGATAGACCAGATTGTAGAAAGCATTAAGAAATTTGGTTTTACTGCACCGATCATCATTGACGAAGAGAATATGATTTTAGCCGGTCATGGTCGCTATACCGCCGCGCGTAAAATGGAAATGGAGAGTGTGCCTTGTATCGCGCTGAAAGATTTGACGCCGGAAAAAAAGCGCGCCTATATCATTGCGGATAACCGCATTGCAGAAAACGCACAATGGAATAAAGAATTGCTGGCGCTTGAATTGACCGAGCTTGACATTGCGGAATTTGATTTAGCCGTCCTTGGTTTCTCTGACAAGGAGCTTGAAAAATTATTGCCCGGCGAGGCCGCTATTGCGGACGCTATGCCGGATTTACCGGAAGGTGAAAAGTCCGAATATCAGCAAATGACATTCACCTTGCACAATTCACAGGCCGAACTGGTCAAGGCAGCAATGACCGCCGCTAAAAAGATTAAGCCTTTTGACCAAACCCTTAACAAAAACAGCAACGGAAACGCGATTACGCGGGTCTGCGAAATGTATCTGGAAAGTCATGGTAACAGCTAAAGATATTAAAATTGAACCTATCAGCGCGGAGGCTGCGCGGCATACCGTCAAAATGTATCATTACAGCGGTAAGGTCGTTAATAACTCCCAGCTTAACTTTGGGGTTTTTCTAAACGGTCGCCTTGAGGGCGCTATGCAATTCGGCCCCTCAATGGACAAAAGCAAATTGCAGCCAATTGTCGAGGGTACAGGATGGAACGGATTTATTGAGCTTAACCGTATGGCGTTCTCCGACCGGTTGCCGCGCAATAGCGAAAGCCGGGCTTTGTCCGTGGCTATGCGGCTTATCAAAAAACACTATCCGCATATTCAGTGGGTTGTGTCTTTTGCCGACGCTGCACAATGCGGCGACGGTACAATTTACAGGGCTGCGGGGTTTGCCCTTACCGGCATTACAAAAAACCGCAGCATCTTTGAGTTTCCCACCGGCCACCGCATAGCGCAAATGACCATGAGCGCCAATTGGGACGTTGAGATCATGCGGAATGTAAGCGCCGAAATGGGCGTGGAGCATAAGTATAGAACGGCTAAACAATGGAAGGAGCTAGGCGTTAAACAACTGCCCGGTTATCAATTGCGGTATCTGTATTTTCTTCATCCCACCGCAAAGCAAAGATATACGGGCGAGATTTTGCCATTCTCCAAAATCGGAGAAGCGGGGGCAGGAATGTATAAGGGCGAAAAGGTTTCGCGTGAGTAGCTTAAAATTAAAGCGCCGTGGGTTCCTCCACGGAGAAGGCGGGGCAGTACCGACCCTCACGCTCCAATAATTACCTCCCTGTCGGCACTAAAAAAGGGGCAGACCTTCGGGCCTGCCCCTTTTCTTTTTTGCATTTTCAGTGGGTGGTTAAAACTTTATGAGCATCTTGAATGGACTGAATAAGGTCTGTTTCGTCGCTAAATTCATAACCGCGCTCTGCGGCATATACGAGCGCCGTATGAATTTCTGCCTCTGTCATATCTAGGCTTAATTCGTAAGTTTCAAGCATTTCTAAAACCTCTTTTACAGAGTAAGAAACGAAAACAACCGGTTTATCAATGTCAGCTTTGTCGAGAGTGCTCTTATAAATATCAAACATCTTACCCAAGCCTAACTCTTCAAGTAGCTCTGGTTCCTTATCCCAAGCTTCATGCAGCACATCTACAATTTGTTTTATCTCGCCCATTCATTATCTCCTTTTTATGAGTGGTTTCAATAACTTAATGCCTTCCGAGGATACTCTCGACGGGCCTCAAAACTCCAATAAAAAGACCGTTTTTCGGGTCTTTTTTCAAAGAGGTTAAAATCAATGGCGGAGCCTATTTCGCAATCCGAATATGCCCGCCGGAAGGACGTTTCACGGCAATACGTCAATAAGCTTGTTCAACAGGGGAAAATCCCCACGGATGAAAAAAAGCGCATTGACCCCGACGTTGCGGATTCAGTGCTGGCGCAGCTTGCCGACCCAGCGCGCCGCCTCAATGACGATGAAAACGACCCTATACCGGCAGAAGGCTTTGACGCAGCGGACGCGGGAGAACCGCAAACAAACGGGCATACCTCCTTTGCAAAATTCCGCAGCGCCCGCGAGGCATATCAAGCAAAGCTGGCGCAACTGGATTACGAGGAACGGGCGGGAAAGCTTGTAAAAAAGGAAGAAGTAGAAAGGGAGGCTTTCGATATTTCCCGGCTTTTGCGGGACATATTTTTATCAATACCGCAGGAAGTGGCAGGAACAGTCGTCGGCATGACCGACGAAAAAGAAATCGCTAAATTCCTACGCCTTAAAATTCGTGATGCACTTATGGAGGCTTCAAACGATGTTAGCCTCAGCGAGTGAAGTTTACCGGCAGGCATTTGCTAAAGGCATCAAGCCCGACCCGGATTACAACGTATCGGAATGGGCGCAGGCGCAGCGGGTTTTACCAGCTGAAACCACGTCCTTTCCCGGCAAGTGGCGCAACGACCGGACGCCGTTTCTTGTCGAGGTTATGGATTGCCTTTCGCCGCAACATCCCTGCGACCGCGTAACGCTTATGAAATCGGCGCAAGTATCAGGATCGGAAGGGATTACAAATTTCGTCGGATACATTATCGACGTAGCACCCGGCCCGACTATGGTGGTTCATCCGACTATGGACGCAGGCAAGGCTTGGTCGCGCGAAAAGCTAGGGCCGAACATTGAGGAAAATGATTGGGGCAACAAGGTTGCGGAAAACAAAAGCCGTGATGGTGCCTCAACATCTATGTTTAAAAAGTTTCCGGGCGGATTTCTGGTTATTACCGGCGCAAACTCCGCTGCGGGTTTACGGCAAAAATCCATCCGGTATCTGCTTAAAGATGATTGGGACGAGTGGGCATTAGATTGCGGGGGCCAGGGCGACCCGGACAAAATGGCAAACGCACGCCAGATTGGTTTTCACGATTCCGGTACAGCGAAATGTTTTGAAGTTTCGACACCGACCGTCAAATCCATTAGCCGGGTCACGCGCGCCTATGAGGAATCAGACCAGCGCGTCTATGAAATTGCATGTCCGCATTGCGGCGGCGAACAGGAATTGCGGTTTTTTCCAATTTCGCAGGAACCTTTTAAGGGCGGTTTAAAGTTTAACACCAAGCCGCCTTTCATGGCGTACTATGTCTGCGAACATAATGGCTGCGTTATTGAACACCACGAAAAGCGCATAATGCTGGCCGGAGGCCGGTGGATAATCCGCAATCCAAACGGCACCCATCCCGGCTTTCAAATCAATGCGCTCTATTCGCCCTTTACGACATGGGACAAGATGGTCGAGGCATTTCTCGCTGCCAAGGATAGCCCGCGCGAACTGAAAACTTTTTATAACCTTTGGCTGGGGATTCCTTGGGAGGAACGCGGCGACGCGCCGGATTGGAAACGGCTTCTTACGCTGCGCGAAGATTACCGGCTGGGCTTTATTCCACAAGGCGCGCTGATTATCACGGTCGGCGTCGATGTTCAAAAAGACGGCTTTTACTTTGAAGTCGTCGGCTGGGGCATTGGCAAAACAAGCTGGGTTATCGACATAGGCTTTCTGCCCGGCGATACCGGCCACCCGACAACATGGAAGCAGCTCGACGATCTTTACAGCCGCTATTACGAGAATGCGTGGGGCAAAGCTTACCAATGCGACATGCTGGCAATAGACAGCGGTTACATGACCCACCTTGTTTATAAATGGGCGCGCGGCAAACCGCGGGCAATTGCTGTTAAAGGCGTTGGCGGTGCGCAGGCTCCGGTTTTGGGTACAGCGTCAAAAATAGACGTAACCTTTACCGGCAAACGAAAGAAAAGAGGGTCTATGCGAATGTGGCCGGTCGGTGGCTGGCAGGCCAAGTCTGAATTTTACGCCTATTTGCGGCTGGAAGGACAAGCGGAAGGAGAAGAAACAGACCCATACGGTTACTGCCATTTTTCAACCGGCTGTGACGAAAATTATTTTAAGCAGCTTACCTCTGAAAGCCTTGTGACACACCAGCGCAATGGGCGCGAGACTACAGAATGGATGGTTAGCGGTGAAAACCACTTTCTTGATTGCCGCGTTTATAACATGGCAGCGGCGGAGCGTTGCGAGATTAGCCGCTTTACCGTCGAGAAATGGCGCGCCCTGGCCACCCTGCGAGAAGTACCACAAGACGCTATTCAAGGCGACTTACTCGCTTTAGAAAATCAACTAAAGCAAGTCCCAAAACCGACCGCCAAACCTGAGGAACCTAAAGAAATGCCTGAGGCTGGAGAACAGGACACAACACCTAAACCTAAACCCACCCGAAAACCGCGGCGGCGGATACGGGTAAAATCCTAAAAGGAAACTTTAAACATGGCTGACATAACCTACACACCGGAAATGCTGGCGGAGCTTGAGCGCTCCTATGCCAGCGGCACAAGACGGCTCACCTATGACGGCAAGACCATCGAATATCAAAATCTTTCCGATATGGAGCGAGCAATCAACACCATTCGCCGCGTTCTTAACAAAGAAGCGGGGATTAGCAAATCGCGCCGCGTTCACTTGCGGAGCAAAAGGGGAATCTAAGACATGAAAAAGCCAACACTTTTAGGCCCGAATGGTAAGCCCATCCGGGCTAATAATGGTTTTACAAGCGGCTTTGATGCAGCAAGCACCGGTCGCCGGATGAAAAATTACCGTCCATCGAGCGCCGCTATCAATGCGCTTGTTAATGGTTCTTTGGGCCGTATGCGTGACCGCGCCCGCGATCAAGTCCGCAATATTCCGTGGATGCGCCGCGCCGACCGTTCCTTTGTGGCTAACGTGGTCGGTAACGGCATCCGGCCTATTCCTAAAGGCGGCGACAAAAGCTTTCAGGCCGCAATCAAAGAAGCATGGAATGAGTGGGTTATGGAGGCCGACGCAGACGGCCGATTAGATTTTTACGGCTTGCAAGCGCTCATTGTGCGCTCAGTCTATCAATCTGGCGAGGTTTTAGTCCGTAAAATTTTTAGGCCCACAGATGATTTCAATTTGCTTATTCCGTTTCAATTAAAAGTGCTGGAAGCCGACCACCTCGATCATGTTTACAACGTGCATCTTTCCGATGGTGGGAAGATCGTGCAGGGCATTGAATTTGATGCTCTTGACCGGGTTGTTGCGTACCACCTCTGGAAAGAACACCCGAACGAAATGCTCGGTATCCGTGACCCAGCCCGCCGCATTCGCGTACCAGCTGACGAAATTCTGCATATCTTTGAAGTCGAGCGCCCCGGACAAACCCGCGGCTTTCCTAAAATTGCCAGTTCCATTTTACGGATGCTGGATCTCATGGAATATGAAGACGCCGAGCTTGTCCGTAAAAAGTTTGCCGCCTATCTCACCTTTTTCATTACCTCACCGGCAGATGATGAACGAAGCGTTTTAGATGAAGAAATAGCGGAGGCCCTCGCCAGCGTGGGTGGCGGCAGTGATGAATCCCGACCTTTTGAAACTGATTTAGAACCGGGCACCGGTCTTTACCTAGACCCCGGACAGGAAGTTAAAACGGCAGAACCGGCAGACGTAGGCAGCACTTACGACCCGTTTGTTAAAATGAATCTGCGCGCGGCGGCGGCTGGTTCCGACGTTATGTATGAAGCCATGACCGGCGATTTAAGCGGCGTAAACTTTTCATCTATCCGGTGGGGTTTGAATGAGGCCCAGCGCATTTGGGAGCAATTCCAAAACCAGCTTTTGATCGCGCAATTCTGTACGCCAGTATGGCGCACATTTATGTTTGAATCGTTCAAGGTCGGATTGTTCGAGGCGGAGGATTTCGCCTTTAATCCGCGCCCTTTCCTAAAGGTTAAGTGGCTTACGCCGGGCTGGCCGTATGTCAATCCACAGCAGGAAGCTACTGCCGATAAGGTCGCAGTACGCAGCGGATTTTTAAGCCGCACCGACGTTGCGGGTCGCCGTGGTTATGACGTGTCCGAAGTTGACCAAGAGAGCCACGCTGATATTAGCCGGGCAGACTCCCTTGGTCTTGTTTATGACACAGACCCGCGCGCGGTTAGCGACAAGGGACATGCGCAGCCTACAGACCCGGCGCAAGACCCAGACAAACAGGAAGAGTCCGACGCAGAAGCCGACGAACTCGATTTAATCAAAACGGAGTAATCACACATGCCAAACGAAATAACCGTGGGCGCTCAAACGCGCCTGCCAAACATTGCTGCGCGCCTTTTTGAAGAACCCCTGCTTATGCACCCGCGCAAACTGCAAACCGTCCTCAACGTCCTCGCACCGCGGCTTTTTGAGGACATTGAGGTGACAGAGGCTATGCAGGAAATGGTAGAAGACCCGTTTCTGTCCGGTAATACTTCACCACTTGACCCCGGCCAGCACTCCATAGCGGTTATTCCCGTTCACGGCACTTTAGTACAGCGCGGGGGTTCCTTGGATGCCGCCTCCGGTTTGCGGTCTTATGACGCTATCCGTGAGGATTTTGACGAAGCTATGCAGCGCGGAGATATTGACGCCGTGCTGCTTGATATTGATAGCGGCGGCGGCGAGGCAAGCGGCGTCTTTGATTTAGTCGATTACATAGCTGCTCACCGCAGCGAAAAGCCAATTTATGCTTTTGCTAATGAGCATTCTTATTCTGCGGCTTATGCCATTGCCGCCGCCGCAGATAAAATTTTCTTACCTCGCACAGGCGGCGTGGGTTCAATCGGTGTAGTCGCGGTTCACCTCGATCAATCCGGCTTTGATGAAAAGGTCGGTTTACAATACACGCCGATCTTTGCGGGAGCGCGCAAAATTGACGGCTGGCCGCATTCTCCACTTTCAGAAGATGCACAAACACGAATGCAGGCCCGCGTCGATACGGTTTACAGCATTTTTACTGAAACCGTCGCCAAGCACCGCGACTTGCCGGAAAGCAAAATTATAGGAACCGAAGCAGATTGTTTTGACGGCAAAGAAGCCGTGGAAGCGGGCCTCGCGGACGGTATAGCGAATTTCGATGAAGTCATAGAAACGCTTTTATCAGATCTCGAACAGAAAAAAAATAATCCAGTTTCCGGGCTTGCCGCCCGCGAAAGTACCTCCGGGCTGTCCGGAGATTCATTAACTCCAACTAAAGGAAAGCAAACTATGGGACTTAAAAATCTAGTAGTAGGTCGGAAGCGCCGGGCGGTTAAAACGCAAGACAACCCGGACGAAGACGAAAAGCTGATTGATCCTATTGAGGATGAAGAAGCAGAAAATGAGGAAGACCAAGAGGAAAACCTCGAAGGTGAAGACGACGACGAAAGCCTCATCGACGAGGACGACGACGAAAACCTTATTGAAGAAGATGAGGACGAGTCACTCGAAGACGAAGATGAGAAAGAAACCGCGTACAGCCAAGGCCGCAGCGCAGCGCGCAAAGAAATGCTTGAAATTTCTTCTCTTTGCAAACTGTACGGAAAACCGGCACTGGCAGATGGATTTGTCCGTAAAGGATATTCCGCAAAGCAAGTCCGTAAGCGACTTTTAGCAAAGCGTAACCGCGAGCTTAAAGCATCTTCGCAAACCTCTGTAATCAGTAGCCAACAATCTGCTCGTAGCCGTTCCGGTACCGGGCGCGTGGTTGCTGCCGTCAAACACAAACTTGGAATGAAGGAGTAATCTCATGGTTAATCCAATTTTGGAAAAAAACGTAATCGGGGACGTTGTTCTTTTTGAACAGCCCTCACATTACAGCCGTAGCACCGCGACTATTGTTAGCGGTGCCGGTGTACTGAAACCCGGCACGGTGCTGGGTGAACGTACAAAGACCGCTGCCAATGCTACGGCAGATGGTGGCAACACCGGCGACGGCGCAATTAGTGCCATAACGCTTGGGGCTTTAGCGGAAGTAGGCACCTATGATTTGGTGTGTATAGCCGCAGCTGCAAACGCCGGTACATTTGCCGTCTTTACGCCGTCCGGTTTCCGGTTGGCAGATACGACGGTCGCCGTTGCCTACGTGGGCGGTCATCTTAACTTCACCATTAGTGACGGTGCCGCCGACTTCATTGTCGGTGACAAGTTCACGGTCGATGTAACCGGCGACGGCAAATATGATTTTGCCAAAGACGGCGACGTAACCGGCCTAGCCGATGCTGTATCCGTACTTTTGGAGGAAGTGGACGCTACCGCCGCCGATGTCACCAATGCCCTTGTATTAGCGCGAGACTCAATCGTTTCCGAACAAGGGTTAATTTTCCACTCAACAGTCGATGACACCACCAAGCGGGCCGCTATGAAAGCGGGCTTGCAGGGTGTTGGAATCCTCTCAACACAAGGAGCCTAAACAATGCCTAATATTGTTGATGTATTTGGCGGAGATGGCTTCTCCGTCAAAGAACTTACTGACGCCATTAACCTGTTCCCTAATCAATACGGTTTGATTAACTCTTTAGGGATTTTTTCACAAAAGGGCGTGACTACCACGTCCGTTGCTGTGGAAATCAATAAAGGGGTTTTGAATCTTATTCAAAGCCAACCGCGGGGAACACAGGCCGCTAAAAACGTCCGTGGCAAGCGAGAATTGCGGTATTTTCAAATTCCGCATTTACCGCTTGATGATCGGATTCTCCCCTCTGATATTCAGGACGTGCGAGAATTTGGAAGCCCCGACCAGTTGAAAACTCCCGAAAAGGAAGTAGCCGACCGGTTAGAGGAAATTTCCAAAAAGCACGATATTACTTACGAGCACCTGAAAGCTGGAGCAATTGCCGGAGAAATCCTTGATGCGGACGGTTCTACCTTGCTTGATATTTTCGGTGAGTTTGGAGTTGCAGAAAACAAGGTTAATTTTGTCCTTGGAACTGACACAACCAAACTACAGGAAAAGACGCAGGAGGTATGGGGCCTTATTGAAGACAATCTTGAGGGCGACACACTCTCCGGCGTTATTGCTTTGTGTAGTCCTTCGTTCTTCAAATCGCTCACAACCCATCCGAAAGTTGAGGAATCCTTCAAGTATTATCTGAATAATGCTGCACAGGCTGCAAACATGGGTGGTTTTGTACCAGCCAGTGGCCCCGGTCTTCCCGGCAGCATTCAGCAGGCAACGGAACCCTTGCGGCGCGATGTTCGCAAAGGTTTTGTCTGGCAGGATATTACGTGGGTTGAGTACCGCGGCAAAGCTACCCATTTACAGGAAGACGGCACCACCGTTTCGCGGGACTTTATCGCGCCAAACACTTGCCGGTTCTTGCCTTTGGGTACGCAGGATACTTTCCGCAGCTATTTTGCGCCTGCGGATTGGATGGAGGCCGTTAATACGGTCGGCCTTCCGAAGTATTCCAAAGTCGTGCCGGATATGGGGGGGCGTTGGGTTGATCTGATTTCAGAGAGCAACCCACTACCTTTATGTCTGCGTCCGAAAGTCCTTATCAAAGGAGGTATCGCCTCAGGCGATCTGTAAGAGTTCTCCTGTACTAGCACCCCCCTACGCCAGCCTCTTAACCGGGGCTGGCGTTTTTTTACAATGAAAGGAAATCACCATGACAGAAAATAGGATTAAAGCCGCCCTCGCCGGGCCGAATTATACCCCAGCGCCTATTGTTGGATACGAATATGAGGACGATCAAGCCGCAGCGCTAGGCCAAGTGCTTACCGTAGACGCTACAGAGGATCAATCGGCTGTATTTGGCTACAACGAGGTGCGTATTCAAGTTGAGGTCGATACATATTACTGGATTGAAGAAACCCCGACTTTAAATCAAGGCGCGGGCCGAATGGATATTTTATTCGCCGGTGTTGTGTATCACGAGATTGTCGATCCGGCGCACAAAATGACGTTCATTTCTGCCGATGGTGTTTCAGAAGGCAATCTGTTTATTCGCCCCATTAAAAGGCTTTCAGAATAATGAGCAAGTTTGATCTGGTCGTTGAGCGCAACTTTTTTGTGATGGGTGAGGACGCCACATACACGCCTGCCAGTGGCGACCCCATAACCATAAAAGTTATGCCGCGCCGCCCGGATGAAATTTTGGACATTGGCGACACCATGATCGTAACCGGCACTAATGTTTTTGAGCTGCGCGTTGCGGATATAGCGGCCCCAGCGGAAAACGACACAATTACCTTTAAGGGGAAATCCTACATTGTGCAGGGCGAACCGCAGGCGCGTGATTCCGACCGGCTTATTTGGACACTCAACACGCGCCCGGCTTAAACCATGAAAATAATCACCAGTTTAACAAAATCCATCAAAAAAGGGATGGAGACAGAACACAGAATTTTAACGCGGGGAATCCGGTTCGGCGTGAAAGAAACCGCGTCTGCCCTGAAAAACTCCCTGCGCAAACAAGTGCGCAATGCCGGAATGACAAGGAGGTTTTCTAGGAGTTGGAGGGTAAAACATTATAAAAATGACAGCATTAACCCGGCCTCTCTAGTTTATTCAAAGGCCCCTGAAATTATTCATTCCTTTGATAAAGGGCTGCTTATCCGTGCAAAAAATACCGACTGGTTAGCAATTCCCACCAAGTTTGCGCCGAAAAAATTTGGAAAATTTAGAGCCACACCGGCACGACTTACAAAAGCAAGCCGTATTAAATTTCGCTTTGTCCAGACAAGTGAAAGTACAGCCGTCCTTATTGCCAAAAGTGCGAGCAAAAGACGAAAAAAACCGGTTGTCATGTTTGTGTTGGTTAAACAGGTGCAAATGCCGAAAAAATTTGATGTTGATCGCTCGGTTAAAAAATGGGTTGGGAAAGCGCCGGAATTGATTGAACGCGAACTCGCAAAACAAATTGCAAAGGCTAAACGATGAGCAAATCAGAAGACATTTTAAACAAAATAAAAGACCTAATTACGCAGGAAACCACCGCCAAGGTTGAACGTAATTCAGATGCCCCGGAGAAAATCCCCGCCGATGGGTTGATTGTTATCCATGACGGCGATCCGGGGGAACCGGATATAACTTTGGGCTTCTCCAATACCTTCTATTCGCACGTCATAGAGATAGAGATTTATGTGCAGGAAGGTGACGACGCCCAGCGGGATATAAAATTTGATTTGCTCTTACAACAAATTGGTGCGGCTTTGCAGGCCAATATAACGCTGGACGATTTAGCCGGGGGTCTGATTTACGGACGACCGGAAATAACCACGCAAGCCGTTGACGGCGGCGCGGCAATCAAGACCGGCATTTTATTAATCCAAGCGGATTACGAAACTGCAACACCAATAGCCTGAGTAACCCTTTTAACCCACCACCAAGCGCCCTCTCCGGAGGGCGTTTTTTTAACCCTCAACAAATGGAGATAAACTATGGCAAGAGCTTATGGTTCTAACGCCTTACTTTTGCTCAAACGTGAAACCACGTATGGGCAGCAAGCTACAGGCAACTATCACAAAATGCCTTTTACCAGCTCAAATTTGGGCAGTGAACAAGGCTTAATCCAAGACCCTGTTTTGGGTTTTGGCCGTGATCCAGCCCAGCCTTTGCGGGACGTTATCAATGCGGACGGCGATATTGTTGTACCGGTTGACCCGCGCTATTTAGGTTTCTGGCTTACTGGTCTTTTTGGCGACCCGGTTTCGGGCGACGTGGCGGCAACCGGCTATATTGATTTTTCAGTCAATCCCACCGCTAACGATACCATTACAATTAATGGTGTAGTTTTTACTTTTGTAGCCGGGGCGGCTGGCGCTAATGAAATCCAAATCCAAGGCACGGTTATTCAAACGGTTGACGAAGCCGTAACGGAATTAAACAATTCCGTTGATTCTGATGTGGACGACGCCACTTATAGCCGCCCGACCGGTACTCAGCGGTTGCTCGTTACGCATGACACCACCGGCACCGCGGGTAATAGCTTTACACTTGCGGCCTCCGCAGCAAAGGTTAGCGACGCGACACTGGAAGGTGGCGGCACGGAGCATTTGTTTGAATCTGGTAAAGACCCTTTACCAAGTTACAGTATCGAGGTGGGAATGGGGCAAATTCCAGCTTTCTTTATGGAGCTTGGCGTGGTGATGAATAGCGTAGCCTTTGACTTTCAAAGGTCAGGCGCTGCTACAGCTACAATCAACGCCATAGCCCAGGGAGAAGACCGCAACGGTGCCTCGCAGGGCGGGACGCCGCAAGAGTTTACGTTTAACCGCATTAGTCAGTTTCAGGGTGCTATTCGTAGCGGCGGCGTAGCTTTAGGAAATCTCACGTCCGGTTCTGTAGTTTATTCTAATAATCTTGAACGGATTGAAACCATTAGGGATGACGGAAAAATCGACGGTGCCGATCCTACCGTTGCCGCCTTAACAGGCTCAATTAACGTGCGGTTTGCAGATACGACGCTTATTGATTTGGCGTCGAATGGAACGCCGGTCGATCTGGAGTTTTCCTATACGCATTCTCCCGGCCTTGTAGTGAAGCTAACAGCCCATGAGGTTTATTTGCCAAAGCCAAAAACGCCTATTAACGGGCCGGGCGGTGTTGAGGCTTCCTTTGATTTCCAAGGCGCAAAAAACACAGTGGCCGGAAATATGCTGGAAGTCCGCCTCATTAACGATTTGGATGGGAGCGATTATCTATGATTGATCTAAAACCACAAAATGAGCCTTACGATTTGGAATTGTCTTACGGCATTATCGTAACGGTTAAACCCTTAACCACTGCTGGGATGCTTTCGGCACAAGCCGCGGCTCGAAAGGCAGCCGATAAGGAAATCGAAACGGCGGAGAATGAGCTTGATAAAGAAGTCCGCGACGGCCTATATCAAGCGCACCTCATTTACGAGCTCGCAACCCGCCATATCAAAGCCCTTAAAGGCGTGGAACGGGACGGAAAAGAGGCGCCAGCAACGCCGGAAAACATCAAGGCTGTAATGGATTTGTATCCGGTCGGCGAGCGTTTCTATCAGGAGTTTACACTTCAACAATTACTCCTTAACGCCTCAAAAAACGTATCAAGGCCCTCTGCCAGTGGCACTTCAAAAAAGGTGGTGGGCCAGAATATTGCCGAGGATGCAAAAGCCTAGAGCTTGAGTGTTCCGACTGTCCTTACAAAACAAATGAGCTAATCCATACGCACGAATATGAAGCATGGGATGTTCTCATGGCTTCAATGGGTCAATTTCGTATGGCCCCTTCCGGCCACATTCTCGGCCTTGATATGGCTACGGCTCTCACAATAGCAACAATCCGCGGCTATAACGCCGCCACAGTCTCCGAACTTTTGCAGGAGGCCGAGGTGGTCATTGTGTCGCTTATGAACGAAAGACCCGAAGACGATGGTGCAGCGTAGACAAACATTTAGTATCCGCCTGGCGGTTGAGGACGGTAATAAAGTCAAAGCTGTCTTTGTCGGTATTGGAAAAGAAGGAGAGCAAGCCTTTAATAAAATTGACAGCGGCAGCAAAAGGGCATCAGGCGGTTTAGGAACACTAACAAAGCGCGCGCGGTCATTAAGTCGGAACATTAAACTGCTTGGGGTTGCCACCGCTGCCGTTGCCACTATCGGCGGGCTGGCACTTTTAACTAAAAAATCTATAGATGCTGCAAGTGCTTTAGGGAAAAGCGCCGAACAAATGGGCGTTAATGTTGAAGCCTTACAAGAATACCGCTTTGTTGCCCAAGCGGCGGGCATTGAACAAGACAGGTTTGATACAGGTTTAAAAACCTTTACCAAACGAACAGCGGAAGCGGCCAGAGGCACAGGGCAAGCTAAAGACGCTTTGAAAGAAATGGGCATTAGCCTGCATGACAGTAACGGCAATCTTCGCACCACCGAAACTTTACTGGATGAAGTGGCCGATGCCTTGCAAAACACAGAAGACCCAGCTAAACGCTTGCAACTTGCTTTCAGGCTCTTTGATTCAGAGGGTGCGGCCTTTGTTAAAGTTTTAGGCAGCGGTTCCGCAGCCCTCGAAAAAACACGCCAACAGGCGCGCGACCTTGGAATTGTTTTAGACAAAGACCTGATACGAGACGCAGAAAAAGCAAAGACCGAACTTGAGGTATTAAGCAAAGTTGTTTCTGCGAATTTAAGTCGGGCTTTGCTCGGCCTGGCACCGCTTATTGCCGACACTTCGTCACTATTGGCCGAGCTTGCCGCAGATGCCGGGAATGCTTACGAAAAAATGCTCTTGATCTTTCAGGGAGACTTTGCCTTTGAAAACCAAAGTCTGCGCGGCTTAAACCAAGACCTTAAAAATTTCAGGGATGAAATTGAAAAAATAGATGCTGATTTAAAGCGCAGGCGAGCGCTCCAAGAAAAAGGTGGCCTTGGGGCATTTTTTGGCGGCGCTACCGAAGTCGATTTTATTTTCCACGAACAGCGCCGGGCCGACATTGTTGAAAAAATCGCGGCAACAGAAAAGCGGATTAGCGCAATTCGCGCCGAGCGTGAAGCATTGGAAGGCAGCGATACGCCAGATAGTCTTAATGAGCCTGATATACAGGCGCTTTTGAAGCAAGAGCAAGAACTTCAAAACTTAACAAAATCTCTCGATAAACAGCTTTTTGATCTAACCACCAAAGGCGCAGAACGTATCCGGGTAGAAACCGATCAACTCGTCGAACAGATCAAAACCCTCAAAGATATAGCCAGCGAGGACGAAATCGCCGGGCTTATTAAACAGGCGCGCGAAGTCGAAAGCCTACAGCTGGCAGAATTTACAGAGAAGAAAGCTCAAGCAGATGAAAAAGCGCGCGAAGCCGCAGAAAGACGTACAAAAGCTGAAAAGCTAAAAGCGGACACAATCAAAAAAGCAAATCAGTCTATTGTTGAGGGTCTGAATAATGAGATTGCGGCTTTAGGAAAAAGCGAACGCCAGAATTTTATTGACCAAGCCACACGCCGGTTGTCTGCCGAAGCAACCGAAACACAGCGTATCGAAGTCGAACGCCTAGCCTCCGCGCTTTTTGACGAAAGAGAAGCCGTGGAGGCAGTGCGTAAAGAGCATGAGCGTGAAGCCCAAATTATTGAGAATATTGTCAATCTTACGGACGAACAAACCGATGCACAGGCAAGGTACAATAAGGAGATTGAAGAATTAAACCGCCTGCGCAAAGAGGAAAAGATTACAGCGCAGCAGCTTGCGGTCGCAGAAGAAGACGCACGGCGGCGGATGCTTGCCGCCAGCCGTCGCTGGATTGATGGAGTAGAGCGCGCCTTGCGCGATTATTCAGATCAAGCCACGGATTCCGCGCGGCAGGCAGAGGACGTAACCTTAAATTTCCTGCGCAATGCCGAGGATGCGTTTACTGAATTTGCTCAAACCGGAAAGTTTGAGTTTCGGGATTTGCTTAATAGCATTGTTGCAGATATTAACCGCGCGCTTGTCCAGCAAAACATTACCGGCCCTCTGGCTCAGGGGCTTAATAGCATTATAGGCAGTATTGATTTCGGCAGCTTGTTTGGAAGCGCAAAAGGAAACGTCTTTAGCGGCGGCGCGCCGGTGCAGGCTTTTGCCCGCGGCGGTGTAGTGAATAAGCCGACCACTTTTCCCATGACAAACGGTATCGGTCTTATGGGTGAAGCTGGGCCAGAGGCAATCTTGCCGCTACGCCGCCTGCCTTCCGGCAAGTTAGGCGTGGAATCCGCGGGAAATTCTCAACCTATGTTTACGGTCAATGTTGACGCGCGCGGTTCAACCGACCCCAGCGCGACCGCGGCACAAGTTGAGCAGGCCGTGGATAGGGCTTTAAGCGCCCGCGTGCCCGGAATTATCCGCGCAAGCAGTACCACCGCGAAAGCAGAAGTTATAGACGCCTTCCAGCGTCGGGGAGGTCGTTTTGACTGAGGTAATTTGGCCCTTGGATTTACGGCCCGGCCAGCAAGCGTTTTTTATTCGAACCAACACGCGCCGTTTTGAAAGTCCTTTAACCGGTCACGTTCAGGTACAGGAGCTTGACGGCGCACGGTGGGTGGCACAAATGGGCTTTACACGCGGCGCAATCGACGCCCGCCGTATGGATGCTTTTTTAGCCGCCTTAGAGGGGCCGGTCGGTACCATTCAAATGCCGGATTTTCGGCGTTTAAGTGCAAAAGGTTCTCTGGCCGGTTCTCCGCAACTGGTTAGCGGCACAGGTTCAACCCTAACGCTATCCGGTTTTACGCCGGATGCAGTGGGCGTTTTGCTGGCTGGTGATCTTATCCAAACGTCTACAGGCCGCGCGCACATGGTTGTGCAAGATGTTGATGCAGATTCCATGGGCGACGCCTCCGCAGCAATAGCGCCTATACTCCGCGACCCTGTAACGCCCGGCCCGCTTGTAACTGATAATTGCCGCGTCCTTATGCGCCTGCTTGACGATAACCAAGCCTCAAACCCGACCGACAACCGTCTGCAAACAAGTTTTGAATTGCAACTTATAGAAATTTTACCCGAACAATGACCTTAAACTGGCCCGAAAATATTTATCCGGCCCAGCAAGTCTTTTTTATCCGTCCTAATACTGCACAATCTGTCTCTGACCAAACCGGGCAAGTACAGGCTTTTACGCGGGATGGGGGCCGCTGGGTTGCTACGCTGGATTTGCGCCTGACGCAGAAAAACGCCGCGGTTATTGAAGCATTAATCGCGGAATTACGCGGGCCGGTCGGTACGTTGCTGGTGCCGGATTTCCGGCGCATAAAATCACGCGCGGTTACGCAAAGCATGGACGATTACGCCGAGGAAATCGGCTTAACCTTCTTTGATGATCGGTATGATTTTGATGATATGACCCACGAGGACGGGTTTCTTACGACCGAGGAACCTATCCCGTTCGGCCTAGAGGAAAATCTGCCTTTAAGCGGCAATTTTGAAACTGCATTTTTACTCTTTCCCGATGAAGTCATGCTTTTGACCGAGGCCGGGGAGGATTTACTGGCTGAAAATGTCGGTATTCCGCTTATAACCGAGCAGGACGACATAGGTTTAGAGTCCAGTTTTGGCGCACCGCTTGAGATCTCGCTTGAGGAAGGTTTCACCTTTACAACGGAGGCCGTCGAGCAGCTGCCGGTACAGGTAGGCGGCGGTTTATTTGAAGGAGAGGGCCAGCCTACCCTTATAGGCGCGGCTTTCGACAAAATCAGTGTTTTCGGCCTTGCGCCATTTACGCCCGAGGTTTTGCTTTTTGGGGAGGCTATCGCGCCCTCGCCTGGGCGATCACACCTCATACTTTCGGAACCAACTACAAACATTAACGGGTACGCCGCGACAAACGTGGCACCAAAAATTCGTGAGCTTGTCGTCCAGCAACCGCTGACAACCGGCAACGTCAAGGTACTTATGCGCCTTGTCGGTGATGAAGCGGGCCAAAACGTCACTATCCGGCCCGCTATTTCAATTTACCAACTGCAATTAGAAGAAGTGATCCCATGACATTACGGTTAGACCAATTAACATTGGCGGAAACTGAGAAGCCAGTTGTCCGCCCTTTTTTGCTGGCCGAATTAGATTTTATTTCTGGCACAAAACACCTCTGGTCGGGTGTGGGTAATTTCATTTGGAATAGCCAAACATGGGAAGGCACCGGCGATTTGGGGCGCGTTTCTTCTATTGAGGAAACAATGGAATTACGCGCTGCCGGTATGACTTTACAGCTTGCCGGTGTTGACCCAAACGATTTGACCCTCGTTATTAGCGAACCCATCCAAGGGCAGCGCGCTAAAGTTTATATCGGTTTTCGGGATATTAATTTTGCCCTAATTGCCAACCCTCTCGTTATTTTTGACGGTCGTATGGACACCGTCGAGATTATTGACGGAGGCCCGAGCGCTACAATCACCATGAAAGTTGAAAACCGCCTGCGAGATTTAGAGCGCGCAAGAGTGCGCCGCTATACAGATGCCGACCAGCAAGCCCGCTTTCCGGGCGACGTGGGACTTCAATATGTACCCGCCCTGCAAGAAATAGACATTCCGTGGGGCCGCACGAGGGAATAACAAACATGCTTAAAAGATTAGACAACTGGCCGGAGGCTCTCGCCGCCGCGCTGGAACACGTCCAAAACAAACCGTTTGAATGGGGCGAAAATGATTGCTGCCTTTTTGCCTGCAATATTGTGGAGGCGATTACCGGCACAGATTTAGCCAGCCCTTTTCGCGGCTATAAAAACCGGACGGAAGCTTTCGAGGTTATCAAAGGTTACGGCGGCATCGGCAAACTGGCTGAGAGCGTAGCGCAAGAGTTTTCTATCCCTGAAATCGAACCTCTAAAAGCGCGTCGCGGCGACGTGTTCCTTTTTAATAACGGCAATGGTGAAACGCTCGGTATTTGCCGGGGCGACCTTGTGCTTGCACCGGGCAAAGAGAAGCTTGACGGCCTCCCTATCACAAAAGTTTTAGACACATTGCGCGCGTGGGAGATCGGATAAAATGCCACAGCTTATTATTCCTATCGCTGCCGGTATTGCAGGAAGTTTAACGTCAAGCTTTATTGCAGCCTCCATCGGCGGCACGTTCGGCGTTATTGTTGGCGGCATTGCCGGGTCGCTTGTTTCGTTCGGTATTTCTTTTGCCGGTTCAAAAATCTTTGGAAAGGAACCGGACAAACCGAAATTTGACCCTATCCCGCTGGCCGCAGATATAAAAGGCGGCGGGCGCACTCAAATGGTGCGCCAGCCTATTGTAAGCCACCGTATCGTTTACGGAGAAACCCGCGTTAGCGGGCCTATCGTGTTCATTCACAGCCGCCCGGTTAGTGTTTCAAGTGACAAGCTCGATATTCTGCACATTGTTATTGCTGTAGCGGCGCATGAAGTTGAAGAAATTGGAGATATTCATTTTAATGAAAATGTTGTCGCGCTCGATGGTAACGGCGACGCCACCGACGAACCTTATAAACAAGGCTCAGAGGTATTCGCCAGCGTTTATAAACACCTTGGCACCGATAATCAGACGGCCGATCAAGTCCTTATTGATAATAGCGCCGGACAATGGACAGCAGGCCACCGGCTGCGAGGCATAGCGAATATTCACGCGCAGCTGCGCTTTGATGAAAAAGCTTATGCCGCAGGCCTGCCGAATATTTCCGCGGTTGTTAAGGGCCGCAAGGTTTTTGACCCGCGCACCGCGCTAACGGAGTGGTCGGATAATGCAGCGCTGTGCATTCTTGATTACGTTATGTCCGATTTTGGGCTGGGCGCGACGCTTGATGAAATCGACCAAGATTCCTTTATCGCTGCCGCAAATATCAGTGATGAAAGTGTTGATACGCTTGACAGTACGGAAAAAAGATACACATGCAGCGGCACCGTCGATCTTGGCAGTAAACCGCGCGATATTTTAGAAGACATGCTCACTTGTTGCGCCGGTTTTCTTACCTATACGGGCGGCAAATGGCGCTTAAAAGTTGGTGCCTTTGAAACACCGGTGATGACGATTGAACCCAAACACGCGCGCCAGCCTTTACTGCTTACACCTCATCGGTCAAGACGAAAGCTTATCAATACTGTACGGGGGGCTTTTGTTTCCCCGGAGCATGAGTGGCAACCTACGGATTATCCGCAAGTTTCCCTGCCGGTTTATGTCTCACAAGACGGCGGCGAAGAAGCTGCGGCCACGCTGGACTTACCCTATACGCAATCTCATAGCATGGCGCAGCGGATTGCCCGAATTGCGCTGGAAAAGAACCGGCGACAAAAACAAATTATTTTCCCTGCCAATATGGTCGGATTTCAGGTCGCTGCGGGCAGCACAATCGCCGTTGATTGGCCGCGCATGGGTCTAGCCGGTTTGCCTTGCCAAGTCACGAATTGGCTTATGACGGAAGAGTTAGGCGTCGATCTAACCCTAGATGAAGACGGGGCGGACGTTTACGCATTCTCCGCGTCAGACCTTAAAGCCTTTGACGGTGTGCCAGCGGTGGTCGCGCCAAACAATCAATCGGTACCACCCACGAAACCTACAAACCTACAGGCCAGCGGCGGGGCCGACTTTATACAGATTACGTGGAATCCCGTTACAGATCAGGACTTGCGGTATGTGGAACTTTGGGAACACACAGCGACCAGCCTAGACCCTGAAACGGAAGCCTCGCGCGTTCTGGAAGTTATCGGCAATGACGTAACCCGCAACGGCTTGCCCGGCCAAGAGGAACGGTTTTATTGGGTGCGCTCCGTTGACCGTTTCGGGAACAAATCCGATTTTGTCGGCCCTGTTTCAACAACCACAACCGGTGATGAATCCATCACCCTAATTTTGGAGTGATAAAACATGACAACTAAGAAAATTTCTGAGTTGCCCGACGCCTCGGCGTTAGTAGGCACTGAGCTTTTGCCTGTGGTGCAGGATAACGCCACGCGGAAAACCACAATAGACGGCATACGCAGCGGCCTAGCGGCAGACAGTCATAATCACACCTTGGCAGATATTACAGACGCCGGGACGGCAGCGGCGGCGGATACTGGCGATTTTGCGAGCGCGGCACAGGGCGCGCTTGCTGATACGGCTTTGCAAAATGCTGCCGCTTTTGCCACGGCGGCGCAAGGCGCAACGGCAGACACCGCCGTACAGCCCGGCGATTTATCCGCAGTGGCAACCAGCGGCGATTATGACGATCTTACGGACGCGCCTAATTCGGGTTTTATCAACGGTATTATTAACGGCGGTTGCATGGTTTCACACCGCGGCGATTTGACGCTGGACAATACATGGCAATACGGCGCGGTTGATTTGCTGGCGGTTACGGCGGAGGGAACAGTCGGCGCGGGTACAATCAAACGGCTTACAGGCACTTTTACCCTTACACAAACCGGCTTTGCTTGCATGGTCGAAAATGCAACGCTAACCGGCTCCGGGGCCGTGCTTTTCCGGCACCGCATTGAATCAAGGGACGCGCGCGCTTTTGCAAATCTGGCGGCGTTTTATTCGGCGCGTGTTTACCATGATGTAGGGGTATCGGTCGATTTTATTATCACCATCCGCAAGGCAAACGCCGAGGATGATTTTAGCGCCGTAACGCAAATTGATACCGGCACCGTCGCGGTCGCAAACGATACGAATAGCGATATTACGCTGGCGATTGCGGATATGGGGGATTGCCGAAATGGTATTGAAATTGAAATCAAAGCCGATTGCGGCGCGGTTACAACAAAAGACTTTTTCCTAGCCGAGCAGCAATTATCCATCGGCACACAAAAGCCCTTTGAACAACGCCCGGTCGGGCTTGAAACAAAGCTAGTCCATCGGTTCTTACGGCCTATTAGCGGGCTTATAGGGGTGGCTAATAGCGCCTCCAACATGCAAACCATGTTCGCCCACCCGGATATGCGCGCTGCGCCCACCTATGAAGTAACTGGCCCTCTTAACATGACGGACGCCGTAGCAGCGGATAGAACGCAATCCTCGGCGCAAATCGGTACCATCCACGAAAATACAAAAGATAACGGGCGGGCAGATATTGGGAATTTCTCCGGCATGTCCTCCGGCACTATTCATATCCAGCGCGGTACGGGCGGGATCATTTTAGCCGGTGCGGAGTTGTAACACATGGCAAAAATTGATGACATTCTCCCGCCCGGCGAAAGCGTGAATAAGCAGAAGCTGCGGCAATATCTCGCCAGCCGCGAATGGGCCACACCGCAGGATTTCGGCGCTATTGGCGACGGCATAGTCGATGACACCGCAGCGATCAATCAGGCGCTTGAGGAAGAAAGAACGGTCTTTCTTCCTCCTGGCACGTATCGCACGACCGGGCCTATTATCATGGGTTACGGCACTACCCTCATAGGCACAGGGGCCGAGTCCGTTATTCAAGCGCGTGACTTTCCTTATGATGCTATCAATTTACCGACTTACCCTTCCAACTTTAACGGGATTGAAGTTGTCGATGGATATAGCACCATTAAAGATTTATGGATTGTTGGCGGCGCTACAGGCATTGAACTAGCCGGGAAAGCGGGGCCATGCGTTAAAAACGTCATTGAAAATGTGACTATTTGGGATGCAAAAAACGGCATAACATTTGATGGGTGGGACGACACAAACAGGCCCTGCTATTGGAATAACGCCAGCCGCATTTTGGTGGCCCGGCCTCAAATCAACGGTGTGCTTTTTACGGTTACGCCGATTGATGGAAATTCAGGAGATACGCCAAACGCCAATAAATTACATGATGTACGGGTTTATTCTCTTAGTGCGCCTCTTTCTGGTTCTGGCTTTTTCTTGAGCGCCGCCCGCTTTCATAACTCCTTTGTTGATTGCGAGGCAAACCTTCACCCCTCCGGCGAGGCTTGCTTTCGACTTGGCTTTAGCACAGATGAAAACCGCATTGTTAATTTTTACGCGGAAAGCCTCGGCCTTTTGCCGGGTGTCAAAATTGATAACGGTTCCAAAAATACCACCATTATTAATCTGTTTTCTGCCACTGGCGGCGCGGCAATTTTTGACCCTACTTTGGGAGGTGAATACCAAGCTTATAACGCCGGATTCCCTACAAAGAATTTTCTCAAAGATGTATTCGTCAATGACATCCACATTGACGGATTGACCAGAGGAACAACCTTTATTGACCCACCTATCGAGCATGTGGGTGACATTGAAATTGATTTAGAGCATACATTTTACCTCGTGAGCTCGTTTAACTTGGCCTATGACCTTGTGCTGCCAAATGCCTCGGATGCCATAGGTCGCCACGTATCAATTAAAAAATCAGATTTCAGAGACAACCCTATTACGATCAAAGAAAAAGACGGCCCCGGCCCGGATCGCCGGGAAATCATTATGTTACAGCAATACGATACGGTCACGCTCATATCTAACGGCGCGAATTGGTGGGTCTTGCAAGATAACCGTATGCCGCAACGCAGTACTTTTGTAGACGTTGATACTATTCCCTCGGGTATTTATGAGGCGTCAATGTTGCATCGGGTTTATCTGGTGAGCGCCTTTACCGGCCAGCTTATTTTTCAACTACCCGAACCCGATCAAGCGGTGGGGCGTTTAGCGACAATTAAAAAAATTGACCCTTCCAGTAACCATATCAAAATCCAGCAAATCAATGGTACCGGTGGGCCGGATGCTTCCATCTTTTCACTCATAGCTCATTTTGCTGCGCTTACTGTCTATTCAGATGGTGGGCAATGGATAGTGCTATCCGACAATTTCTAATGCAACTTTTCACTCAAACTTAGGGGGCGCAATGTCTGAAAACCAAGGGCTAGTAGAGCTTTTAAAAGAACTTATAACCGGCGTAGTTAAAGAAATCGGCATGCTTGAGGGCCGGTTAGGCGCTTCTGAAAAGAACGTGGAAAACATGGAAGAACGCCACATGACGCGCATGGCCAATTTACAGGACGAAATGCAGGAAGGTTTCAGGGCTATAAATCAAAGCCAGCAAGAAACAAACAAGTCACTAGCGCGGCTGGAGGGCCGCACCATAGGCAGCGTTAAAACCCTTGTCTTTGTTGTCACGGTTTCATCCGGCATAGCCGGAACCATTGCGGCAATTATTACGGTTCTTAGCAAAATCGGCTTTTTCTAAAAATAGGATATTTCAATGCTTACAAAAACAGGAAGCGCGCTTTCACAACCGAGCAGCGGCATACGCAGCCGTGATTGGACTTTTCTTAAAAGTGAAGCCGCGCAGCACATGCCTAATTTGCTGCCGCAAATCCGCCAGGCTATCGGCAGGCGGCGACATTACCGCCAAGACATAGCACAACTTATCCGCAATAGCGCCGGGGTACCGGCCAGCGAAACGGTGGGTATTCCTATGGGCGTTACGGTCGGGCTAACAAATCCCAGCGCATTAGGTGCGGCGGAAGTGGGTAAGGTTTTCTTTGGTGGTGATTTGGCCGCGGAGGCTGTTTCAGGTACCGGCACCGAAAACGACCCATGGATAATTGAAAATCGTCTTTTTCAGCACATGCAAGTCAGGCTGGATAATACGGGCTGGACAAAGTTTAGAAATTGCCTGTTTGAAAACGGCAATAACATGGAGCTTCTTATCCAGCCGGGTTTTATAGGTAATCTGATTTTTGAGAACTGCGAATTTTACGACACCCTCAACCCCGGTGCAGATTCTTACGTTATCCGTATAGATGTAGCTACCGAGTACCGCTTTGAAAAATGCCAGTTTTCCGGCGCGAATGTTAATCAGGCTATAGGCATTACCAGCGTCGCCATACCCGAAGGCAGCACAATTAAGCTGGTTTTTGATACGTGCCGGATTGATGAATCCAAAGCCGCATGGACAACCAATGCAGACTTTATCGAGAATGTTGATGCTGTTGACCATAGTATCAATATTGATCTTGAAATTCGTCAATGTGAATTTAGCGCGCCCTCCGGAGGTGGAAAATATATTGTCGTGCCGGAGCGCCCGGACGTTTACACCCGCCTTGTGATTGAGAATAACTTGGTTACGGGCTTTGATTCACTGGTAAGAACGACCGAAGATGCCAGCGCAGAAATTCAAAACCTGTCTATCAAAAATAATCGCGTTACCGACACAAACGACGAATGTATTTTTATAGGCAATATCAAAGGCGGCGAAATTGCCTATAACGAATTTGCACATAACACAACCGGCGTAAACCGCAGGCTGGTTTACCTTACATGGGATTCAAGCACGGTCGGCGCGGTTTGTGAAAATGTGGACGTGCATCATAATAAATTCACCAAAAAGACCGGAACCGCCGTAGCTGGCAATGAGTGCTTAGAAAGCGCCGCAGGGATTAATATTAAATTTCGCTGGAATTGGGTGACGGAATGCCCGGAGGATGCTTACGAGCATTTATACCCGCAAGACGGATGCACCATTGAGTATTGCGTGGCCGATAATTGTGGCGTTCAAGTTTGTGATATTTGGAAAAGCTTTGACCCTATAAATTATATGGCTATTGATGCCGATAATGACAACAGCACCCTCCCGGCAGCAAATACGCATATCCATCATATTTACGGCGATTGCCTAGATTGGCCAGTTGTTCTTTCCGGTGCAAATGGCGTGGTGGTGCAAGACATTTACGCTGATAGCTCCCTTTCTAATCCGGGGCGCGGCAGCGTAAATGTTCAAGATCGGGACGGCGTGATTGCAGAAAATGTTTTTATTGCCGGGCCGTTGCCTTTAGCTGCGCAAAGAGCAATCCCCAGTGCCGTTATCATTACGGCCACCGGCGTAAATGTTGAGGCGCAATGGGTGGATGAAACCGGCTTTCTACTAACTTTGCCTTAAAAACAGGAAATCTAAAAATGATGAATGCTAATCAATTCCGCGATCATATCGTGGTGCCTGCGCTCGGGCATATTGGAGCTTACAGCCTAAATGCGGAGCAACTCGTTATAGGCACCGCCCTAGCCGAAAGTGGCTTGTCTTTCATTCAGCAAATAGGCAAAGGCCCGGCGCGCGGTTTTTTTCAGATGGAACCAGCGACGCATGACGATATTTTTTCAAACTATCTAAGCGGCAAACCTCACCTTTTGAACGATTTGAAAGGGTTATTTATCCGCGACATGGATTTACTCGATCAACTGCACGGCAATCTGTTTTATGCCGCGGCAATGTGCCGGATTCACTATTTGCGCTTTCGGGAGCCGTTGCCGAAAGAGAATGACTGGCCCGGCATGGCCGCCTATTGGAAAAAATATTACAACACGCGGCTGGGTGCCGGCACCGTCGAGGGTTTCCTGCAAAAAGCCCGCCCAGCCAAAGATTTATATTTATAGGAGAAAATTATGATTAGACCCGATAAAGACGACCCTACAAAAGTTAGGCGCACACTGGCGTTTTGGGTGGTTGTTTACGCCCTTCTTATTTTGCCGAATTTATTGATCGGCTATTACATTTTGTTCAAGGTTGAAATCTCTCTTTTGAAAGCCGTTCTAACCTATATAGGCACTCTCGCGGTCGGCCCTATTGGCGCATATCTCTATGCCGCGCATAAAAACGGAAACCGTAAACAATGATTAGTTTTTTTCTTCGCTATTGGAAAATTGCCGCTGGCATAGGCGCGGTGGCTATTCTTGCCAGTGTTTTCATTTATCAGGATTACCGGATAGAAAGCCTTAAAAAACAAAGGGACGCCGCGCTTGTCAGTATAGCCAGCCATGAGAAGGCTTTAGAAATATTGCAGGCCGATACCACCGCAAAAATTGAAGCCTTGGAGATTGAGCGCCAGCAGGAAGTTGCGCGCGTCCGCAATCTCGAACGCCTAAAGGGAAAAATTGAAGGAGCAAGTAATGAAAAAAACGGCGCTGTGGCCCCTGTGCTGCGTGATACTGTTGACAGCCTGTACGAGCGTACCGCAAACCAAAATTAAAGTCATTAAGCCGGAAATACCCTCCAGCCTGCGGCAATGTAAAGCCGCGCCGGACTATCCCGGTGAGGATATGACACAACGAGATATTGCCACAAATTATGCAGAGCTTTGGTTCGCGCATAAAGACTGTAAATCAAAACTCGAAGCCGTGGGCCGTGCGCTCCGGCAATCCGAACCGAAAGAATGACAGATGCTTATTACACCCGGACAATTTGGCGGTTCACGACAATTTAGGCACGACCCCATTTTATCTGTCAAAAATCTAAATCACTATAGCGACCCGGCGCTTTCAAATATGGTTTTCCATCCAAGTAGCGCTCCAGAAGGACAAGAGCCTTTCATTAACAATATGGAAGATTTACAAGGTTTGGAGGCAAAATCAGCAAATAGTTTTGATTTACAAAGCGCACAAAAATCTTCCGCCACAAGTAATTATCTAAAGGAAATACACCCGATCAAGGGTGCAAACATTCTTGAACAACCGTTGCCCTCGTCGGCTATGCACTTTGACCCGACATTTTTTAACGGGCTGGGGGGATATGGTTTTGCAGATGTAGCACGGTGGATGATGTACGATGCCGACCCCACACCGTTTCAAGTTGAACGGACAATCGGTATTGTAATTGATACGCCTGGCCCTTTTGGAAGCGATCAAATTTTTGGGCTTTCAAAACACAATGCGTTCAATACGCATTGGCGCGTATCAAGCAGCACCTCATCGGGTGGCCGGATAACTTATGGAAGGGCAGAAAATCATCCATCAGGCGAGTTTCCTGCCCTTGTAACAAATGTAATTGGTACGCCTTATATAATCATTGTGCGGCACGTTTCCCTTACGCGGCATGAATTTTATATGAACTCTCCCACAAACCCGATTATTATTGACCCAAACGATGCTTACTGGACTTCTAACAGGATAAGGCTAATGCTAGGCCGGATTGGAGGGACGCGCTCAGAAACCGGCGTAAGAATTGGCCCTATATTTGATGCCTTTTCTCTTGTTAGCCCTATGCACCTCCGTAAAATCATGCAATTCTGGTCAGCCAGAACAGGAATTGTTATTACCTAAAAAAGCATTGTTTTCAGTAAATTATGCTTTTCTTAAACAAAAAGCTTGCAAATTCCATAATGTTCCGTTATAAAACATTAATACTTTATTAAGAAAGTTTCCGTGAAAACGGAGAATGGGTTGACGCGCTTGAGCCGTAAACGCTAAAAGAGTGTCATTAAGCAAGTAAACTGCGTTAAAATGAGGAACATAGCTATGGCGACAGCAGAAACACAAGGCGTTACCGAACGCTCTTTAAGAGGTGAATTTAAAGGCGTGACAGTGATCCGTGCAGAAAACGGTGATCTTACGTTCGATGTATCCGCTTTGAATGGTGTAAACGTTAATATCATTACAAATGGTGACGGTCGCGTTACAAAACAGGTTCCCGTTGAAGAACAAACAAACGCACCAGATGTTATCCAGTCCAGTCCGACAGCAGGCGCTTTTAATCCTGCCAATGCCGTTGTAAAGGCCGGTCAGATTCAACTGAATAAGGTTAGTAAATATTTGTCCGATCTGCCTGATACGGCGAAAGCTGAATTACTTGTTTCACCACAAGATACAGCCAAAATCTTTAATCGTGACATTGGTACTTTCAATGAAGACACGGTAAGCATCCGAAATATTAGCGAAGATCACGGTATTCATGCAGATGGACAAGCCCTTACAGGTATGCAGATTTTTGACCGCCCTGATAGCGCAGAAGATGTGACTTATGAGCAGGCATGGTCAAAAGAAGTTCGCAGCGCATGGGAACAAGCTAATGAATCCGGCGAAGCCGTAACAACTGGTTTGGCGATTGGAACCAAACAGATTGTTCATGGCCGTGAGATCGGTACACGCGACGTTACGGTTGCAAACAATCTCTATTCAAATGTTGCTGAGATTAACGCCGCATTAAAAGCACAAGGCGGACAGGAAATCATTACGTCCTACGATTCCGGCTACGCTCATTGGCAGTTTACGGCCACTGAGCACCCGGACTACCGCTCCGGCGTGTATAGCGTGGACTTCACGGACGGTGACAACGGTTGGGGCCGTAAGGGCCACGATCATTCGTCGTCTCGCCCTGTCGCCCTGCAGATCGCTCCGGCTCCCTAACTTGTTAGGGAACGGACGTTAGTCATTTAGTTATTTAATCATTTAAAGGTCGCGCGAAGCGCGGCCTCAAATTTTTTTGAGGCGGTATTTTCGCGTAAATTTTAGGGTTTTTCTGAGTAAATCATGGCGCAATACGAACATTTGCCGATCTATAAACAAACTTACGACATTTTGTTGCGTACAATGACTGCAACAAAGAATTTTCCCCGCGAATACAAGTACACGTTAGGCCAAAAAATCAAAGATGAGCTGATTGACATCGTGATTTTGATTTATCGGGCCAATAGTGCTAAAAATAAAGAACAGCACATACAGGAAATCATGGAACGAATACAGGCGGTGCAACTTTTAATGCGCTTGTCCCATGATATGAAGATATTGCCACGCCGCCATTATGCGGCTTTATCCGAAATGACGGAAAATCTTGGGAAACAAGCCCAAGGGTGGCTCAAAAGTTCGAGGAAGGGGTAGCCGGAATAGGTTTAGGTCAAGGCTTAACCTAGTGAGCTTATTCAACTCGGATGGTGGCGGTATATTTGCCAAAAGGCATTTATACCAAAGTAGAAACTGAAAAGTGGAAGGTTTGGCGGATGAGAAATCGCCCGCCCGATCAAGAGATCACCATCAAACGTCCAACGATTCCGGCAACGCTCATTGGCAGTTTACGGCCACTGAGAACCCGGACAACCGCTCCAACGTGTATAGCGTGGACTTCACGGACGGTGACAACAATTGGGACCATAAGGGCCACGATCATTCGTCGTCTCGCCCTGTCGCCCCTGCGGAGTTGGATGCCCCTTTCTTGATCCTGTTTTATAAATTTGAAATGACTTTTGTGCAATCCTCATCAGCGGTTAAAAACAGGCTTTCAATCCGCTTACATAAAGATTTTCTGGCTTTGAACCCATCTACTTGCCGAAGCATTCCCAAATAGCTGTTCATGCTATGGGACAAATCGTCTAAAGATTCCGTATCAACCGGCGAACCTTGCAACTCCCATTGCCGAATTGTTTGCTTGCATGTAGCCAAAGTTGCCCGCCGCAAATAGGTGCGTCCCGGCTTGATGATGAAACCTGTAAAATCTATGCCTTTATCGGCCAGATTGATATGTTTTTTGTTTGGATGAAGATGCAGAGCCAGCTTGTCTTTTATAAATTCATCCATCTGCACATACCAGTCATTCAATACGCCAGCATCTTCGTGAAACAACACCATATCGTCAACATAGCGCGCGTAATATCTGGCTTTAAGAACATGCTTTGCAAATTGATCCAGCTCATTCATATAAACATTGGCAAAAAACTGGCTGGTCAAATTGCCAATGGGAAGCCCTTTGTTTTTAGCGGCATTAAAAAGACTTTTATGCAGTGGAACTTTATCAAATAGGGATTGCGGGGAGCGCATGACAAAATTTGAACGCGGATCATGCAAGACAATTTGCTCAATCAGACTCCAAGCCCATTCCTGGCTTACATGCGGCTTCACCAGATCAAGTAATACCAGCTTATCAATAGTTTTGAAGAAATTGGCCACATCCGCCTTCAAAAAATAAGCGGGTTGCGTCCATTCATTTGTTATTGAGCGGGCAAATTGCGACACTCGGCGCATACCGTCATGGGTTCCTCGGCCCGGAATGCAGGCATAATTATCACGAATAAACCGCTTGTAAAATTTTTCTGAAATAGCGTTATAAACCAAATGATGCACGACACGATCACGAAAATCCGCCGCCCATACTTCCCGAATTTTAGGATGTGTAATGACAAAGGCAATACTGCGCCCGATTTGGTAGCTGCCGTCTTTTAGATCATTGTATAGCTGGACAAGGTTTCTTTCTAAATTCGCTTCAAAACGCAGTTGATTGATGGTGTTTCGCTTTTCCTTGCGGCAGTCAAAATATGCATCAAATACGGCTTCGATGGTAAGGCGCGCGTCCATGGCCGCACCTCATGTCACGCTTTTGGGAGAATCTTTTGTGTCAATTCCGAGATCGTCAAAGCGGGTTTTATAAATTTCAATCAGCTCCCATGCTTCGGCAAAGAGTTGGTTGAGAATTTTAGGTTTGATTTTGCCCTTGATATATACGGTACAGGCCGCTTCTTCCCGATTATCCTCATCCATTGGATACTGAACAATCATTAACGGTTTGTCTGTGTGCGTGATATACAGGCTGTTGGTGCTTAACCCCGTTCCCAAAATCCATTTATCAGGTATCAGGGAGTTGATTTCGTTTTCGGTGTTGATGATAGTTTTACTCAGCATACGCAGTGTCCCTCTTTTTTATGGTTTATAAATTGACTTTTCTTTTTTCCGTAATCTAATTAAAGCATGTTTGGCCCTCTCATTACCAAGAATCTCAGCGGCCATATAATCGTTGATAGCTCCACTCACATTGCCTTTTGTCTCATTGATAAGTCCCATTCCGTATAGATAGACGGCCTGCTCTTCGGGGTTGGCTCTGACCTCTATTTTCTCAAGAAAATACTCATAAGCTGTGTCTGGATTGTTGTTTGAGCGTTCAATTACCGACCGTTCAAGGCTGGAAATATCGTTTGCAAATGAGGGGGTTGTGAAAATTAGAAACAATAAAAAATGGATCAAAATCTTACGCATTTTTAAATGCCTCGTTGCTTGCTTGGAGTAATCTAAGAAGCGCTTTTTGGACGTTTTTAGGAGCGGAATCAAAAATTTCAATCAGCACATAATGATCTTTCGAAAGCGGTGCCAGCGGCTCTTTTTGGGCTGTGGATAACCCTTTATAAAATTCTGCAATCGGCACTTCAAGAATTTGAGAAAATTCATAAAGAACAGACGCGGAGATACGGTTTGTACCCCACTCGTATTTCTGTAGTTGCTGGAAAGTTAAATTAATTTTGGTAGCAAGCGCCTGCTGGCTAAGGCCGCGTAAATTCCGAATGCGACGTAATTGCTTTCCGACATGGCGGTCTGTCTCGCGACGCGATTCTTTTGTGCTTTGTTTTTTAATGAACTCAGTCATAAACATTCCCGGCCTTAAAATATAAAACCACCAGTCATAATGACTGGTGGTCAGGAACGCCGCAAAATGGCCTAAGCAGTGTAACGCGCCCCTAACGCAAAACGACCACCCATAAAACCGGGTGGCCGGGAACGCCTGCTAGGAAGCCTCACAAAGCAAGGCCGCGATTTATTCCCTCACCGCCGAAGCGGTAAGGTGTTGTATTCACCGCCGCCCCGACCTCAAGAGATCGGTTTGGCTTTGTGATTTAGGCGCAAACGCCAGGAACCTAGCAGGGTTTCCCATGCCGCTTACAGCAGCACACCCTGAAAGTTTCAGATTTTCCAAAAAAATGCAAGAACAATTCAGAATGCTGCAACTATAAATCCATTATTTTATTTACCTACTTGCCCCTGTTAACACTTTCCCGTAAAGTCGAAAGTGAGCTGCGCAGGTGGTCTGTGTAGCTCGCTGGGCTTAAGAACCCTTTAGTAGTGCGGCTGGCATCAGTCGTTATTTGATGTATTTCCTTTAAAAAGAAACGCATCAAAAAGATGTCGCCCCTCGGTCTTCTGACCGGGTGGCGGTGTCATGTACAGGCGTAAGCTAAAAGCATCGCGCCGTTGCACTACTGACGGTTCTTAACACCCGGTCACCAGAGATCACCTCTGGTGGCTTTTTATTAACTTAAAAACGGGAGTTAAAACCGATGAAAAAACTACTCTGCACCGCGGCCTGTCTGGCTGCATTTACATTTCCTGCACAGGCGCAGGAAGTGAACTTTAACCCTTATGTCGGCTTTGATCTGCAAAGATCAACCTATGACTACAATAACAGTTACGATATTGGCGGCGGCTTGGCGCTGAATGGTAATACTATATTGGAAGACAGTTTTAATGGCTTAAATATCCATGTCGGAAACCGCTTTCATAAAAACTTCGGCGCAGAACTCGGTTATTTCCGCACAAAGGAAGAAAGCAAAAGCATTGCTGCTGGCGCAACGGTTGGGCCGGGTACGGTTGCCACTGGTGCTTTCAGCACAGACGTAAAAGTACAAGGCTTTACGCTTGATGGTCTTGGTTATTTGCCACTTGACGAAAAAGAACAATTTGAATTGATTGGCACAGCGGGCGTAAGTTGGAGTAAAGCCGAAGTGACCGCAACGGTTCCCGGTGTTGGCTCCGGTAGTGTTGACGAAAGCGAAGTTGGCTTTCGTGCTGGCGCAGGCGCACAATTCAGCTTTACAGACAACATTAATGTACGTGGCATTGCACGTTATCAAACAGCCGATTTTGACGGTGTAGCTGATAACGCTTGGACATATAGTCTGGGTATGAATTACAGCTTTTGATGTTTATCGTTGTTAAAACCTTCTCTCCCTCATGGGCGGGAAGGTTTTTTTATGCTACACGGACAAGTTTTTTATAACACTTACTCCCGCTTTCCAAAAATGTGGATTATATATTGCGCACTTAGCTTGTTTTCGCTATCTTTCGCTGATAAGCGCAAAAATGTGGATAAAAGGTAAAATTGCCGAAAAACATGGTGTTAGAATATGGACATAAAACAAAAAACAATACTCGTTGTCTCGGCTTTTTTATTGATAAGCCTTTCCACGTTTGCCGCTGTAAAGATTTTCAAATCAAACGAGCCTAGCTCGACTGAAACCGCAAAAGTTGAACAAGTCGTAAAAACGACCCCCGCGCCGGTTCCTGTAAAACAGAAAATTGCAAAAGCACCTCAACCTTCCATAGCTACCAGCCCCTCAAAAGAGGGGCGCGGTGTTTTATACGTCCTCTTAATTTTGCTCACAGTTGCCTTGGCCGCTTCTATATTCCTGATTATCCAACTCCTTAATTGGAGACATAGGCTTCCGGGCGGACAGATCTCCGTGGTTCCTGAAAAGCTTATGGATTCACTGGCCGAACAAACCAATGCTTTCGGTAGTAATTCATCGTATGTGGGGGAATATATAAAAAGAATTTCTCAAGACCGTGAAAAAACGGACGCTGATATTTTAGAGTTGCAAAAAGCATTCGCCATTTTTCAGGAAAGCCTCAATAAAAAAGATGAAGAAATTGAGAGATACAAAAAAGGCTACGATTCTGCCATTTACAAAAAATTTCTAGGCAAATTTACAAAATTCTATATTGACCTTAAAAAAGAGGCTGACGCACCAGAAAACCAGCATAGCGCTGCCTTGCTTACAGACATGCTTGAACAACTGGAAGATGCCCTTTTGGAATGTAACGTAGAGTTAAGAGCGCCCGCGCTACTGGAACAAGCCGACGAGTACAAAGAAATTATTAGCGGCCATAAAAAAACGAAGACAACCGACCAGCCAGAATTGCATGGAAAGATCGCTGAGATTTTAATGCCTGCATTTATGTTGAAAACGCAAGCAGGAGAAGAAGTGCTGCGCGAGGCTAATATCGCAATTTATGTTTATGAGAAAAGTGAGGCAGCATGACTAATTACATAGGTATTGATCTTGGGACAACAAATTCCGCCGTTTCTAAGTTAGATGAGACAGGGCGACCGATAATTGTTCACAATCCACACGGCAGTAATATTACGCCCTCTGTTATTTCTTTTTCGTCTGCCAAAAAATACGACGTTGGAGAGGTTGCCAGAAAGAGCCTTGGAGAACCAAATACTTTTGGCAGATTTAAAAGGGATATGGGCGGCAAAGCCGAATTTGAAGCGTTCGGCACAAAGCATACGCCAGAAAGCTTGAGCGCCCTTCTCCTAAAAAAGCTGAAAGAAGACAGCGAAAGCACTATTGGCGATATTGAGGAAGCCGTTGTCACTATTCCCGCTAACTTTGCGAATGAAGCCCGCGAAGCGACGCTTAACGCGGCTCGTAAAGCTGGCCTGAACGTCAAACACATTATCAATGAACCAACTGCGGCGGCATTATATTATGCGTTTCATTCTGGGCGGGAGTTGGACGGTACCTATGCTGTTTACGACTTAGGCGGCGGCACGTTCGACGTTTCCATTATCAGTGTCCATGGCAAAAATGTAGAAGTATTAGCCACAGAGGGCGTTAGCAAGCTGGGGGGTGACGATTTCGACAAAGCCCTGCAAAAAATTGTCGCGCAGAAATACAAAGAGGAAACCGGCTTCGATCTTGAACCAGAAGATTACAATTTGATTGACGCTGAGGAAGACAAAAAATCGCTTTCCAGACGCGAAACGGTGAAGATCGGTATTCGCTCCGCAGGCGGGCGCACTAATTTTGAAGTACAGCAAAAAGACTTTGAGGAAGCTATTTCCTCTTTTATTGCTCAAACTGAAATGCTCTGCGAAACCGCGCTTGATGATGCAAATTTAGCACCCAGCGATATTTCCGAGGTGTTTCTTGTTGGAGGGAGCTCCCGAATACCTTGCATTCAAAAGAGCGTAGAGCGCGTTTTCAAAAGAGAGCCGGTTTCATTTGCTAACCCGGATGAAGTCGTTGCTCTAGGCGCTGCTCTGTACGCCGCTTATAAATCTGATGGTAAATTCTTAAACAGTATTCAAAAGCAGTCCGTTGAGAAAATCAGCGTGGCGGAAATTACTAGCAAATTTTTCGGTACAATCTCCGTAGGGATGGACAACGCCAGAGATCAACTGGCGCGCGGTAATTCCATTATCATTGAAAAGGGAGAAAAAATTCCCTGCACAAAAGAAGAAAGCTTTTTCACTATGGGGGAAGGGCAAACCGCCGTTAATTGCGTAGTAACGGAATCTAACACCAAAGAGACAGACCCCAAATTCGTTAAGATTATTTGGGAAGGCGACCTTGAACTTCCGGCGGGCAGACCCGCAAATCAGGAAATCGTTGTTCGATTTAGCTATGACCAAAACCAAACAATGAAATGCTCTTTTATAGACGTTGAAACGGATAAAAAGACCGAAGTGGACTTAAGTATGGGCAAAGGCAAAGAAAGCGCCGATGTGGACATAGACAAATTTATGGTGGAATAAAAATATGGAGATACTTGGCCTTATTGTAATGATTTTGATCTATGCCTTCTTTGGCCAGATCATTCGCGCCTTTTTTGCAAGCCTATCAGCTGGGTGGAGAACACTAATTCATGGCGGAACCTTTGCTGAAAACTTTAAAACGAATTTTTCAGGGATGGACAGCTTTGAACTTAAAGGAGAAACTGGCCAAATTTCGGAGGAACTGCCTTTTGAGGTTCTTGAACTAAAGGGCAAAGGGCTTTTGCCAATTAGGAAGCGTACAAATGTTTGCTTTGTAACCTCCATAGTAGACATAACGGATGATGAGCTTAAGCCGGTATTGTCGGCACTAGATGATTTTCAAGAACCTGAATCCAGAGCTTTTCAACATTCTGTGCAAGCTGGGCAAGCTAGCCCAAATGAGGGTTATGTAAGCTGGGCAAGAGTGGGGGTTGTAATACCCAGCCTCCTTGTTCCTCCCAAAAGCGGCAATAGGCAGCTTGTTGCTTTGGTAAGAATGATTGATGGTAATAACCCTCCTCCAATATCACTGGGCTATTCCAGCAAAGAACACGCTGGTTTCATTGCAAGCTTCGAGTATCAATTTGAAGAAAACTTCTCGGACAAAGGATATGAGGAAGAAGCTGCTCATAGAGAAGAGACGCGCGGACTTATTATTATGCTCGGCGTACAAGTTGCAATGTCAGACGGTGATTTTGCTGAACAAGAAGGCAAGGTCATTAAAGACTGGATAACACGCTCTATAGCTACTTACACGGATGAAAGAAGAGAAAAACTCAAAAAGGCTTATAATGACGCTTTCAAAACTGCTTACAAAGAAGCACAAAATGGCACAATTTCCATTTCAGAAGTAACCGAAAAACTTAATGAGATTGCCACTAAAGCGCAAAAATATGAAGCCGTTGACTTATGCTTTGACGTTATGGCTGCAGACGGTGTAGCGGAGGAAGAAGAACTTACGGCAATCAAAAATATTTCCGAGGCTCTTGATCTGGATTTTAATGAAATCCAAAAAATGAAAGACCAAAGGCTAATTAAGCTGTCCACCAAGCTAGAATCTCAATCAAGTGTTGAAGCCATGCTGGGTATTGATTCCGACTGGTCACCCGACCAAATACAAAAACACCTGAGAAAAGAATTTACAAAGTGGAATGGCCGACTTAACACCCTTCCGGACGGTGAAGAAAGAGAAAACGCTCAAAGAATGCTCAATCTAATCGCAGAGGCCCGGAAGAAATATGCAGAAGCCGCCTAGCCTCAGTGATGCAAGAAACCTAGCGCAAGAATACCGCTACACCGGAGACGTACCATTAAAAACAGTGGGGTATGCGGCCCAAAGCGCCCAGCACGTCAAAAGAGCGCTTTCCTCAAGCGGCCTGCAAATATCACAGGCCCTTACACCTAAACTATACGAAAGCCTTGAAACGGCCTGTGAGCATTTGAGGGTACCGGTGCAAAGCGTTTATGCCTATGTCACTTCATCCCCTGAATTACAGGCACAATGTTTTGAGGCAGACGACGATAACTGCGTTATCAATATCTCGTCCGGCCTTATTAACCTTCTCAGCGCCGATGAAATTACCTTTGTGATCGGACATGAGATTGGGCACCATATTCTCCGGCATAATCAAGAGGGGGAGGCGCAGGCCTCCATCGAGGGGCTTATGAACCAGCGGGCGAAAGAGATCTCCGTTGACCGCGCCGGACTTATTGCCTGCCAGTCCCTTGAAAGCTCCCTGCGGGCCACCATGAAAGTGATTTCAGGCCTGCCCGATGAGTTTATCCGGTTTGATACCTCTAACTTTATCAACCAGCTTAGAACTGCCGACCGACAAGACGCAACACTGGCCGACAGTTTGACCACACACCCTTCTTTGGTTTTGCGGGCTAGGGCGCTTTTATGGTTTTCGATGAATGATGAAATACTGCTAGGCGATAAGGCTGGCACTATGTCCCTAGAAAAAATCAACGCATGGGTCAGAAAGGATTTAGACCGGTACATTGACAAACCAGTGCGGGAAAAAATTACGAACATAGAGAACGACCTGTTTTTCTGGACATGTTCAAAAACAGCTACTTTAAAGGGTAAATTTACGCGAGAAGACCGGCAAAAGCTGGAGGCAGAATTTGGAGAGGACAATGTTAAAAAACTTATTGCCGCTATTGAGGGCATGAATATTGATGAAGTGGCCGAGTTTCTAAATCAAAAAATATCCGAAACTTCTGAGGAATTGGCCCGTTTAATGCCTGGCAGCGTGAACAAGAGAATTGAAGACATAGACAAAAAGGTCTTTAGCTTTAAGGAGGGCCGTTAAGCTATATGAAGTTATCTGACCTTAAAATTCCTTATCTATTGGCTATAGCTCTTTCCTTGATTGCGCTGGCCCCCATGCCATACGGATATTATACGCTTCTAAAAATAGCGGTGACAGGCTGTGCAAGTATTACCATTTATTTAAAATATCAAGCCGATGATAAAAGTCTTTTGTTTTGGTTATGCGTCGCGGTCGCTATACTTTTTAATCCTATTATTCCTATACATTTAACCCGCGAAATATGGATGTTTTTTAATATTGTCGTTGCCGGATTATTTGGGTTTTTAGCGTACAGGATCAACAACAGTAAAAATAAGACTAATTAAGCAGCAGCAACCTTATTGCTTTTGCTTTGATTGTGATGTGTACACAAAACTTGACCGTTATCCGTAGTTGTCTGCCCACCCAGTGAATGCGGGAAAATATGATCGGCTTGGTACTTCGACCAGCTTACCTTTGCCTCCAACTCATTTTTACCCTCAGCAAGACAGTCTTGGCATAAACCTTTATCACGCCTGTAGATGCTAATTCTTTCAGCTTCATTGAAGGCACGTTTTTCATCTTTTAGCAGGATCTCGATATTGTTTTCGGCAAGGTAGTCAAAAAATGCCTGCCTAATAATTCTGTCTCGCGCTTCAAGGTTATTGATACTTTGCTGCCTATTTGTACTAAAAGCCATAATGTCGTGATCGTTTTCCTCAGCCATTTTCCAGCGCTCATGAAAAGCATAGAAAAACGTCTTAACCGCCTCTTTTTCCGCGTCTTGCAAGGCATAAAACCGGCGTAGGTGCCGAACGAGAAGATAGAAAGAGATTACAAAATATTCAGCGTTAAGCTCCTTGATGCCGGAAGTTTCATCCACCATAGGATCGTCTTTAAAAATATCGCAGAACAGATTTAGGGTTGAGAGCGTATCTTTAACAAAGCCCTCGTCTTCAAGCGAGTAATTGCCGATGCCGTCTTCGCGGATATATTCCTCGATAAACTCTGTAACGGCTGTGTCTTTGACTTCTGCGTATCCGCCAGCCCTTTCGATAATCAAAAAACGGGTGAGAAACTTTAAATGTTCCATCCGTTTATTGTCTTTATCAATCAGGTTAAAAAACGGGTGTTTGTTCGGATTGCTGTCAACGGGCCGGTATGTTTCATAATCAAACGTAATATCATCACTGTATTTAACAACAACATTTCGGGATAGGCTGGATAATTTGGCATGCGCCACTTCCATGAAATTGAGTGTCTCACCTTGCTGCAAACGCCAGAAAATATCTGTGGCAATCTCTTGATGTTTTACATTTGTAGGATCATCTATGTTTTTTATAATATCTGCTGAGAAAATTATATCCTTATCAATAAACCGTCTTATTTCGGAGGGTAATTCTTTATAGTATTTTCCAGCTACATTTGGATGAATGTCCTCTAAAGATTTAGGCAGCTTAAATACACCTTTAAAGAAATCCTGCACCGCTGTTATGCGCTGTTGCCCGTCAATAATCTCATTAATCGTTGTCTTTTCATCCAGTCGCACTTCCCTAATAACCAGTTTGGGGACATAATAGCGGCGAAAAAGGCTGTCCATAAGAGATTGTTGTTTTTTAAGACTCCATACGCTCTTGCGCTGGTACGGCGGGCGGGTTATGTATCCATCGGTGTATTCGTGGAAATCTTTAATATCAATGTCTTTAGAGACGACTAAATATTCTTGCTCTGGATTAAAGCCCATGTTAATTCTCGCATCAAATAAATGTCCGGTATTATTGGCTTTCTTGGTTGCGGGGAGAGGATTTGAACCTCTGACCTTCAGGTTATGAGCCTGACGAGCTACCGGGCTGCTCCACCCCGCGTCAAGAAATTTGGTCGTAAATTCTGTTAGACATCGTGTTAGACATCTCACTGCTACTCTGTGCTACAAACTGCACTTTTTCGATTTTCACCCTATCTAGTTTTTCTTTTCTTTTCAACATCTTACTTCGGAGCATTTTTTTAGCCTACAGGTTATGAGCCTGACGAGCTACCGGACTGCTCCATCCCGCGTTACCTGTCCCAAAATGCGTGTGCGTGGGACGTGGAATAAGTAAAGAGATGGGGTTATAGCTCTAATATTTCAATAAATCAAGAGAATGATAGTCTGAGGCTTTTTATTTTCCACAATCCAACCTATCGCATTCGTGATAAAATCCAGCTCATCATCATGAGTCAGCGCCCATCTGCTGCATTGAGGTGTATTGATCAGCGCCGCTGGGTGAGGAGTCGGTCAAGTTCATTCGCAAATTTTTGACGCTCTTTTGCCCCGAAACCTTTTGGGCCGCCGGTTTCTACGCCCGATCCGCGTAGTTCATCCATGAAATCGCGCATGCCGAGTACCTGCCCGATATTATTGCTGTCATATAATATACCGCGAGGATCGAGGGCGAGAGCTCCTTTTTTGACGACGCGGGCGGCGAGCGGTATATCCGCGGTGATAATGAGGTCTCCGGCTAGGCAGCGCTGAACAATTTCATCGTCGGCGACATCGGCCCCGTCACTGACCTGAACCATCTCGAGATAGTTGGAGTGAGGGAGGTGGAGATATTGGTTGGCAACAAAAATGACAGCGATCTTTGTACGCTCCGCAGCGCGGAACAGAATTTCTTTCACGCCCTTGGGGCAGGCATCGCCATCAACCCATATCTTCATATGTTTACGCTTCCGGACGGTTGGTCGGCTTGTTTTGCGCTGATTGTTTCTTTCCTGCCCATCAGTTTGTTTGCATTTTTTTCTGAACTCAATTCTAGTCCCTTGTTTTTAAATGATAACCCATTAGTTCGTTTGTCCGCGTGTTTTTGTACAGTCCCGTGCGCCAAGCATAAAAAAAAGCGCACTAAGGGCGCTGTCACCTCAGAGTATAGCAAATCTGGAGGTGAGTAACAACTTTGAGGGGCTGTTTTTTGCATTCCCCGGATGATGCTCTACATAGGGATGGATTGAAGAATATACTCATCAACTGTTAGTGAATGCGTTAATATCTGGCATGCTATCAACGATAGTCTGTAAGCGTTAATCTGTAAAAAAGAGAGTAATTATTGTGACAGTTTCTACGGCCTCCAATAAAGGTTATAGCGTGCTGCGAAACGGCGCGGTTAATAAATCAACGGCCTTTACGAGAGAGGAACGTGAGACGCTTGGGTTACGGGGCTTACTCCCTCATTGTGCCTGTGATCAGGACACGCAGCTTTCTCGTGTGTTGAAAAATTTGCGCCGTAAGGAGTTCGATATTGAGCGCTATATTTTCCTTGCCGCTCTGCAGGGGCGTAATGAACGACTTTATTACCGCACTGTTATCGAAAATATAGAAGAGATCTTGCCGTTGATTTATACGCCTACGGTTGGCCAGGCCTGTAAGGAATTTGCCCATATTTTTCGTCAGCCCAAGGGGTTTTATATTACCCCCGACGATAAGGGTGAAATTCGCCATATTCTGGATAACTGGCCCGACGATGATGTGCGCGTTATCGTGATTACTGACGGGCAGCGTGTTTTGGGGCTCGGTGATCTGGGGGCGAACGGGATGGGTATTCCTATTGGAAAGCTCGCACTTTATGTCGCTTGTGCCGGAATTCAGCCGAGCCAGTGCCTGCCGGTCATGTTTGATGTTGGTACAAATAATGAAGAGCTGCTAGAGGATCCACTTTATCTTGGCTATCCGCATAAACGACTGGAGGGTGAGGGTTATTTTGAATTGATGGCAGAGTTTATTGAAGCTGTGCAGGATAAATTTCCTGCGGCGCTGGTTCAGTTCGAAGATTTCCTTACGCCTAATGCTTACAGCCTTTTGAATAGTTACCGCGATAAGGTTCTGAGCTTTAATGATGATATTCAGGGCACTGCCGCTGTGACATTGTCTGGTGTATATGCTTCCACGCGTATTAGTGGCCATGACTTCAAAGATTTGCGCATTATGTTTCTGGGGGCGGGTTCGGCTGCTACAGGCATAGGCGACCTAATGGTTGCCGCCTTTATGGAAGAAGGTTTAAGCGCAGAAGAAGCCAGGGGGCGCTTGTGGTTTGTTGATCAGTATGGGCTGCTCAATAAAAATCGCGATGATTTGATGGCGCATAATCTGCCCTATGCACATGATTACGAAGACCTCGATTTCATCAGCGCTATTAAGGATATTAAACCGCATGTTTTGATTGGCGCCACCGGCGCGCCCGGTACTTTTACGCAAGATGTTGTTGAGGCAATGACAGAGTTGAATGATCACCCTGCGATATTTGCGCTATCCAATCCAACATCGCGCGCGGAATGTACTGCCGCGCAGGCCTATGAGTGGAGTAAGGGCAAGGCCGTTTTCACTAGCGGCAGTCCGTTTGATCCGGTGGTGTATGATGGCAAAAAATTAAAACCGGGGCAGGGGAATAATGCTTATATTTTTCCCGGTATCGGCCTTGGCGCTGTGGCTTGCCGGGCTAAAAAAATCAGTGATGAAATGTTTTTAGCTTCGGCTAAAATGTTGGCTGGTATGGTTAGTGCAGAAAATCTGGAGAAATCCACGCTTTATCCCGCTTTGACAGATATCCGCGAAGTGTCTTTGAATATTGCCGTTGCCGTTGTTGAAAAGGCTTATGAGCAGGGCTTGGCGCAAGAGCCTGAACCGTCTGATCTGAAGGCGTTTATCGCCGCGCAGATGTATGATCCTTCATATTAAATACAGGCTGTGTGGCTAAAATAATCCTCAAGCATTCGTTTCACGATATCCGGGTCTGTGATTTTGTTTATTTGGCTGCGGAATGATGCGGCTCCCGGCATGCCGGTGCAGTACCATGATAAATGTTTTCGCGCAATCGCCATACCTTTTTGCGCGCCGTAATAATCCAGCATGGTGTCGTAATGTTCTTTAATCAGTGTGAGGATATCCGTTAAAGGCGGCGCCGCGCTTATTTCTCCGTTGCGCAAATAATCCATTGTCTGGCGCAAAAGCCACGGTTTGCCTTGGCAGCCGCGCCCAATCATAACGCCGTCTGCGCCGGATATGTCCATGGCGCGTTTGGCATCGTCGGGACTTAAAATGTCGCCATTGATAATAACAGGTAGGTTTACCGCCTCTTTCACCGCACGCACGGCGGCCCAGTCAGCGCTTCCTTTGTACATTTGGTTGCGCGTGCGCCCGTGAATCGTAATCATTTTTATGCCGACATCTTCGGCCTTTTTTGCGAGATGCGGCGCGTTTAAATTATCTTCGTCCCAGCCCAGACGCATTTTAACGGTGACAGGAACGCTCACGGCTTTGACGGTTTCTTTCATGATTTGCACGGCAAGATTTTCATCCTGCATTAAGGCGGAGCCCGCAAATTTTTTGACAATTTTTTTGACCGGGCAGCCAAAATTTATATCTATGATCGCGGCGCCGCGATCGACATTTATCCGCGCTGCTTCGGCCATTATTTCCGGATCGCACCCGGCAAGCTGAACTGCCATGGGGAACTCTTCAGCGTAATCAGCACTGTGACGCAAAGATTTATTGTCTTGATGAAGCATTGCGCGGCTGGCGATCATTTCTGAAAAAACGAGTCCGGCGCCGAATTTTTTGACGACCTGCCGAAACGGCCAGTCACTAACGCCTGACATCGGTGCTAAAAATACCGGATCGTCAATATTTATAGTGCCAATGGAAAAGCCCATATTGTTTTAACCGCTCTGCGCTTCCAGCCATGCTGTCTCGTAAATCTCAAGATCTTTTAGTAGCTTATTATATTTATTTTGTGTCTCGGTGATTTTTTTGCTGTCGCCATTATAAAAGTCAGGGTCGTTCATTGTTTCTTCAAGACTCTTTTTTTCTTGTTCCAGTTTTTCAATTTTCTTTTCAGTATCGTCTGTGTTTTTTGGTGGTGATTTTTGGACGTTACGGTTTTTCTTTTTCTTTTCTTCCTTGCGCTCTTCGCGGCGGGTTTTGATTGTAAATTTCCGGTAATCTTCCAGGTCGCCATCAAAATGCATGCAGGTGCCGTCTTTGACCAGCCATAGACGATTGGCAACGCGCTCGACCATATTCGGGTCGTGGCTGACGATGACAATCGCGCCTTCATAAGCGTTCAAGGCCTGAACCAGAGCTTCGCGTGCCTCAATATCAAGGTGGTTGGTTGGTTCGTCCAGCAGCAAAAGATGCGGCGCATCAAAGCTCATAAAGGCGAATAAAAGGCGCGCTTTTTCACCGCCGCTTAAGGAACCGATTTTATTGTCCGCAAGGTCGCGGGAAAAACCAAAGGCCCCTAGTTTTGCCCGCACGACCGGTTCTCTAACGTCCGGTATTTTTTTGCGCATCATGTCTGTCATGGCTTCATAGGGGGTGGCGCTAACATCCAGCTCTTCGGTTTGGTGCTGGGAAAAATAGCCGATGCGTAACTTTTTTGAATGAAAAATTTCGCCGTCCATAACGCCTAATTTTCCGGCGATCAGCTTGATTAGTGTTGATTTCCCGTTGCCGTTAGCGCCCAAAAGGGCAATGCGATCATCATTGTCGATGTTTTCGTGAACATTACGCAGAACGGGATTTCCTTCTGCATAACCGACATCCGCATGCTCAATCGTGATCATGGGCGAGGCGAGTTCCTTTGGATTGGGAAACGTGAAACGTACGGCCCGGTCGGCAATGACAGCATCAACCAAATCCATTCTCTCCAGCGCTTTTATGCGACTTTGTGCTTGCCGGGCTTTGGTGGCTTGCGCCCGGAAACGGTCGACGAATTTTTGCATATGGGCGCGCTCGGCCTGCTGTTTCTCAAACATTTTTTGCTGAAGGCCGATACTTGCTGCGCGCTCGCGTTCGAACGTGTCGTAATTTCCGGTGTAAAGGGCGAGCTTCTGCCTGTCGACATGGACGACATGGTCGATACATTTATTGAGCACTTCGCGGTCGTGGGAAATAATCAGCAGCGTATGAGGGTAGTTTGCCAGATATGTTTCCAGCCACATGATGGCTTCAAGATCAAGGTGGTTGGTCGGCTCATCCAGAAGCAGTATTTCCGGTTCAACAAAAAGCGCGGCTGCTAGTGCGACCCGCATGCGCCAGCCGCCACTGAATGATGAAAATGGTTCTTGCAGCTCATGTTCCTTGAAGCCCAGACCTGTTAGCAGCCGCGAGGCTTTGGCCGGTGCGGAATAGGCGTCCATATCAGAAAGGCGCTGGTATATGTCTGCGATTTTATTGGGGTCGCTTTCGGTTTCGGTCGCCTCCCACAGCGCCGCCATTTCTTCATGGGCGGCGAGCACCAAATCAATCAGAGGCGTGTCCGTTTCGGGAATGTCCTGCCGTACCATGCCGAGCCGCTGTTTTGCGTTCATGCCGACCGTGCCGCCATCGGCCTGTATTTCCCCGGCAATAAGCTTGAAAAGCGTGGATTTGCCAGCACCGTTGATGCCAACAACGCCCACTTTCCAGTCATCCATGATTGTCACGTCGCACTCATCAAGAATTGTGCGGCCGCCAATTTTATAAGTCAGATTTAATACAGTAAGCATAAGCCCTCATTTCTCCAGACAGGAGCTTATGGCATAAAAAGGCGCTTTGCGGCAAGGATTCTCACGGGTTTAGTAGGTATAAAATTTCTGTGACTTCTATTGTTTCCGTTCCTGCGTCTGTTCGTACGACTACGCTGTCATCCACGCGCGCTTTTAAAAGCGCCTTGCCGACAGGGGAAAGCCAGTTGATTTTGCCCTTTGAAAAGTCAGCTTCATCAACCCCGACCAGCGTAACAGTCAATTCGGAGCCATCTTCCCGTATATAGCTCACTGTCGCGCCAAAGAAGACTTGCTCCAGCCCTTGCTGGTTTTTGGGGTCGACAATCTCCCCATTTTCCACTCTTTTGGTGAGATAGCGCACGCGGCGGTCTATTTCGCGCAGGCGCTTTTTATTGTAAATATAGTCCCCGTTTTCCGAGCGATCGCCGTTGCCTGCTGCCCATGATACGATTTCGACAATTTTTGGCCGTTCGTCATGTAACAGCCAGCGTAACTCTTCCTGTAATGCTGCGTAGCCGCCGGGTGTCATGCAATTCCTAACGCCCACGGGGAGGGGAGAATCTTCTTTGTCCGAGCTTGTCTTTTTTGTAAAATTTTTGCTCATATCCTGGCCTTATAAAAGAGGGCGGTAATCCTATAACATAAGCTTTGTTCGGGATGACAGAAAGGGGAAAGGGTGCTAAAAGTAAAGTCCGGCTTTTGAGGGGGAGATTATGGCTAATATAGAGAAAATTGAGCACTTTATTAACGGCGTTCTTACACCCGGTGGTGACGGTGCGCGCAGCGGTGATGTTTATAATCCGGCCACGGGCGCGGTTACGGGGCAGGCCGTCTTTGCGTCTTCTGATGAGGTTAAGAACGCCATTGGGGCCGCGCATGAGGCTTTTCCCGCCTGGGCGGCAATGTCTCCGGCAAAACGGGCGCGGGTGATGTTTAAATTCAAGCAGCTTCTAGATGAGCGCGGCGATGAATTGGCGGCGCTTATTACTGCCGAGCATGGCAAGGTATTTTCCGATGCGCGCGGTGAAGTAACGCGTGGCATGGAAGTCGTTGAGTTTGCCTGTGGTATTCCGCATTTGCTGAAAGGTGATTTTAGCGCGGGGGTCGGCACCGGCGTTGATTGCCATTCTTTGCGCGCCCCGCTCGGCGTTTGTGCCGGCATTTCGCCATTTAACTTCCCGGCCATGGTGGCGCTATGGATGTTTCCAGTGGCGATAGCCTGCGGCAATAGTTTCGTGTGGAAGCCATCGGAGAAAGACCCTTCGGCCTCGCTGTTTTTAGCGGAACTTTTAACTGAAGCAGGGCTTCCAAAAGGCGTGCTGAATGTTGTGCAGGGTGATAAAGAAGCCGTTGACGCTCTGCTAACTGACCCGCGCGTGCAAGCGGTGAGCTTTGTCGGGTCTACGCCGGTTGCGCGGTACATTTATGAAACAGGCGCGAAGAATGGCAAGCGGGTGCAGGCCCTCGCCGGGGCAAAAAACCATATGCTGGTGATGCCCGATGCTGATCTTGATCAATCTGTTGATGCGCTTATGGGGGCAGCTTATGGCTCCGCAGGAGAACGCTGTATGGCGATTTCTGTGGCGGTGGCTGTTGGTGATATGGGCGATAGGCTTATCGCGGCGCTGAAGCCAAAGGTGGAAGCGCTTAAGATCGGTGATGGTATGTCGCCCTGTATGGAGATGGGGCCGCTTGTCACACGTGAACACCTGGACAAGGTTTTGTCCTATGTTGAGGTCGGCGAAAAAGAAGGCGCGGATCTTGTTGTTGACGGGCGCGGGCACGAATTTGAAGGAGACGGCTTTTTTATGGGCGGTTGCCTGTTCGATAATGTGAAGCCGGACATGCGGATTTATAAGGAAGAAATTTTTGGCCCGGTGCTGTGTGTTGTGCGCGCTGAAACTTTTGATGAAGGTGTGGCGCTTATTAACGCCCATGAGTTTGGCAACGGTACCGCGATCTTTACCCGTGATGGCGATGCGGCGCGCAGCTTTACTTCTCAGATTCAGGTCGGCATGGTTGGCGTGAATGTGCCAATCCCTGTGCCGGTATCGTTCCACACATTTGGTGGCTGGAAGAATTCCATGTTTGGCGCGCATGGTGTTCATGGCACGGAAGGCGTGAATTTTTACACCAAGCTGAAAACCGTAACCTCGCGCTGGCCGACGGGCATTGCGGGCGGCGCTGATTTCATTATGCCGGTGATGGAATGATGCAAATCATTCAAAGCTACAAAGACGTAAAAGAGGCCGCGCAAAATACCGTTCTTGTTATCGGTAATTTTGACGGTGTTCATTTGGGGCATCAGCAGCTTATCAGCGATGCGCGGGGCATTGCTGATAAAAAAGGCGCAAAGCTTGGTGTTTTGAGCTTTGAGCCGCACCCGCGTAAATTATTCCGTGCTGACGACCCGCCGTTTCGGATTACCCCTGTTGCTATGAAGGCGCGGCGGCTTGAAAAAAGCGGCATTGATGTTTTGTTTTCTCTGGATTTCAACTGGGATTTTGCGAGCCAAAGTGCCGAAGATTTTATTGAAAACATTCTTAAGCAGGGACTTAAGCCTGTTCATATTGTTGTCGGTTACGATTTTTGCTTTGGGCAGTTACGCAAAGGCACGCCCGAAACCTTAAAGCAGGCCGGGTTTGACGTTACCGTTATTGATAAAATCGCCGATGAAGGGGACAGCACCTTTTCTTCCAGCGCGATCCGCACTGCTTTGCGGCACGGCGAGATTGATAAGGCGAATGAGTTGCTCGGGTGGAGCTGGGAAATCGAAGGCATCATCGTCAAGGGTGATCAGCGCGGGCGCGAGCTTGGTTTCCCGACCGCCAATGTAAAGCTGGAAGATACGCTGCATCCTGCTTATGGCGTTTATGCGGCGATGGTGAATATCGAGGGTGAAGGCGAGGATGATTGGCGTATGGCGGCGACCAATATTGGTATCCGCCCGATGTTTGAAATCCCTGTCGGGCAGGTCGAGGCACATATTCTGGACTTTGATCGCGATATTTACGGTAAAACTTTGCGCATTCGTCCCGTGAAAAAGCTACGCGGCGAAGCCCGGTTTGATAATCTTGAGGCTCTGATAGCGCAAATAGAGCGGGATTGTCAGGAAACCAGAAAAATTCTGGGGGATGTCAAATGATTGGTTTGTTGCTGGGAAACTTGGTTCCTCTCTACATCTTGATTGGGCTTGGTTATATCGCTGGGCGTTGGCTGGAGGTTAATTTACATTCTCTGGCAACGCTTGCTATTTTTATTATTTCGCCAGTCGTTGCGTTTGGTGCGATCCTGAAAATTGAGCTTAATCCGGCCTATCTGTTTCTGCCTGTTGCTATTTATTTGGTTGCTGCCTTTATCGCTTATTTATCCTATAAAACATCGCAATGGCATTTAAAAAATAATATGGCTAATTTGATTGGTATGGCTAGTGGCACTGGGAATACAGGTTATTTCGGCTTACCGATTGTGCTGGCATTGCTCGGGCCGGAGGCTGTGGGACTTTATATGCTGATAAATCTAGCGATTGTTCTAAATGAGATGACTTTTTGTTATTACATCGGCGCACGCGGTCATAGCCATGCCCGTGAAAGTTTGAAAAAAGTTATTAAGCTTCCGGTATTGCATGCAGCGTTATTGGCGTTGTTGCTTAATTGCCTTCACGTTAGTATGCCGGATATTTTCTATACATATTGGGACCATTTTACTGGTGCTTATGTGGTGATTGGTATGATGCTGATTGGTGTGGGGCTATCTAAAATTAAAATCATTAAGCCTGATTTAGCCATGCTTGGCTGGTTGTTTGGTTATCGTTTTATTGTCTGGCCGTTTTTGATGTTTGGGCTACTAATGGCCGATAAGCTTGTTTTTGGTCTGTATGATCAGCCCGTTCATCTTATGCTTATGATTATAGGGATGGTGCCGTTGGCCGCTAATACGGTCGCTTTTGCTGGGGCGCTTAAACTGCCCGCTGAAGAAGCTGCGACGGCTGTGTTGTTATCTACGGTTTTTGCCGTATTCTATATTCCGGTCATGCTGGGCTTGATCAAAGGCTTGATTTTATAAGGAGTTGCCGCGATAGTGCCTGTTATGAGTAACGAGCCCAAAAAAGAAGATGTATATAAGGAAACGGTCTTCCTGCCGAAGACGGAGTTCCCTATGCGCGGTGATCTGGCTCAAAAAGAGCCGGGTATGGTCAAAAAATGGCAGGAAATGGACCTCTACAATATGCTGCGTGAGCAGTCCAAAGACCTCCCTAAGTGGATTTTGCATGACGGTCCGCCTTATGCCAACGGCCATATTCATATTGGCCACGCGATGAACAAAATCCTTAAGGATGTGACCTGCCGCTCTTATCAAATGATGGGCTATAACGCACCTTATGTGCCGGGCTGGGACTGTCACGGTTTGCCGATTGAGTGGAAGATCGAGGAAAAATATCGCGAAGAAGGCAAAGACAAGGATGATGTCGATCCGATAGATTTCCGCGCGGAATGCCGCGACTTTGCTGGAAAATGGGTTGATATTCAGAGCGATGAGTTTCAGCGTCTTGGCATCAATGGTGACTGGGATACGCCTTATCTCACCATGAGGAATGAAGCGGAAGGCAAGATTGTCCGCGAAATTCATAAATTTGCGCAAAACGGACTCTTATATAGGGGCGCGAAACCAATTATGTGGTCGGTGGTGGAACAAACCGCGCTGGCCGAGGCCGAGATCGAATATAAAGACCATAAATCAATCACGATCTGGATCAAGTTTCCGATTGTTAAAACAAACATAGAGGCACTTAAAGATGCTTCGATTGTGATCTGGACGACCACGCCATGGACGATGCCGTCTAACCGGGCGCTGGCTTTTGGTGAGAGCATTGAGTATGGCGTATATGAGGTGAAGAGCGTTGCCGAGGGTAGCCGCGCGATTGTTGGTGATAAACTCGTGTTGGCAATCTCGCTGGCGGATGACGTGAAAGACAAAGCTAAGATTGATGAATGGGAGCAGGTTGCTACGTTCAAAGGTTCCGATCTGGAAGGCACAATTTGCCGGCATCCTTTTCATGGCAAGGGCTATGATTTTAATGTTCCTGCTTTGGCGGGTGATTTTGTAACCGAGGAAGCGGGGACAGGATTTGTCCATATCGCGCCCGGTCATGGTGAGGACGATTTTAATCTCGGTAAAGCAAACGGTCTGGAAGTGACCGACAATGTCACTGATGACGGAAAGTTCCGTGAGCATGTGCCGCTGTTCGCTGGCATGGAAGTTTACACACAGGACGGCGAGCTGGGCGGTGGTAATTTTGCGGTGCTTAAGGAAATGGCGGAGGCTGGAGCGCTGCTCGCCAAAGGGTCGCTGCGCCATGAATATCCGCACTCATGGCGGTCAAAAGCGCCGCTGATTTTCCGCACCACCCCGCAATGGTTTGTGGGTATGGATGATGATAGTCATTTGCGTGACACCGCGCTCAAAGCCATTAGCGAAACCCGCTGGGTGCCGGAAAAGGGGCAGGCGCGTATTCGTGCCATGATCGAAAATCGTCCGGATTGGTGTATCTCGCGGCAGCGTTCGTGGGGCGTGCCGATTGCGTTATTTGTTCATAAAGAAACATCTGAAGTTCTTAATGATGAATCTGTTTTAACTCGTGTTGCCGATCTTTTTGAAAAAGAGGGTGCTGATGCATGGTGGTCGCGCCCGCCGGAGGACTTCCTTGGCAATTCTTACAGCGTTGATGATTACGAGCAAATTTTTGACATTGTTGATGTCTGGTTTGAGTCCGGTTCCACCCATGCTTTTGTGCTCGGTGATACGGAACGCTGGCCTGTTTTTGAGGGCGTGGAACAAGCCGATTTATATCTCGAAGGCTCCGACCAGCATCGCGGCTGGTTCCATTCATCGTTGCTGGAAAGCTGTGGCACCAAAGGGTGCGCGCCTTACAAGACTGTGCTGACCCATGGTTTTGTGCTCGATAAAGACGGTTATAAAATGTCCAAATCGGCGGGCAATGTGGTTGCGCCGCAGGATATTACAAACAAATCCGGCGCGGATATATTGCGCTTGTGGACACTGACATCGAATTACGCCGAAGATATTCGTATCAGTGATGAGGCGCTTAAATCCACCGGTGATATTTACCGCCGCATTCGTAATACGCTGCGCTTTTTATTAGGGGCATTAGAAGGATTTACTGAGGCAGAGAAAGTTTCACCGGAAGACTATAAGAATATGCCGGAACTTGAACGACTTGTCCTGCACAGACTTTATGAAACAGATAAAGACGTGCGCTCTTGCATTGAAAATTTTGAGTTCTCAAAACTGACAAAATTGTTGCATGATTTTTGTAACGAAGATTTATCGGCCTTTTATTTTGATATTCGCAAAGACCGGCTCTATTGCGACCGTCCTGATAGTTTCGAGCGCCGCGCAACCCGTACGGTTATGATGTATCTTTTTGAAGCTTTGAGCGCGTGGCTTGCACCGCTGCTCTGCTTCACGGCGGAAGAGGCGTGGAGCCACCGTCCTTCTGATGTTTTTGGTGGTGCCGAAAGCGTTCACCTGCGCCAGTTTCCGGATGTTCCGGCAGAATGGAAAGATGAGGCGTTGGCGGAGAAGTGGGCTGATATTATTGATATTCGAGCGGCGGTTTTGGCTGCGATTGAGCCGCTGCGTGCCAGTAAAGAATTGCGATCTTCATTGGAAGCTTACCCGGTCTTGGTAACAAATGCAGAGGCTGTTAAGTCTCTGGCTGATGAAATGGCGGACATTTGCATTACCTCACAGATAGAAATTAAAGAGGGAGAATCTTCTGTCTCCATCAAAAAATCAGAAGGCTCCAAGTGCGAGCGGTGCTGGAAAATTTTGCCGGAAGTCGGGGCGCAGATGGACGGTATTTGTAATCGCTGCGCCGATGCTGTTGAGCATCACACCAAAAATGAAAAAGCGGCGTAATCATCGCTCCAGCAGCGTATGATAAAAATAATAATCACCGCTGCCCGTTTCAAGGAAGCAGCCAGTTCTAACACCATTTAAAGTGACGTCTTCATCGCCAATATCGTCGGTGGCGGCGTAGGCGAAGGTGCTTGTAAATATAGCCGGGTTGACATTGGCATCTGTGGGCGGGGCGGCACCGCCACTGGTCAGGTTCACTTGCTCATTAATCGCAATACAGAGAGACATCGGCACATCTTCAATCATCATGATAAGCTCTGAACAGCGAGAAGCGGCGCAGTCCTGCCCTAGTCCGAACACACCATTTGCACCTGTAAATACCCAGTCTGTCTGGCTTAAAGACCAGCTGCTTTCGAGAGGTTTGTAGGTCGCGCCGCCACCTGCGGGCAGGAACACTTTGCACCTGTTCAGCCCGGCACCACAATTTGCATTGGCGTAGTTAGCGGCGGAAATATTATTTTCAAAGCTTATATCGTTTTCAGAGAAACCTTTGCTGTAAACGCGGGCCAAGCCGCGCTCTACTCTTTGTGTGTAATTTAGAATGTCTGATGCAAAAATTCCCGCTTGTTTTTCTGATAAATTCCCGCCGCCCTGTCGCGCGCCACGTGAAAAAGTAAACATAAGGGCAGCAAACAGGATGACGCCAATCATGACAATAAAGAAAGCATTGCCGCTTTCCGGGGTGCTATTATTCTGCTTCATCAGCATCGTCTGGATCTTTGCTTTTGAAAATGGCCTGCTTTGCGTCCTGCCCTGCTTTTTGCAGTATTGTTTCAACTTCAGGGTCAAGTTTAACGGGCTGGGCCGCGGTGGGCTCAGGGGTAACCTTCTGTTCTTGCTCTACTGGCGGCGGCATTGTTTCTTTTTGCGGCGCAGGTTTTTCGTCTGGTTTTTTTGTTTCCGGTGTTACTGGAGCGTCTTCTCCGCTCGGTTTTTTCGCAAACATTCCCATCGGGTTGTTTGTTGTGTCGGTGCTTGCCGTGCTGGCTGGAGTGTCTTGTTGTTGTGGTGGCGGCGCGGCTGTTTTTTCCGGTGCCGCTGCCGGAGGAGGGGGCGGCACGTCAGCGGTTGTTGTTTCTGCATCCAGAGAATTATTAAGGGCATAAACACCGGCAATGGCGGCCATGCCGCCTTCTGCTCCTTCTTTTTTAGCTTTTTCAGCAAGATCGAATCCTTCGGCCATGGCTGCAATTTCATCTTCTGTTTCAATGGCAACATCGGCTTTCATGGCCGTCCAAGTTTTGTGAACCATCAAGTCACGAACTTTTGTAATGGCACTGGAATGTTTAATAAGATTTTCATCAGGAGGTGGTAGCGCGACAAAACGCGTAACCCGCATGGCCTTGGCAAAGCCCGGATTGGAGTAGAAAATTCCGGCCTCCATCACGGCCTCACCAAACGTGATGATCGCCTGCCCCTCTTTGTAGCCGCGCAGTTCATCGTAGCTGGCGCGTGGCCGTAATTGCATGTTGGCTTGCTGGGTATCGTAATAGGCACCGCTGCCCGCACCGCCGGAAAGTTGGAAGCTGGAGGCTTCCATGACGATGGCTGAGCCGACCGTTTTTTCAAAAAACTCTTTGGTTTGTGTCGGGTCTTCGAGTTTTCCAAAAATTTTGATATTACAGTTGGCCGTAATAGAGCGCGCTTCTTCCTTCACTCTTTTTTCGAGTGCCGGTAAATCCTGTGCTGCATAAACAAGGCAGAAACCAAGAGACCGGGCTTGCGCCGCCATCACGGCCATGCCCTCGGACGTATAGTAACCAACCTCGTCGAAAATAACCATGAAAGGCGTTGAGGATTGGGTCGGCTTGTTCTCGATAACGGTCGAGGCTTCCCCTTCCACGGTGGCGCCTAGTGAAGACCCCATCATGCCTTTGATTGTGGCAGCAACAATTTTACCGAGATTGGCCGTTTCATCGGCTGACTTTTCCAGTGCCGGGATTAGAACGACCAAAATGCGGCGGTTTAGAACGGCGTCGACCATGTCCACATCTGCGGCTTGTGTGTCAAAGATGTAACCATATTCATCACCGAGTGACTGAAGGGCGCGGGTGAATTGCATCGACAGGTAGCCGTGCTGCTGGCTGGCTGTTGTTGTGTCATATTGAGGTTGGTCCGGGCCGGGCGGTTTAACCTGCCCCTGATCGTCATAAGCATCGGCGACATAGCCCGGCAATGTGTCAAGATATCCGTTCAGGCCTTCGCGGATGGCCTCCGGAACGCCTTCGTCTTTGGAAAGTTTTATCACATTGGGTAATGTTAAATATTCACGAATGATGCTGACCGAAAGCGGGGTCTCTTGATAGTCTCGCTTGTATGTTAAGGCTGGCATCACCGAGCTGATAAGGGACACCGCTCGCTCTTTCCACATTGCGTTATCACCTTCGGCGGCAGGCATCAGGCTTACAAGCATATTGGTCAGGTAGGAGGCCGAGCCGGAGGAGAATGGGTTCATTGTGTTTGACGGTGCTTTTACGTCCGAGTTGCCGGTCATATAGTTCAGCACCAGTAAATCATCATCACGGCCAAAGCGGCGCACGAGGGACGACAGGGACGACCATAAATCCGTATCGGCTTTACCATCGACATAAACAAATCCTGACGCCCATGTCATGGCGTTGGCGACCATGGATTTAAGCCCTTCCGTTTTACCGGAACCGGTGGTTCCTAAAAACAGGCAGTGAGTCCTGGCATCTGAATTGCTGAACCATATTTCTTCGTTTGTATCTTTTACGTTGCCCAGATACAGGATACCTTCGGGAACATTATTGCGGCCCGGCCCGTCATTATTTTTATCTTTCCATTTTGCACCCATTGGAAGCTTAAAAGCCAGACTACGATCTTGAGCTCTTAACCAGAAAAAATAACCGGTATAGATAAGGAAAGTAATATCAAGGAAGTGAATGCTACCTTCGAGAAAATAGAAAGAACCAATGCCGAAGAAAAACAAAACAAAGGAATGCGATGGCTTGCGCATCCATTCGGCAAGGCGCACATACGTTGGCCTGATGTCCCGCAGGACATCAAGGTGCTCTCTTTCATATTTTCTCTGGTCTAAAGCCATTCTTTTTCTTTAAAACCTATCTGTTTTTTAAAAAATCGTCGGCAGATACTGGAACGCCTGGCGCTCCTGGCGATGCGTTTGTTGAAGTGGAACCGGAAGATGTTGTTGAACGCTGCACTTTGGGGCCTATTTGCGTCAGACCAAAAATTAAAGCGCCTAGGATAATAACGCCGATAATACCGGCTATAAATTGTCCGGATTTTTTTTCTTGCGGTACAGTAACCGTGCTTCCGCTTCCATCGTCATTGGCAACGATAGTTGCAGCACTCTGTACTTGCTTCATAGCGCGACTCGTGGACATAAGCGCCTTTAAAGCTTTGGCCTTGTTATCGAAAGAAGCTATTTGCTGTGGCTTTGTTTCCGGTTTTTTCATTGCCAGAATGTAGTTCCCATTGTCTGTGTCTTGTATTTCAAAGGCGGCTTCTTTGATCTCTCCCAGTTCCATACGCCAGACAACAGGGGATTGCGCATCAGGTAGAGAGAGAACGAGCGTGCCGCTGGTGACGTTGGCACTGGACGAATAACCGCCCGTTAAATTTTCTAACCATCTCATTATTTTTTACCTTTTTGCTGTTGTTTTGGTTTCTTAACGCCGCGTTTTTTTGATTTGCTGTAATCGAGCTGCGGAATAGGGCGGGAGCGCGCCGAATTCATATATTCGGTGATGCTACTGACGGCCCCATCCAGTTTTGGTTTTGGTATGGGGCGCTGAGTCATTTTTTCAGCCTTGAAATGTGACATGGCACCCATGGCTTCCATATGGTAGGCCTGCCGTCCCAGATTGTTCAGCGGGTACCATAAGTTTCTGTCATAGCCGCGCAGCCAGACAAATTGCGCCGGGGCCAGAACGCCCCCTTCTTCGCGGGCTGTTTGCAAAGCGCGCAATAAAGCGGTCGTGTGGAAAGAGTGCTGGTTACATTTTGACAGGCAGGTCCCGGAAAGATCTCTATTTTTCAGGACTGCCCGCGCTTCTTTTAGTAATGTTTTGTCTTTGCCTAGCTGTAATTTACGGTCATGTGACCAGCACATAGCTAACCGGCCCAACATGTCATCGGAAGCATCTCTTTTCCTAGATGTTTTCAGGCAACAAGCTGCAAGAAGAATTTGTTTATAGGCGGGCAGCCGCATGGGGCCTTGCCAGCGAGGTCCTAATTGTTTAGCAAAAGCAACGTAAGCTGCTTTTGCGTCCAGCGCCCCATCCGGCACAGGTATTTGATTGTAAGCAACCCACTCTTCCGGCCCTAGCGCTTCTGAAAAAAGAGGCAACTCCGCAGGAACCGGTGCGCCCGGAGGACGCGGCGGCATATTGGAGGGGTTGAATTTGATAAAGGGGTGGATGGCTGGAAAATTTCTGGCTTGCGCGGCAATAATACCGTCCAGATTCATCTTTCGCCTGTATTGCGTGCCTGGCCCAAAAAACAGCGCCCACATTCCCATAGCCCCCATAATAATACTTATTATGAGTTTCATGGGTTCCAGAGCCATTCTTGAAATAATATTTAGCAAAGGGCCGTCGAGATTTATCGCTGGAATGTTTTCTATATCTTTTATGGACGCCTCCAGAGGAAGCGCTTCTCCATCAATGATAACGGTATAGTTCTCATCTACAAAAATAGAGACAAGTTTAATTTCACTGAGCCGGATAAAACGCAGGGCGTCTTTCATCTCATACTCAAAGAAATGCCAGAACAGGAAAAAAATAGCGAGAAAGACTCCGCCAAGAATCATCCAGCCAATGGCGCTTTCATGCGTTGTATGTTGCTGTCCACCCTCTGCCATGATTTTTATGCGCTAAGCGCAACTCCCCCAAACAATTACTCTATACTAATTTATCAAAAAAAAGGAGATGTTGCTACCAGACAGAAGGGAAAAGGGCAAATAAGAGCAATTTATTGATATTATTGTAATATAGCATTGACTGTGAAGGTTCCTGTATAAGATCCGCTGGTTTGCGGGTTTCCCACGTTCATTGTGGCGCCGATGGGAATACTGAGGAAAAATGTTGCTGATTTGACAGGGCTTGCTGAGGTGCATTTTACCGAACTGGTCATGCATTTGAAGTTGTTGACAGTCATGCTGGCGGCGGCGGTGGTGTGGTTAAGCTTGGCGGTTGTCGCTGTTATCGTGAATACGATATTTTTCAGTGGAAAAGTCTGTGTCACAATACAGCGCGCTCTGGAAAAAGGGGCGCCGCCAGCCGATAGACAGCCTGTAGTTGTTCTGACGTTGTTAGGGGAGATGGTCGCACTTTGAGATGACGCGCAGGTTGTATAATTACCAAACAGGAGGCTTTGCGGGCAGCTTAAGGTTTGAGCCTGTGCCGGAGCCGGGTTGGCAATAATGCTGGTGAGCAGAACTGCGGAAATCTTGATAATTTGCTTGTTTCTTGATGTTTTCGTCACACTTAAAAGTAACCTTTTCTAAACTAAGCCGTCATGATAGCAGCTAGTTTCTATTTCTGCCAGTATGCAGTCGCGCTGCTTGTCTCTTTTGATTATATCAAATAGCCTTTAGCAAAATGCTAAATTTTTGATTTGAATTCATGATTGTTGAAGATTCTTAGCTGGTAATCAAGTTTCCTGTGCCTTCTAGGGCAAGTTCGTCGGTGAGACCGGTGACGCCGACAATGGTGGCAATCTGTGTTCCTGCACCAAAGCTGGCACTTCCTGTTGTGTCGACTTTCACGACAGAATCCGCGCCGCTATCGGTGATTTCTACGAAATCTGTAATGGCATCGGCGACAGGGTTGTAGCCTGCTGCGGTAAGAATATCGCTCAGACCCAGTGCGTCACCATCGGAGGTGGTGAAGCCGTTAACGAGATCAATATCGTTGAAGGCGCTGGCATTTTCGAACATAAAGACATCCAGCCCCGTGCTGCCATAAAGGTCATCCAGCCCATCACCGCCATTCAGTATGGTTGTATTTCCTGCAGCAGCCGCAATAACATCGGCCCCTTCCCATTCAATGACGTAAGCTTCCTGATCAGCGCCCGCTTCTCTGTCTCGCCATTGACCGTCAGTCCTAAGGAGGCCATGGTTGTCAACGGTCGTATTATCAGGCTCTCCAACACGCCAGTTCGTATATGCACCGCCAAACGGGTTGCCGCCGCCGCCGCCAGTCCAGAATTGAGTGCCGCTTTCAGGCCCATCTATCCAGAACCATTCACCTTCGGTGGCGGAATCAGAGGCCCCCATCCAGACATCGTTTGTTATCATGCCGGTAACTAGAGTATTCTCAGCGGCCGAACCAATAGTGACCAAATGACCGGCAACGCCTACGACCAGACTTGAAGATGCAGCGGTTGATGCTGTAGCGTAAACGACTGTAGCGTTCGTATATTGATAGAAATTCCCCGTTCCGGCGTCATAGGTAATGCCGTACATAGCTTCGATTTCGACTATACTTAATGGTGCTGCTGAACCGGAATTAATCGTATCGTTTCCAGCATCACCATTAAGTGTATCCGTCCCTGCGCTGCCATTAAGAACATCATTGCCAGCACCACCATTCAGGGTATTAGTGTAAAGGGTTTCACCACTAATCGCGTTATCTATCAAGACGTCATCGAACCGAATGTAGGAATCTTCGTTAGATCTGCTATCTCTTGTTTTCCAGCCACCCAGTTTTAAAGTGTGGTTTCCTGCGGCCAAATCAGGAAGATTGATGCTTACTGTGACCCAGCCTGTATCGGTTGTACCGCCGCTGCCCAGAGCTTCCACAACAAAACTACTGCCGCCGTTACCATCATAGACAACACCATCAAGCTCGACGTAGAGCTGAATATCTTCGCCGGTATCGTTACTGTTACGATGCCAGAGATGGTAGGAGAAAGTAAGCTGTGCATTGCTGACATCGCTTGCCGCATTAAATGTCTCGTCCCATGAGCCGGACATATTTGTTTGTGTGTTGTTATCACGACCATCGAAGAATATTTCCAGAGAGCCGTTATTAAGGCCACCATCCGCATTATCATAAGATTCGTTAACGTAATTGTTGCCCGGATCACTACCGCCAAGGAAACCATCGGAATAAGCAAAGCCTTCTATTCCCGCATCAAAATGAACATCAAGCAGGGTGACCGGGTTTACTGTCGCGTAAAGTATATCATCGTTATTGCCGCCGTTTAATACATCGTTTCCGGCCCCGCCACTGAGCGTATCATTTCCATCATCGCCGTTGAGGGTATCATCATCATCCCCGCCGTTAAGCGTATCTACGCCGGTTCCGCCATTGAGCGTATCGGCTCCGGCCCCGCCACTGAGTTTGTCATCATCAGCATCACCGTTCAGTATATCCGTACCCGCGCCGCCATTGAGCGTATCGTCTCCGGCACCACCGTTAAGCGTTGAAATGTTACCTGTTGTGATAACATCGGCACCTTCCCATTCAATGGCATAATCATAAATGGATGTATCTGGTCTGTCCGTCCAGGTGCCGTTACCCTGCATGCGCATTTGATTGCTACCTGTGCCGCCATTAGGTTCTGCGCCGGGGTTCCAGTTTGTATACATGCCACCAACTGCAGCGCCGTTTTCATCGCCACTCCAGAATTGCGTTCCGTTTTCAGGGCCGGTGACCCAGAACCATTCGCCTTCTGCTGTGGAATCAGAGCCGCCAAGCCAGATGGAGTTGCCATTGGCCAGAGTATCGACAAAAGTATTTTCTGCTGCCGAGGTAATAGTTGCCAGATGGCCTGACACGCTGTTTATGATAGAGGAACTAGCCCCTGCAACAGCGCCAGCATAATTTGTGTTTCCGTTTATATACTGATAAAAATTCCCTGTTCCTGCATCATAACTTACGCCGGGATAGGTCGCCAAAATCGATGCTACAGTTGTTGTCGCTTTGGAGCCAGAATTCAATATATCGTCACCAGCGTCACCGTTTAAAGTGTCTGTTCCTGTGCTTCCGTAAATAGTATCGTTGCCGCCACCACCGCTCACGGTATTGGAAAAAGCTGCGTCCGCATTAACTCCAGAAACACCATTGTCCAGCGCATAAAGAGTATCGTTACCGCCGCCGCCATCAATCGTGTCACTGCCAACGCCACCGCTGATAACATTAATAGCGCCGTCACCGGTTAAATTATCAGCCTGTGCCGAACCGGTAAGATTTTCTATTAATGAGAAGCTATCGCTGCTGCCATCGCCGTCATTGATTGCGATACCTGTACCTAAATTTGCAGTTACACCTGCCGATGCATTGCTGTAATCAACTGTATCTGTGCCAGCCCCTCCGTTGTAGGTGTCAGAGCCGCCGCTGCTGTTGAATATATCGTCGCCACCCAGACCGGTTAAAACATTGTCGTTACCATCACCGGTTAAATTATCAGCAAAGGCTGTACCAGTAACATTTTCGATGGAAATAAAGGTGTCTGTTCCACCGTCACCATCATCGCTAGCCGTGCCCGTGCTGAGATCAACCGTTACGGCGCCGCCAGCATTTGTATAGTCTGCTGTGTCACTGCCGCCGCCGCCATCAAGTGCGTCATTACCAGTGCCACCATATAAGAAGTCATTACCGGCATCACCATTAAGTATGTCTGCGCCGCCGCCGCCGTTTAATGTGTCATCTCCACCGGCGCCGCTTAAGATGTTAGTGTTGCCATCACCGGTGAGTGTGTCGTTATTTGCTGAACCGGAAATATTTTCGATTGATATAAATGTATCGGTTCCGCTATCGCCATCATTTGTAGCGCCGCCAGCGATAGAGGCTGTCACGGCGCCCGCCGCATCCGCATAATCAGCCGTATCACTACCAAGGCCACCATCCAGAGAGTCAACGCCGCCGCCGCCAGCCAGAATATCATCACCGGCAAGGCCGATTATTGTATCGTTGCCGCCCAGACCTTTCAGAACATTGACATTGTTGTCGCCGGTTAAATTATCGGCCTGCGCCGAACCGGTCAGGTTTTCAATTGAATCGAATATGTCGTTTGCGCCATCTCCATCATTGCTGGCAACACCAGCTGTAATGCTGGCTGTAACGGAGCCTACAGCAAACTCATAGCTCGCCGTATCGTTGCCGCCAAAGCCAAACAATGTGTCAATGCCGCCGCGACCATGCATTATATCGTCACTAGCCAAACCACCGATTGTATGGCCGGTAGCGTCACTAACCAGTATGTCTTCCGCCGGTGTACCTAAAATATCCAGCCCAACTGTAGGCACAACCAGATTTCCTGCCGCTTCAAGAGCAATCTCATCTGTTAGGCCTGTAACACCTATAATGGTTGCTATTTGTGTTCCTGCGCCAAAATTGGCGGTGCCGGTAGTGTCAACCCTTACAATGGAATTGGCGCCGCTGTCAGTAATCTGTACAAAATTTGTCAGGGTGTGAATGGCTTGAATGTAGAAACCATTGAGAACAGGCAAGAGATCAATGATATCTCCGCCAGCCGTATCATAATTATTAATCACGTCAATATTGTTAAAAGCGGTAGCCGCGTCAAAGAGGAAAACGTCAACACCGGCGCTGCCGTAAAGTGTATCCAGTCCATCGCCGCCATTTAATATTGTTGTGTTGCCGGGGGAGAGAACGTCAAGGCCTTCCCATTCAATGACGTAGTCGTAGTTGTTCGTTGATATTTCCGTATACCACTGACCGCCATTGGCTGCTCGTAATATGAAGTAGTCATATGCGCCATTGCCATCCCAAGGTTCGGACCCGGGAATCCAGTTGTTGTATAATCCGCCGACAGGTGCTCCACCAGGGCCGCCATTCCAGAATTGCTGGCCGGTTTCAGGCCCGCTTTGCCAGCGCCACGCGCCTTCTACTGCAGTATCTGTGCCTGCACCCCAGACACTGCTATTACCGGTTAGTCCCCAAACAAAAGTTTGTTCAGCTCCAGATGTAATTGTTGTAAGGTGACCAGCCGCGCTGTTTAAGGTTGAGGCGTTAGACCCCGCTACGGCCGCCGCATAATTTGTATTTGCATTCACGTATTCATAAAAATTTCCGGTACCGGCATCATATACAGCATTTGGATTTTCAGCCAGAGCATCAGCGATTGTATAACCAACGGCAGAGCCGGAGCGTATAACATCGTTACCGACACCGCCATTGAGAACATCTGATCCTGTGCTTCCCCAGAGTGTGTCATTACCGGCATCTCCATTTAATGTATTGGAATGTAGGCCGTCGGCATCGACGGCTGACACACCGTTATCCAGCGCATAAAGCGTATCATTTTCTGTGCCTCCATTGACGGTATCACTGCCAATTCCGCCGGACAGAGTATCGCCTCCGGCATCTCCGGACAGGAAGTCATCTCCATCATCGCCATCAAGCGTATCAATTCCGCCGCCGCCCAAAATCGTGTCATCGCCGGCATTTCCGGTGAGGGCGTTCGCGTTACCATCACCGGTCAGTGTGTCGTTATAAATTGATCCTGTGAGGTTCTCGATTAAAGTAAAAGTATCATTGCTGCCATCGCCGTCATCGCTTGCTGTGTTTGATGCCAACGATGCCGTTGCGCCGCCAGCCGCATTTGTATAACTGGCTGTGTCTGTTCCTGTTCCGCCATCCAGAGAGTCAACGCCGCTGCCGCCTGATAATATGTCGTTATCAGCGCCGCCGGTCAGTGTGTCTGCTCCGGTGCCGCCGTCAAGAATATCATTCCCAGCATCGCCGGATAAAGTATCATCGCCGCCGCCGCCATTGAGTATATCGTTTAAGGCGCCACCGATTAAGGTGTTGGCATTGGCATCGCCGGTTAGCGTATCGTTGAAGGCAGAGCCTGTGATATTCTCAATTCCGCTGAGTGTATCTGTGCTACCGTCACCGTCATCACTCACGGCTCCGGTTACGAGTGAAGCTGTTACCCCTGCTGCGGCGCTTGCGTAATCAACAGTGTCAATGCCAGCCATTCCCCATAAAATATCAATACCTGCGCCGCCGCTTAAGATATCGTTGCCGTTGCCGCCGGTGATGAAGTCTGCGCCTGCTTCGCCATATATAGTGTCATTACCGTCTTTGCCATGCATGGTGTCATCATTTGTGCCGCCATACATGGTGTCGTCACCTGTGCCGCCAAGCAACCGGTCGTTGCCGGCATCGCCATACATTGTGTTGTTACCGGATACGCCGACAAGCGTATCGTTCCCGTCTTCGCCGAACAGGATGTCATTGCCTTCTTCAGCTATGAGTACATCGTTGCCAAGGCCACCACTGAGCACATCATTGCCTTCTCCGCCGAACATAAAGTCGTTACCGCTTTGTCCATAGAGAAGATCATCCCCGGAATTGCCCCAAATACGGTCGTTCCCTATGCCGCCGATGACAATATCATTGCCTTCTTCGCCAAAGATAACATCATCACCTGCGCCGCCATTGATGGCATCGTCCCCTCGAACGCCGCGCAAATGGTCATTAGAGCCTTGCCCGTCAATGACATCGTCGCCATTTGTGCCTTCTATATTGTCAGCGCCGGCTGTTCCTGTATGGGTAACGGGGGCAAAGTCGGCGAGAACCGGCTCAACCCGGCCAAATAAGTGATCTTGTGCTGCTGTGCTGACAAGGTCTGATTGTGCACCCTGCGCGAGAATGGTGCCGGTTAAATCAGCCGGGGCGAGAGCTTGTCCGTTGATGCGGACATTGTCGAGGGTAACAATATCGCCTGCATCGCCGGAGCCGCCGTTAAAACGGAAACCAAGGGAAGTTGGAAAATTACCAGTAAAATCAAGGGTGAAGACGAAAATATCAGACCCAACGCCGGTGACGGCCGTGATTGCGGTAGATGAGGTAATAGGAATGCCATCAACAAGAATATCCAGCATCGGGGCCGCTCCCCCCGATACTGCGACACTTGCTTCAATTGTTAATATAAAACGGTTCACCGTTCTTTAGTCTCCCTCGTTACCTTTTACTCGTTACCCTCTATAAGTATAGGTTGCGGTGCAAAATGCATTAATACACCTCTTCATCGTAGCAAATTCAGTTTACCAAAAAGATAATATTATCTAAAATTTTATGTATTATCTGGAAAATGTTTTAACGAGCGGAGATTGTAGCCATAACAATGAGTTACGGCGTGTAGTTCCTACTGTGTCGTGCTTCTAAATGCGTGAATATATCGGTGGCTTTTGCATCATCAAGAAGCTCATTACCACATGAAAAATGATAAGTTTTACTACCGTTGGGAAAAACAAAAGACCCGGCCGCGGCTGCAATATCGAAATCGCCTGTATATTCTGTCGTATTTGTAACAGGTGAGTAAGCCGTAGCCCAATTTGCACCCGTTGTAGAATTAACCCAATATTTTTCGCTTCCGGCAGACGTTGTATCGTATGTAATAATTACTAAAAAATCTGTTGTGGCATCAAAGGTGGCGGCAGGAATAATTTCTTGATTATAAGAGGCTGAGCTAGACCTCTGTACAAACCGCATGTTTTCTGTACTGCTCATTAATGCTCTTACCGCCCCTGGCTGGGCAGTATTGTCACCCCAAGGGGATATATTCGCGTCAACAGACCCTAGTTTAAAGGCAACGGCAATCCATACAGGCCCGGTTCCTGTACCGGATGTCATGCCTGATTTATTAAGCGCTGTCCCGGTTAAATCCTTGGCGCGGAAATAGTCACCACCATCATGCGCGAAGTAAGCCGCCGGATCATCCGCGCTGCCTGTGAATGTGGGGTCTGTAGCAGTAGCCGAGCCATCAACGCCGAGCCAGAAATCATAATATGTTTGCCCCGTACCATCGGCAGGGGTTTCAATCAGGTTCGCCCATGTTTGCCCGGATGTGTAAGAAGCCGCGATTGTTGCGTCCAGATCACAGCAGACTGATGAAATCACATCATCAAGAAAACCGGTGCCTGTTGTACCTTTTGTTATGCAATCTGTTGATAGGCCTCTGCCTAATTTTTGTAACATGTGTGTGCTCCTTTTGTTTAAACACTAATTAAAAGGAACGTATCAGGAACAAATTCCTATTGCAAGGATTATTTTCCTACACCGTTTTTTTGGTTAGTTCCGGGCAGTCGTCTATTTACTCATAAGCGATGGGGCTTTATATTTATTTAGGTAAAAACCTGCAGGAGAATCCCATTGGCCGCTGAACAAGAAGTTACTCTGGAAGATGCTTATAATATCGCCATGCGAAATATGCATGTTGGTAATTACCGCGTTGCTGAACTGGCGTTGCGCGATATTCTTAAATCTGTTCCCGATCATTATGAAAGCGTATTCTTGCTGGGCATGGCGCTTTATCATACGGGGGATTTAAATGAATCTCTTGTCCATTTGAAGCAGGCGACCGAAAGTGATGAGGTAACGGCGGAATGGTTTTCCAATTACGGTGTTATTCTGAATGATCTGGGGCGTCAGGACGCGGCCATCGAAGCCTTTACCCGTGCGCTGAAGATCGAACCCAAAAATGCGATGGTTCTCTGGAACAAAGCCTATGCTTTATGGCTTGCCGGGCGTTATAAAGAATCGGAAAAAGAGGGGAGGAAAGCTGTCAAAGTGGCCCCGGACAGCCCTGAGGCCTGGCTGAATTTAGGGGCCGCTGTCGTCAAGCTGGGAAAATTAGGGGAAGCTGCTGAATGTTGGGAAAAAGCGCTGGAGCTACAGCCTGAATTTGCATTCGCCTGGAATAATCTGGGCAATGTTCTTCGCGACATGGGGAAACTCAAAGAGTCTGAAGAAAAATGTTTAAAGGCTCTGGAGATTGACCCGAACTATGTCGAAGCTATGAACAATATGGGCAATGTCTATCTGGATCAGGGAAAACATAAAGAAGCGGAGGAGTGGTACCGCAAGGCCGTTGCCAATAAACCGGATTATGCCGAAGCTCATAATAATCTTTGTGTCACTCTGATGTATCAGTCGCGTTATGATGAAGCGGTAATGCATGGCCGTTATGCTACGTCATTTAACCCGAATTACACAGATGCCTATATTAACCTCAGTGATGCGCAGCGTAATCTGGGTCATGTTGATGATGCGCGCAAAGCGATTGAGCAGGCTGTTATTCAGCGCCCTGAGTCGGCGGAAGTTCATATGGATCTTGCCGATGTCCTTTTGATGCAGGATAAATACGGCGATGCGGAGCTTGAGCTAAAAAAGGTTGAAGAGCTTAAACCGGACAGCCCCCGCATTTATATTAAGCTCGCCAGTGTGCAGGAGCGCGCTAATAAAATAGAGGATGCGCTTAAAACCATCGACAAGGCTGTTTTGCTGAATCCTGAAATGCCTGAGGTGTACATTCGCAAGGGGCAGATTTACCTGATGGTTCAAAGGGTCGACGAAGCAGAGAAAAATTATATGAAAGCAAAGGAGCTTGCTCCTAAACATCCAAGCGTCTATGTGGCTTTGGCAGATTTACACCTGACTCTGGGCAACTTGAAAAAATCAGAAAAATTCATAGAAAAGGCCAAGAAGTTATCGCGCAATCTTCCGAGTATGTATTTTACGCTGACGCATCTCAAGAAGTTTAAAAAGGGTGATGAAGATTTTAAAAAGATGCTGGCGCTTGAAAAAAACATCGAGGCGCGTGGCCTTGAGCAGGCGTCCTCTCTGAATTTTGCGCTCTTCTCTGCTTATGAGGATGTGGGTGGCTACAAAAAGGCATTTGAGCACCTCAAAAAAGGGAACGACTATAAGCGTAGATTGATACCGCATGACGGTGAGCATCAAAAGATGTCTTACGATTCTATAAAGAAAACTTATACGACTAAATTCCTTAAGTCTCTCGAAGGTACAGGCTATAAATCCAAGGTTCCTGTTTTTATTGTCGGTATGCCTCGTTCGGGAACGACATTGACCGAACAAATTATTTCCTCGCATCCTGAGGTATATGGTGCCGGGGAACTGTCGATACTGACAACTCTGGAGAAGGAATTAGGCCCTCTTAATAAAGACAATTGCAAAGAGATGGGGGCTTTATACGTCAAGAATATCAAGAAGCTCGATCCGACGAAGAAGGCCAAAAGAATTACCGACAAGATGCCGGGGAATTTTGCGAGCATAGGAAAAATTATCAGTATCCTGCCCAATGCAAAAATTATTCATTGCCGCCGTAACCCGATCGATACCTGTCTGTCCTGTTATAAGCAAAGCTTTGCCCGTGGCCAGTACTGGTCTTATAATCTGGAGGAGCTGGCCGAACATTATAAACTTTACGAAGACCTTATGGCGTATTGGCGTGAAGTGTTGCCGGACCGTTTTCTTGAAATCGATTATGAGGAAACGGTGGGTAATTTTGAAGAGCAGGCGCATAAATTAATCGATTTTGTTGGCTTGCCGTGGCACAAGGCGTGCCTCTCTCCGCACAAACAAAAACGCGCCGTTCTGACCGCTAGTAAAAGCCAGGTTATCAAGCCTGTTTACAAAACTTCGGTTAAGGCATGGAAGCGCTATGAAAAGCAACTCGAGCCGTTGATAAAGGGACTGGGGCTTGAAAAAGAACCCAAAAAGAAAACAAAAGCCGCGCCGAAAACCACGGTGAAGAAAAAAGCTGCAGCAAAGAAAAAGACGTCTGTGAAAAAAGTTGCGGTGAAAAAATCAACTTCTCGTAAGGCAAAAAAACCCGGCGCGAAAAAGAAATCCTGATCCATGGTTGAATTTTCTTGTGACGATAAAGCAGTCGAAAAAGCCTTACGCAAGCTGTATAAGCAAGTGGTGGCTAATGGCGGAATTGTTCACGATAAACTTATTATAGGCTGCGAAAAGGGCGATTTTAAAATCAGGGTCGCCGGGGACGTGCCCCGGGGTGAGAAGATTCTGGTGTTGCCGAAAGAATGTCTTCTCCCCGTTGATAAATACAAGCTTGATTTGAAGGGTAATAATATTGTCATGACATCCCATGACAAGGATTTGAGCAAAGGTCAGGTCGCCATGATGAAGACCATGATCGAGCTTTATAATCTGACGGGGAAAATAGCGACCCAGAAAAAAATAGCGACCCTTTCGCTTTATTATGAAGACAGGGATTTTCTGGATGTTATTCTTAAGAGCCGCAGTAGGCAGGGTATTCCTTTTCTTGATGGTATGGTGGTGGGGCCGGACAAAAAAACGTTCTATCTCGATAGCTTTATAAAAACCAGAGTGCTGGCTTTTAAAGACGTAGAAAATGAATCGGGAGACAAAAAGGGCGCCGGAAAAGAAGCGGAGAAAGAGTTTAAAAGAACAAAAGTTCTTATGCCAATCATTGATTTTATTAATCACCACTCTGCGGCCATTGGTTTCCTTACTCGTTTTGCAGAAGAAAGCGCCCCGGAGATTAAGCCGGGTGAGGAGCACACACATGATGCGGACGGTATCGCCGTGGTGAAGTCATGTCCGGTTGAGGGATCGGACGAATGCTATGTGAATTATGGCCCCTACGATGCTATGGATGCGCTTATCCATTATAATTATGCCGATAAAGGGCCCGGATTTATGCGCTCGGTACCAATGGAAATTAAGCTTCCGGGTGGTGTGGGGACGATCAGGATCAAGTCTGTGACAGGGCAGCCTCATCATAAAAAACTGCCCGAACATCTAAAGGACCTGAATTTTTATATACCGGGCATGGGGGCGGATAAGGACAAGAAGACCGTAAATTTAAGCTTTATATATCTTCCGCCTGACAGGGCGCCGCGTTCCATGCGCCGGGTTCTGGTGCTGGCGATCAACCATCTTGGCGTTCCTCTGAATCAGGAGCAGATGACGGAGCTCGTCCAGTTTGCGGAAAAGCGGATCATTGATGAAAATTTAAAATATTTCAAAGCGCTGTCCGCGTATTTAAAGAAATATAAACCCAAACCCGCGGTTAAATTAATTGCTAAAAATGCGCGGGATGTGGCGACGATACAATTGGAACATGTTAAGAATTACCCGTTTTTTGCTGAAACCCGGGGAAAGTCGCAGAAAAATAAAAAAATACGCACCAGAGCGTAAAAACAGGAAGCTGCTTTATATTCCAAAGGTCATAATCTTAATTGCCATAATGCAATTTAATGATTTTTTAGGAAAGTTCATTTTATAATGACAGTAGGGAAAGGGTCATTGCGATGATTTTTTCTGTTTTGTATTGCATCGTCCTGTGGTCATGCCATGGCATGTGTGGTACTTTTAAAAGGCTCTGAGTCGTATTGGTGAAAGAAATCGTCAGACTTGGGGCAGGGTTTACAAGGAAAAGCTTAATAAGTGAAAGAGCTTAAGATTAATAAGCAAAGAGCTTAAAAAGTTTAACAAGCAAGGAGCGAAGATATGAAAAGCAATACCAGAAAGGTCCTGTTAGGGGCCGCAACTATAGCCGCTGTATCAGCGGTGGGACATGACGCAAAGGCCGCGGCTACGGCTTTGCCAATGTCAGCTAAAATTATCGCAGCGATTACCATTGCGCAAACAGCGGGGCTTGACTTTGGCTCCGTTTCTGTTGCCCCTTTAACATCCGGTACGGTCACGGTTGATAATGTCAATAAACGTACTGCCGGTGGTGCCGGCGGCGTGTCGCTGGTTGGTGGTACGGGGGCCCAGAGCGGTCAATTCAAGATGACGGCGGCAAAGGTTGCCATTGATATTACGATGCCGGCTACAGCAACGATGAAATTTGCTGCTGCCAACACGCTGGTCGTGAACGCGTTTAAAATCAGCAACCTGGTGGCTGCTGCGGCAACGCCGTTTGTAACAACGCCGACGACGTCAGTGGCGAAGGCAGGCTTTGATGTCGGCGGTGTGCTGACTATTCCTGGCGGTCATGCTGCTGGTACATATGCCGGTACAGTTACAATTACGGCGAATTACCAGTAGTACCTGGTTTCATTGCTTTTGACTATCGCGCAGCCGGGAAGGCTTTTCCGGCTTCGCTTCTCCTTTGGTTTTTTTTCAATTATTTTGTGCGGTGCCGTTATTTTATTTTGTCCGAGATTCTCGAAAATTAATAAATTTATGCTATAGTTAAAGTGAATAGATTATCTGCAAGGAACTATATATGTCACAGAAGGTGAAGCAGAAAAAAAATAATAATAAGAGCAGAAAGACTAATTCTTCTGTTGTTAGGAAAAGTAACCTTAGTACGTCAGCGATGGTTGTTTTGTCCGGGCTTGCCGCCTATCAGGCCATGCACGCCATTGCCGCTACGGCAACGCTTCCCATTATAGCCCGTCTGGTGCGTGCTATCGAAATGACCGTTGACACAACGCTTGATTTCGGTACGCTGGCGATGACGGCGGATCGCGCCGGACAGGCCGTGATTGACCCCGAAATTAACCAGCTTTTTATTGATGATGGCAGCAGCCTGTCTTTGGCGGGCGGCAAGCCTCAGGCCGGGCGGCTCTTTATCAAGGGGGCCGAATTCCCTGTCGCGATTAGTCTTGATGACACAATAGTAAAGCTGACCAATGGTACCAATACGGTAGAAATCGGTGATTTTAATCTGGTTACGGCCAAGGGCGGCACCAAGATGACATTTACTCCGACTCAGGGTACTTATTCTTTTTCTGTTCCGATCGGGGCGACAATCAAAACGCGCACGGGGCAGATCAGTGGCACTTATGTGGGGGCTTCCCGAATTTTCGCCAGTTATCAGTAATTCGCTATTTAGTCATTTAGCCATTTCGAATAAGATGGAAGGCGAATGAGCGAAGCAGCAGAACAAATTTTGAAAAAAGCGCATAGTTTGCATGAAGAAGGCAGGCTGGCGGATGCTGTTCTTCTTTACAAGAAAATTACCGCGCGTCAGCCTGCTAATGTCGAGGCGCTTTATGGCTGGGCGTGTGTCGCTTATGATCGTGGTAATTTAAAAAATGCCGAAAAATTGCTCAAAAGAGCATTGGAATCCAGGCCGGGTTATCCTCCGGCGCTTTCAAAGCTAGGCGCGGTTTATGTTCGGTATGGCTGGTATGGCTGGGCCAAAGATTGTTTTCGTAAGGCTCTGGGGTTTGATGATTGTTATATGCCTGCCTATAACAATCTTGCGATGGCTTTGGCCGGTATCGGGGAGCCTTGGGAGGCCGAAGAAATATGCCGCGAAGGGCTGGCAAAAGACAGCGCTTATGCACCGCTTCACACTGTTCTAGGTCAGGCTTTGCGGGTGCAGGGAAAGACGCAGGAGGCTATTGAAGAATTTGAACAGGCTATCAAACTGGCAGGTAGTGCCGCGCCCCTTGATTTGTGCAATATGGGTTCTGTTTATGCCGATATGGGGGATAAGAGGAAAGCCCGACAATATTTTAAAAAAGCGATGAAGGCAGATCCGGATTTGGTGGAGGCTCACTATCTTTTTTCCCGTATCCATAAATATAAGCTGGATGATCCTCATATAAAAATAATGGAAGCTCTGCTGAAAAAGACGAGCAAAGATTCATATGAGGCCATACGCTTGAGTTTTTCTTTGGGTAAGGCCTATGACGATGCTGGAGAGTTTGACAAGGCTTTTACCTGTTATGCGCAGGGGAATTACCTTATGCGCTCTACCTTCAAATATACGACAAAATCTACAGAACAGAATTTCACCGGTATCAAAAAAGTCTTTAAAGGCAATTTTAAAAAGCTGGAAATAGCGCCCCGCAAATCTGATTTCACGCCGATTTTTATCGTCGGTATGCCGCGTTCCGGCACAACCCTGACCGAGCAGATTTTATACAGCCATCCGCAGGTGGAGGCTGGCGGCGAGACAGTTTATCTGGATCAATTGCAGGGAAAGTACAATTTCGTGAATTTTAAGGAAGGGGGCTGGGACATTAGCAAAATGTCAGGCGAAGATTTACTTCATATGCGGAATGAGTATTTGGAAAAGCTGGAAAGACATGCACCGGGCGCAAAGTACATCACTGATAAAATGCCGATTAACTTTCGTTTTATTGGCTTGATCAGACTACTTTTTCCTCAGGCGAAAGTCATCCATTGCAGACGAGATGCAATGGATAGCTGTTTTTCAATATATAAATGCATGTTTACTGGTTTTTTCCCTTTTTCCTATGATTTAAAAGAGTTGGGGCAATACCATAAATCCTATGAGGATTTGATGGCATTTTGGCACAAGAAATTATCTGGTTTTATTCATGATGTGCAATATGAGGATCTTGTGGCTGATCAGGAAAAGGTTACGAAAGGAATTTTGTCATTTTGTGGGTTGCCTTGGGACCCGGCTTGTCTTGATTTTTATAAAAAAGAGCGTTCGATTATGACGGCTAGCGCTCTTCAGGTTAAAAAGCCCCTGTATAAAGGGGCTATTGGCCGATGGCGAGAGTATGACAAGCATTTGATTTTGTTGAAAAAAGAGCTTGCCTGAGGGGGTGGGGGCCGGTGAGAAAAATAGTTTACTCTCCTGACTTGAAAGTTCACAGAAAGTGTTGCATCATCTAGGGGTCTGTATTTTAACTTTTTAGTCTAGAAAATCAGTTATCATTAAAAGTATGCCTCATTTACAAAAAGAAACTCGGACAAAGACTCGTTATTTTTCCATGGCGCTTGTGGCGTCTTTTATGGTCTTTTTATCTGTGGCCGGTCTTTTGTGGATTAATGAGGCGCAGGCCTTGCGAATAAGCATGAAGCGCATTGTTTTTGAGGGGCCGAAGCGTTCAGATGTTATCACTATCATGAATAATACGGCGAAAGAGCAAACCTACAGGCTTGGTTGGCGGCATTATCGCATGGACGAAAAGAAATCACTGATCTGGATTAAAGAAGGCGATAGTTCGGGTGATGAGATTAAGTGGGCCGATGGTATGATCCGCTATGCGCCGCGCCGGGTTACTGTACCGCCGGGGGCTTCTCAACAAATACGCATTTTGCTCAGGCGTCCGCGTGATCTGGAGCCTGGGGAATATCGCTCGCATTTATGGATTATAACAGAGACGGAAGCTGAGAAGTTTTCGGAGGATGAAAAACCGAGGGCGGGTGGTCAGAGTTTTAAGTTGACTATGCAGCCAGCTATAACCTTACCGGTATTTGTTCGTCACGGTGATTTGACCGCGTCGGCGAGCATTACAGACGTGCAGCTGTCAAAAACGGAAGGGGGATCTTCTATTGGTTTTGTTTTGCACAGGGAAGGCAACAGGAGTCTTTACGGGGATATTAAAATTATTTGCACAGGTGGCGGGCAGGAATATGTAGCCAGTCACACAAGGGGCCTTGCCATTTATACCGAAGTCGACAAGCGCGTTTTTGATTACGAGTTTAATTACCCGGAAGAGCATGCCGGGGATTGCGGTCGTGTTCGCGTTGAGTACGTTGCTGATCGGGATGACAGTCTTTATGGTGGACAGGTTATGGCTCAGGTGCAGGCGGGTCTTTAGGCGGCATTTTTTATTTCATACTATATTTATTAGGCGCTTGTATTAACGGGCGCCTTTTCTTTTGTTTTATAAAAAAGTTAAGTAATTGTTAAATTACTATTTGCGCTTTAGTGATTATTTGGTACGATGTTAGTGGGCTACTCTAACTAATCACATCTTTGCTCGGGTTTCATGAGCGTTTTACATTTGACGGTTATTTTGAGGCGAATTGTATTCGCAGCGATACTTGTTATCGTTGTTGCGGGTGCGGTTGTGTCTCCTTCTCGCGGAGCTGAAACGCAGGCGCCAGAGGAGTGGATATTTAGCGTTATCATGCCTCCGCAATGGAGTATTGTGGAGAACATGTTTGTGTACCAGTTCAAGGGGGGCTATTACCTCCCCGTTGTTGAACTGGCGGAAGCCTACGAGTTCTTCGTAGAGGCCGAGACTGATCGTGCTTTTGTCAGCGGGTTCGCCGGGCGTGAAGAGAATACCTTTACGATTGACGGTGAACGTGGAGAGCTGATTGTAAAAGGTGAGAGCGAAGCTCTTCCTGTTGACTCTATTATTCCAAAAGAGCTGGTCATCGAAGAAGACATTTATGTCAGGCTTGATGTCCTCAATAAAATTTGGCCTGTGGAAATGCGGATAGAGCTTTCCTCTCTTAGAATTACGGCAGAGGCCGAGGAGGAGCTATCATTTGTCAGGCGCAAAAAACGTGAGGACCAACAGGAAATTATTAAAGCGCGGAAATCTGCCTTCGCGGGAAGTCAGAAAGACCTGCCATATCGTGATAATCCCTACCGGTGGCTTGGCAAGCCGATACTGGATTTGCAATCCTCATATGTCTATGACAACAGGAATAAAATACTCACGGGATCAAATAATATTTCGGGTACTCAGCAGCTCGGTCAGTTCGTAACAAATTACGCGGCGAATTATGCTTATCTGGACGGACAACTTAGAAGGCCCGGTAGTATAAGGGCTAATTTTTTACGTCAGGCCGTGGGAGACGAAGATCTTTTTGTTCCTACATTAAAGCACTTTGAATTTGGTGATATCAGCGTAGGACAGAGGGATTTAATCGGCAATAATGCGGGAGGTCGTGGCTTTTCATTTTCAAATAAAGCCTCCAGTAAAACACGCGAGTTTGACCGTATAACGGTTGAAGGCACCGGCCCCCCCGGCTGGCAACTTGAGCTTTATAATAATAATGAGATTCTTGAGTTTAGCGCTATCGAGGATGATGGTGAATACCGCTTTGAGAATGTTATTCTCAACTTTGGTAATAATCGCATCAGGGTTATTATGTATGGCCCGCAGGGACAGGTCAGGGAGGTTGTTGAGGAATATAAAATCAGCAATTCTCTTTTGTCTCCTGGAGAATTCCAGTACAGGGGCGGTATCGTTGATACAGGGCGGTCTTTTATTCTGCTGGATAATGAGCTTGACCCGAAGCTGACTGTTACGCAAAATGCCGAGATTTTTTATGGTTTAAACCGCTGGTTATCTCTTTTTGGCAGCTATACTAAAACACCACTTGCCACAGAAGAGAAGCAATACTATACAGCCGGCCTTGCCTTCAATACCCCTATAGGGGTTGGTGAAGCAGAAGGTTATAAGGAAATCAATGGTGGCAAGGCTGTTGATCTGCGTTTTATCACACGGCTTATGGGCGTTAGCCTGAATATGCGCAGTGCTTTTTTCCACAATTTCGAAAGCCAGGAAGCTGGCTCCAAGCGTTTTGAAGCAGAGGTGCAGGCAAACACCAGTCTAAACTTGCCCTTCCTGCCTATGACCCTGCGTATCAATGCAAAACACACACAACTTATTGATGGTAATGTCAGCACAGACCTAAATACGGCACAATCCTTTACCGGCGGCGGGATAAGGTTTAACCACTCGACCAATACGCGTTTTGTAAATGAAATTCACGAAACAAGCTCTGGTGGTTTTGGTGTTAACTGGAACCGTGGGGATTGGCAAACACGCGGTAGTCTTAATTACAAGATACATCCGGTTTCCGAGCTTAATGCCGGTAGTGCCGAAATACGCTACAAGACCAAAGAAAATCTTCAGGCTGCGCTAAACACCAACCATAGTTTTTCTGATTCAACATCAACGGTTGGTGCGCAGCTTGGTTATGATTTTCAGGATATTCTTTCGACCGTGGATGCTCAATACAGGCAGGAAAGAGGGTGGCTGTTTACGTTGCGGGCTTCGACGTCTTTGAACCCTTATAATTCTGATCGCTCCTACAAATTGTCAAGCAAGAGTAAAAAATCTCAGGCGCCTGTTCTGGGGCATATCTTTCTTGACAGGGATGGTGACGGCGCCTTTAGCGAGGGCGATGAACCGCTTGAAGGCGTTAAGCTGAGTCTTGACAGAGGGCGTTCACAGACAGCAACGAATGAAGACGGCTATATTGTTACCTCGTTGCGTAATAACGAAAAAATGGAAATTAGTATTGACGAGGCTTCTCTGGAAGACCCTTATTTCCGCCCTTCTGTTGAGGGCTATAGCACTGTCGGCTTGAAAGGCACGATGCCCGGCTTTGAATTCCCGGTTGTCGAGACCGGTGCTGTTGACGGTACGGTTTGGCGCGAGCCCAGCGGCAGGCCTGTTTCGGGCATGAAACTCGAACTGGTTAGCGAAAGCGGTGAAGTCTATATGAGGACTGAAACTGCTTTCGATGGCTATTACGCATTTGAATTTGTTTTACCCGGCACTTACACAGTCCGGGCCGATCCTTCTTATCAAGTTTACGTCCCAGCCGAGACCGTCACGGTCTCTTCTGAAGAGCTCTTTGCCTTTGGCATTGATCTCTATCTCCTAGAGCCGGTTGCTGAAGAGAAAGCAGCTGAACAAGCAAGCGGAGAAAGTGGTGGAGTAGCCCATACTTACCACGCTCCAGCTGTTTCCGGGACGGAACAGCCGGCTCTTGTCTCTCCTCTAGATGGTGGTAGCTCCGCCATTGACGAGGAAACTTCCGATGAGGAAAGCTCCCCTGTTGTGGAGAGTTCTGTCGATGGGGATAGCCTCCCTGTCGATCAGAGCGATTCCAGCGGGGGAGCTCCCTCTATCGGACTCTCTATCGTAAAAGATGTCCGGATCGGCGAGCATCCGGATGAGGTTCGCCTTGTCCTCGATCTCTCCGGTCCGGCTTCTTACGATATTAATGAAGGAAACGGCCTTATCATTCTGGTAGACCTGCCCGGATCAATCTGGGGTACGGTATCCGCATATGAATTTAAATACAGTAAAGTGCTAAAAGGTTACGTAACAGAAACGCTTCCGGATAAAGGAACGCGTCTGATTTTGAAAGCCCATGAAGGCATGTTTGTAAAAGAGCATAAATTGCTCCCTGCCGTAGACGGCAAACCGGATCGTCTGATCATTGATCTGAAGAAGAAGTAGTCAGCAGTCTTGCCCTATCTTTCGATTTCAAGATAAGCATAAACATCTTTCGCCTTTTAAGGAGGAAGCGCTCTCGCTAGCTAGTTGATTTAAAGCTTTGAATGAGACCCATCGCAGAAGGGTTGTTTCCCCGTGCGTTTACATTGGCATAGCCACGCCTTGCCGTCTTTTTCGGCTGTAAACATATGGGGCGTGAAATCGGTACCGGAGTGGGAGCCATCACAGAAAGGCTGTTTGCTTGATTTTCCGCAGGTGCAGAAGAAGTAATTTTTCCCCTCTTCCAGCTCGACTTTAGCAGGTTCTTTTGCAGCAATTACAGCGTCACTCATTTTATTTCCTTATGCTTGGCAAATCTCATCTTTGCATTTTTTTAGCCGCTTTTGCATCAGGAAATCAAGGGAAATAACGCCCGGCCCTTTGATAAAGACACTCAGCATTAAGGTCATCCAGAGGATGTGTTGGAAATTTTCCAGGTATGTCATTTGAATGACGAGCGCCATAACAAAAATTCCGGCAGCGCCAAAGCGTGTAAATAGCCCAAGAGCAAGAAGCACGGGAAGGATAAGCTCTGCTGCTGTTGTCATCGGCGCGACTAAAGCTGCGTCAAGGCCGGCGACCGGATGTTCCATTTCAAACAGGAAGAGCTGCGTGTCCCAGTTTCCATCTAAATAGTTATTGAAACGCCCAAGGCCGGAGCGAAAAAAGTCTTCGGCGACATAAAGCCGGAACCCTAGGTCAAGTAGCGGGGACGCAAATTTATTTGCAATGCCGCGCAATGGCTCAATCATGTCGTTAATTTTTATCACTAAAGCTTTCATGTTCTAACTCCTGATCTCAAAACTGGAAAATGTCCCCAGACTGAAATGTTTTTGTAAAATTTCTCCTAGGTCTAAATTCGGTTCATCGGATGAAATGGTTTCAAGGGATTGTGAAATTGTTTTTCCTTGTTCGATGTTTTTTAATAAGTCGTATTCACCGCTCTCAATTTCAAGAATGTGAGGTTCTAATTCAGAACGTAATATCAATAGGTTGGCGTTGCCGCTATCGATATTCAAATGACCGACCCGGTCTTTTTCTAGACAAAAATCACGAATTTCATATAAGGGGTAATTTGAGCGGATGAAGCGGCATGAGTGCCGTAGAGAAAATGTCAGATGTTCAAAATCCTCTTCAGCGATATTTTGTAGTTCCTGCATATTAAGGGCGCTATCATCTGGTGCGTAATAGGCTTCATTCATGGCCCATTCCATACGGGCGATGTCGGGCAAATAAGGTAGGTTTTTTGCCGGTTCGAAGCCTTCAATGAAGGTCGAAAAATTACCGCCGTAATCATTCAGATTACTTTTTTCCGGAAGGTTGTCTTGTATATAAAGGCGCGCGGCTCCCCGTAAAAATTCGATTCCAGTCAGGCTTTCAATCAGAGGGTAGGTGGCGATGACAACATCGGTCAGGCTTTTCAGGACATTATTTTGGTAGACGCTAAAACGGTTTTCAAGTGATATGGCACCTGTTTCAAAAAGCTCTGAAAATTCTGAGTTTTGATCCGGCTTTTCTTGCCCTGTAATTCTGTCTTTGAAATTTTTCTGTACGTCATTCAGCCGCATGGGATTTTGCCTCGTGTGCGTCTATAATTTTCTGTGCTTTACCCGCTTCCCGGACAAGCTCACTGAGCGGCGGTAAATCTGTGTCCCACTCTATCAATGTCGGCACCGCACCTGTTTTTGTGATCGTATGCTCATAGAGCTCCCACACGGCATGTTTGACGTATTGATTGTGGCTGTCGACAAGAATAGACCCGCCGTCAAAATCGCGTTTAATATGCCCCGCGAGGTGAATTTCACCAACGGCCGCGCTATTGATATTGTCAATGTAATGATAAGGATCAAAATCGTGATTTTGTGACTGGACGTAGATGTTATTAACGTCGAGCAGGATCCCGCATTCTGTACGTTTTGCGGCCTCGTTCATAAATTCATATTCGCTCATGTCGTTTACAGCAAAGGCGACATAGCTCGAAGGGTTTTCAACCAGTATGGTGCGGCCAAAATAGCTTTGTACTCGGTCTATGTTCTCACAGAGCCGTTTCAGGCTTTCTTCTGTGTATGGTAGTGGCAGCAGGTCATTCAGGTGCGCATTACCGCTGGCGCTCCATGAGGCATGGTCGGAGACCTGGAATGGCTCGTAAATTTCAATTAATTCCTTTACTTGCCGCATATGCTCTTCGCAAACAGGCTGGTCAGAACCGAGAGACAGACCAACGGCATGTAAACTTAAAGGGTAAAGCTCTCTTGCCTTGCTAAGGTAATGGCGATGCGCTCCGCCGCCGAAATAGTTTTCGGGATGGGCCTCTATCCAGCCAATAGTCGGTTTCTCTTCAAGGATTGTTTTGTAATGCGGAGTACGCAACCCGATCCCGGATTCCTTTTTAGGAAGATTTTCCGGGGTCGGGTGCATGATGTTTTTAGCCTTCTTTTTCCATTTTCATGTCGGAATGGCCGTGTGTTTCATCTTCCTTCATCATGGGAGCAGTTGAACCGCCAACCAGTTTTTCGCACACACCTTTTGGCATGACGATAAACTCACCGCCATCGCCATCAACTGTGGCCTGGGCCATACAGCTATGGGTTTTTGAAGCATTGGCACAATCATTGTGGGATGCTTTTACAACGCCGTAGCATTTTTCTTTTTCAGCGCCTTCTTTGGCATCAACTGTTGTCGCACCAGCAATAGCCAAGGCAACGCTACCTGCAACAAAACCAGCAGTTACTACTTTTTTAATACTCATGGTCATTTTCTCCTCTATTTAATTTAGCATTTTAGGTTACGTGTTGAAATTCGCAGGGGCAACCTAAAAAGTTACTAACAAGTTGCAGAATGAGTCATTTTGGCCATTAGAAGCTCCATGATAGAGACAAAGCTAATGACAGAACCGTTTTCCGAGATAATGGGAATATAGCGAATATTTTCTTTTGCCATTAGTTTGATAATTTCATCAAGCGTTTGGCTATCCCGGGCGCAAGTCGTGTCCATTGCCATAAAATCGGATGTGCGGGCGATTTTTGCTTCGTCTCCTTCGTCGGCAAAAGCGTTGGCAATATCATGTTCGGATAATATGCCGATGCCTTTGCCGTCTTTGTCTTTGACCAGAAGGCAATTATATTTAACAGATTGCATGGTTTTGATCGCTTCGGCGATAGTTGTATCTTCATTAATCTCACGTTTGTTAAGACTAATAGTTAATGCATCTGATATTTTTGGACTGCTCATGACTAATGAATGCTCCTTACTGTTGCCAGTTTTTCCAGGTCATTATAGGCAAGTTCGTTGGCTCTTTTTTTTACCCGTCGTTTGATATATGTGGCTAAATCACCGGCCAGTTTGATTTTGAATTCATTAACAACGGCCTTGCTGGCGCCTTCCATTATGATTTCCCAGTCACGCTCGGGAGGTGGAAGGCCGGGGTTGGTATGCGGCTTTGATTTTTCGATGAACACATTGAGCGCACACCGCAAATTATGTTTGTAGTGAATGCGTCTTTTGCCGTCGTAATTTTCAACGATCTCAAAGCGGTTGTTAAAAGTAACGTGCATGACTGCCTCGTATCCATTTTTGTGAACATTAGCGAGATCTAAACCTAACCTTATGCTTACACCGAAAAGGTTACTTTTTTCTACATGATTACTGCCGTATTCAGAGCAGGGAGAGTATCCATTTGTGAATAAAATAAGTGCCGATAAGAAATATCAGTCCGGCGATGTAAAGCCACCAGAATCCAAATTGCAGCTTGGTGGCAAACAGGAAAGGTACGAAGAAAAGCAAAGTTAGCGGTATGGCTACAAAAATACTGCGGGCAAATAGGACGCTATTTGCGGGGTCTTGATGTTCCATATAGGAAAAAGGCAGTACAAGTAGCGTTACAAGCGGCAGGGCGACGATAAACCCGGCCAGTTCTGGTCTTTTGCCGGAAAGCCACGAAGCAAAGGCAATGACGATTGCTGAAGCAAAAACTTTGAATGTCATGAATATCATTTTTGTTGTGTCCCTGTTCTATTCTGTATAGTTTCTGTGATATATGAAGAGAGGGGTTTAGACAATGAGATATGCGCTTTCGTGGGTTTCCTGGCCCGGTTTATTAATTATATGTATGTTGATTACGAGCTATGGCTTTGTGCTTGATATGCCTGTTGTGTTTTTTAACCTCGCTTATCTTTTTCTGGCTGTGTCTCTTTATGCGCTTGAGCAATTTATGCCACACGAGCCGGTATGGAACGAGGATGATGGTCAGACCTTTGCCAATATTGCCCATACCTTGCTCAGCAAGGGAAGCGTTCAGACTTTGGTTATATTTAGTACAGCGATTGGGTTGGCTTCGCTTGTAACGCCTATGGCGGAGCCGGGTCACGGGGTCTGGCCACGGGACTGGCCGCTATGGATACAGGTCATTATGGGCGTGGCTAGCGCTGAATTTGGTTTGTACTGGGCGCACCGGTTAGGCCATGACTGGTATCCGTTATGGCGGTTTCATTCCATCCATCACAGCGTCACACGGCTCTGGATCATCAATACCGGGCGGTTTCATTTTGTTGATAGTATTGTCAGTATTCTACTCGGTATGGCGATTTTGCTTGGTTTAGGCGCGCCGATGGAGGTTCTGATCTGGCTTTCGGCGATTACGGCTTTTATCGGCATGTTGACGCACTGTAATATAGAAATGCGTTTCGGTCCCTTATCATGGATATTCAATACCCCTGGCCTGCATCGCTGGCACCACAGCCGCGATATTAAGGAAGGAAACAAGAATTACGGAGAGAATTTAGTGCTGTGGGACCAGCTTTTTGGTACCTATATCAATCCGTCGCACCGTCCGCCGGTCAATATCGGTATTAACGAGTACATGCCGCCCGGTTTTTTGCAGCAACTCGCGCACCCCTTCAAACGCCGTAAGCGTCTGGAATCGCGGCCTGATGCGGCAGAATAATCAAATTTAGCTAAAATCCAATGTATTTTTCATCGCATCTTAATGCTCCGCAGGCATACTGATAATACGAATTATGCGGGGTATATTGTGTTTGAACGTTGCGATTTTTTACTCGGAAAAGGAAATACGGTAGTCATTATCGTTCCGGCCAGCTTGCCGGACGCGGAAACTTATACTGTGTCTGTGAGTGATGAGAATATTTTGTTTAAGGCCGGGTATGAACGTATCGCCGAGATGCCTTATCAGGGCGGAGAAATCTTTGAACGTATCGCGAATAACACGCAAGTGGGGCTGGTAGAATATGTTGCCGGTGAAGGTTTTCCAGAGAACATCACCCGTGTGGCCTATGTTGAAGTCAGGAGGGTGGTATGAGCGCTTCTATGATCCCGGAAGAAACATCTGTCAATGAGGCGCTTGATAATGCCGAATCCTCGACATTACTGCCCAGTGACGGATCGGAGTCGTCTCTGAGTTTTCGTCAGTTGCAGGCCGGACTTCAGGAAATGGGGCTTAATGTTAATGCTGCCGCGCCGGAAGGCACAAGCGGTGAATTTAATGCCAAAACCGCGAATGCTGAGACAAAGGCACCGGCGGTAGGGCCGCAGCCGGATATGACACCGGACCTTGTTGTTGCTCAGCAGCAAAATAATACTATGAATTTTAATAACTCCTAACCCTCAAAAACCTTGTCTTTTTTCCATTTTTAGGCTAAATGCATACCATCGTAACAACCGCTGGTGTACTCACGCATGTTAGGTAAGAAGGCTTTTATAACAGGGATTACAGGGCAGGACGGGGCGCTTTTGGCGCAGTTCCTTCTTGAAAAGGGTTATGAGGTTCATGGCTTGCGGCTCTACAGCGCCAGCACCGATACGCAACGGCTCGATATTTTTTCTGATAATGGGAATTTCCACCTTCATTACGGCGATTTAACCGATGGCGGTAATTTGCGGCGCTTGATTGAAACAATAGCGCCGGATGAAATTTACAATCTCGGCGCGCAAAGCCATGTTGGGGTCAGTTTTGAAGTTCCTGAAGCGACTGCGCAGATTAACGCGCTGGGGACGCTGCGTTTGCTCGAGGCCATTCGCGACACCGATATTCGTTTTTATCAGGCTTCAAGCTCCGAAATGTTTGGCTCCGCGCCCGCGCCGCAGGATGAAAGCACTCCTTTTGCACCTTGTAGTCCTTATGCAACGGCTAAGCTTTATGCTTACTGGCTGGTGCGAAATTACCGCGATTCTTACGGTCTTCATGCGTCGAATGGTGTTTTATTTAATCATGAAAGTGCGCTGCGTGGTGAAGAGTTTGTCACCCGTAAAATCTCTCTGGCGGTGGCAGCGATGGCGCTGGGGCAGCAGGAAAGTCTTTCTATCGGTAATCTGGATGCGCGCCGTGACTGGGGACATGCGCGTGATTATGTCGAAGGTATGTGGCGGATGTTGCAGCAAGACACGCCGGATGATTTTGTGCTGGCGACGGGTAAGGCGCATAGCGTGCGTGATTTCATCAATGCGGCTTTTGCCTGTGCGGGGACGAGTTTGACATGGCAGGGACAAGGACTTGATGAAAAGGGCATAGACCGAAAAACAGGCCGGGTTCTGGTTCAGGTGGATCCGCAGTTTTTCCGCCCCAATGAAGTGCATGAATTGCTGGGTGATGCCTCTAAAGCATCAGCAAAGCTTGGCTGGAAGCCGCGTATTTCGTTCGGGCAATTGGTCGAGGAAATGGTTTCTGCGGATATAGGCGCCTTGCAGGGAGGGCAAAGCTATGAGCAAATCCTTCTCGCTGCAGAATAAAAAAGTCTGGGTTGCCGGGCATAAGGGCATGGTTGGCCGTGCGGCGGTCAGGCGCTTGCAGCAGGAAAATTGCGATATATTAACCGCGGATCTGGATTTACGGGTTCAGGCGGACACCCAAAATTGGCTGGCCGCCCATAAGCCGGATGCCGTTATCCTCGCGGCGGCAAAGGTTGGCGGTATAGCGGCGAATAGTACGTACCCTGCCGAATTCCTCTATGATAATCTCATGATTGAAAGTAATGTCATTGACGGCGCTTATAAGGCCGGTGTGGAAAAGCTTCTCTTTCTTGGCTCGTCTTGTATTTATCCACGCGCAGCGGCGCAGCCTATAACGGAAGATGCGCTTCTAACCGGATCTCTGGAAGCCACCAATGAACCTTATGCGGTGGCTAAAATCGCCGGGATTAAGATGTGTCAGGCTTACCAAAGCCAATATGGCTGTAATTTTATAAGCGCGATGCCGTGTAATCTTTACGGGCCGGACGATACTTACCATGCTGAAAACTCCCATGTTATTCCGGCACTCATCATGAAGATATGCGCTGCCAAAGAGGCTCGTAAAGACCATGTTGAAATTTGGGGCACCGGCACCCCGTTGCGCGAATTTCTCTATGTTGATGACCTCGTCGATGCGCTGGTATTTTTACTGCAAAGTTACAGCGAAGAAGAGCATATCAATGTTGGCAGCGGCGCTGAAATTTCTATTGCCGGTCTGGCGCACATGATTGCTTCTATCACCGGCTACAAGGGGGAGCTGGTGTTTAATGCAGATAAAGCGGACGGCACGCCCCGCAAGCTTATGGATAGCGGTAAACTTGCGGCGCTGGGCTGGCAGCCGCAAACGCTATTAAAAGAAGGGCTAGAGAAAGTCATTGCAGATTACCTGCAAAATCACGAGGTTTTAAATGCCGCGTGAGGCTGATTTATCCGAAATTGTGCCTGTTATTCTGGCGGGCGGTGTGGGGCGCCGTTTATGGCCGCTTTCAACGGCGGCAAGACCCAAGCCTTTTTTGAAATTGATGGGCGGTAAATCCTTTTTGCAAAAGACAGCACAGCGGGTTTCTGCGTTAAAGGCTCCGTTTGTTGTTTGTAACGAGCGTCACCGTGCGCTGGTGACGGAGCAGCTCCCTGCCGCAGAACAGATTGTCCTTGAACCGGCGGGCAGGGGCACGGCCCCGGCTGTTGCGTCTGTGGCGCATTTTCTGGAAAAGAAGGGGGGCTCCCCCCTG
>JAJFGW010000022.1 GCA_021775915.1 Alphaproteobacteria bacterium | reverse complement strand
AAGGCTGGTCTGGCAAGATATGCTGATGTTCCAGAAAAAATATCAGGAACTTGGTTTATCTGGACTCTCTTCCTGATTTGGTCTATTTATTTCCTCGTTATGCATGACATTCAGATCAAGAGAATCGGGTATAAATCTACATTGCTTAAGGCCTGACTGGCTTTTCTGATATCTGGCGCGGCCACAGCCAGCGACCCTAAGCCCCAGCCACCGAGCAAGCCGCTTATAACGGATGTTGCCCAACATATGGAGCGCGGCACAACGCCTCCCCGCCCTGCGCAAAAACCTGATTTTTCCAAACCGGACATAAAACAACTCTTAAGTTTCGGCCAAGCCCCCGTACCCAGGAAAAAACCATTGGGAAAGCCGGGAGAACCGCTCAGCAACAGTGACGCGCTTCTATATCAGAAAATTTTTGCCTACCAATCCACAGCGCGCTGGGACAAAGCAAATGAACTACTAGGCATGCTCGGAGATTTCCGCTTGCGCGGTCACGTCCTGTTTCAGCGCTATATGCACCCGACGGCCTACCACACCAGCTTTATCGAGCTGGCAAGCTGGATGAATTCCTATGCCGACCATCCGGGTGCAACAAAAATATACAGACTGGCCTTATCACGTATGCCGAGTGATTATAAAGGCGCGATAAAAAGACCTGTAAAAAGCACCGGCATTAATGGTTACCTGGATATTCTTTCCGAGCGCAGCAAAAACTATCGCTCACCGAAAAAACGTAATCAGGCGCAGCGCAACGCAATGGAGACGCTTGCAAAAGCCATACGCAGAGACCTTGCCCGCGGCGCGCCAACCAACGCCTATAAGAGACTTCTGAATAATGATACGGCAAAGCTTCTGGATACTGTCGAATATGACAGATTCCGGGCACAAATTGCCAATAGTTACATGATAGCCGGGAAGCTTGGAAAAGCTAAAGATCTGGCCATAGACAGTGCCCACCGTTCGGCAGAAAAAGTGCCGCTTGCGGGCTGGGTCGGGGGGCTCGTGACCTGGCAGGAGGGACACTATAACGTCGCCGCATCACTGTTTGAACTTACGGCAAAATCTCCTTATTCTTCTGAATGGACTTCTGCCGCAGGCTCTTACTGGGCCTCACGCGCTCATATGCGCGCGGGAAATGTCAAAAAGGTCAGCCTATGGCTACGCCGTGCCGCTGATCATCCCCGCACTTTTTACGGCCTCATTGCAACACGGGCGCTAGGCTGGGATTTTGATTTCAACTGGGACATGCCGCAATATACAGCAGACCATAAAAACAGCCTGATGAAGCATAAAGCGGCACAGCGCGCCATGCTACTCGTTCGCGCCGGACAATATCATCTGGCCGAAAGAGAACTGCGCCAACTCAACCCGAAAAAAGATTCCCACATTAAGAACGCGCTACTGGCTTACGCTAACTATGCCGGACTGCCATCTTATTCTATGCGGCTTGCGGCGGCTGTAAGCACACCGGAAGGTGGATTATACGATGCCGCGCTTTATCCCTTAAGCCCCTGGAAACCGCAAAACGGCTATAAAGTTGACCGCGCCCTGATTTACGCGCTTATCAGACAAGAATCCCGCTTCAACCCTATGGCAGAAAACAGAAGCGGCGCCACAGGCCTGATGCAGCTCATGCCTGCCACGGCGAGTTTTATTTCAAATCGCCGAGATTACCGTTCCCGCGAGGGTCAGCACAGCCTGAAAGATCCACAGCTCAATCTGGATATAGGGCAGCGCTATGTTGAAAACCTGCTTTATCAGGATCATGTCAGCACCGAGCTATTCTCGCTTGTCATGGCCTATAATGCCGGGCCGGGAAATTTACGAAAATGGAAAAAAGCTTATAGCCACATGCAAAATGATCCGCTCCTGTTTGTTGAAAGCATTCCAATGGGCGAAACCCGCGCTTTTGTCGAGCGTGTCATGGCTAATTACTGGATTTACAGACTCCGTATGGGGCAACCCACACCCTCCCTCATCGCTGTAACCGAAGGTGACTGGGCGCGCTATGTTCAGCTTGACGGTCTCAAACAAGCTGCTACTCCCAAAAAACAAACGCATTATTTAGTTGCCGACCAATCAAATTATAATTAATTAAATTATGGCTTCGATATTGCGGAAGACGATGCTTCACTGATACAATTAAATCTTCTGAACAATAAAACATATACAAGGATGACATGGAAAAAAAACAGCCTGAAATAGTGAACGCCTGCGAAGAAATTCTGGCAACATGCGCGGTGAACAATTTACGCAAACTAACACGCGTAACCACTACAAGATTTAATGAGAGTATAAAATCAACAGGCATGCGCACAACCCAAATGTGCATTATACTCGCCATAGGAAGCGCTCCCGGAAACGCCTTAACGACTTATGCTGAAAAACTCTGCATGGATCTTTCCACATTAACGCGCTCCATCGAATCGCTGGAAAAAAAGGGTTTTATTGTCCTAAAGTCGGGAAAACGCAGAGAACGCCTTGCTTATACAACCGAAGCAGCAGAACAAAAAATTATCGAAGTTTATCCGATCTGGCAAAAGTCTCAGACTAATTTCCTTGAAGACTTTGGCAACGAGAACTGGGAAACACATCTAAATGCTGCCGCTAACAGCACAAAATAGAACACATCATGAAAACGGTAAGCGACGTACGCGCAGAATTTTTAGGCTTCTTTGAAAAGAACGGTCACACGATTGTGCCGTCAAGCCCGCTTGTGCCGCAAAACGATCCCACCGTTATGTTTACGATGGCGGGTATGATGCAATTCAAGAATGTTTTTACCGGCGTTGAGACCCGCGATTACACGCGCGCCACAAGCGCCCAAAAATGTGTTCGTGCCGGCGGCAAACATAACGACCTCGACAATGTCGGTTACACCGCCCGTCACCACACCTTTTTTGAGATGATGGGAAATTTTTCTTTTGGTGATTATTTCAAGGATGATGCCATTGCCATGGCCTGGGAACTAGTGACAAAAAATTTCGAACTGGCCCCCGAAAAATTACTGGTGACCGTCCACTCCACCGACGAAGAAGCCGCCGAAATCTGGAAAAAAGTTACCGGCTTTAGCGATGATAGAATTATCCGCATTCCGACATCCGATAATTTCTGGTCGATGGGTGACACCGGCCCGTGCGGCCCGTGCACCGAGATTTTTTACGACCATGGCGAAGACATTCCCGGTGGCCCGCCCGGTAGCCCGAATGAAGATGGCGACCGTTTTGTCGAAATCTGGAATAATGTTTTCATGCAATTCGAACAAGTGGATAGCGACACACGCATTGATTTGCCGAAACCATCCGTTGATACCGGCATGGGACTTGAACGCGTCGCCGCTATCATGCAGGGCAAGCACGACAACTATGACATCGACCTGCTGCGCACGATCATTGAGCATTCCGCTGACCTTACGAGCATTAACCCCGACGGAGAGCAAGCAGCTTCCCACCGCGTCGTTGCCGACCATTTGAGATGCTCTGCCTTTTTGCTCGCTGACGGCGTCATGCCTTCCAATGAAGGGCGCGGCTATGTATTGCGCCGGATCATGCGGCGCGGTATGCGCCATGCGCATTTACTAGGCGCGGAAGAGCCGCTCATGCACAAACTGGTTCCTACGCTCACAAACATGATGGGCGATGCTTATCCGGAATTGCGCCGCGCGGAAGCGCTGATTACCGAAACGCTAAGCATGGAGGAAACGCGCTTTAAGAAAACGCTCGATCGCGGCCTCAAATTACTGGATGAGGAAACCGGCAAGCTGGGTAGCGGCAAAAAATTTCCCGGCCATGCTGCTTTTAAACTCTATGATACTTTTGGCTTTCCTGTCGATTTGACACAGGATGCCCTGCGCGCCCAAGGCATCGAAGTTGATATGAACGGCTTTGACAACTGCATGGAGAAACAACGCCAGGACGCCCGCAAAGCCTGGAAAGGCTCCGGCGGCGATGCGGCAACGGAAAAACTCTGGTTTGAATTGCTCGAAAAACACGGCGCAACGGAATTTCTAGGGTACAAAACTGAAGTAGCAGAAGGGCAGGTTCTGGCGATTATCAAAGAAGGAACGATCATTGATAAAGCCGAAAATGGCGACGAAGCTCAAATCATCACCAACCAGACTCCCTTTTACGGCGAGTCCGGCGGACAAGTTGGCGACCATGGCAGCATGCTCACCAATGATGGCGATCACTTCGCTGTGAGCGATACCCAAAAATTGCTCGGCGCTCTCTTTGTCCATTACGGAACCATTAAAAAAGGCGAAATCAAAACAGGCGAAGGCGTTGAAATGCGCGTTGACGGCGTGCGCCGCAGCGCCATCCGCGCCAATCACTCCGCCACGCATTTACTGCATGCAGCGTTGCGCGAAAAACTTGGCGACCATGTAACGCAAAAAGGCTCACAGGTTGATGATAAGCGCCTGCGCTTTGATATTTCCCATCCCAAGGCACTCACGAGCGAAGAGATCACCGTCATCGAAGAACAAGTGAACCGTGAAATTCGTGCCAACACCGAAGTTCTCACCCGCCTTATGGATCAGGAAGAGGCCATTAAAACAGGGGCCATGGCCCTGTTCGGCGAAAAATATGACGATGAAGTTCGCGTGCTCACCATGGGCACAGACAATTTTTCCACCGAGCTATGCGGCGGCACGCACGTAAAACGTACGGGGGATATTGGGCTTATGAAGATTGTGTCCGAAGGCGCTCTGGCCTCTGGCATAAGAAGGCTTGAAGGACTAACAGGCGCTGGCGCGCTTTCTTATCTGGAAGAGCAAAACCAAAAACTTCACGAAGTAGCAGACGTTTTAAAAGCGGCACCTGCCGATGTTGTTGAGCGCATTAAAACACTGGCGACTGAGAAGAAAAAGCTTGAACAACAAGTTGGAGAATTACGCCGTCAACTCGCCACAGGCGGCGGCGGGACTGAGAGTGCCCCTGAAATAAAAGAAATCGGCGCGTTTAAATTTTCTGCCAAAGTTCTGGACGGCTTTCCGCCCAAAGACCTCAAACCAATGGCCGATGATATGAAAGCCAAAATCGGCTCCGGCATCATTGCCTTGATCGCCACCAATGAAGGTAAGGCCTCTATTGTTGTCGGCGTTACCGACGATTTAACCGACAAACTCAGCGCTGTTGATCTGGTTAAAATCGGCGCGGAAGCACTTGGCGGCAAAGGTGGTGGTGGCCGTCCCGATATGGCACAGGCCGGCGGTCCCGATGCAAATGCCGCCAATGATGCGGTTAGTGCTATAGAGAAAGTACTGGGTTCCTAATAAGGTCTTCTTCCTCACCTGACTCCGTACCTCTGTATGAGCAGGAAAGAGGCGTATCAGGAAGATAGCTTCCCTCCATAGCGGACTCCATTTTCAACATGAGGTCTTTGCTAAAAAACACCTGACCGCTTTCTATATCAACAGCAAGCTGCATGAACTGCACTTCATTAGGCTTCTTTTCAATGTCATGAGGTATATCAAAATTATCCAGCAGCTTACGTATGTTGCCTGAAAGCTCTCCATTATCCTGCGTGTGATACCCTTGCGCGGATATGTCCGCACCCTCTGGAAATTCAGAAAGCATCGCCACGATAGACGCTTCCAAAAGCGACCCTGCAGCTATATGCCCAACGACATAAACGCCCTCCCCCTTTAAAACAAGGGCGACACACGGCCCTATGCCATCCGCGCCTAAATAGCGGGTAGAAGATCCGCTATCAGCCACAACATACTGCCCCATGGCCGCAGAGGGGACTTTAACATCGCTATCAAATTGCTCTTTCATCATAATATATTAAGCACCCGACCTTAAAAATATGTTAAATCTGTTTTATTTATCTATTGCGAAAAACAGCCGCTCCGGCTATAACGCAAGTCCAAATTCAAATAGACAAGATTACGGAGAAAAAAATGGTAAAACAGCGCACACTCTCGATCATCAAGCCTGACGCAACAAAACGCAACCTGGCTGATGCTATCAACACCAAAATCAAAGAAGGCGGCCTGAATATTGTTGCCAGAAAAGATATGCAACTCACGCAGGATCAAGCAGGCTCTTTTTACGAAGTCCACAAAGAACGCCCTTTTTACGGCGAACTGGTTGAGTTCATGACCTCCGGCCCTGTTGTTGTTCAGGTTCTGGAAGGTGAAGATGCTGTTGCCAAATACCGCGAAGTTATGGGCGACACAGACCCGGCCAATGCCGCACCCGGAACCATCCGCGCTGAATATGCTGAGAATATCGGTGCTAACTCCGTACATGGTTCGGACAGCGAAGAAAATGCAAAAATAGAAATCGGGTTCTTTTTCGACGAAACAGAACTGGCTGGCTAATCGCTACCCCGCAGGAGAAGAAGACTCCATCCATTCTTGCAAGGCAACTTTAGCCCTATCGTGAGCAATCAACAAACCAGGCAGGAGGTCATGCACACCACCTGTTTGGTTTTCCTTTACCGCTAGCTCTATCTTGGCGGCCAGGGCACTGATCTCTGTGAAGCCAAAGTTTCCAGCCATGCCCTTGAGTTCATGGGCCCGTGCAGAAATTGCCGGGACATCATTGCTATCCGAAGCCCCCTTAATCTCCTTCAAAATATCTTCTGCTTTTACCAGCATATCCTGCAACAGAGTATTGAACTGCTCGTCTCCTAAATTTCCACGCAGAGCATCAAGCATCATCCGATCAAAAACCTCTATTGTTTTTACACCATTTTTACCTTCAGAAATTTCCAGCGCTTCTTCAAAACTATCCTCATCCAGTTCCTCTTCCGATATATCCATTAACGATGTATCAGACTCTTCAAGAGATGCCATTATAGGAGCCACGTCCTCCTCTGGCTTTCTGACATACTCCTCCACATCATCGCTCTGTGCCAGATCCATATCCTCATCACTTTCTGTCTGTATTAAATCATCAGAAACATCGGCTCCAAATTTTTCTGTACCTACGTTTAGCTGAGTAATCTCTGTATGCTTGTCTATCTTCTCCTCAGAAACTTCAACCGGATTATCAAGTCGCCCTTCAAACACCTTGGAAATTTGATCTTTTAGTTTTTTAGGGTCAACCGGCTTAGCCAAATGACCATTCATATTCGCCGCATAACAGTCCCGCACATCTTTTTCCTGAACATTACCGGTTAACGCCACAACCGGCACGGACGCTCTTTCAGGATGCTCCAAAGCCCTAATCGCCTTGGTTGTCCCCATCCCTGTCATACCGGGCAACTGAATATCCATCAGGATCATATCAAGGTCATTCTCCCCGGCAATTTCCAAAGCCTCTTCGCCAGAACCGGCAACGCTTGTCTCATGCCCCATACGATCAACAAGTTCCCGCATCAGCTTTTGATTAATTTCATTATCCTCAACAATAAGTATTTTCATGGCTTCTGCAGGTTTCTGGGAAACCTGCGTACCACTAGATTCAGCGCTCTCTACAGCAGCAGCACTACCCTCTTCCATCACCAGCGTAAAGAAAAATGTACTACCGTGACCTTCGGTACTATTGATTTCAATCTGCCCACCCATGGCTTCGATTAATTTTTGTGAAATAGCGAGCCCGAGCCCGGTACCACCAAATTTTCGTGCAACACTAGAATCTGCCTGAGAAAAAGGATTAAAAAGGTTTTCCTGCGCCTCTTTCGATATACCAACCCCGGTATCTTCAATCGCAAACCGAATGCGGTGCACGGTTTTTTTATCAGACCCCTCCCCGGCAACAGCGGGGTCGGGTTTAACATGAATAGTGACTCCGCCTTCCCCGGTAAATTTAATAGAGTTTCCGGCCAGGTTGAGAAGAACCTGACGTAACCGTATAGAATCGCCGATAACATAGCGCGGGACAGCCGGATCAAGTTCGGCCTTCAGATATATATTTTTAGTTTCAGCGTGGCCGGACATAAGCGTTTTTATACCCTGCACCAAACGCTGGAGATCAAAATCAATATACTCCAGATCCATGTTACCGCTTTCAATCTTCTCAAAATCAAGAATATCATTCAGCAAAGAGAGCATGGCATCGCCTGAATCCTGCAATGTTTGTGCATAGCCTTTTTGCTCTTTGTTCAAAGGCGTTTCCAGCAAAAACCTGACCATCCCCATAATGCCGCTCATAGGCGTCCTGATTTCATGACTAACAACAGCAAGAAACGCGGATTTGGCATTATTGGCCTGATCGGCACCTTCTCTGGCCTTTCTCATTTCTTCATTTTGCTGTGCCTCCCGATCACGCAATTCGGTCATGACTTGACGCTCATGTTCGATCATCCGTAATAAACGGGCATTCTCAGAAGACTCTTTGGAAGAGGTGATGTCCTTAACCGACTCCTGCTCCCGTTGTCGTTCCTTTTGGATCACCGCCCCGGCACGGGCCTCGAGTATAAGCCTGGTCATAACAGCCGTTATAAATAAAACCCCTTGGATAATCAGGGCATACCAGTAACTATTTATAAGAAACAAAGGCGGCGTAAAAATGTTCATCAAGCTGACAAAAGTCGCACAAGCTCCGGCAAACACAACCAGCCAACCAGCCGCAAGGTGGTAGCCTTCAGGATGCTCTGTATAGCCATGTGCCAGCGAAAGCATAAACAAAAAGAGAAGAGCCAATAAGGGCATAAAATACAAAAATGCAAATTCGAGTACAGAATCATCAGGAATAAAAATTACCGCCCCTAACGTGGAAAAAATCAACATGAAGGAAAAGATTGCAATAAGCCGACTCTGAAAACGCAGTAACTTTCCAATTTTAAGAAATGACTTACTCATGAGTAAGCCCAGTAAAATACTCAAATTGAAAAATATACCCGGCACCTGAGAGGCAAAAACAAAGTCCATCTGAAGGAAGTCATTCTGGTAACGGAAGAAAGCCAGCAAAACCATGTAATATAAAATAAAGAAAATGCTATCCCACATTTTCCTGAATAAAACCGTTGCCAGAAAAATACCAGCCACCAGAATAAAGAAGAAACTAATAGCCTGCGTCTGGTTAAAAGAGCCGGTAAGGGTGTTCATATAAACACCCTCCGTCATAAGCTCTGGAACCAGCGTCGTCGGCATTCCCGGCTTTGGTACGACATAAATAAAAACAAGGGTTTCCTTACCCCGTGGGATATCCAGCGCCAAAGCCGCCCCTTTAAGCTTCTTATCTTTCAAAGACGAGCTTTTAGACGATGACAGCGTATTGATGTAGGTCTTTTTGGAGACATGGTCATAAACAAAAACATCCTCCACCAGCCCTATACGCCCGTCCATATGCTGCCCAAAAGAAAGGAACCATTTTTCCGCCTCGCTTTGATTATTAACGGCAAACACGATCCAGTGCGGCATAGAGGCAGCGCCCAGATTTAGAATGTTTCCTTCAATCCTGTTACCCTTATTTCCGGCCAGATGGCTGTCCACAAATTTCTTATAGTTATCAAAATTTAAGGGCTTTCCAGAATCCCGCGTAACGTAGATATGGGGGGCCAGTTTGTAATGCCCCTGATCGCTCTTAAGCGTTAAAATATTTGTAAAATTCTTATTTTGTGCTTGTGCAGAAACAGAAGACACAACCATAACTACCATCAGAAACAACGCGGCAAAAAGCCACGTCAAAGACAAAAAACCGTTTGATTTCAAACAATTATCTTTCATATACATACGATGCGGCACCTATAGGCACCCCTAAAGCCCCTTCCCTTCTCAAGGGTCATATTGAAGGGAAAAAGTTACAGAAAGATGAAAAAAATGAATAATTTAGTGAATTTTTTCAAGGCTTTAATTATAGCTTAAACCAAAAATATTGCCATCAAAATCAAAAGGATCGCTAAAGCAATAGAACTCCACTTAATTAAATAAGTGAAGCTTTGCCACATAGAGTGAGAATCTTCCAAAAATTTAGGATCAACTTTAACGCCTTTTTCTACCATAACACTTAACTCCAGAATGAATAAACCAGCCCTATTCTCACAGAATTTCGGCCTTGCCGTCAATAATTCTTATGCCTCCCTCACCGATCAATCGTACAGCCTCGAGATAAGCGCCATGTTCCTGCTCCAGAATGCGGGCCGCCAAAGCGTCCGGCGTATCTTCCGGTAGAACAGCTACTTTTTTTTGCAGAACGATCGGCCCGGCGTCCATTTCCGGGGTTACAAAATGAACCGTACAGCCGCTTTCTTTAACGCCATCGGCCAGGGCACGCTCATGCGTATGTAATCCCTTATAGTCCGGCAACAGCGAAGGGTGAATATTGATAATTCTATCCGGCCAGAGGGAAATAAAATCAGCGCTTAACAGCCGCATGAAACCGGCAAGACAGATTAAATCGGGCTTATAACCAGATAACACCTCCTGCAGTGCCCGCTCAAAAGACGCCTTATCTTCATAATTCTTATGGTCAATTACGGCCGTTGCGATACCGGCATCCGCTGCACTCTCAAGTCCTGCCGCACCCGGACGATTCGATATCACGACAGACACGCTAGCCGGAAACTCAGATTTACTGCAAGCCCCTATCAAAGCCTGCATATTACTGCCTCGCCCTGAAATCAATATAGCGAGCTTTAGTTTTTCCACGAGCTGTCCATATTTTCGATTCTAATAGCATCGTCCTGACGAGGCGCCACCGCGCCAATTTCGTAAACGGTTTCGCCCTCAGCTTCCAGAATCTTTTTAATTCCGCCAGCGTCCTCAGCCGCACAAATAACCGCCATGCCAATACCGCAATTAAAAGTCAGCGCCATATCCTCCTTACTAAGGTCACCGGCCGCCCCCAGCCATTTGAAAACAGGCAATAAAGGCCACGACGACGCATCCAATACAGCCATCAAATCATCAGGCAAAACACGCGGAATATTCTCGGTCAGGCCGCCGCCGGTAATATGGGCCATACCTTTTATAAGAGGCTGGCCTTCATCATCCTTTTCCTGCAAGGCCTTCAATAAGGGCTTCACATAAATACGTGTTGGCGTCAAAAAGACGTTCCCCATACTCTCACCGCTTTGAAACGGGGCCACACTGTCATAATCATGACCTTGCGTTGTTTCAATAAGCTTACGAATCAGGCTGTATCCATTTGAATGTGGGCCGCTTGAAGCCAGCCCTAAAATAACATCACCTTCGGCGATTCTTTCGCCCGTAACGATCTGGTCACGTGCCGCCGCGCCAACGGAAAAACCGGCAAGGTCATAATCACCTTGCACATAAACACCCGGCATTTCCGCCGTTTCTCCGCCAATTAAAGCACATCCGGCCTGCCGGCAACCTTCAGCAATGCCCTTAATGACATTTTCCGCAACATCATTTTCAAGCTTGCCCGTCGCAAAATAATCGAGGAAAAACAAAGGTTCCGCGCCCTGCACGATAATATCGTTAACGCACATCGCCACAAGATCAATCCCGATTGTATCGTGGCACCCGGACTCTATTGCAATTTTGAGTTTTGTTCCCACACCATCAGTTGCCGAAACCAGAACGGGATCATCATAACCTGCTTTTTTCACATCAAAAAGCGCGCCAAAACCGCCCAGATCGCTCATAACGCCAGCGCGCATCGTCTGCTTTACGTGCGGTTTGATACGCTCAACGAGTTCCGCGCCTGCCTCAATATCCACACCAGCTTCTTTATATGCGTTTTCTTTCCCCATCTGAACTTCTTTCATTGCGAATTCCACGCTAAAGCACTATATAAGTGCTTGCAGCTTTTCATACAGGTGACCCATGGCCAGATTCTATAAGCTTTTTACAAAGCCGCGTACAGTCTTTTGCGTGATTTGTTTCATTCTAATCACGGCTTTTTCACATCAAAGCGCAGAAGCCGCAAACAATGCTGTGTTCACTGTGCAGGATATAAAAGTTGATGTGACTTCAGACAGTGCCAGTATCTCCCGTGAACAGGCTTTTGCAAAAGCGCAATACAGAGCCTTTAAACAACTGGTGGACAGATTGCTCTCAGAAGACCAGCTCGAATTTTTCGTCATGCCCGCGCCTTCCGTGATCTCGGCTCTTGTCAAAGATTTTGAGATTACAGAAGAACAGCTTTCCAACGTCCGCTATATCGGCACCTACATTTTTCGATTTGAAAACGATGCGGTTCGTAATTATCTGGGAGGGCAGGGTTTTGCCTATACCGATGTCAGCAGCAAGCCGGTTTTAATTCTTCCCTTCTATCAACAAGGTGCCCGCACGCTTTTGTGGGGCATAGAAAACCCGTGGCTGGCCGCCTGGAGCAGCGCGCAATCATCACAAGGGCTAGTGCCGGTTATCATCCCTATCGGCGACATACAAGATGTCTCTGATATTGGAGACAACGAGTCACTGAACTGGAGTCCTGAAAAACTAAATGATCTGACGCAGCGTTACGCCGCCGGAGAATCTATTATCATGCTCGCAACACCGGAGTGGAATAACGGCACCATAGCCGCAGAAGGATCGCCACCGGACAGGCTGACTATCATGGTCTACCGTACAAGCCGGGGCACGCCTGAATTTACCAGCCGGGTACATATCACCGCAGAAGACATTGCTCTCCACGAAAATATTTTTTCTGCGGGCGTAAGGCAAAGTCGAAAAAATCTGCAAACAGCGTGGAAAAGACAGACTCTGGTGAATGCTGCGCAAGGTAACAATCTCAAAGTCCGCGTTAAATTTGAAACAATAAAAGAGTGGGTAGAAACCCAGAAAAAACTGCGCCGCGTTCAAGGCGTTGGCGATATGAAACTATTGTCACTCAAACAGAATGAAGCCAATCTGGAACTAACCTTCAGGGGCAGCGAACACCGCCTGAGACTGGCACTGGCACAAGCGGACATGACTTTGAGCACCCCGCGCATTAATTTTGGAAACCAATATCAAAACAGACAAAACCCGTATGACGACGTGCAACAACGACTATCACCACTGGTCTACGACCTCTATTTAAATAAATACAAACGTTACTAGGATCAAAAACAAATGACACGTGCCGTCTCTGCCCTTACAGCCCGTAACCACCTTCTGTTCTGGAGCGGTGCCTTTGTTCTTTTTATTACCTTCGTCTGGGCCTTTAGCGCCGTCCTGCTTCCTTTTGTTCTCGGCCTTGCCATCGCCTATCTTCTCAACCCCATGGTAGAATATCTTGGTAATCATAAAATTCCGCGCGGAATAGCGGCGCTTGTTATCCTCGGCCTGTTCTTCCTGTTCGTTCTAACAATTCTGGCATTAATCATGCCGCCTTTATACAGAGAAACCATCGAGCTGGCCGCCGCCGTTCCTGACTATACAGACAAGCTGCTGACTATGATGAACCCCTATATCGGATGGTTACAGGAACGATTTGGCAATGGCGATCTGGCCGCCTATCAGGAAACCCTACAAAATAATATTGGCAAAGCACTAAAGGTCAGCGCCAATGTACTTTCCGGCATTGCCAGCGGTGGGCAAGCTTTTGCCGGATTTATTTCTGTAATGATAATTACCCCGGTCACGGCCTTTTTCATGATGAAGGACTGGAGCCTCATGACACAGTGGGCCGACAACCTTATCCCGCGCCGCAGTTACAATACTGTCAAAACCCTGCTGGAACAGATCAACCAAAAACTGGCCGGGTTTGTACGCGGACAGCTCAGCATTGCCTTTGCACTTGCGATTATCTACGCTCTGGCGCTAAGCATTGCCGGACTAAAGTTTGGTTTTCTCATTGGGTTGATGGCCGGTATCCTGTCGATTATCCCTCTGGTTGGTTCAACCATCGGCCTGCTCGTCAGTGTTGTTATCGCCTGGCTTCAGGCCGGGGAATGGGGCTATGTCGGCATTATCGCCGCTATTTTCATGACCGGGCAATTTATCGAGGGCAATTTCCTTACTCCTAAATTACTGGGGAAAAGCGTTGGGCTGCACCCTTTATGGATTTTATTTGCCCTGCTCGCTGGCGGGAATCTATTTGGCATTGTCGGTATGTTACTGGCTGTTCCCGTTGCCGCTACAATCGGGGTGTTGCTAGGGTTTGCCATAGAAGAATACAAAAGCAGCCCTTATTACAAGCCAAAGCCAAGACCTAAGAAAAAGAAAACATGACTCTGGTCGCCGAACAAATACCGCTTGATTTAGGACACCGCCCGGCACAGGGGCGCGAAGATTTTATGGTCGCGCCCAGCAATCAAGATGCCGTCATCTGGATCGACCGCTGGCCTGACTGGCCTGCACCTGCGTTTATTTTATACGGCCCCGTCGCTAGCGGCAAAAGTCATCTCGCTGCTGTCTGGGGCGAGCAAACAAAAGCGGCCTCTATCGACACGGCCAAGCTTATAGAAATGAACGCTGGCGAAATAGCCGAAACGGCTGAACATCTCGTGATTGACAGTATCGATTTATGGCTGGGCGACCGTGTTGCGGAAACCACTCTGTTCCATTTATATAACCTGATGCGTGAACAGCACCGTAGCCTGCTCCTGACCATGAATATGGCCCCGACCCATATTGAGTTCGCAATCCCTGATCTCGCATCGCGCCTGCGCGCTGCCCCGGCTGCGGCGATCCAGCCGCCGGACGATACGCTGCTGGCAGCGCTATTGGTAAAATTATTTGCTGACCGGCAATTACAGATAAGCTGCGAAGTATTAGACTATCTTCTTCCGCGCATGGAGCGCTCTTTTTCTGCCGCCTACGAACTGGTCAAGGATGCCGACCGCCTTGCGCTGGCTGAAAAAAGACCGGTCTCGGTACCGCTGGTGCGCAGAGTTCTTTTAGACACCAAGTAAATCATCCAGCCTGCCCGCACCGGGCAAAAGATCGCGCCAGCTTGCACAATCAAAATCAATAACGCACAAACACCCGGGTTTATATCCGGCATTTATTTTGGCAAGAAGCGCCGGATCACCTGCGCCAATTAGAAATTGCGCCAATCCGTGCATGCCGGGATTATGGCCGACCAAAAGCGCAGATTCATGCGCATTATCAATGTCTTTGAGAAACTCATAAAGCTGCCCGGTCGCCGCCATATAGATACGCTCTTCATATTGAACGGGGGCATCGGGCCATTTCTCACTTATGGCCGCGCAGGTCTGCCGCGTTCTTTTGGCCGGGGAGCATAATATAAAATCCGGGTGGTAATCCCGTTCCTGCATCTTTGCGGCAAGCATATTTGCCTGCCCAAACCCCTCACCAGTCAAAGGCCGGTCTTTATCATCCACGCCTTGCAACATGTCTGAACGGGCGTGGCGGAGGATGTAGAGACTGCGCATAACCTGTCCTTACCGAAAATGATTTTCTTGATTATGTTCCGTTTTATGATTTTTATGAAGAGAAATAATATCCGTCAAATAGGCACGCATTTCATCAATATTTTTGAAATGTAGGTCACTGCACGCTGGCGCGGAATCGCCCACACCAATAGCATATCCCCCCAGCTCTTTGACAAGTTTCATGGCTGATTCATCTGCTGCACTATCGCCACAGAAAACAGGAACCTTGCCCTGAAAGCTATTCTGAGCCATAAAATATTTCACAGCCTCAGCCTTATCGGCACTTCGCGGAACGAGGTCAATCACATAGTTGCCTTTAACATTACCCGCAATAACAATCAGCGGATCATCAGGGTGATTATGCTCCGGACTATCTGCAATAGACTGTAATAATTCAATAAGATCTGGAGCCAATCTATCAGGGTCTGCCACTTCGGAAAACTGAATGGTTAATGTTGTTCGTTTGTGATCCTCAATATAACACCCCTCTATAAGAGCTATTCTCGCTTCAATCAGACGGCGCACAGCAGTAAAATCATAAGGAGCGCAGCGTACTTCCAGATCGCTTTCACTATCATTGCAGACAATAGCCCCATGTTCAGTGGCAGAAGAGAACCGTCGCTCCGGCATAAGACCAGAAACAAAAACATCAGGTCTACCTGTAATAACGGCGGTTGCATCACCTGACTGGTAATGTAAATCATTAAGAATATCTTGTAATTTGCTATCTGGCTCAACTTCGGTATGGACGCCCGGCGTTGATCTGACCAACGTCCCGTCAAGATCAAAAAACCAGGCAATCAAACCCTTTTCATGAGAGACCTTAATAAGCTCACAAATATGAGAGTTTTTTTGGCAGCTATTATCCCAATCCTGATCAACCATTTTTCTCCGCTTCACCAGTTATTTTATATTTAAAGCGGATTCCGTAATATTGGCTGCGGTAATGGCATGCTAGCATAAGAGGCAGCCTTTCTTTCACAGCCATTATCAATCCAGTCCTGCAACGTTATTTTTCTCTCCTGCAAAGCAGACACGTTATTCCGGATTCTATTTAACGACCTTGTGACTATTGAAAAATCAGCGTCATAAACCTCTTTGGTGATTTCGGTTGAATGGTCCTTATATTTTTCCAGAGCATCCAAAGCTTTCACAAGCAAGTCAGCGTCCTCTTCTGCGCCACTATCTTGCAAGTAAGGCAATAAAGTTTTACGTAAATTATCAGCGTGCGTATCTAAACAATATAAAGGACAGCCCGGACTATTCATCCACTGCTCGCCCGCACCAATTAAGATAGAGTTTACGTGGTACGCAGCCCTATCCCAAAAAGATTCATTGAATTCCTGATGAAGCATTCTATTCTCCCTTTTGCCCTAACTCTGTAAGTGTGAAGTCCTCTAGTAACGCAATTCATACAATTACATCAATAAAATACATCGCTGCGGCGCAACAAAACCTTCCTGAAGGCCCATAACATTTGACAAGTAACCGATTAAAAACCTATTCCTATGCCCTATCAGAAAGAAGGGAATAGAGTGGCTAGATATAAAATCGATGAAACAGACTATAGAAACTGGGGCAGCTACACTGTCACAGATGTCGAATATAAAGATTCTAACTGCGTAAAATGCGAAAAAGACATCACCATTAAACCGGGATTTATGCTCTCGGTCCAATCCCACGACAAGCGCAAGGAAAACTGGAAAGTAACCAGCGGCACCCTTACCGTTATTCTTAATGGTAATGTTATTACACTTCAGGCTGGCGAAGAAATAGACATCCCTTTAAAAGCCGTCCACACCATGGCTAACCTGGGAACAACCTCCTGCATCGTCCAAGAAACTCAGGAAGGTGTTTGCTCTGAAGGTGATATTCACCGCTACTGGGACCCAAACGGTAGAGAAATTGAAGACTCGCAAGATGAAAGTGTTCTGAGCAGTATCAAAACCTGTGAGCAAATTATGTCTGATCTGGAAGAGCTTCAAAAAAAACTGATATAACAAACTCGCAAAAGAAAAACAGGTAAGAACAATGCGTATAGGAATCGATCTCGGCGGTACAAAGACAGAAATCATCTGCCTTAACAAGAAAAATGGTAAAGAGCTATATCGCCAGCGTATCCCGACACCGGGTAATGATTACGAGGCCACTGTTCGCAACATCAAGGATCTAGTAGAGCGCGCCGAAGAAACACTCGGTAAAACGGGCACCGTTGGCATGGGCATCCCCGGCACGGTTTCCAGCGTCACCGGGCTTGTCAAAAATGCTAACTCCACAAGGCTGAATGGCAACCCGCTCGATAAAGACCTTGAGGAAGCGCTCGGTCGCCCGGTACGGCTGCAGAATGATGCAAACTGCTTTACGGTTTCCGAGGCCACAGATGGCGCAGCAGCCGGAAAGAAAGTCGTGTTCGGCGTTATCATCGGCACAGGCTGCGGCGGCGGTGTCGTCATTGACGGTAAACCCGTCGGCGGTATTAACGGCATTGGCGGCGAATGGGGGCACAACCCGCTCCCCTACCCCAAAAGCTATTTACCCGCCAAATCAAAGCAGAAAGGCTTTTTTGGCAAGCACGACACGCAAGGTACCGGCACTATTTTATATGGCGGCGAAGACGGGCAGGATCTGGCATATTACACGCCGGAAGAAGCTTTAAGAGAGTGGCCCGGCCCGGCTTGTTATTGCGGACGGCGCGGCTGCCTCGAAACATGGATTTCCGGACCGGGGTTTAAAAATGATTACCACCGCGTCACCGGGCAAGAGCTTTCCACTCATGATATAATATCCGCCGTCAACAAAGGTGATGGGAAAGCCGTTGCTGCATTTGAGCGTTATGTCGACCGCGTCGCCCGTGGTCTTGCCGGAATCATCAATGTTCTGGATCCTGATGTTATTGTCCTTGGCGGCGGGATGAGCAACGTGTCACAGCTCTATGAAGCCATTCCCAAGACGTGGGGAAAATACGTCTTCTCCGATACAATCGATACCGCCCTGCTACCACCGCGATTCGGCGATTCATCCGGCGTACGCGGCGCGGCATGGCTATGGAATGATGATTAAGCTGATCTCTTGCAAATTTGGTTATTCTCTAAGCTGAGCACAATTTTTCCATGCTTTAAGGCCACGGCTTCCTTGCCAAAAACATCGTAGCGCCAGCCTTTAAGAACCGAAATTTCGGCACTATCACTCATCGCCAGCTCTTCCAGATCGCCATTAACAGCAATCAGCTTGGCCGCGACCTCATGCTCACTCGCCTGAATACGCAAAAGCATTTTGAGCATTTCCAGCACCGGAGTCAGTTCAGACGGAAACCGCGTTCTTTTCTTAAGGACAGGACATTTTGCCACCGGAATTTCCAGGCCTTTTTTGGTAGCATCTATAAGCTGGTCACCATATTTCCCCTGCGTCATATCACCCGGCAAATTACGAATACGTTTCAAATCTTTTTCATTTTTGGGTGGATGAATCGCCATATCCGCCAGCGTTTCATCACGCACAATCCGGTTACGCGGCACATTACGGCGCTGCGCCTCTAATTCACGCCAAGCTGCTACTTCGCGCAGCACTGCCAGAACCTGAGGCTTTGTCGATTTAATTTTAACGCGCTTCCATGATTCTTCAGGATGGTTCTGGTAAGTCGTCGGCGCCATCAATACCGCCATTTCCTCATTCACCCACTGGGTACGCCCGCGCTTGTCTAGCTCTTCCTCTAAATGCAGATAAACATCGCGCAAATGGGTTACATCACCGAGCGCATAAGAAAGCTGCTTATCCGATAAAGGTCGCCGCGACCAATCGGTAAATTGCGGCCCTTTGTCGATTTGAACACCACAAACAGCATTCACGAGATTGTTATAACCAACCTGTTCACCATAACCGCAAACCATGGCCGCGACCTGCGTATCAAAGATAGGATGCGGAATTTCATTGGTTAAATTATGAAATATCTCCAGATCTTGCCGCGCCGCGTGAAAAACCTTAAGCACCTTTTCATTGGCCATCAAATCCATCAACGGCTCTAAATCCAGCCCTTCGGCCAGCGGATCAACGGCCACTGCATCAATCCCCGGCCCGGCAAGTTGCACCAGACACAGCGTTGAATAATAGGTTTTATCGCGTAAAAACTCGGTATCAATGGTCAGGAAAGAATTTTGAGAGAGCTTTTCGCAGCACGCCTGAAGCGCTTTATTGTCGGTAATTATACTCATAACCTACTTTTCTAACGCTTTTAGACACTTAAAGCCAAGAAATTCTTGACGAAAGCCCTCAAAAAATGTCTTTTAAGGCGGAAAAGGAACGAGGAAAACCATGCATACTTATCGGACACATACTTGCGGACAACTAGACAAAAGCCACATTGACGAGACAGTAAAGCTGTCCGGCTGGGTTCACAAAAAGCGCGACCATGGCGGCGTGCTTTTCATAGACCTGCGCGATACATACGGCTTAACGCAATGTGTTGTTGATGAGGAGTCCCCGCTCATTAATGAAATTGATAAATGGCGCAACGAATCCGTGATTACAATTATCGGCAAGGTACGCGCCCGCGCAGAAGGCACCGATAATGACAAGCTCTCCACCGGCGCAATCGAGGTTTATATCAGCGAAGCCGAAATGCAGTCCGAGGCCGATATTTTGCCGTTTCAAGTTGCCGAAGATGACGGCACTGGCGAAGACCACCGCCTCAAATACCGTTATTTAGATTTGCGCCGCGAGAAAATGCAAAAAAACATCCGCCTGCGTAACAACGTCATCCGCTCGATCCGCGAACGTATGTATGAGCAGGATTTTCAGGAATTCCAAACCCCTATCATGGGCGCGAGCAGTCCAGAAGGCGCGCGCGATTACCTTGTACCGAGCCGCCTGCACCCCGGTAAATTTTACGCTCTGCCGCAGGCGCCGCAGCAATTCAAGCAGCTCCTGATGATGTCCGGCTTTGATAAGTATTTTCAAATTGCGCCCTGCTTCCGTGATGAAGATGGCCGCGCCGACCGCCTCGCCGAATTCTACCAACTCGATGTCGAGATGAGCTTTGTCACGCAGGACGAGGTCTTTGCGACGCTGGAGCCTGTGCTTTACAACACATTCGCGCAATTCTCCGATTTTACCGGTGAGAAACGCACAGTCACAGAAACGCCGTTCCCACGCATTACTTACAAAGACGCGATGCTTAAATACGGTTCGGACAAGCCCGACCTTCGTAACCCGCTGGAAATTGTTGATGTCACGAGCGTCTTTGAGCGCGATGACGTCGAATTTAACGCTTTCAAAAATGTCATCAAAAAAGGCGGCGTTGTCCGCGCTATTCGCGCGCCCGGTGTCGGCGAACAACCACGCAGCTTCTTTGACAAGCTCAATAGCTGGGCACAAAGCGAAGGCGCGCCGGGCTTGGGTTATATCATCATTGAAAGTGGCGCGGGAAAAGGCCCGATTGCCAAATTTGTACCCGAAGCCGCAACAGACGAATTAAAAAAAGCGGCAGCTCTTGAAGATGGCGATGCCGTGTTCTTCATCTGCGATCTTGAAAGAAAAGCCGCTAAAATGGCAGGCATGGCGCGGGACAAAATATGCGATGCCATGGACGAGACCGGAATCAAAACCCGCGAAACCGGCTGCTATAAATTCTGCTGGATTGTTGATTATCCGATGTATGATCTCGACGAGCATACCGCCAAGATTGATTTCTCACACAACCCGTTTTCAATGCCGCAAGGCGGCCTAAAAGCGCTCAACACCAAAGACCCGCTCGATATTCTCGCGGATCAATATGATTGTGTTTGTAACGGGTTCGAGCTGGCCTCCGGCGCGATCCGGAACCACAAGCCGGAAATCATGGAAAAGGCCTTCGGTATTGCCGGATACAGCCTTGAAGTCCTCGAAGAAAAATTCGGCGGCATGTTAAACGCCATGCGCTACGGCGCCCCGCCCCATGGCGGCATCGCCTACGGTATCGACCGGATTGTGATGATCCTCGCCGATGAGCCGAACTTACGCGAAATCTATGCTTTTGTGATGAACGGCCAATATGAAGACCTCATGATGGGCGCGCCAAGCGAACCAAACGCCGAGCAACTCAAAGAACTGCATTTAAAGCTCAATTTGCCAAAGCCGAAAACTGAGAGTAACGAGGAGAAAAAGAGGGCCTAAACAGCTCTCTCTTTGGCATTGATAATGTTAAGGCGCCTTTGGAAGGCATAACTTAAAGCCGTCATATATTTTTTGCACAAGAGATAAATGCTCACTCGCAAGTTCTGAACTTATAAAACCTTTCTGCTTCAATTCTTCCTCGATGGGGTCTGTGACAGCTCCTATTAAATTAGACTTCATACTAGGAGTAGCGTCTGCGCAATGTAACATCCGCACAAAAGCCTCGTCTTTCCGCCCAGTTTTTTTGTAAAAAACCAAACGAAGAGAGGGCTCATTCAGATCATCTCTTCCAATCTTAAAATCACGCGTTTGCTCCAAAATACCCGGCATTTCTTTCAAATCAAGTTTTGGTGGCTCAATCATTCCCGGCTTAGGAAACCAAGCGTTCGCCTTCTCTACTCCGACCTGCGCAGCAAAAACTGAAGACAACATCAGCACGCCTAATATCAATGACTTTTTCATTATCTTTTCCTTGTTCACATAATCTGATCTTGAGGATTACAGGAAATTATACATAAAAAAGCAGCCCGTCAAGCATTATCGAAACCAAGTAAATTATGTGGATATATTCCGGCCTATGCCAGGGTGGCTAGATTATTAGCCTAGAGTTTTTCTTGACATAAATTAATTCCATATGTTAAACATCGGGCGATTTTAACATATACATCAAAAGGAATTAAACTATGTCATACTCGGAAGAAAGAATGAACCAAGGCTTCCTGGGCCTCAGCTTCAAAAAAGTAGCCTTAGGCGTTGTTGCCCTGGCAGCGTTCTCAACAGCAATGGGAAGCTTTTATACAGTCGGTGAAGTTGAAAGAGGCCTGAAATATCGCTTCGGAAAACTGCAAACACAAGAAACAAAAGATCTGATTCAGCCAGGTCTGAATTTTAAAGTCCCTTTTATTGAAGATGTAAAAACCCCGCGCATCGACCAGCAACAAATAGATCTTGAAGGCGTACAAACCTACACAAAAGACAATCAGGTTATTACAGCGAGTCTGGCCATTATCTTTAAACTCTCTCCAGACCAACTTATCCGGATTGCAAAAGAAAACCCGGAATGGAAACAAAAACTAAAAACAGTTGTTGCTGACAATTTCAAAGGTGCCCTTGGTCAAGAAGAAGCGCAAAATGTTGCTTCCAACCGGCCTACAATCATGAAAAATATGACAATCGCCACCATAGAGCGCGTTAAAAAACTTTACGGTATCGGAATCATGGATGTTCAGATGCCAGACTTTGCATTTGACAAAGCATTTGATGTGGCTGTACGCGATGCGGCCAACGAAAAAGCTGAGCTGGAAAAACAAAAAACGGTTAGAGAAAAAGCTGATGTTCTAGCCGCCACAAAGGTTATTGAAGCTAACGCTGACAGAGATGCGGCAAAAGCAGCGGCGGAAGCGACAGCCTATAAAATCGAGATCGATAAAAAAGCTGAAGCAGCAGGTATTTTGTCTACCAAGATGGCCGAAGCAAAAGGTATCGAAGCTATTAAAAATGCTGAAGCAGCTGGCTTTAAAAACATTGTTAGTTCTATCGGCAAAGAAAACATCGATACTTATTTGACGACACAAGCCTGGAAAGGTAACGTTCCTCAAATTCAAGCTGGTGGTGGAAATAGCGCCGCAATGATTTTGGACGCGAGGACAGCGGCGGTAGTAACAACGCCTGCACTTCCTGTTCCTGCTCCGGGGGCAAAATAATAACAAAGCGTAAACTATAAGAACAAAGGAAGAGGCTGCCTCAAGTTAGGGCAGCTTCTTTTTTTATGGGGTTTATTTAATGAATAAGTTTTGAGGCCGGAACGGTATACGTAATATCAGAAGGACTGTCTTCTTTATCAGACTCACCTCTCAGCGTATTACTTTTGTAAAAGAACTTGTCATCAAGCAAACTAACACTTCTTAATGCTTGGCTGGAACCGCATTCTTCATCAAAAAAGTGGGCAAGCGTCATTCCTTCGACATGACCTTCGGGCATATCGTTAACGCGGTCTCTTAATTCTTTAATTTTTTGTTCCATCTCCGGCTGGCAGCCTGCGGCAAAAGCGCGGCGCAATAGAGACTTCTCAATTTCTTCCGATGAACGAACGGTAGGAATTCTATCTTCTTTGTTCTTACTCATTACCTTTTGTCCCTGTTTTACGCAATATTCAAACCCTAGCAGATGAAATATCGTTATCGCAATAAAAAAAACGGGGCCCTTAAAAAGATGGTCCGGTTCGCTTGGGGAACGAACCGGACCGGGGGATCGTCTGCCTGGGGGTTTGGGTTCACGGTTAGGGAGGGTAGGCAGACGAAAACTTGTTTCTATATACTTTCTATGCGCGCATCGGTTTTTCTCCCTTATTCTTGTTCCGCTTGCTGGCATAAAGCGCGACATCTGCGCTGTTAAAAATATCTTCGACCTTGTCCCCTGCGCCGTAGGAACGTAGTCCGAGGGAGGCCCGGACGGGAAGTTCTTCCCCGTACCAGGCCAGACTCAAATGATTGAGCTGCCAGGCGAGATCTTGTGCGCGCCCGGCAGCCCGCTCCTTGCTTGTGTTGGAGAGGAGAAGTACAAATTCGTCACCACCCAGGCGCGCTGCCACATCCATCATGCGAATTTCATGATCCAGTGTACGCGCCACCAGCCGCAGACAGGCATCTCCCGCCATATGACCATAGGTGTCATTAACCATTTTAAAATTATCCAGATCGATCAATATGAGCAAACCACCTTCGCTAAGGCCCCGTTCACAACGATCAAGCTCACGTAAAAAAGAATCGAAAAAGCCGCGACGGTTTTTAAGGCCGGTCAAATCATCTGTCATTGCCAAGGCCTCAAGCCCGGATATACGGCCTTCCTGCGCCTGTATGGTTTCCTCAGCCCGTTCAATCATCTTATGGGCGTATTTCAAAAGCGCGACCGTGGCACTCATACAACGAGACTGACCATCCTGTTCCATCGTCTGTTTATCGAGGAGGTCTTTAAGCTTTTGAACTTCTTCTTCATTATCGCTATTTGTTTCGAGGGTATGATCAAAATCCTGATGATCCTTCCCTCCGAAAAGCTGACGGAACAAAGCAACACCAGCCATAGTGTCTGCCTTTTCCAGTTGTCTGTATTTTACCAAATCCGTCGTCATCAAATTCTACCTGCTTAAATCTAAAATTATGAGAGGGCTAACCATCTCGTCCTATCACCGTTGCGAATGATGTGCCAGTTTCTGAAAATCTTTATTTTTATTTTAAATCAACAACTTACGATCTACCCTCCGGCAATGGAAGGATCTGATTGTGCCGGTCATTTTTACTGAGTAGGGACAATTTTACCTACTACGGGGGGAAAGAGTTTCCGCATTCCAATTAACATTGGCCTTATCTGTCCATTGCTATATCATTGCCCTATATTAAGAAAATGAGGTTTCTATGCGCTTTATAAGGACATCGCTGTTTCTTCTTTCGGCCTTGGTTATCTACCCTCCCTCCTCCTGGGCGGCTGGCAGCAAGCTGACGCTGAAAGAAAAAATGGCACCACATAAAGCGCTCTATAACATAGAGATGGTCTCTAAACGCAGCAGCAGCCAAATCGTCAATATCAGCGGCCAGATGTTCTATGAATGGCGCCCGGGGTGCGATGCCTGGACAACAGATCACCGCTTCAACCTATTTTACGAATATGCTGACAGCCCCCCCATCCGTATCACCAGCGACTTTTCTACTTACGAAACCTATGATGGGAAAAGCTTTGATTATACGTCCCGCCGCAAACGCAATGGCGAGCTATACAAAGAAACCCGTGGCCGTGCAGAAATGAAAAATGATGGAACAGGTACCGCGCATTACACTATACCGGAGGAACTTGTCTTTGACCTGAAAGAACAGACCCTGTTCCCCATGGCTCACAGTCTGGATATTTTAGAGCTGGCGGAACAGGGAGAGAAATTATACAGCGCTACAATTTTTGATGGCAGCGATGAAGATGGCCCGGTAGAAATAAATGCCTTTATAGGGAAGTCCGTCAATGCGATGGCACTGATTGAGGCCCTTCCGGAAATAGACACAACCCTGATTAACACCCCGGCCTGGAAAGTTCGCATGGCTTTTTTTCCGCTGATCGAGGCCGCTGCCGATGCGGAATACGAAATGGACGCTGTTTTTCATGATAACGGGGTAATCAGTGATATGCTGGTGGAGTACAGAGATTTTTCCGTTACACAAAAACTGACAGCCTTGGAAAAGCTGGAAGCTGAAGATTGTGAAAAAACGGAGAAAAATTAGGTCAAAACTCCATTAATTTAACACTTTAGCAAAGCGAATGGAGTAACATCACTAAAGTAGCAAAATAACAAGATTACAGCCCTGACAGGAGAACCATGGCAAAAACGGTCTTAATTGTTGAAGATAACGAGTTAAACATGAAGCTTTTCCATGACTTACTGGAAGCTCACGGCTTTGACACGCTCGAAACTAAAAGCGGTAACGAAGTTCTGGGTATAGCGCGGGAAAAGAAACCCGACCTTATTCTCATGGATATTCAGCTCCCTGAAGTCTCCGGGCTTGATGTCACCAAATGGTTAAAAGAAGACGAAGGCCTAAAACATATACCGGTCATTGCCGTTACAGCCTTTGCCATGAAAGGTGATGAGCAAAAAATTCGTGAAGGAGGCTGCGAAGATTATATTTCAAAGCCTATATCCGTAACAAACTTCATTGAAGTTATTGAAAAACATCTGAACTAGGTAATAACAAGAGGGTTTTAGAACAAATATGTCCGCCCGTATTCTCGTCGTAGACGATATTTTGCCGAATGTAAAGCTGCTGGAAGCCAAGCTCAGCAGTGAGTACTATGATGTTTTAACAGCAACGGGCGGCGAAGAAGCCCTGGAAAAAGTTGAGCGGGACAACCCGGACCTTATTTTACTGGATGTCATGATGCCCGGCATGGACGGCTTTGAAGTCTGCAAAAAAATCAAAGAGAATCCGGCCTCTGCCCATATCCCGGTCGTTATGGTCACGGCCCTGACAGATTCCGTTGATAAAGTCCGCGGACTGGAAGCCGGGGCTGATGATTTCTTGAGCAAACCTGTCAATGATACGGCGCTAATGGCCCGGGTAAGCTCTCTTGTCCGGCTTAAAATGACCGTTGATGAATGGCGCGCGCGAGAAACAACGGCATCACAACTAGGCGTTATCGATGAAAGCACCAGCGTCATGGATGAGCCCGTGGAAAATGCCCGCATTCTTGTCGTTGAAGATCAAGCTTTTGAAGCTGACAAAATCGCAGAAACTTTACATAGAGATAACGACAATGTCATCCCGGTTGATAGCGGCATGAAAGCAATGGAATATGCCTCACAGCATGATTTTGATTTGCTCATCATCAGCCTCAACCTAAAGAATGAAGACGGACTGCGGCTTTGCTCCCACCTTCGCTCAAATGAAAGAACGCGGGCTGTGCCAATCCTTATGATGGCAACAGAAGAAGACATGGCCATGGTCGCCCGCGGCCTTGAAATTGGCGCCCATGATTACATCATGCGGCCTATAGACCGTAACGAACTTTTAGCCAGAGCCAGAACACAAATTCGGCGCAAACGCTTCCAGAAGCGATTAAGAGATTCCTACGAAAATAGCCTCGAAATGGCCGTCCGTGACGGTGGTACAGGCCTTTTCAACCGTCGCTATTTAGAAGTTCATTTACAGAAAAAGCTGGATGACGGCAAAATAACCGGAAAAAACCTTGGTATTCTTCTTCTGGATATAGATCACTTTAAAGCCGTAAACGATACCTATGGTCACGTTGTCGGCGATGATGTCCTTAAAGTCTTTGCAGAACGCCTGCTGGATAATTTGAGGGGCTTTGACCTGGTGGCCCGCATTGGTGGTGAAGAATTTATTGCTATTTTGCCCGACATCCCTGAAAGCAAAGCGATGTTCATTGCAGAACGCCTGCGCCGCTCTATCGCAGATCATCCTGTTACGTATGGTTCTGATGAAAAACAACTTACCATCACAACATCTATAGGCGGCGCTATCATTAGGCCAAACGATTATACTGTCCAGGAAGCGCTTGACCGCGCGGACAAGGCCCTTTACGAAGCAAAAAATGGCGGCCGCAACTGTACTGTTTTCGAAAACACAGGTAAACTTGACCCTGATGAATACAAACAAGAATTACGCCGAGAAATGGAGTAGGAGATGAGATTTTTATACAAAAAAATCTATATTTCAGTTTTTCTTGCCGCATTAATGATGATCTTCCTATCACCGCAAGCTTTTGCCAAAACAGATGGTCAAAAACCGGACATTAATGTCGATAAAAGACTCAAGCAGTGTTCGGAAATTATGGGGCGTGTTAACAGACTCCTTTGTTACGATGAATTGGCAAAAGCTCTTGGCTACGTCACGCCTTCTCAGAAAGATCGAGAAGAAACCGTTCTGGAAAATTACGGATTTTGGGAAGTTGTAAAAAAACGCAATGCTGCCGGTGAAGAAATCATATATCTAAAAAACGATGCCGTAGAAGACGTTATTTCTCAATCAGGCCTAAAACGCAGACCGACCTTTGTTATCAAATGCAAACATGGGAAAACAGAGGCTTACCTTGATTGGAAAACAAGACTCCTGCCTCGTAATTACGGCGGTGCCTCCAGAGCGTTATCAGTTATGTCCCAGCTTGGCTCCGAAGAACGCGTAGAAATTTTCTGGGAGCTATCAACAGACAGAAACGCTCTATTTGCTCCTGAACCTGTTGAGCTCATAAAAAAGATGCGCGAACATGACAAAATGGTATTTCAGGTCACGCCGCCATACGACAACGTCCAGATAGTCGTCCATGACATATCCGGGATCAATAAGGTTCTCAAGATTCTAGTTGATGAATGTTACGATTAAGCAGCAAGCCTTAGCTCTTCAGGGCAAGCAACAAATTCCGTATTCAGAAACTTTCGATCGCTATTACCATAGACAAACTCATTTCCCTGCAAATCGGTAATAATACCGCCCGCCGCCCGCAAAACAGCATCGGCCGCAGCAATGTCCCATTCACAAGTTGGCCCTAAACGCGGGTACAAATCGGCCTTGCCCGCAGCGATCAGACAAATTTTTAATGAGCTGCCACGCTTTACCGATTTAGCGACCTTGTAATCTTTTAGAAATTCTTCCAGCCTTTCAGCATTACCGTGGTTAACACTGGAAACAACGGTCAATCCGCTCGCAGGCGGTCTTCTAACATGAATTGGTTTTTCTTTATCAGTGTCTTCCAAATAGCGTGTCGCTGTACCCGGCCCATGACCAGCGTAAAGCTCCCCCTTGACCGGGACATAGACAACACCCAGAACAGGCACGCCTTTATGAATAAGCGCGATATTGACCGTGTAATCACCGCTACCGGAAATAAATTCTCTGGTGCCGTCGAGCGGGTCAACACACCAAAAATAATCAGTATTGCTTAAATCCGGGACTCGCCCTTCTGATGAGGCCTCTTCTCCAACCATGGGAATATCCGGTGTAAGTTCGGCCAAAGCCTTTTCAATAACCACTTCCGCTTCACGGTCGGCCTTTGTCACGGGCGAGCCATCGCCTTTACTATCAGCCCCCGTATAGCCGGACTCATCAAAATAGGATAACGTGACCTCCCCCGCCTCAAGCGCAATACGCCTGACAAGATTGCACAGGGCTTTGGGGTGTTCGAGCAAACGCTTAGACGGCAAGGGCTTTGTCCTTTTTACGACTAACCTGTTCTTCCTGCGGCAACGCCACCTGAGACTCAACATAAGACAGGATTTGCTGAACGCAGGTGTCAATATCGTTATGCTGGGTATCGACTACCAGTTCCGGGTTGTCAGGTTCCTCATAAGGAGAATCAATGCCGGTAAATTCCTTAATTTTTCCTGCCCGCGCCTTTTTATAAAGCCCCTTAACATCGCGCGATTCACAAGTCGCCAGATCCGCTTTCACGTATATTTCATGAAACCTTGCCGGTGCCGCGCCCCGCGCCCGGTCACGATCCGAGCGGTAAGGTGAAATAAAGGCACTAACGCAAATCAGACCCGCGTCAGCCTGCAATGCCGTCACTTCTCCAACCCGCCGGATATTCTCCGTCCTGTCTTCCGGCGAGAACCCCAAATCAGCATTTAAGCCGAGCCGCACATTATCCCCGTCCAGCACATAGCTATGATAATTTCTTTCAAAGAGAATTTTCTCCAGCGCCAACGCCAAGGTTGATTTACCCGAGCCTGACAAACCAGTAAACCAGAACACAGCTCCGTAGTGCCCGTTTCTCTGCGCCCTGGCATCATAGCTGGTCAGGTGCTCAACTTCATAAATATTCTCTGATTTTGGATTAATTTTGCGGCGCTGGTCAGGATAGCCTTCCATATTGATTGTGCCGCCGCCAACAACATCATAACCGTCATATAAAACCAGCCGCCCGGTACGGGCATTGTCGGTATAGGGATCAAGCGGCAAAAGCTCCCGCGCCCGCAACGTCACTTCAGCCACCGCATTACGCGTCACATTGCCGCTCTCATCGTCCTGCGCCAAATCCTGCGTATCAATCACCTTATCAATCGACTGCACTGTCACCATGGCCTCATAAGTACCATAGCGCACCTTATAAGAATTTCCGACTTTCAGCGGTTCATGTGCCAGCCAGAAAATATTGGCACGAAACACATTCGAGAGCATCGGCGGGTTTTTCTCATGGCTGGCAATATGCCCGCGCTCGACAAATATTTTTTCATCCAGCGTAATCCCGACAGACTCCCCGGCGTGAGCTTCCACCTTATCCTTGTCTTCCGGCCAGACTTCAATCGAACTGACTTTTGCCCTTTCGCCCGTCGGAGAAAACAAAATCGTGTCCCCTTTACGCAGAA
>JAJFGW010000021.1 GCA_021775915.1 Alphaproteobacteria bacterium | reverse complement strand
TGGTAACTAGATCAGGCATCTCGCCTTTTTTTGTATTGTAGGCTTTGGGAATAAATGATTTGTAGTAGCGTCCGATAACCTTATCGCGGAGAAGCTTCTTTTTAGCCATGATTGTCTCTTTTAAAGATTCAAGATTGCCGCCTCCAAGCGGAGTAGGCACAGTGCGTATTGCATGACAAAAAGTCACGTGTTTTTTAATTTAATGCGAACACTTATGCTCCGGCACATTTGTTATGTGCTCCGGCACATCTGTTCCATCAGCCTGCATTTCCACAAAATCATCCAGCTTTGGATCAAAGCGGAGCAGGACGCCGTTCTCAATATCGTCAATCCAGGCTTCAATGTTAAGTGTGCCGTTTGTCATGGCTTTGCGTACGGCGGGGTAAGTCATCAAATTATGAAAGCTGTATTTGATGCATTCTTTTTCCGCTTGGCGCAGTAGTTCCTCCCGGGGCAGTGATGAATCGATTTTGTCCAGAATAGGGCTGACATTTTCCATCCATGCTTTAACCAGAGGGCTGGCGCTTCCTTCTATGTAAGCTTTGATGCCGCCGCATAATGTGTGTCCCATGATAATGATATTGCTGACTTTCTTGTCACTGACGGCGAAGTCAATCGCGGCGGCAACGGCAGGAGGGTTCGCGCCGTTTTCCCAGTCGGGGTTATAAGGGGGGATAAGCCCGGCGACATGGCGGTGGCTCAGTGCTTCACCGGGATTCATTTTGAATATAACGTTGGGTGCTGTGCGAGAGTCGATGCAGCTCACGAATAATATTTCCGGATGCTGGTCGTTGGCAACCAGATCGGGCATCTCGCCTTTTTCTTCATCGTAGGCTTTGGGGATGAATAATTTGTAATAACGCGCGATAATCCTATCGCGGAGTTTCTTCCTCTCCGGCATGATATGTTTCCCTGTTCATTTTCTTTTTTTATTTGTTATTTATATTTTTTATTAGTTAACAAAAGGTTAGCGGAAATCTGAAAATCCGTCAAATGAAAGAGAAATTAAAAGGAGAGTTAACCCGCCGCTTTTATATTTTCAACAAAGCGCTCAAACAGATAGTGACTATCTTGCGGGCCGGGAGAGGCTTCGGGGTGATATTGTACTGAAAAGACGGGCTTGTCTTTTACTCTTAACCCTTCGTTTGAACCGTCGAACAGGCTGACATGACTCGGCTCTACATTTTTAGGAAAAGACTCAGAAACAACGCAGAAGCCATGGTTTTGACTGGTGATTTCTACGGTGCCTGTTTTTAAATCTTTGACCGGATGATTAGCACCACGATGTCCGAGATGCATTTTCTCCGTTTTACAGCCGAGCGCTCGTGCCAGAATTTGATGACCAAGGCAGATTCCAAACATCGGCGTGCCGCTTTTCAGAAGTTCTTGCACCATAGGAACGGCGTATGCGCCCGTGGCTTCCGGGTCGCCGGGGCCGTTGGACAGGAAGATACCGTCGGGCTTGAACGCCAGAATATCTTCGGCATTGGTATTGGCGGGAACAACGGTGACCTTGCAGCCCGCTTGAGCCAGACAGCGCAGGATATTGCGCTTGGCACCGAAATCAACGGCAACCACATTATATTGCGGCTTTTCCTGTTTACCGAAGCCTTCGCCTAACGCCCATGTGGTTTCGTCCCATTCATAGGTTTTTGTGCATGAAACGTCTTTGGCCAGGTCCATGTTTTTCAGGCCGGGCCAGGCGGCGGCTTCCTTGTGAAGCGCTTCCAGATCAAAATCACCTTTTGGATTATGGCAGATAATACCGTTTTGCGCGCCATTGTCGCGAATGTAGCGGGTCAAGGCGCGGGTGTCGATACCGCAAATGCCAGGCAGGTTATGGGCTTTTAGCCATTCATTGAGATGTTCAGCAGCGCGCCAGCTTGCCGGGTTTGTTATATCTTCGCGTAAAATAAGACCGCGCGCGGCGGGTGTCGCGCTCTCAATGTCTTGTTCGTTGGTGCCGATGTTACCGATATGCGGGAAGGTAAACGTAATGATCTGCCCGGCATAGCTCGGGTCAGTCAGGATTTCCTGATAGCCTGTCATGGCGGTATTGAAGCAAATTTCACCAATATTCTTGGTCGGTGCACCAACGCCTTTGCCCCATAAAATAGTGCCATCAGCCATGACAATAACGGCTGTTGCATTTTTAGGCGTTTTTATATTAGAAAGATCTGTCATTTGAGATATAGTATCTAACTGGATACGGCTTATAAAGAAAGAATAAAAGTGGATAGAAGATCAGAATTTAATGAAGCGCTAAAAATTGCCGTCAAAGGCAAGGACCCGGTTACGACATCAACAATCCGCCTTATCATTGCGGCCGTAAGGGATCGTGATATAGAAGCGCGCGGCAAAGGCAATGCTGAGGGAATCGGCGATAGTGATATTCTGTCGATGCTGCAGTCGATGATAAAACAGCGTCAGGAATCCTCTAAAACCTACCGTGATGCTGACCGTCCGGAGCTTGCTGACCGGGAAGAGGAAGAGATCGAAGTTGTTAAACGCTTCCTGCCGCAACAAATGAACGAGAACGAGGTCAAGGAAACCGTCGAGGGCCTGATTTCCGAGCTTGGCGTTTCCGACATCAAGGAAATGGGCAAGGTCATGGCCGAGCTTAAAACCCGTTACGCCGGTAAACTCGATATGTCCCGCGCCAGCGGCATGGTCAAGGAACGGTTGGCGTCGTAAAAAGAGCGTTTTAACGCGGGTAAAGTTTGCGGCAGAACGCAGGGTCTTCATTCTCGCTGTTTCTGTCTGCCGAGTTACAGCTATAAGCCGAAATGAGTTCACCCTTCTGTCCAAGACAGGTCACGCTGGCTTCAGTATACCATAATGTTGTAGGAGCAAAGGCCTGTGCCAGACAGGCACGTTCTGATCCGACTTTTATTGTCCGCGGGTCGTTCAGGCCGGCTTCGGAGGTGGTTCTGAGTGCAACGAGAATGGCCGTTTTGATCTTTCCTGTCTCATTTGAGACTTCGTCGAGCGAATGAATATAGTCACTTGTATCTATGACTTTGGCAGGTTTACTTTCTGCGGTAGCGCTAGGTGAACAGCCTACCGTACCGGCGATGGCCGCAGCGATTAAAAACGTTTTCATAGGGTTGCTTAACATATTTAGCCTCCGTTGTGTTTGCCCGCATTATTAAACATAACCGAAAAAATATGCAAATAAAAAACTTATCTTAATTTTGTGACATTCAAAGTAGCTCTGCTATAAGATGACCATATGGCGATTCCACCACGTTTTATGAGCGAGCTCCGCGATCGGCTCACGCTGTCCGATATTGTCGGCAAGCGGGTGAAGCTGACGCGTGCCGGGCGCGAGTTTAAGGGGTGTTGCCCATTTCACCATGAAAAAACGCCGTCTTTTACCGTGAATGATGAAAAGCAGTTCTATCACTGCTTTGGTTGCGGCGCGCATGGCGATGCGATTGGCTTTGTTATGCAGCAGGGGAACCTGTCCTTTATCGATGCGATTGAAACGCTGGCCGCCGAGGCCGGGATGCAGGTGCCGGAGCAGACACCGCAGGAAATCGAAAAAGCCAAAAAACAGAAAGACTTATACGCTCTTCTTGAAGACGCTACCGCGTTCTTTGTGGCGACCTTGCATGATTCAAAATACAGGGAAGCAAAGCAATATCTTGTCGAAAGAGGCGTTTCAGAGGATTTGATGGGCGCTTTTCGCGTCGGGTATGCGCCGGAAAATGGTCAGGCGCTTTGGAAATATTTGAAAGGTAAAGACTATACCGATCAGCAAATGGTCGATGCTGGAGTGGTGCGGCACTCAACGCGCGGCGGAGATCCTTATTCATTTTTCCGGGAGCGGATCATGTTCCCGGTGGCAGACCGGCGCGGGCGGGTTGTTGCCTTTGGCGGGCGGATTATGCCGGACCATATGCGCGCGCCGGACCGGGGTGATTTTAAAGCCCCGAAATATATTAACTCCAGCGATTCACCGCTCTTCCACAAAGGCCGCATGCTTTACGGCGAATCCCACGCGCGGCAGGCGGCAGGGGACGGGGAGGCTTTGATCGTTGTTGAGGGCTATCTCGATGTTATGGCTTGTTTTTCTGCCGGGTATAAGGGGGCGGTTGCGCCTCTGGGGACGGCGATGACCGAAGAGCAAATTATGATTCTGTGGAAGATGATTCCCGCGCAGAGCAAGAACCCTGTTCTGTGCTTTGACGGCGATAATGCCGGGCGGCGGGCGGCGGCGCGAGCTTGTGAGAGGATATTACCATTGTTGCAGGCAGACCAGAGCGCATTGTTTGCCTTTCTGCCCGATGGGCAAGATCCGGACAGCATGATCAGGGCGCAGGGCAAGGAAAGTTTTGCGAAAGTAATCGATAATGCTTTACCGCTGGTGGACTTCATCTGGTCGCACCATACGGCGGGGCGGCAGTTTGAAACACCCGAATCAAAGGCCGGACTGGCAAAAACTTTGGAAGAGGAGGCGCTGAAAATTGCCGACCGTACGGTACAGCAATATTATCGGCAGACATTTAAAGAGAGACTTTATCAGAATTTTGGTCGTTCCGGTTACCAGAAAAAAGGGAAATATCAGGATAAAAACAAGGCAAGAACAGGCTCTCTACCTGTTGGAAAACCTGTGTTTTCCGGTGATAATTTAAGGCATCACGTGCTGCTGGCGACGATTATTAATCATCCGGGGATTTTTGATCAGGTTGAAGATGATCTCGGGCATTTAAATATAGTACATGAAAGGCTTGATTTATTACGACAATCTGTACTAAACATCCTTGGCAGCGAAGAAGCTCTTGATTCGGAAGCTTTGCAGGCCTATTTAAAGGAGCAGGGCTTTATATCTGAGTTGCGCGCTGTTTTGTCCGGGGCTGTTTATACCCATGCAGGGTTTTCACGGCCCGGGGCGCAGGACGATGTTATATTGAGCGGATGGCAGGAAACATGCAGCTTTATGCAGAAAAAAGCCGTCTGGAAAGAGTTGAAGGCCGCCGGGAAAACGCTCGGGCAGGATTTTAGTAAGGATAATGAAGATAGGATGATGGCACTACACGATGTGCATAAGGCGGGAAACGAGTGAAACAGGCCTTTGATTTTTCTTAGAAAATACAGTTTAATCACAAATCAAATAATGAGTCAGGTTCAATGGCACCAAGAAGTAATATCAGGCAGAAAAGCGTGAGCAAGAAAGATCAAGAAGATACTGGCAAAACCAAGACGAAGGGTTCGCTTGCTTCTATAGTTAAAAAACTTATCAAAGACGGTAAGGATAAGGGCTTTGTCACTTATGATGAGCTTAACAAGGTTATTCCAGCCGAAGAATTTTCATCAGAACAAATTGAAGATGCTATCGCAAAAGTGAACGATTCTCCCGTTCAGCTTGTTGAAAACGAAGATGACTATGATTCGGACGAGGACGAAAAAGAAGAATACAAATCTGGCGGTAACATAGCGGCTGATGATACGGGCCGCACCGATGACCCTGTGCGCATGTATTTACGTGAGATGGGCACTGTCGAATTGCTTTCCCGCGAGGGCGAGATAGCCATTGCTAAACGTATTGAAGCCGGTAAAGCCATGATGATTGGCGGTATTTGCGAAAGTCCGTTAGCTATCGAATCTTTGATTGCTTGGTACGATGCTTTGCAAAAGGGCGACATTTTGTTGCGCGAAGTCATCGATCTCGGTGGAACTTATAACGCCGGGGATGAAGAAGAGCAAGCAGAGGAAGAAGAGAGCGCCGCCGGAGCTGAGGGAGAAGAATCTGAAGGCGATAAGGCCGCTGATGGTGAAGAGGGCAAGGCCAAAGAGGGCGCTGATAGTAGCGATAGCGATAGCGAAGAAGAAAACACTGTTTCTCTCTCTGCTATGGAAGAGGAGCTCTTGCCACAGGTTTTTGAAGCTTATAGCAAGATTCAGAAAACCTATAAAAAAATGCAAAAAGCCCAGCAGCCAAGGCTGGAAGCGCTGGCGAAGGGGAAAGAACCTACCGCGGCGGAAAACAAGAAATACGATAAATTGAAAGACGATATGGTCGTTCTTATGGGCGAGGTGCGGCTTAACAATGCCCGGATTGTTCAGCTTGTTGAGCGTCTTTACAAAATCAATCGTGAGTTGGTGGGCTTTGAAGGCAAGTTAATGCGTCTGGCTGTTGATAGCGGCGTGAAACGCGAAGATTTTATTGCGGAGTATTTTGGCTTTGAAACTGATCCGCGCTGGCTCACCAGAGTTAAGAAAAAATCCAAAAAATGGGAAAAATTCGCTGATAAAAATAAAGATGAAATCAAAGGCATACGTGACCAGATAGCAGCGATTTCGGAAGAAGCCGCCCTGCCGCTCAAAGAATTCCGCCGCATTGTTGGGACAGTACAAAAAGGGGAGCGTGAAGCTGCCCGTGCTAAAAAAGAAATGGTCGAGGCCAATTTGCGTCTTGTGATCTCCATTGCCAAAAAATACACCAACCGGGGTTTGCAGTTCCTTGATTTGATTCAGGAAGGTAATATCGGCTTGATGAAGGCGGTTGATAAATTTGAGTACCGCCGTGGTTATAAATTCTCTACTTACGCGACATGGTGGATCAGGCAGGCGATTACGCGTTCTATTGCCGACCAGGCGCGTACGATTCGTATTCCGGTGCATATGATTGAAACGATCAACAAGCTGGTGCGCACAAGCCGCCAAATGATGCACGAAATTGGCCGCGAACCAACGCCGGACGAATTGGCGCTGCGTTTGCATATGCCTTTGGAAAAAGTCCGTAAGGTCTTGAAAATTGCCAAAGAACCGGTGTCGCTGGAAACGCCGATTGGTGATGAGGAAGATTCATCGCTGGGTGATTTTATCGAGGACAAAAACGCGATCCTGCCGGTCGAAAGTGCCGTTCATTCCAATTTACGTGAAACGACAACCCGCGTGCTGGCCTCGCTTACACCGCGTGAAGAGCGCGTTCTGCGGATGCGTTTTGGTATTGGCATGAACACCGATCACACACTGGAAGAAGTCGGGCAACAATTCAACGTGACGCGCGAACGGATCAGGCAGATCGAAGCCAAAGCCCTGCGTAAACTCAAACACCCAAGCCGTTCCCGTAAATTACGCAGTTTCCTTGATACTTAAGCAAGTACATAAAAAAAGATGTTTGACCGTTTGGAAGATCCGCAGCCTTTGTTGAATGGATATTCTGTTACGCGTGTCTCGTGGCCTAGTTTTAAGCCCTATTTTTTAGAAAAACGCGCAGAAATCTTTCGTGATGATGAGACTTGCCCTGTTGAAACTTTTCTAAGCGAAGCTGAAAAGCAAGCGCTGGATAGACTGGGTGCTCGCACAAAAGATTTGTACCGGCTGGTTTATATTTGTGAAAAAGATAATGCGATAGCAGGATGGGGTTGGGGCTGTCAGAGTGATTATGAAAGTTACGATATGGTGAATACCGGTTTTTTTCCGGAGCACCGCCATCAAGGATTATACAAAGCTTTATTGCCTGTTGTTATGGCGCGTCTGAAAGGGGCGGGTTTTCAGGTGGCAACCTCGAAACATAATCCTGCTAACGAAGCCATTATAAAACCAAAGCTTGATTACGGTTTTACCCCTGCGGGATTTGACCTCACTCGTTACGGGCCGCTTTTAAGACTGGCCTATTATTTCAATGAAAACCGGCGCAATGCAATGGCGACTCAGTCCCGAAAAGAGGCGCAGGAGGCCATGGCCCCTTATTTTAAAGGGCCATGAGGAACCCGCGCTTCTGCTCTAATTGATCGATTTGGATTCGGTATCAATAACGTTTTTTTGCTCATAAACCAGATCAAGCGTTTCTTGTTTGCCCGGACGGCCTTTAATATTCATTGTTTCCGGGTTAACGCTGTCTGTCCACGATTCCATCCCTAGAATACGTTTCCAGAGTGGTTTGTTGGTGGGCGGCTTTTCTTTTGGTTCGTCCTTCTTCTTGCGCTCACTGTTGCTGGAGCAGCTTGCCGGGATTATGGCGGCACCATCGTCAAAGTCTCCGCCAACGTCTGGTGTAGATGAGTCCCCGCCGCTATCGCCACCGCTACTGCAACCGCCACCGCCGCAGCCACCACCGCCACATCCTGTGGCCTCCAGGCCGTCGAGTGGGTCACTGCCCATTAGCTCTTGAAAGAGCAGGCGGGTTCTTTCGAAATTGTCGTCTAAATTCTTTTTATCTTCTTCTCCGCGTAGCCCTAAATAGGGGAAATGATGAAGGTAGTAACCAAAGATGTGATAGCAATCGACCATATATTTTTCTGTGTCCAGAATATGGGCGTGCCACATCTCATCGATTTCCAGTGACGGGATATGCGTTTCATCGGGCATAATCACATAAAGGAAGAGATAGCCCTTATAAAGCGGTTCCACGCGCTCGGCTTGTTCCAGACTCCACCCTTTTTCTTTAATGAGTTTGAATTTGATGGGTTCAAGATCCAGCTCTTTGACCTTCTTTTGCAAAGCTAAATGTTTTGTATTGTTTAATAGCTTTTGAATGTGATGGTGTGGTTCTTTCAACATGTTTTTCTCCTCAAAAAGTTAAGATATAAGGCGATGTGTTATGTATAAGAACATAGATAGTACTATAAAGTTATAGAAATTGCAAAAACAGGGAATAATTTGCCCTGAAAAATAAACTTATGTCTTGATTCCGATAAGGGAATACTGATAACTGATAACCGGAGTGGGCCTGTAGCTCAGTTGGTTTAGAGCAGTCCGCTCATAACGGATTGGTCGCTGGTTCAAGTCCGGCCAGGCCCACCATTCCCTTTTCTTCAAGCCTCAGGCGATTTTTCTTCCCTTTTGCGCTGGAACTCTGTAGAACTTCCCGTCTGTTAAACTATTGGAATAAAAAGAACAAAAAATTATGACTCAGCATCTGCGTAATATTGCGATTATCGCCCACGTTGACCACGGTAAAACCACGCTCATTGACTCGCTCATGAAGCAGAGCGGCATGTTCCGCGATAACCAGAAAGTCGATGAATGCCTGATGGATACCGGTGATCTTGAAAAAGAGCGCGGCATTACCATTTTGGCCAAACCGACCTCTATCCAGTGGGGCGATGTGCGGATCAATATCATCGACACACCGGGCCACGCCGATTTCGGCGGTGAGGTGGAGCGCGTGCTTCATATGGCAGATGGCGTAATTTTGCTCACCGATGCTGCGGAAGGCCCGATGCCGCAAACTAAATTCGTGCTCGGTAAAGCGCTTAAGCAAGGTTTGCGTCCTATTGTTATCATTAACAAAATCGACCGCGCCGATGGCCGCCCTGAAGAAGTCGTTGACGAAGTTTTTGATTTGTTTGTCTCTCTTGATGCCAATGATGAGCAGTTAGATTTTCCTATCCTCTATGCGTCGGGCCGTAGCGGCTGGTGTGTGAATGAGCTGGAAGATCCGCGCGAAAATTTAACACCTTTGCTGGATTTGATATTAACGCATGTCCCGCCGCCGGAAGGTGATGCAAACGCACCTTTTGCCATGCTTGCCACGCTGCTTGATTCAAACCCTTATCTCGGGCGCTGCCTGACCGGCCGTGTTATGCAGGGTTCTGCCAAAGTTAATGAAACCGTCAAAGCCATGGACCTGAACGGCAAGACTGTTGAAAATGGCCGTTTGACCAAGCTTCTGAAATTTGAAGGCACAGAGCGCGTGCCGGTGAATGAAGTTAATGTTGGCGATATTATATGTATCGCCGGTCTGACCAAAACCTCCGTTGCTGACACAATCGGTGCCCCGGCGCTGGATCAGCCCATTCCCTCGACCCCAATTGATCCGCCGACCATGGCGGTGATGATTTCGGCCAATGACTCGCCCTTTGCCGGGACGGAGGGCTCAAAAGTCACCTCGACCATGATCCGCGAAAGATTGCTCGCCGAAGCTGAAACCAATGTCGCGATTACCTTTAACGAAAGCGATGGCAAGGACTCCTTTGAAATTGGCGGACGCGGTGAATTGCAGCTCGGTGTTTTGATCGAGACCATGCGCCGCGAAGGGTTCGAGCTCACCGTTTCGCGCCCGCGCGTTCTTTACCAAGAAGAAGACGGCCAGAAGTTAGAGCCAATCGAAGAAGTCACCATTGATGTTGATGAAGAATATTCCTCAACCGTGGTTGATAAAATGAACCGCCGTAAGGCCGAGATGACTGATATGCGCGCCGCCGGTGCCGGGAAGACCCGGATTACATTCCTCGCGCCGTCACGTGGCCTGATCGGCTATCAGAGTCAGTTCATGACCGATACGCGCGGCACAGGCGTGTTTAACCGTATCTTTCATTCCTATGCGCCGTATAAAGGCGACATTCCGCAACGCCGCCATGGTGCGCTCATTTCTACAGATCAGGGGCAGGCCGTTGCCTA
>JAJFGW010000003.1 GCA_021775915.1 Alphaproteobacteria bacterium | reverse complement strand
CACAAGAGCGAGTTTAGGGACAGGGGTAAGGCAAAGCCTTATCTTATCTGTCAGCTTTGCGGCACGCTCTAACCCCGGCGTTAGGAGCCATGCCAGCGCAATTGCCATAAACGGGCTCGCCAAAAGCGGCAGGGCAATCTTTTTCATGATTGTATGCCAGTCAATACCGCTCATTCCATAAGCCATAAGCCCCGCCCCGACAAGCCCGCCAACAACAGCATGCGTTGTTGAAACCGGCCATTTGCGCCATGTCGCCAGCGCCACCCAGACAATCGGCGCGATAGAAATTGCCAGCGCCAAAGGCATGTAAAAACCATGAGTCTCTGTGTAGATACTGCTGCTGATATTTTTGATAAGTGCCCCGCCCCAAAACAGGCCGGACAAACCGCCCACCACAGTCCAGAGCGTTCCCCATGCAATCGCGCCGCGTACAGATGTTAGCCCTGCCCCGGCCAGCGTGGCAATGCCCTTGGACACATCGTTGCTACCATTGGCAAAAGACAGTAAAAACAACAGGCTAGCGGCCAAAAAGATAAGCGCTGATTCCATGCTAAGACAACTCCTTAAAGCAATGTTTGTAACGAGAACATTTCGCCAAAACCGGTGAAAAAGTTACAAAGAACGGTAATTTTCCCGTAGCCCCATCGAATGTCTGTATAACAAGGTATTTGCGGTAACATATGGGACTTACAATGAAGATGGAAGATATAAAACGCCGAATTTCCTTAACTCTTATGATTGTGCTGGTATTTTCACAGAATGCACACGCAGAAGCCCCCCATAGCCGCTTTATAAACCTTTATGACGGCCTGCTGCAAACATATGTAAGTCCTGCAAAAGCAAACGATATTGCCTATGAAGGCGTGGATTATGAGGGTTGGGCGACAGATCCGAGACATCAAGAAGCGCTGGAACTCCTGCTATCTGAAACCCCCAACACCTACACAGAAAATAATAAAAAAGCCTTTTGGATCAATGCATATAACTTCCTGACCATTGAACTCATCATCCGCGAAGAAGAGCGCGGCAGCATTAAAAATCTCGGCGGGACATTTACCAGCCCGTGGAAGCGCCATTCATGGACACTGGACGGGCAGAATTACACGCTGAACACGATCGAACATGAAATTCTGCGCCCGATGGATGACCCGCGCATTCATTTTGCAATTAACTGCGCCTCTGTCTCATGCCCTGATTTAAGGGCGGAGGCTTATCGTGCCGATAAACTGGATATTCAGCTTGAAGAACAAACCGTTCTTGCGCTCAAAAATACGGGCAAGGGTTTGCGGATTGAGGGAGATAAAGTCTATGCCAGCAAGATTTTTGACTGGTTTTCCGAAGATTTTAATGACGGCGACATTAAAGGCTGGATTTCCCCCTATATCGCGCTCGATAAAAATGCAAAAATCATATTCATGGATTACGACTGGTCACTGAACAAGCCATCTGAATAAGGAAAACAAACATGTCACTCAAAGGTAAAACGGCACTCGTTACCGGTTCCACCAGCGGTATTGGCCTTGGCATAGCACAAGAACTAGCCACGCAAGGCATCAATATCGTCATGAATGGTTTCGGTGATAAAGGCGAAATTGAGCAGCTCCGCGCCGCACTGGAAGAAAAAGGCATAAAAGCCATTTATAATAGCGCAGACATGACAAAGCCGGACGAGATCACGGCCATGATTGAGGAAACAATAAAAGAGTTCGGCACTCTTGATATTCTGGTCAATAATGCAGGCATTCAAAATGTTGCCCCGGTTGAGGATTTTCCGCCGGAAAAATGGGACGAGATCATCGCGATCAATATGTCCTCTAACTTTCATACAACGCGCGCCGCCATTCCGCACATGAAAAAACAAGGCTGGGGCCGGGTGATTAATATAGCTTCGGTACACGGGCTTGTCGCCTCGCCATTCAAAAGCGCCTATGTCACGGCCAAGCATGGCGTTCTGGGCTTTACCAAAACCATCGCGCTCGAAGTCGCGCAGGATAACATTACCGTTAACGCGATTTGCCCCGGCTATGTGCTCACACCGCTCGTAGAAAAGCAAATTCCCGATACGGCAAAAGCGCGCGGCATAAGCGAAGAAGAAGTCAGGAGAGATGTCTTGCTCGCCGCACAATGGACAAAGAAATTCGTGACCATAGAGCAAGTCGCAGGGACGGCGCTCTTCCTGTGCTCTGATTACGCCGAAAATATCACCGGCACGCATGTCTCTGTCGATGGCGGCTGGTCGGCTGCATAAGGGAGGAAATTCAGCTAAAGCGCCCTATCAAAAGACAATGCGTAATATTTTTATCCGCCTTTGGGCTATAGGCCAGAAAGCTTTTAGTTTCCAGAGGCGTTATTCCGTTAGCGCCGCAAAGCTCTTCGATCATTTCAACGCTATACAAATATCTTTTATAGGTACGCGGAAAAAAGTTTCGCCATATGGCAGACTGAATAACAACGCGATGCTTACTGTCCTCCAAAATACCTTTCAGCAAACCCGGTTTATAGAGCCTCTTTGTCTCCGGTGTCTCCCAAGATATTGCAAATAAACCGTCAGGACGCAAAACGCGCGAAACTTCAGAAAATAAACCGGAAATATCACTAACATACTCAATCACGCCTGCGGATATAGCGAGGTCAAAGCTGTTATCTGCAAAAGGAAGATTCTCCTGCGCCACATTACAAAGATGCAGCTCATCTGCGATGGGTTTTTCTCGGCATATATCCAGCATTTTCTGCGAGCAATCAACACCGGTAATATGAAAGCCGCCTTGCTCTTGAAAAGGGAACGCCGAAAGCCCCGTGCCTATACCAACATCAAGAAGCCGGAGCTTGTCTTTCTTATCGAGATACGCACTGATCGTTTCAAATAATATGGCAGGCGCGCTGTAATCATAGCGGCGCAAATCCGTATCATAATGACATGACCACCGGTCAAAATAATGTTGGATGACCGTGTTTTTCTTCTTCATTATCAGGAAATTCTATAGTTTATTATCCCGGTGTAAATTGAAACCCAAGACCTGTGTCAGTTTTACAGCTCTTATCACCTTCTGTCATAAGAACGGTATAAGCTCTATCTTTTTTCTTACCGGGATGAGCAAAAACTTCCATCAGGTTTCCACCTTCTGTTTTTCCCTGAAGAACAGGCAGAACATCGAGCGTTTTTAAATGAGCAACAGTTTCATCATGATCACCGCATAAAGTCTTGGCGATTGATCCTGTTGGCGTTAGCTCACTTATTTTGTTAGAATCAGCAAGAGCTTTCTCCACCAATAAACTTATTAACTGCTCTCTGGTAGCGGCGTTAAAAAATTCTCTAACAGCATTCTCAGCTTTTTTGGAAAGAACCATATCGCTCATAAATGCGTCTACCAATTCATCCTTACTAAAACCCTCTATCTGAGCCCTTATATCTTTTTTATCACCTTCGGAAAGAGGGGCGGAAGCAAGCGTCGCGCCCGGGGGCATAAAATCCTGTTTATTGGAAATTTTTAAATTCGTTCCCATTTCTTCAACCCATAAGCTTGGCGTATCACTGCTCTTGATAGAGAGCCAGTTATCATTTTTCTTGTTTTTGAAAAACAAACGGTTATGACTCAACGACCCCAAGGTAACGACAGGTGTCTCCGCCTTGGCTACAGGAACCCAATCACGCTCCAATTCCGCCATTAAGGCCGTAATTTCTTCACCATGGAGAGATTTTCCCTTCTCCGGCAAGGCCCCCGCCTGCGCGCCTGTCAAAAGCAATAAAGCTGTACCAACGACCACTGAGTTAAACACAGTCATAAAACGACCAGAAGATTTTTTCATCACGAAACCTCATATTATTTAATTTTCCATAGATGAAGATTAATGCCCTAAAATAACCCCACCCGTCAAGCTTTTTTATTTACAGAATGCACTTGGTGAGGGTTAAAATGGTGCCCAGGGGCGGATTTGAACCACCGACACAGGGATTTTCAATCCCCTGCTCTACCAACTGAGCTACCTGGGCACAGAAGGGAAAATCAACTATGAGCTTATAAAAGAAACGAGATGATCTGTCCAGAGATAGATATAAAAGAAATCAACCCGGCTTGAAGACTTCCCGTTTGGCATCTTCTACAAATTCCTTCTTGCAAACAGGCCAATGAGGAAAACCCTCCGGAAGGTTCGTTTGCCCGGATTGCAAAACCTCTGCCTTCGTTACTTCCCGCAACGTTTCCGGCGGCTCCCATTTTTCAATCATGGCGGAAAGCTCTGGAAAATCACGATAAGATGAAGCTGTCGGCACAACGATAAACATATCTCCGTTCGCCGTAATCACGCCCGGCTCCCGTGCCTCTATCCACATGCCCCGCTGAATGGCCACCCAGTAATAAATATCATTTTGCCAGCCTATCATGTCGTGGATCGCAGCACTGGCGTCAATGCGTTCACTTCCTTTGTTGAAGTTATATTTTAACTGCCGGGCACGAAAGGTAGGATCGCTGATAGAAAAATCTATATCCAGTTGCATTTTCTGAAGGCTAAGTTTTTCTTCCGCATAAAAAGCCTCCATTAACGTAATAATCTTCTCTTTCATCTCCTGATCAAGGACTTTGAAAGCCCGAACGTCTATATGGTCGGGGTTGATATAAGCGTCATTAACAGGATCAAGGCTTTTGCCGGAACGGGACATATCGAAAACTCCTTGTTATAAAAAAATGAACAAGATTGTCATAAACCAAAGCGTTGTGAAAAGTCAAGAAATTATCCCTTTTCCATCATCGTACTTTCAAACCGTTCATTTAAGGGTGGTGTACGACGATGACGTGTAATTTCCATGAAACCAAGTCCCGTCCAGCCATGGATTTGCACGGTGCATGAATCCTCATTAAAAACATCTTCCAGCGCTTTGACGAGCTTGTCCTTCTCCCCCTTGCTTTTCATGCGCAGGAAGTCGATCACAATCGCCCCGCCCATATTACGCAAACGCAACTGTCGGGCTATTTCTTTTGCCGCATCCAAATTAATCGCCAGATGCGACCGACTATCAGAGGCCGTATTCACATCAATGGCAATTAAGGCCGCCGCCTCCTGAATAATAACAGTCCCGCCGCTACTCAAGACAGCGTAAGGCACAAGCAGAGCCTCAATCTGACCGATAATATCGCTATGCTCAAACAAGCCGAAATCCTGGCTAGCCCCCGGTATTTCAACCGGGTTAATTTTTGTAACCAAGTCCGGCGCGTAAATATCGCACCATTCTTCCGCCAAGTGGTAATGATCCATAACAGTCAGATCAATACGGTCTATAAGCTTGCTGGCATGATCCCCGAGCGTGCGCTGAATAGCATCAGGCCCCAGCATAATAAGCTGCGACTCATCACCCTCCAGATAGCCCTGTATCTGCCCCCAGGCAGCGTTTAATATCTTCGCTTCCCGCATTAACATATCGGTTTGCGTATCGGCCCCTGCCGCCCGCAATATACAGCCATGACAATCGGTCAGGGAATCCAGCATACTTTGCATCTGATTGCGCATATTTTTCTCCCTGATGCGCTGGGAAACACGATTATCCTTCTCCATAGGCGAGTAAATCAGATAACGCCCCGGCAAAGTGATATTCATACTCACACGTGGCGTTTTTCCATCTGCCTTGGAATAAGGTTCATCCGGGTTGTTAGGTAAATAGCCACTTTTTGCCTGCACAGCCACCATCTGGCCGGGCCGAAGAACCTTGCCAATTTCCTTACCACCGCCTTTTGTATAGAACCCGTCTTTCTGTTTTATGCGCACATCGCCATTATAAAGAATGCCAATATTGTCACCGTCAAGATTAACAAAGGCGGCATCCTGCGCTTTATCAATACGCGCGACCTTGGCCCAGTATATGGAGCCCCAGCGTATTTCCTCCGCCGGAGGATCAAACTCCAGCCCTTCGAGCCTGCCCTGATCAAGGGCAGCAACCCACAAACCACCATCTAATTCTTCAATTTGAATATCCATTAAAAGTAACCGGACCCCTTCAATATTTGCATTGTATCATAAAGAGATAGCCCCACCACGTTAGAATAAGAACCCCTGATAAATTTAATATAAGCCCCGGCTCTGCCCTGAATAGCATAGCCACCGGCCTTGCCCTCCCATTCACCAGATTGAACGTAGTCCTCTATGTCATGATCGCTCAGTTTCTTAAACTGGACAACGGTTTCAATGGCGCGACTTATCACACGCCCATCCGGGCACAAAAGAGCGATACCGCCAATAACCTTGTGCCGCCGTCCAGACAATAATTTCAGAAAGCGCCGTTCCTCCGTCTCATCTGCGGCCTTCTCTAAAACACGACGACCACAGGCAACCACCGTATCAGCAGCCAAAATATAGGCACCGGAGTGGCTTTCGGCGACAGCCTGCGCCTTTTCCACGGCCAGCCTTTCGGCCAGACTTCGCGGCAATTCACCTTTTAACGGCGTTTCATCAATTTCTGCGGGAATAGTTTTATCAGGCGTAATACCAACCTGCCCCAAAAGCGCGGCGCGCCTTGGCGAGGCAGAAGCCAATATCAAAGACTTATTTTTCACGGTAAATAATACGACCCTTGCTCAGATCATAAGGTGTCATTTCAACAACAACAATATCACCCTGCAAGACGCGAATACGATTTTTACGCATCTTACCCGCCGTATGGGCCAGAATTTCATGCTCATTTTCCAGTTTCACGCGAAACATAGCATTCGGCAAAATTTCTGTAACAGTGCCTTTGAATTCAAGTAATTCTTCTTTAGCCATTAAAGACTCTTTCCAAGTTCTTATTTACAAAGACTTTGTATAAAGGAATAGATGAACAATGCAAAGAGATTTTCAGCAGGCAATTTCCATTTTCTGTATAATAATCCTGAGCTTGGCCTCAAGCTGCTTGGGAGAGAAGGGTTTGCTAATATAGCCTGAAACACCTGCCGTCTTGGCTTCCACAACAGATTCCATGTCCTTGCGCCCCGTCACCATAAGAAAGGGGGTCTCCGCATCCACAGACCTCAACTGGCGTAAAAACTCTACACCGGTCAAACCCGGCATATTCCAATCACAAATAACAAGATTTACAAAATCAAAGGCTGAATCCATAAAACGCAAAGCCTCGCGGCCGTCACCAGCCTCAAAAATCTGCGTAATACCAAGCTCAGACAGCATATTACGCATCATCGCTCGTGCGTCCTGCTGATCTTCAACCACAAGCACCTTCAATTCCGTCAATGATGACGCCATAATTCCTCCTTTTTATCCATTTACAACCTGCCAACGTTGCAAATCACCGCTATTTTCTGCATCCAGACCATCTTCATCCAATACTTTTTTCATAACGATGGTGAGCTTTTCAAAATCAAGCGGCTTAGCCAACAAAACAGAATCTTCGGGTATCCGTATTCTGGCCATTTTACCATTGGCCGGAAAACCACTCATAAAAATAACTTTAGTTTCTTCACGTACAGCCTGGATTAACTCAGCGAGCTTAACTCCGTTTAATTCAGGCATAACAACATCGCTCAAGAGCAGATCAATATCGCCCTCATACTCATCCTGTAGCACAAGCGCCTCCGCTCCATTTTTTGCGGCCAAGACCTCTATGCCCATTTCCTCAAGCATACTGCTAACAACCTTCAGCAAATCCGGTTCATCTTCAGCCACTAAAACCGTATAGCCATCAAACCGTATTCCTGCCGCGTTATCGGCCGTCTCATTGATACCTTTAGCAACCTTCTTATCACTCAGCGGCAGATAGAGGCGAATGCTGGTGCCCTCACCAGGAACCGTGGAAACGTCGATATACCCCTCCATTTCCTTCACCAGACCGTAAACCATGGACAGCCCCAGCCCCGTTCCCTTGCCTTGCTCTTTTGTTGTAAAAAACGGGTCAAAAATACGATCAATAACTTTCTGATCCATCCCGATCCCCGTATCCGTAACAGAAAGACATACATAATCTTTATCCCGCTTATCCTCTGGAACAACATTCAGGAGCGCACCCGAAACACTTTTTTGAGCATCGATAATAATCATGCCACCTTCCGGCATAGCATCACGGGCATTAATGACAAGATTCATAATAATTTGAGAAAGCCCATCAGGAGGACACTCGACAAACAATCCATTATCAACGTTCAGCCTGAGGTTCATCGAAGAATCGAGTAAGGGTTGTAAAAGGCGTTCCTGTTCAGAAATCATACGGGAAATATCAACAACAGTATCGCCAACAATTTTATGACGGCCAAATAACAAAAGCTGCTTGGTTAAACCGGCCCCTCTTTTACTCGCCTGCTTAATCCGCTCAAGGTAATTAACAAGCTGATCATCATTTTCTGGCGCAGCTTTAGATGCCATACGGGCATAGCCATCAATAATGGACAAGACATTGTTAAAATCATGGGCGACACCACCAGCCAGTTGCCCCAGCGCTTCAAGCTTTTGTGCTTGTATAAATTGCACTTCCTGCATTTTAACCTCAGTAATATCGGTTTGAATGGCTATAAACAAATCGAGATCACCTTTTTTACCCAGAACGGGAGAGACCACAAGCTGATAAGAAACAATCTTCTCTTCTTTCTTAAAACCCCATTCCAGTTTGGCCGGTTTTTCATCACTCATTAGGTCCATAACATTCTTGGTATCTGGGATGTGAGCCTGCGCGGCCAATACCTCCGCCCAATCACTACCAATAATGTCGTCACGCACAAGCCCCGTCATTTCACAGAAGGCCCTATTAACAAAGATAACAGGATTGTCCGGCTCTTTCGGATTGGTAATAACAAGACCGTTCGAAGTTGCTTCGACCGCCTGTATCAACTCATAATTCTCACGATGAAGCCGCAGAAGATCTTCTTCCCTGCGTTTCAAATCAGTAATGTCCGTTAAAAATACAACCAACTCACCACTATGAATGTGAGTCGCCTGCATTAAACAAATTTTATCATGACATTCCATCACTTCCCGAAAATCATGAGTAAGCGGATCTACCGGAGCACAAGAAGCAAAAGTATTATTATCATGCACCCTATGCGCAAAAACAAAATCCAGAAAGCCATCAACACTGAGTAAAGTATCGCCCCCCTCCCCCAGCTCGGGAATAAGAATTCTAGCCATCCTGTTATCTTTTTTTAACTTTTCATCCTGACCAAAAAACAACAAGCCATGTGGAACAGACTCCATGGCATCATCAAGAAAACTGGCCAAAGCCAGCCCCTTCTTTTTTTCGATAACAATATAAAAAACAGCACCACAGCAAAACAAAGCAGCTATTGCAGTAATGAAAAGATATTCCGGCATATTATTTTGCAACCCCCATAAGTTGTAGTAACGTAGTAATTGGTATAGGCAAGTCCTATGCCAAAGGTTTTGACATACCTAGGCATATACCTGACACTACAAGAGGTTGTTTTTTCTCGACTTTGCCTCCGCATTTTTCAATAAGATATATCCAATATGCGACTCCTGCTTTTTATTTTTTTGACCATATCAGCCTCCATAACCTGTTCTGCCTCCCGCGCAGAAAGCAAGGCCACGCCTTCTCTCATGGGTGCACTAGGACTAAACACAACACCCTCCGCACGCATGAACAAGACCGGAAATGTACGACTTAACATTTCAACATTAGATCCCTACATGCACGGTACGATTAGTATTCAACCTGTAGACAATCTTTCCATCGTAATCAGGCAAACCTCAGAGATTTCAAGCATTAACGGCGCTGCAGACAGGCTTTTTCCTGGCATTGATTTACGTCTGCGACTAATCAAAGAAAGGCCACACACGCCCCAAATTGCAATTGGTTTGCAATCTGCAATCGGACACAAGCGTATGGCTGGGGAGTATTTCGCTCTTTCTAAACGCTACAAAGACTTCGATTTCACCGCCGGCATGGCGTGGGGGCGTTTGGGGAGCGCCGCACATATGAGCAACCCTTTAAAAGGCCTGCACAGCCATTTTGGCAAAAAACGATTGCTGGATGGCGAAAGCCCGAATGCGCCGGACAACTGGTTTACCGGCGAAGACATTGGTTTTTTTGGCGGCGTGGAATACACCACGCCCTATGATGGCCTGTCTGTAAAGGCAGACTGGGGCGCAGACCGTTATATTGTTGAGCAATCACGCTTTGATTATGATCCGCCAAACCCATGGGCGCTTGGCATCAATTACGCGCCGAAAGGCTGGGTTAATTTTGGGGCAGCGCTTATCGGCGGTCAAAAGATAATGGGAACGCTCGGTCTCCAGTCCCCCATCAAAAAATGGCCGGGGCGCAAACATAAGGACGTAAAAGCGCGCCCCATGCGCCCCTACCGTACGGGGCTGGCTTTACCTGCTGAAATGGCACTGGCAGCTGAAAAAGATGACATACGCCTTTATGAAACGCGCCGTGATGATTACAGCGCTTCGGCAAAATTACTCCTGAATCACAACCGTTCACTACCCCTGCAACTTGGCCACGCCGCGCGGCATATGGCTGCCCACGCTGGAGAAACCATCGAAGGGCTGCGCATAACACCTCTCTCATACGGCCTGGAAGGCCCGGAGGTTAGCCTGCAACGCCGCGATCTGGAACAAGCGCTCATCCGTAAACAAGGTAGCCCGCAAGAAATCTGGCGCAACATAGAGTTTAATAGCGCCGCGGATGGCAAGGACTTGCTCCATGACCGCTTTAATGCGTTCGACGCCCACACATTTCGCTTCATTCTTGATAATGAGCTCAGCTTGTCCGAAGAGGATAACGGTCTTCTTTACCGCACCGGCCTTATTTTAGAAGAATCCCAAAAACTGTCCGAGCACTTTTGGCTCGGCGGCAGCATCCGGCTTGATTTAAAAGACAACCTCTACCGTCTAAACACGCTACGCCCGCGCGCCATTTTACCTGTGCGCAATAATGTCGATGAATTTGCAAACAGGACCATAAGCGTCGACCGCTCTTACTTAAGCTGGATGACTACGCTCAAGCCCGACTTGCATATCAGCCTAACCGGCGGCATGTTGGAGGAAATGTATGCAGGTTTTGGCGGTGAAGTACTCTACCGCCTCTTCGGTAAAACTTTTGCCGTTAGCGCGGAAGCCTATCAGGTTTTTAAGCGCGATCCCTTTACCTCTTTTAATCTCGGCCTAAATGGCGACCGCCTTCTAACCGGACATCTTAATCTCTGGTATGAAGTTCCAAACAGTGATCTGACCCTGCAAGCCCGCATAGGGCGTTACCTCGCCGAAGATGTTGGCGGCACACTCGCCCTGCATAGACGTTTTGACAATGGCGTGAAATTTGAGGCCTTTGTAACGGCCACAGACAACGCCGATTTTGATATATTTGGCAGCACCACCCATGTTTATAGTGGTCTGAAAATAGCTCTGCCACTCGGCAATGTAAAGCACATCCCGGAGGGAAGTGAAATCCGCACAAGCCTCGCTCCGCTAGGGCGCGATACCGGGCAAGCACTCGATGCACCTGTTAAATTATATGATGTCAGCGAGCCTCTATCCTACCGACATATAAAGGAATATTGGACAAGTGTTATCGATTAAAAAAAAGCCCCGCTAATAAAGCAGGGCTTTTATTTTTATGTTTGTTTTCTTGTTTATTAGAAGTTGCTTGCCTGCTGACAATCCGCAGCATCCGCCACAGCACCGTCAAGACCAACGCCAAAGCTGTAACTAACCGTTGCACCGCCACTGGCACCGGCAACAGCATCACCCCAACAAGTAACATCTTCGCCACCTGCGGCAGGCTCAATACCAGCCAGGCCTTCTGCATCATCTTCATCACCCGCGGCCGGAGCCAAAGCAGCCAATGCTGCGGCAGGGTCAACAAATGGGAGACCATTCAGAGTGAACTGGGTATTACCAATGAACGGACCAAATTCGCCAAAGTCACGGAAGATATCTTCCTGATTAATCTCAGGTGACAGAATGTCTCCGAAGAAGAACAGCCCCAGGTCATCACGATCTGTGAAGTGGAAGAACCTGTCTTCCAGGAAGGCGAAAGCATCAGCACCAATCAGATCACCTGTCGAGGACGGGTTCACAACACCAAACGGCGTTACGAACGTGCTGTCCGTGGCATCAAGGATCGTCGGTGTACCCGGGTTAAAGAACGCGCCGTTATCAAGCTCAACAAAGAACTCGGACTGACCGTTAAAGAACTGGGAACCGATTGTATCGTCAACCAAACTCATTTCTGCATAAGTTGGATCTTCATCAAAGAAAGCGAGTTGAGGGCCGCCTTCACCGTAATAATGATGATCCATTACCTCGGCAGGACGGAACAGCATACCAACTTCACCAAAGTTGAAGAAGTTCGTATCACCGGTCAGATCAATTCGGCCACTTTCAAAGAGCGCACCAACCGTATTATCAGTGAAGACATTACCGGAAAGAACAACGCTATCATTCATCGAACCTGCGGCATGATAACCGTAATCACCGCTATTCGTTACATTGTTGAACAAGATATTCGCTGTATCCAGATTTTCTGTATGAATACCAGTCATGATGAAGTCGTTGACGTTGTTTTCTTCAACCGTGGCAAAAACAGGACCATATCCGTAATCATCGTAATAATAATCACCTGTTATAGCGCGAACCAGAATGCCTATACCGTTATCGTCATCTTCTTCATAATAATAGTCATCACCTTCGTAACCGTAATCCATCATCGGCACAAAACTACCGGCATTCACATTATTGTTAGAAACAGTAATATTATGCTCGCCAGCAAATTCTTCTCTATCACCAAAGGCATTTTCGGTTGTAACCCAGATACCGTTGGTAAAGCCGTTTACAGTATTGCCGTCAATTTCAGCACCCATATTACCGTTATAGGTCATCAGATAAGCTTCAATACCAAGGCCGCCATCGGAGTATTCACCGAACGCGCCCGGCGCTGTGACGTTATTGTCATTGATTTCCAGCGTACCATCGCCGTAATAGATGTCCATGTAGGCATCAATGCCATATTCAAAGCCGGTAACTGTGTTGCGACTAATCACAAGATCACTATCACCGTAATAGCTGGAAGTTTCAGCCATAATGCCGGTGCCGTAACCGTAATCACCTGTGGCAGCCGTAACAATATTATCAATGATAGTCAGGCTCGTCTTGCCATAGTAACTGGAAGCATCAGCATAAATACCATACTCAAAGCCGCTAACAGTATTTGGATCAATCAGAACAGTAACATTTCCGTCATCGCTCTCAGCATCAATCATGATACCGTAATCGCCATAGATACCAGCGGTAACAGTGTTGTCATTGATTCCGGCATCAACGTCACCGTCATCGCTGTATATGTCGGCATAGATACCATATTCAAAGCCATTCACCGTATTGCGATCAGCGGTGAGATAGGCATTGCCATACTCGCTGTTAATGCTCGTTTCAATGCCGTAATCACCGTACAAATCGTCAAAACCGTAATCATGGGCGGTAAGGTTATTATCATTGATCGACACATCCACATAACCGTAATCATCGGTGCTGGCGTTAATATCCAGCGCCTCGCCCATCATGTTTTTCACGGTGTTTCTGTTAACAGTGAGATCTATATTACCGTAGTCGCTGTCAACATCGGCATAAACGCCGTAGTCGCCGTAGGCACCATCTATTGTATTATCATCAATAGAGGCATCAACATTGCCCATATAAGCTTCAATATCAGCGTAGATACCGTAATCGTAACTTGAATCCATGCCGTTAATATCATTGCCATCAATGTCAGCGACAATATTACCGTAGTCTGAATAGAGGGTAACTTCGATACCGTAGTCACCGTAGGCATAACCGTAATCAACATAATCAGAACCGGTTACAACATTGTTGCTGACAGACATCGTCAAAGTGCCATCATAAGTATCAGCATCAATATCTATAGCTTCGTACAGATAGCCAGCAACGATATTGTCATCAATCGTAGCGTTCAGAGTGCCGCTACCGTTAACGTCAAAGTCAGCATAGATGCCGTAATCGCCATACAGGCCGTCTTCAGTATCTTGAGATTCAATGAAGTTACGGTCAATATGCGCTTCCAGGCTTGTGCCGTCATAATTATAGACGTCCACGTCAATCCCGTCATAGAAGCCTGTGATACCGGAAACCGGGGTCATGACGCCGTCAATGTCAACAAACTGTCTGTTGTCAGAAACATCGAGATTAGTAAGATTATCACCATCAACTTCAATCCCGGTACCGTAATAACCGTAGCCAAGGCCGGTCAGGTCATTGTTTGTAACCGTAACTGTGCGATCAAAATCATCGTAATCATCACTTTCTGTATCAATATCAATGCCATCATTAAAGCCACTGATCGTGTTGTTATCAACCAACAACTGAACACCGTAATCGATATAAACACCGTTGTAGCCATAGTCGCCGGTGATGCTGTTACCCGTGACACTCAGACCCGGCACATATTCACCGTAAACCCCGGTGTCAAAGATGTCTGTCATGGTGTTGTTTGAGACCGTGACATTCTCACTGTCATCGACATAAACGCCGTAATCGAAGTGAGCAATGCTGTTATCATCAACCAGCGCGCCGTCACTATCTTCGACATAAACACCAACATCGCTGTTGCCAGTAATGTCGTTGCGGACAATTTTCAGACCGTTTTCACCGAATTCGTCAGCATTAACATCATCAACTTCGATACCGTCAAAAACGCTAGTGATCGTGTTATTACCAATAATCACGGGGCCTGTATAACCGGCGCCGTCATTATCAACATCGATACCAGTTGAGAATGTGCTGATAAAGTTACCGTTATCACCGAACTCACCGATTTGATGACCGCGCACTGTATCAGCAAGTTCACCGATAGTGACGTTGATACTGTCATCAATCTCAATACCCGTGCCAGCAGAAGCGCCGCCGGTTATGCTATTGCGAACAATCGTCAAATCATTTGAGCGTTCGACGTCAATACCGTCATCATCAACATTGTTAATAATGTTATCGGCAATCAAAACACCGAAGCTGTCTTCAACATCAATGCCATCATCACCGATATTCGCATCGCCGCCTGTCAGTCCGATTTTGTTGTTTGTGATCATAGCGTAATCACTAAACTCCAGGTCAATGCCATCATCATTGGTGTTATTAATGGTATTGTCGTTAATCGTGACGTGAGCACTTGGGTTAACTTTGATGCCATTAGAGCCGATATCCGTAATCATGTTGCCGTCAACGTCAGCCCAGTCAGAGCTATTGATATAAATACCGTTACTACCGATATTCTCTTCGCCAAAGAAATCACCGGCTGCATTTGTACCGACATAATTATCCGTGACCTGTATACCGTTATCGGCGTTTGTTCCGTCACTATCCTCAACCTCGATGCCGTCATTGGCTGTGTCATGAATAGTATTGCCGCTCACAACGACATAAGCCCCTTCGCGGAAAACGTTATTGCCGGAACCGCCATTAACACCATCAACATTCTCGACATGGATACCATCAGCGTTGTCATCGCTACTACCATCACCGATAGCAACCCCGGTATTATCGATCTTGTTGCCGGTAATACCTGCATAACCGCTATTGCTAACATCAATGCCGTGGTCATTGGTGTGGCTTATCGTATTGTCGCTAACATTGATAAAGCTGCTGTTATAAACATCAATACCAACACCGCCAACATTCGTGACTGTATTATTACCGGTGATGGTGACATCATCGGTGTAGCCGTTCTGGATGCCGTCTCCGCCTGCATTTGTAACAGAGTTACCGGTAATACGGATCGAAAAGCCCAAACCGTCATCATTATAACCATCAGAGAAAATACCGTCCTCGCCAACATTGCTGATGATATTACTATCAAGATCAGCGTTCAGATAGCGTCCGATATTGATACCGTTACTACCGGCATCATCAATCATATTGCCGTTGATATGCAGTGTGTCGTTATTCCAGGCGTTGATACCATCCTCGCCGACATGATTGATCTCGTTTGTGGAGATCGTAGCCGTATCAATACCCTGTACGGAAATCCCGTGACCGGTCACATTATCAATGAAGTTTCCAGTGATAACAGTAGGATCATCTTCTATATCGGTCGTAACCACAATACCGTTACCAAAGACATTAAAGTCTCCGCCAACCTGGTCACCAACCCTGTTGTCCGTGATAAGACTGCTGTAAACATTAGCGACCGCAATACCGTCGCTTCCGATGGTGCTACCCTTGCCTGTGCCTACATAGTTTTCAGTGATTGTTACATTCGGCAGAAGCACTTCAATATCGTCTTCGGTGACAGTATTGGGAGTCTCCATGTTCTGAACAAGGATACCTTCCCAGCCTGTGTTATCGACAAAGTTGCCTTCAATCGTGGCGACAACGCCACCCTGTACAAAGATACCGGTTTTATCTGTACCGTCGATCGTGTTTTCTTCACCATCAGCAAGCCCGCCGATCTGAATATTATTGCTGTTCAAGCTGTGGATGCCGTGGCCGCCAGTGCTGGTGATCGTGTTACCGGTAATGGTAACATCATCGCTCGGGTTCACAAGAATACCGTTCAGGACGGTATTCGTCACAGTATTGCCATCAACATTCGCCCAGTTGGAGCCGTTAATGTAAATGCCGTTGGCGCCGATGTTGTCAGAGCCAAAATCAGTTCCGATACTGTCTGTACCAATCCAGTTTCCTGTAACCTGCGGGCCACTCAGAGCATCAATGCCGCCGCTGTTTTTGATCAGAATACCGTTACCGTTATTAACATCATAAACGGTGTTTTCTGTCACAAGAACGCCGGAGCTGTCTTCAACTTCAATACCGTTATTGTAGGAGCTGTCACCAGCATCACTGACAGTGTTACCACTGATTGTAATGCCTGCGGTGCCCTCAACATCGATGCCGTCATCACCGGTCGTTGTAATTGTGTTGTTGGTCAGTGCGATCACAGAACCAGCATCAACATGGATGCCGTCTTCATCGGTATCGTCAATGAAGTTACCATCTATCGTTACATTATCGCTCGGGTTGACGAGAATACCGTTCAGGCCGGTATATTCGATTTCATTGTCCGTTACTTCGGCGTAATCGCTGCCATTGATGTAAATACCGTTGGCACCTGTATCAGCCACATAGTTGTAATCAACATAAGCATAATCACTGAAAGCAACTTCAATGCCGTCGCCACCGGTTTCCTCAACGTCATTGCCAATAACATCAGCATTATCAGTGCCTTCGACATGGATGCCGTCATGATCGTCAAATGCGATATCTTCCGGATAAGGTACAGTAGCAAACAAAA
>JAJFGW010000020.1 GCA_021775915.1 Alphaproteobacteria bacterium | reverse complement strand
ATCATTCACTTTTAATTCAGTCGTCACGGATAGCAGCGTAAAAGGCAGCGGCACAGATTGTTCAATCCGCCAAAGCGGCTGCGTTCCATTTGGTTGCCACCCCAATGCCCGCACACGGACATCGCCGCTCACAAGCGGTGCGGGCTGCCCCAAGACGAGGTCACCGCCAAGCTGGCGCAGCGCGACATCTTTTAGACCGCGCCCGACATCAAGCCGCATCGCCGCCGTACCTTCCAGCCTAAAAAGCGCTTCAACAAGTCGCGTTGCGCGCCCGGCCCCGCCGCTATCAACCGCGCCCGGCGGCAGAGGCTCAATAATATGCGTATAAGGCAAACCGATCTCGACCGTACTTGCCGCCTCATCAATCGTGACTTGTCCGCCACTCACTATTTTATCCGACTGCACGATGCCATCGGCGACAACCGAAACTGTTTCACCTTCCAGATGATCAAGTCCCGACCATGTGGCGCTCGGCGAACTCGCCGTTCCCATGAGGGCGGAGTCCAAATTAAGCGTGGCATCAAATTCTTCGATCGTAAAAGTGCCATTACGATCCAGCAGCAAGAAAGTCGTTTCACCGACGACGGAAACTGATTTCGCCAATCCGCCGGTTTCATGCAGCGTCCATGCCGCGACTTTTTCGGCACGAAAACTGGTCAGCGTTGCAAATTTTCCATCATCACGCACAATAAACAGCAAGCGCTGTAACTGGTCGTAGTCCTGATCTACCGGCTTGCTGATAATATGCTTCGAGAGAACAGAAAGCTCGCTCGCGCTATAGGCTTGCTCCAGATCGGTAAACAGAAACTCGCGGATTTCCTGACGGCTGCGCGCAACAAAAAATGTCGCGCCGTCAACATTGACCGGCGGGATATAACGTGATGTTACCGAACCAATTCTGGTTTGTCGTTTTATTTGCACGCTCGTCGGAGTCAGAGGCTCGCCCGTCACAATCCATTCCGCGCCACTTGTAAAAACTTGTAAATCACGCCCGGAAAAAATACCGCGTATCGCGTTGACCTGATCGGACAAAATCCCAAATTCTATGCTCTCATCATCAAGACCAATCCCAAGATCAAAGTTAAACAAATCACCGGACTTGGAAAACCACATCCGGTTGGGCAAATCTCTGCTACCGCCAATAACAAGCCGGTCCTGATGAAACGCCACCGACACAGGATAACCGCGCACCGCGCTATAGGCCTGTTCCTGCCAGTCAATCGTCGCGCTCGTACCGAGCAATGTTTCAATCACCGTCACAGTCACCACAGTCGGCGAGTCAAAATCAGTCACCAGAACTTCCTTGCCGCCTACACGTAACCTTGTTCCTTCATGCCCCTGCGCAAATATATCTTCCGAAGATGTCAGGGAAATTGAACCCGTTGTCCCGCTCGGCGTAATCGTGGATTCTGCAGTGGCGAATTTAAAATAAGGCTGCTGCGTAACATTATTATCTGTGAAAAAACTCCACTCTTCCAAAAGCCAAACACCACCCGGATTGCGCGTTAATTTTTGCGGCGGCACATCGGGGTGGATCAGCAAAAGCGTATCGGCGCTCTGGGTAAAGGCAACATTTTGGATTTGCGTCTCGAGCCACGGTGCGGTCAATGAGCTCACTAATACGCCATCATCATAAATTGAAATTTTTGTACCGGTGATAGCAATCAAAAAATTCTGATCGCTATTAAATTCAAACGCAATCAGGCGTCCGTCACCGCCAATCGTATCAACAAAACGCAACCCCGCGCGGCGCGTTACGCCGCCGGTGGGTTCGATAAACACATTGCGCAGTGCCAGCGCCCCATTCTCATAGGCACGCAAATCGCTCCGCCCCAGCAAGGAGCGCGACACTTCACCCGCGGTGAAGGTCGTTTTAACCTGTCTTACTCTTGTCATTATTTTTTCCTTTAATTCAGACAATAAAAAACCCCGTAAAAACGGGGCTTCTTTTAAAGATAAATTTGTTAACTACCGAGGCCCTTTGGCGGCTCCTACCAAAGCAGTCTGCTTTGCTCGGATTGCTTCCTGGCGGGCTTCCATTAACTTGACAGCTGTATCCATAGAGTTTCGAACTGTTGTTTTCCACTCATCGCAAAGCGCCTGAGATAAGTTTCTACAACGACCTTTCCAGAGAGAATCTACCCGGTCTTGAGCCAGCTCAAGCTCTTTCTTTGCTTTCTCGACCTCTCGATCGACCTCCTGAACGAGCTGCATACACCGATTAAAATCAGTGCCAGGTGCTGAAGCTACAGCATTATTACAACGCTGAGTTTGTAGCTCTAGTTTTGTTGGCAATGAACCGTAATATGCCATAGCCCCCAAGGCCACCAGAGTACCAAACACCCCACTTATCTTCTGAGCTTTCGTAAACTTCATAACAATCTCCATTAATAACTTTTAAAACCGGAGACACTTGTAACACAGACAAATAGATTATGTCAATAAAATATCACCCGCGCGCATTAATAAGGCTAAAGTCCTCTAACCTGCCCGGTGTGTCCTGCTGCGCATCCGTTTGGCGTGCGCGTCCGAATTCGATTTCGGCGAGACGAAACATTGCCTCGGCGCGAGAGGTGTTCTCAGTAATTGGAATGGTAAATTCCGCCGCCAGCCGCGCTATAAGCATCGCGTCAAAATAAGGCGGGAATTCTTCTTCCTCCGGCCTGAATATATAAGTCAGCAACACTTCGCTCGAATTTGTATGCAGCGCATTACGCGCAATCCTAAAGCTAAGCCCGCGTCCTTTTCCTCCCGCGCCTGCCGACATCGCCCGCAGGAAATCGCCCGGAAGCTGAAACGATTTGTTAAAATCCGCCAATGGCGGCGTACTTAGTTCGGTGAGCGCTAGCTGCCCGGTCGCAAAGCTCCAGCTATAAGCCGAGAGCAGCGCATCACGCACCGGGCCAAACAACGCCCCGGCGATTTCGGACTCTGCCGTGCCATCGCTAAATGATGTAATCGGCGCCGCGCCAATCCGGATCAATGCCCGGCTGGCCAGCGCAATATCTGATAGTGCCATTTTAAAAACTCCGTTTTTTAGTTTTTAGCGTTTAGTTATTAGTGGTTAGTAAAAGGTCATCACTACTAATCACTGATAACTAATCACTCACGACTGAAAAAGAAGTGCGACCCCTGACCGCAAGGGGGAAAGGAACAGGGGCCGCGCAATCGATACTGTATGCAGCACTCAAGCTATGGTTTACGCATAAACCGCAACTGTGACAGCCGTGCCGTCATTGCCGGTCACGATATAGAATTTCGTGATCGGGGTGCCGTCCGTATCGATATTAATGATCAAAAGATCGTTAAGCCGCAGCATGTCCACCGCACTGTTGAAATACCCGGCAGCTTCAATCGCCGCAGTATTATCAACACTCGTGTAATGCCACAGAGTAAAGTTGTTGGCGTAAGCCAGCACACTTAAATCGGATGCTTTAAAAGCCATGATAATAGTCCTTTATGTTCTGGTTTATGATTCAAGAGCTTTAATCTCAACAACGCCTGTGGCGTCGATCAGCTTGCTACCCTGGCTCATCATGTTATTGACGAAATGAGCCGCACGATCGCCATGCCAGCTAATATCGGTCTGAACATCAGACCCCGAAGCATGGCCTATGGCTGATTTGTGATACCAGAAACTGGAACGCACATTTGACGCAACCGGCAGAGCGGAATGCGGCATAAAGAGCGTACCCAGCCAGCGCTTGGCTTGAATTGGCGCACGGAATGGCAGTTCGTCCTGACCGACAAAATCGGCACTGGCGAATTCCTGCAATTTCAAAAGCTCGCTCCACTGTTTCCAGCCGACAATGGCAAAACGTTCGCCATCATCAGGAACATCGGCATCACCGAGCATACCAAGCGCTGTCATGACTTTATCTAAAGTCATGCCAACAGCACCGTCGGCAATTTCTTGCCCGGCACCAACACTAGCAAGTTCTGTGATAATCATATCATCTGTCTTACGACCCAGCGCATTCGCACCGGCATTGGCAATGATCTGACGCTCGTCAATATTGAGCTTAAGCTCATCAAGCTTATCGACCCAGTCACCAGCATAAAAATCCTGTAACGTTGCTGTCACATTACTGTGATCCAGGTTCATTACCGGCACCATGCCGTGGGTTGATTTGGTCGTCGCAGTGCCTTTACCGACCTTTTGGAAGATCGCTTCAGAGCCGTTGACGTTATTTATTGTACGTACTGTGTTCCGCAATTTGGAACCCTGACGTTGGTAGGCCTCATGCACTTCGCGCTCGAACTGCTTAATGAAGGCCTGGTCAATGGTTATAGCCATGACAATTCACCTCTTTTGTTAAAGTTAAGTTTAAGTTTCAAAAGGGCACGCCGCGCGGTTGTCGTTACTTATTACGGCCACAAAAGCGGGCAAAAAAGACCGCTGCCGGGCAGACACGCGTGAGCATGCCCGTTCTCCGGCGGCGGCAAGTTGCTTATTTACAAAGCAAGGGGAGGAAATAAAAACGCCTAAAAAAACCATTTTGCGCCCGAAACGGCGTAGCCGCGTGGGCGTTCTGGTTCACGCAGCTTCGCTGCTTCGAACCAAATAAGATACAGTTCGGGCGTTGATAAGAATTATATTAGGATTTAATTCCTATAAAGTCAACACATAATTTGCAAAAAAACTTGTCCCGTGTAAAAATAGCGCCAAATAAGTATTCTTATTGCGGTAAGAGCCTATGTCCTGAATAATGGTCAGGATAATGAAATGGTTCAAGAGCAAGGAGTTAACCATTATGCTACAGACATTACTTTCATCGCTCAAAACGGGAACGAGCAATAATGATGAGCAAGAAACAAAACGCAGCCATCCGCGGCGTGATGTTGATCGCTGTGTTGCCGTTATTCATGGCCGCACTTTTCCGGTTAAAGACTGGAGCCTCGGCGGCGTTCTGATACAGGCCGACGAGCGCCTGTTCGGCAAAGAGCAGGACATTGACCTGACCGTAAAATTCAAACTGCGCAATAACATTATTGATGTCAGCCACAAAGGCGTTGTCGTGCGCAAATCAAATGGCAAAGTCGCCGTTCAATTTGAACCGCTCAGCCAAACCATCAGCCGCCAATTCCAGCAAGTCATCGATGATTACGTCGCGGGACAATTTGCAAGTTCTCAGGTTTAACTACTCTTAAATTGAGGACGGAGTAAATTTTACCCCGCCCTCGCTCAAGAAATTACTCACCATACATTTTCTGGAAACCTTCGGTGACTTTGGCAACAAAGGACGGATCTTTTTCACGGTAATAACGCGGGTCACGCATCATGGCGCTTAGATCACCTTTGTTAATATCACCAGCGATTTCAGGCTGCGTCGCAATGCCCGGCTCCTGCCCTTTCATCATCCGGTGAAGTGCCATGACTCCTTCGAATGAACCGGACAAGCTAGAAAGCACTTCCGGCGGCAAGTTCTTTTTACCAAACGCTAAAATCTGACGTGAAACTTCAGTCCATTTTTCTTCACCGCCAAAAGCAGCAGCAAGACGTTCAACTTCGCGGTCGGCTTTGAATTCTTGCGCCAAATCTAAAATCATCGGCACAAATTTTTCAGCTGCCAGATCATAAACGGCTTGCACCTGATCCAGCGTAAAGCCCTTCTCAAAGAGTTTCTGGTTCACATCACCATCAGCCTCAAACAAACCATGGCTGGTATCAACCTCATACTCATCAGGTGTTTCGGGCATGCCCAGCATGCGCATCACCTGCATTTTGTCATCGTCCGTTTCCGGGCGCGGCATCATGGAAGACATCTTCCTTTCAAGCTCTGTATAAGACTGCACCATCGCTTCGGTGCGTAATTCTCCGGTTTCCGGGTCACGGAATTTTTCCGGGATTGCCATTGCTTCCGGGGAAGCATTTTCTATTAAAGTGTCATGCATTTAGTTTCTCCTTTTTTAAGTTAAAATTGTTTTATGCCGTTCTTCCAGCATTAATCAGACGCAGCATATTAGCGACCAGCGCGCGCTGCCCTTCAGCGTAACGGATTTGCTCATCACTGCTTTCAGCGCTATAGGCACGCATAAAGGCCACTGTTTGCAAATGTGCAAGCACGCGCTTGCCGTCTTCGGTACCAAACAACCGCGCATAGGATTTTTCAATCTCACGTTTCTCCAGCCTCGAACTATCAAGCATCTGGAACACCGGCCTGTTCTTCTTCATCAACATCGTCTTCGCCGTCTTCAGGAACATCTTCGCTCTCCTTTTCATCCTCTATTTCTACTTCTTCGATTTCTTCTTCGGTGATAACGGGCGGCAAATCACCTCTTATCAGATCACTGGGAACTCCCAGAGACTCGCCTAAAAAGCGCGCCGTAGCAGGAAGGTTCAGCGCGGTTACCGCCTCACCACCCATTGCCAAAACAGACTCCACCCAGAACAACGTGTTCTGAATATTACGCTGCCCTTGTGCCCGTGCGAGCGGTGCGCGGTAATCAAGCTCAACCAAACGACCATCCAGATTAATGTCCGGCACCTCGCCGCGTCTGCGCAAAATATTAAACGCACGCTGCACCAACGGAGTCATAAGCTCGCTCTGCAACCGTCCGTAAGTCGCGCCAAGCAGCAGCGCCATTTCGGCAGACCGCTCCAGAACTTCTGTCGCTGTCATACGCGCACCCGTCACCGGGCCTAATCTATCAGCCAACAACGCGTGACGAATACGCCCGCGCAAATCTTCCAGCACCAGTTGCGAAATATCAAAACGCCCCGGCATTTCAAGCGGCGTTAGACCTTTCGAGCCAACCGCTTTGGGAATAATGCTGCCGGGCTTTAGCTCTATATTTGCAGGATTTAGCACGCCATCATCATCAGCCTGCCATATCCCTGTTACAGCGATAGAGGCATTTTTTAGAATAAGCTCCACCACCTTGTTTGCCGTTTTAATATCAGGCAACGCCTTCATCACCGGCGAGCGCCCGTAAATTTCTCCCGGCGATTTAAGCCAGCGGAAAGAGATCAGCGGAGACTCGGCAAAGCGCCCTGACTTCAAAACAACAGGCTCCGACCCTTCCGTAAGGCAGGCCTTAAAATCAACCGTATCCAGCTCATTGGGAAGAACACTTTCCAGCACCTCAAAACGGAATTGCGTATCTTTATCGCCCCGCTCTATAATATGCCCCGGCAGTTCAGCCAGAGGATAGCGGGATCGTAATTGAGCCAGCGTTAATTTCAGCGTCCGAAACGAGCCTTTAAGAAAACCGTTCTCGCCTTCTTCCAGCACAATATCACCAAGCGGCACCGCGCTGAACTTAAACGCCGAAAACCCGCCGGGATCTGCCTCTTCAAAAGCCAGAGAGGCTGTACCGCCAACAACAAGATCAAGATAACATTGATGCATCTCGACCGTAAAATTAGAGCGATCAAAGTGAGACTGAACAGTCTTGGCCGCCTGCTCCAAAACAGGCGCCAGTCTTTCCGCTTCTTCAGCCGTTAAGTCCGGGCCGGGCTTCAAACCAAACCATTGCGACCAGGGCGGTGTTAAATTCCCAAGCAAACTGGCGGCGAGCTGTTCGGCCGCATCCAGCGCCGTGGCATCATAAAGACTATCATGCCGCGCGCCACCGGAGCGGTTAAACGAAAAACTGTTCCGCTGCGGCAAGGCGTATTCATAAGCTTCCCGCCATATTGATTCCCAATTTTGCCGCTTTGCTTTTGCAGCATCAAACCGCCGCGACAACGCATTCAAATCAATGTCCAGCATGTCCGGCGCTTTTTCTTTTTCTAATGTTGTTACTGTCTCCATGACTATTCTCCCAGCAGGCTTTTACGGGCTGACGGCGCAGCATTTTGTGACAAAAAGCCGCTAAACCCTGTCAGTACCGTGCCAAGGCGGCCCCGACTCCGGCGCAGCAAATTATCCGCGCGCGCCTTGCTTTGGGTTTGTTCCTCTGAAGAACCTTCTACTGCGGTTGCTGTACTATCCGGCGCACTCGATATTGATTGCGTCACTGGCGTTGAAACAGATATCGGTGGCGGCGGTGGCGATGATGGTGCCACAGCAGGAACCGATACAAAAACAGGCTGCTGCACCTGCGGTACTTTAGGACGGGATGTTAAGCTACCCATAAATTTTCTCCTTTTTGTGATTTCTTTTTCAAATGACAGTAAAGCTGCCACGGGGTCAGAATAAAAAACCTGTGTAGACCGAGAACTCTCTTGACGGCCTCGACACAGGTAAATAGTGAAACCGGCGCAGAGTTTTTATGCGAATGATCGACCGGCGCTTTTACAACACGCTGCCCGCGCCGCCGTAGCCAGCCCGGCAAATCAAAATCATCCGGCACATGGCTATGCACCTGCAAATCAATGTGATTAAGCATCGGGTCAAAAGACAGCCAATGCTGGCCATCATGTAAAATAACAAAGCAATGCCGAAAACCGGGTCTCAAAAACTTTAACCACGGCCTGTCGGCCTGCCCGCTAAATACGACCCATGCTTTAAGATTCCGTACAACGTCATTAAATGTTGTGCTCATATCATCCCCCCTTTTTATAAAGCGCCGAAGGCGCAAAATAATATTCAAAACGCAAAGTTCGCAAAGTCACGCAAAGTAAATCTCGAGCTGCAACCAAAAACGCTGTAAAATTTTGCGTACTTAGCGTCCTTTGCGTTAAAAAATCTTTACATGCTACTCGTGTTTTTTCTTTGGTCATTCTGCGGCCTCCATAAAAAGATTTGGCATTTCTACAATTCCTTTAGCGACCAGAACCATTTCAATCTGGCCCAGCGCCTCAACCCATAAAGAATGCGCCCGCGCTTCTTTCACGCGGTAAGGATCAGGCGCGAGCATCCGCTTGCCGTAATGGCGCAGCACTAACGCATGATCCATCAAAAGCTTGCGCGTGCGGTAAAGCCGGTCCAGCACCTTTAAAATATCGAGCGGCTCACAAGGTCGTGGATAAACTCCCAGCCCCATCGTGAAACGCGCCCCGTCTTCCCGCGCTGCTTGCGCCTGAATGAACCAAAACCACGCCTCTTCGGCGCTGGCAAAGGGAATCGTCTCGATTTCCGCCTGCGGTTTTGGTGTAAATTGGTCTTTTGTCGCCATATTGAAGAACCCCACACATCTTTTTTGTTCTCTTTTTAAACACAAATGTTCTCTTTATGTTCTGAATATGATATAAGTTTTTAATGGAGTCAACAAAAAAATAGGATTTATTTCCTATTTACGTTTCTGTGGAAAGATGGGATCATAGTCCTATCAGGTTCGAGGCATCCCAAAAGGGGCACAAGCACCCGAGAAGAGCGCAAGTACATAATTCGTGAACCAAGCGACTTAAAGAAGAAACAACTATATGTTTACACATGAGAAAATCTGGCAAGCCATAGACGACCTTGCTCAAAAAAATGGATATTCTGCTTCCGGTCTTGCAAAAAAGGCGGGAATGGACCCGACCAGCTTTAATAAAAGCAAACGAATGAGCGCCGATGGCAAACCACGATGGCCTTCCACCGAAAGCATTTCAAAGATTTTGACAGTGACCGGATCAAATATGTCGGAATTACTGGGTCTAAATAACGTCGCTCTTAAACCAGGCGACCCTGTTGCTATTCAGACCAAAGACGGAGACACGCTAACCGGCGAGATAATCGAGCAAAGCCCGGACAATGTCTCTATCAAATCCCCTTCAGGAGAGCGGCAGGAACTGGCCCAAAACGACATTTCCTGGATGGCGCATATCGTTTTTGCCGGTTAGCGTTTTTCTTAACAATAGAATTACCGCTTATCAGCCAGATCAATCACATCACATCCGGCAAGCCGTACCAGATTACTTTCTTCTGCGGCATGTCTATATGAAGATTTCCTGCCGCGGCGGGCTACATAACCGGCAAAGCTGATGATATTATCGCAGCTGCCGCCTTTATAGCCTGTCCCTGTTGTTCCTCCAGAATGTGTAACGCCCGTATTCATTTTTTCCTCCTGTTTTGTAATAAAATTACATTAGCTTCTTTTATTTTGTTGTTTATGGAAATATAATTAACACGCTTTTAACTATTATGTCAAAGTATATTTGTAGGAAAATATTCCTTTACACGATTTCTGGCTTCTGATAGGCTATTCAGATGGAAAAATTATGGGATTTATACCTTAGATATGATGGCCCCCTGCCCCGTCACCAGACCCATATGAGCAGCCCGGTCTGCTGGGAAATGATGATGCGGGCGCATTTAAGGGCTATCCGCATAAAACGGCATAGTGGCGCTCTAGACGGCCTGGAAGAACTGACAGAAAGGATTGGGCAAATTCATGGAAATTTACGAACAAACAGTTAAAAACCATCGCTTCTCTGTCATTGCAGATACAAAAATACACTAAATTCGTGTTTATTCATGTCCGTTTGTGGTTTAAAAAGAGAGTAACAAAAGGGAAAACCATGCCAGAAAATAGCGCCAAGATAGCCGCCAAAATCCTGCTCGAGACAAAATCTATTCTATTTAATACGCAGGAACCTTTTCAATATGCCTCCGGCAATAGCGGCCCGGTTTATGTTGATTGCCGCAGGCCGCTTTCTTTCCCGGCAGAGCGCAGCATAATCATGGATCTCGCGGCGCAGCTTTTAAAAAGCGAAGTTGGAGATGATAATATTGATATTATCGCCGGAGCAGAAACCGCCGGTATTCCTTACGGTGCCCTTATAGCCGACCGCCTGAACAAACCGATGATCTATGTCCGCAAAAAAGCAAAAGGCCATGGTCGCATGGGACAAATCGAGGGACATTTTGAAGAGGGCAGCACACCAAATATTGTTCTCACCGAAGACTTACAAAATTTTGGCCATAGCAAAAAAATATTTATTGATGCCTTGCGTAATGCCGGGGCCACTGTAGAGCATTTCTTCGTGCTGTTTGATTACGGCATCAGGTCGGAAGTTAAAGCGGACAATGAAAGCATGGGACTGACTCAGCATTATCTATGCAACTGGCAAGACGTATTGGCCGTGGCACGCGAAGAGAACTATTTCGATGCGGAAACACTGGACTCTGTGGCCGCCTATCTGGACAATCCAGAAGACTGGGCCGCTACCAAACAAAAGGAAAGCGCCTGATGAAAATTCATTTTCACGCTGGCGCGACAGAAGAAGCGCAAGCCGCCCTCAAAGAGCTAGAAGCTGAACACGGGCAAGCAGCGCCGGAAGATGCCGATGTCATCATTCCGCTTGGTGGTGACGGCACCATGCTAGAAACACTGCACAAATATCATAAACTCGGAAAGCCTTTCTTTGGTATCAATCTAGGCACCGTCGGATTTTTGCTTAACCCTCATAACGAAGGCAATTTGCAAGACCGCCTGAAAAACGCAAAAAGTTTTAAAATTCACCCCTTGCGCATGACCGCCCACACAACAAAAGGCGAAGATATTCAGGCGCTGGCTTTTAACGAGGTTGCCCTATTCAGAGAAACGCGCCACGCCGCCAAAATAAAAATACTGATTGATGGCAAGGACCCGATGGCAGAAGATCTTGTTTGCGATGGCATACTGCTTTCTACCCCGGCAGGGAGCACGGCCTATAATTTTTCCGCTGGCGGTTCGATCATCCCGCTGGGGGGTAATGTTCTGGCCTTAACACCGATCAGCCCGTTTCGTCCCCGGCGCTGGCGCGGCGCGCAGCTCCCGGTTAACGTAAAAGTAAGACTTGAAGTTATTGAGCCGGAATACCGCCCGGTGCGCGCCGAAACAGACGCTACCGAAGTTCATAATGTGGCCTATGTTGACATCCACCAAAGCCGCAAACACCCTGTCACGTTGATGTTCGACCCCGATCACAATCTTGAGGAACGCATCCTCAAAGAACAGTTTTTACCCTAATCCATCTCTTTCAAATGCCAGAGCAACAACGCCGCCGCTGTCCGGTGCGGCGCAAAGCGCTCCCCCTCTTTTTGGGTCGCTTCAAAATCAGGGCGATCTTCAAGACCAAGATACTTGCGCAAGCCTTCCTGAATACCGAGATCACCGGCGGGCCATATATCAGGCCGTGCAAGAGCAAACATCAGGAACATTTCAGCACTCCACGGGCCAAAGCCCTTAAGCGCGGTTATCGCCTTATAAACCTCATCATCAGTCAAAGGATCCAGCGCCTGCGGATCAAACGCGCCCTCATTGATAGCGTCGGCAAGACCGCGAATATAACCCGCCTTCTGGTGACTTAAACCCAGGTTGCGCATTTCATCAGGTTTCAGAATAAGCACGGAGTTCGGCGTTACATTAGGTATGCCGTCCTGAAGGCGCTGCCACAAAGAATCAGCGGCCTGTGTCGAGACTTGCTGCCCGATCACAATCCGCACCAGCCCCCGGAACCCTGCGCCAACATAAATTCGTTTTATATCGGCGGGGTTTAGACCCAGACCTGAAAACACGGGATCATTTTTTAACAAATGTTCCAACCCATCAAAAATGCGGGGCACTTGAAAAAGATATTGAGGTTTATCCGGCAATTTCGATCTTATAATCCTCGATAACAGGGTTAGCCAAAAGCTTTTCGCACATATCTTTTACGCGCGCTTCGTCCGTGCCGTCAGGCACCTCAAGCTCAATCACCTTGCCCTGCCGCACTTCACCGACCCCGTCAAAGCCTAGCCCTTCAAGCGCATGACCAATCGCCTTGCCCTGCGGGTCAAGAACACCGGTTTTAAGCATAATGTGAACGGTTGCTCTCATAAATCACCCCTTACTACTAGGTTTTTGCGGTTTTGGTTTGTTAATGCTTCTCAAGCGCCGTTCGCGGGCGAGTTCGTTTTCGATTTCGCCGAGACCGGCGGCGACCTGCTCGTTGATGCTTCCGCCCTCCATAATGCCGCCCTTGGGGATCAACCCTAAACGCTCGGCAACTTGCTGATAGGCTTCAACCAAACCACCGAGGTCCTGGCGGAAACGGTCTTTGTCCATCTTCTCGCCGGTCTCCACATCCCACAAACGGCAATTATCCGGGGATATCTCATCAGCCAGTAACAAATAAAGCTCACCATACTCACCCCACAAACGGCCAAACTCGAGCTTAAAATCAACCAGTCTCAGACCAATACCGGCAAACATACCATTGAGGTAATCATTGATGCGGTAGCTCATCGACACGATTTCCTCGAGCTCGTAAATATCAGCCCAACCGAAGGTCACAATATGATGCTCGCTAATCATCGGGTCACCGAGCTTGTCGTCCTTGTAATAATATTCGACCAAAGGCTGCGGCAATATCGTGCCTTCCTTGATGCCAAGCCGCTTACAAATTGATCCGGCGGCCACATTGCGAACAACAACCTCAACCGGGATAATATCAACACCGCGCACAAGCTGTTCGCGCATATTCAGCGATTTCAAAAAATGCGTCGGTATGCCTATTGTTTCCAGCCTTGTCATTAAATGAGCAGAAATCCGGTTATTGAGAACGCCTTTACCGGCAATAATGGCCTTTTTTTCGGCATTAAAGGCCGTCGCGTCATCCTTAAAATACTGGATAAGTGTACCCGGCTCCGGCCCCTCATAAATGATCTTGGCCTTGCCCTCATGTATTACTTTACGCTTTGTCATCAAAACTCCTTAAAAACTATACCCTTCCATATAATCATGGATTTGTGTTTCGTCCAGTGATACAAAGCATTATCAATAGATTCTTTTATAATTATGGAGTGTAGGAATGGCTAGCTTTGACGAACGTAAAGATGCTTTCGAAAAGAAATTTGCCCATGATGAAGAGCTGGCTTTTAAAGTGGAAGCGCGCTGCTGCAAACTTTTTGGCCTTTGGGCCGCCGAGCAAATGGGCCTTGAAGGCGCGGATGCCGAAACCTACGCCAAGGAAGTTGTAGGCGCCAACCTCGAAGAACCGGGCTTTGACGATGTTAAGCGCAAAGTCATGCCAGACTTTGCAGAGAAGAACGTCGATATTTCCGACCACGTTATCGACACCATGCTGGAAAAATGCATGGATGAAGCCAAAGAACAAATCATGGAAGCCAACGATAACAGCTAGACAGCTTTTAGAGTCAGCTCTGTCGCCATAGAACTACCAGCTTCTACGTATCCACGCGTGTGAGCAGCTTCAACTCTATAGCCCTTATTCTCTAATTTCTGCATTAAACGATCATACTCAGGAAACTTAGTAAGATACTCGTTCACTTTTTCCTGAACTGCACTCCGCTTAAAATCATCAGACACACGATTTACCTGTAGCAACCAGGCCGTATATCCAATATCCATCTTTTTATCCTGACCAGACAAAGCCCGTCCCATAAAGGCCGTTTTAAACAAAGCCCTATACAACGCTGCCTTAGTAATATTGTCCTTCATATGTTCATGTGTTTGACCATCAAACGCAGAAAAAGTAGAATTCCACCCATTCTTCCAATCATTCATCTGCGCCGCAACAGTATAAAAAACAACGCCCAGAGCCAATGCCCCAACATTTTCGTCTTCCATTTTCGGTTCCAAATCTGTATCCATAACAAAGTTCCTTTTCAAGAGAATAATAAATCTAATG
>JAJFGW010000019.1 GCA_021775915.1 Alphaproteobacteria bacterium | reverse complement strand
GATCAAACGCTGCAGGGGCGGCTTTCCCGTATGGACGCGATGCAGCAGCAGGAAATGGCCAAGGAAACCGACCGCCGTCGCCAAATTGACTCGCAACGCATTGACGCCGCGCTAAAACGTATGGACGGTGATGATTACGGTTATTGCCTGACCTGTGACGAACTCATCGCGGCAAAGCGCCTTGAACTCGATCCGGCCATGCCGACCTGTATTAGCTGCGCGGGGAAGTAGCGATGATTGATTACTGGGCGTTAGGGCTGGCTTATCTTGTGTCGTGGGGGGGTATGGTCGCGCCGGGGCCGGATTTTCTGATTGTGATGCGCAATGCGCTGGGCCATTCCACACGGGCCGGGATTTTTACAGGGCTGGGGATTACGCTCGGGCTCGCTTTTCATATGGGGTATTGTTTGGCCGGGTTGGGAATCGTGATTGCACAATCTGCATTTCTGTTTAGCATCCTGAAATGGATTGGCGCGGGATATCTGATTTATATGGGGATAAGCATCATATGGTCCAAGGGGCCGGATCAGGACAAGTTGCGCCTTGAGAGCCTGACCGAAGGCACCGCAGGGAAAACCAAGACGGACAAGCAGGCCTTTATCAACGGTCTTGTCACGAATTTCTTTAATCCGAAAGCGGCGATGTTTTTTATCGCACTGTTCAGCCAGATGATTGACCCGCAAACACCGTTTTCGGTGCAGTTCGGCTTTGCCGTTTTACTGATGGTGACGGCCTTGTTCTGGTGGAGTCTGCTCTCCATTGTCATGGGGCGGCGCTCTGTCCGCCATGTCTATGCCCGTTCAGCCAAATGGATAGATCGTATCTTCGGCGGGTTCTTTATCGCGCTAGGGGCGAAGCTCGCGCTAAGTAAACTATAATAGCGCTAATTCTGGTAAAAATTACTCAAGTCGAGGTGCTTCTTTTCTTGCGACCAGGTAGTTTTCAAAGCTCTCGGCGTTTTTATCCACGGCCTCTTTATGGTTATGGGCAACAGCGGCAAAAGGCTTACAAAGAGCCGCCAACCCCCCTGTTCCTAGTATTCCCAATCCTTTGGCAGCATAAGGAAGAGCGCTTCCTGTCCATGCTCCCATAGCGCCACCAAGTAATAGAGGTAAGGTGCCGTCCCCACTCAGTTTTCCTAAAAAAGCACCAAGAAAAGCGCCTGTTACTGCTAACGTCTGTACGGAGGTTTTTATACTATTGGGAGTCTTCGCTATAATGGGGGCTATGGGAGACAGAGCTGTTATAGCCAGACCGTCAGAAATATCAGTATTTTCCCGGTTTGAACTGTAAGTGTCGTCAAACGCATTTAATGTGGAGTATGTATTTTTCATGTAAAAATCATGAGCTCTCTTTGCAACCCAGCAAAAAGCGTCTTTGAGCGAAAAATCTTTGTTATCCATCATGGTCCCTTTTGTTTTACTGTTTTAACAATAATCATCATTTAGCGATGGTGATTATTGTGCCAACCTTCGGGGGCCACATAGTTACAAGCCCATCCTATATTAAAAAATAAATTATGTCAAAAAATTTCATGAGGTAACGGTTTTTGCCGGATTCTAACGTTTAATCAGCACCTGATAAAAAGTGTAATCGCGGGCGCTGGCGCCGGTATCCTGAAAGCATCCGGCCTCCAAATCCGTCATATTGTCGATTGTAGAGGTATTGGCAAATGCGCCTTGATAGGCGGTTGTATTGATGCCATTGCCATCGACAGGGATGCCGGTCACTCCGAGCAAGGTGTTGATCTCGGTGCAGAGAGCTTGCTTTAGATACCCGACATACATGATGAGATCCGCATTGGCTGAGCGAATGCCGGGAACGATGTTGGTGCCTGTGAACTCCCACTCGCGATAGCGAGGGTCTGCTGAATGTCCCGCATCAAGCCAGCCAGTACCAGGAGTCCTGTAAGACATACCGCCCCCGGCACTGCCAAATACAAGGCAGTCTGCACAGGTGCCATTTGTATAATCTGCTGATGTAAAGGAGTTCTCAAAGCTGAGCTCATTTTCGCTCAGGCCGCGCATGCGCATATCATTGACGGCGCGCTGGATGCTGCTGCTATGGCGCATGATGTCGCTGGCCTTTACGCGGAAACTCTCGACATTACCGCTTTGCTCCGCTGTGTCGGTGGAACGCGAAATAGTGACGGTCAGCGCCGCCATTAAGGCTACAGCCACTAATATAAACCAGAGCGCGTTGCCGCTTTCTTTTTGGTAAGAATGTTTCATGGGATTTATTTTACCACAGAGATCATGGAGATCACGGAGTTTGTTTGTTTTTCTACGTTTTCTCTGTTAAAAAAGCCTTGGTTTATATAAAGCAGGAACGAAGCAAATGCCAAAACAGGAACAAGCGCAAGCGCAAAAAGAAGATAAACAGACAGCAGGCGGACAGGCCGAATTGCGCAAAGTCAGAGAAGATAAGCGTGATGCGCTGCGTGAGGCAGGGCTGGACCCCTATCCGTATAAATACGAGCCAAGTCATTATGCTGCTGCGTTGCATGAAGCGTATAAAGACATTCCTGATGGTACGGAAACTGAGGACAGTGTCCGCGTTGCCGGGCGTATTATGGCCGTGCGTAATAATGGCATGTTTCTGGATGTGCAGGACGCAAGCGGTAAAATTCAGGTTTTCTGCCACAAAGGGTCAATGAGCGCGGACGAGCTGGCCAAGCTTAAATTCTTTGATATTGGCGATATTGTCGGTGGCGAAGGCACAATGCGCCGTACACCGCGCGGGGAGCTGTCTGTGCGGGCGATCAAGGTGGAGATGCTGAGTAAATCGCTGCTACCGCTGCCTGAAAAATTTCACGGAATCTCTGACATCGAAATGCGTTATCGCCAGCGCTATGTAGACCTTATCATGAACAGGGAAAGCTGTGATACGCTACGTGTCCGCTCGAAAGTGATTTCTCTGATCCGCCGCCATATGGATGATATGGGCGCGCTGGAAGTTGAGACACCGATTTTGCACCCGATCATGGGCGGGGCATCGGCCAAGCCGTTTGTAACGCATCATAACGCGCTGGACACGGACTTCTTTTTACGCGTCGCGCCGGAGCTTTATCTGAAGCGCCTGATCGTTGGCGGCTTTGCCGATGATGTTTATGAAATCGGGCGGTTGTTCCGTAACGAAGGCATTTCGCCAAAACACAATCCTGAATTTACGACAATCGAGGGTTACCATGCCTATAAAGATTATTTCGACATGATGGACATGGTCGAAGGGCTGGTGCAAAAGCTGGTCATGGAAATTCATGGTAGCTTGAAAATTCCTTACGGTGATTACGAGATTGATTTCACCGGCCCGTGGCAACGTAAATCAATGGTCGATCTTGTAACTGAAGAATCAAAAATTGATTTCCTTCAGTTTGAAACGGCGGAAGAAGCCCTTCGCGCTGCTGATGATCTCGGCATATCCGTTGATCCGCAATCAAATTGGGGGCAAATTGTTGAGGCTGTGTTCGAGGAACTGGTTGAGCCGAAGCTGATCCAGCCGATGCATGTCATAGATCACCCGCTGGATATTTCGCCGCTGGCCAAAGGCCACCGTGATAATCCGCGCCTTGTCGAACGGTTTGAGACTTTCGTGAACACATGGGAAATCGCCAATGCCTTTAGCGAGCTCAATGATCCTGCCGTCCAGCGTGAGCGTTTTGCCGGGCAAGCTGCCGCGCGTGAGGCCGGTGACGAAGAAGCCCAGATGATGGACGAGGATTTTGTTACGGCGCTGGAATATGGTTTGCCACCGACTGGCGGCTGGGCGATTGGCATTGACCGCCTTGTGATGCTGCTGACCAATTCGTCGAATATCCGTGAAGTTATATGCTTCCCGACTTTGAAACCGAAGAAATAGCGGGAAGAGCATAAAAGGGTATGTTTAAAGCGCGATTTGCCCCGTCACAGCTTCAAGCTTAGACTTAGTGAGCGCAAGCTTCTGCTCTATGCGGGTTTTATCAGCGTCGCCTTCGGCCATGCCAATATCTTCGGTCAGGTTGCGAATGGTTTGCTCTAAATCACCTTTGCTTAAATCTTTTACATTAATGGCTTCCTCGGCCAAAATTGTGCAATTCGTTTCGCTGACATCGGCAAAGCCGCCGGAAACAAAAATACGGCGCGGCTCTTCGTCATTATCATTGGCAAAAATTTCAATCACGCCGGGACGGATACTGGACACCAGCGCACTGTGATTGGGCAACACGCCAAAATCACCTTCTTCGCCCGGAATAACAATCATAGAGGCCGGTTCGGAAATTAGCTTTTCCTCCGGGGATACCAGTTCAAAATCAAATGTTTGTGCTTCAGTCATAGTTTATTCCTTTTTATCTTACAGCAAATCCAAAAATCAAATGCTGTGCACCTTTTTTGTCTTTCACAGGAGAAACTAAACCAACAATTTTATGTTTTGGTCTATCATCGTGAGCATCTTTAATGGCAAGAAATTCTACGTCACAATTATCTTTAACCTTCCAGTTCCGGTCACAATTTATAATTTTTCCATTATCCAGTTCTAGATTTATACGAACATGCTGACCTTCTCTTATTTCATAGTCAGTAATAGCGCCATACACAAAAGGCGAAGAAAGCCTGTTAAATTGCTTTTTTAGTCTTTCAATCATTGGTAGTCGTCTTTCTCAGTTATGCCGCCTCAGCCGCCATTTTCTGTGCCTTCGCTTCGGCTTCTTCGATTGTACCGACCATGTAGAAGGCACTTTCCGGCAGGTGGTCGTACTTGCCGTCTACAATTGCGCGGAAGCCTTTGATTGTGTCTTCCAGAGATACAAGAACGCCCGGTGTGCCGGTAAAGATTTCGGCGACATGGAACGGCTGTGACAGGAAGCGCTGGATTTTCCGTGCCCGAGATACAACCAGCTTATCTTCTTCGGACAGTTCGTCCATGCCGAGGATCGCAATAATGTCCTGCAACGCTTTGTAAGTTTGCAGCGTTTTTTGGACATCGGCGGCACAGTTGTAATGCTCTTCACCAACAACTCTTGGGTCAAGAATACGTGATGTTGAATCCAGAGGGTCAACAGCAGGGTAAATACCAAGCTCTGAAATCGCACGGGACAGAACCGTTGTTGCATCAAGGTGAGCAAAGGTCGTGGCCGGGGCAGGGTCGGTCAAGTCATCGGCAGGAACATAAACGGCCTGCACTGATGTGATCGAGCCTTTATTCGTTGAGGTAATCCGTTCCTGCAATGCGCCCATGTCCGTACCCAATGTTGGCTGGTAACCCACGGCCGATGGAATGCGCCCCAAAAGCGCGGAGACTTCGGAACCGGCCTGTGTAAAGCGGAACACGTTATCCATGAAGAACAGAACGTCTTGTCCTTCTTCATCACGGAAATATTCGGCAACAGTCAGACCTGTCAGACCAACACGAGCACGCGCCCCCGGAGGCTCATTCATCTGGCCGTAAACCAGCGCCGCTTTTGATTTTTCGGAATCGCCGGGGATGATAACGCCGGACTCAATCATTTCGTGGTAAAGGTCGTTTCCTTCACGGGTACGCTCACCAACACCGGCAAACACAGACACACCACCATGCGCTTTGGCGATATTGTTAATAAGCTCCATAATCGTCACGGTTTTGCCAACACCGGCGCCGCCGAACAGGCCAATCTTACCGCCTTTAGCGTAGGGGCAAAGCAAATCCACAACTTTAATGCCGGTCACAAGCTGTTCCGTTTCCGTGGACTGGTCGGTAAAAGAAGGAGCAGGGCGGTGAATCGGGTATTTCTTTTTGGATTTAACCGCGCCGAGTTCATCAATTGGCGCGCCTATCACATCAAGAATACGCCCGAGTGTTTCCGGGCCAACAGGAACAGTAATCGGCTCGCCGGTGTCAGTCACTTCGGCACCGCGTACAAGGCCGTCGGTTGTGTCCATGGCAATCGCCCGCACAATGTTTTCGCCAAGATGCTGTGCCACTTCAAACACAAGCGTTTTGCCGTCATTGTCGGTGTTTAGCGCGTTCAGGATGGCGGGAACATTGCCTTCCTCAAACTGTATGTCCACAACAGCGCCCAAAACCTGCACGATTGTTCCTTTTACTTTAGCCATTTTTTAGTCCTCTTTCTTCTGCTTTAACTCTAATCAACTTTAAAAACTGCCCTGACTAATGGATGTTCACCTGACCATCCTGTCGTCGTCGCCGGGCCTTTTGCAGGGAAAGGTTTTACCCATTTACCCATTGCATTTTCGAATTCAAATCGTAAAAAGCCTTCTTTCTTTGATATGACTTCCATATTTGAAGGAAAAACTCCTTCATATCGTTCTTTTTGCCCTTCGCTCATTTCTCAAACCTCCCAGTTGTTTTTTAAAAATCCCCATATTATGTATTTTTTTATTTTATTTTAAGTCGTAACTTTTAAACGGCCTCCGCGCCAGAAATGATTTCAATCAGTTCTGTTGTTATTGCGGCCTGACGCGCGCGGTTATATTGCAGGGTCAAATTGTTAATCATATCGCCTGCGTTGCGGGTCGCGTTGTCCATTGCCGTCATGCGCGCGGCTTGCTCTCCGGCAGCGCTATCGAGCAGTGCGCGGAATATCTGAACGCCGAGATTTTTCGGCAATAACTGGCCGAGAATTTCTTGTTCGTCCGGCTCGAAATCATAAAACAGCGCTGCCTTTTCTTCTTGTTCTTCTGAATCGTTGTCGTTGGCTTCCTCAGATTCCGGTGCTTTGAACGGAATAAGCTGCTGCTCAACTGGCGTTTGGGTCAGAATGGATTTGAAGTCATTATAAACGAGCTTGCAAACATCAAATTCCCCGGCCTCAAATTGCTCAAGAATGAATTGCGCAATTTCGTCAGCTTCAGAAAAAGCAATGCGGTTTTTACCGCCGATGCCGGTGAAGCTTTTGATGATATGACCTTCATAGTCGCGCTTTAGAGCTTCATAGCCTTTGCGCCCAACGCACAAAAACTTAAATTCTTTGCCATCACGCTCAAGAGTTTGTGCCTCAAGTTTAGCGCGGCGTGCCAGATTGCTGTTAAACCCGCCGCACAATCCGCGATCGGCGGTTACAACAATAAACAACGTCACATCGGATTTTCCCGTGCCGACTAAAAGCGGCGAACTACCCGGCCCGACATCAATATTGGAGGCAACGCGGCCCATCATCTCGGCCATGGAGGTGGCGTAAGGCTGGCTTTGCTCGGCTTGCTCTTGTGCTTTTTTCAGCTTGGAGGCCGCGACCATTTTCATCGCCGCGGTAATTTTACGCGTCGACTTAACGGATACGATACGGTCTCTGTATTCTTTTAGATTGGCCATTCAAAAAAAACCTTACAGTTTAAAATCACAACTCACAGAAGCCACAATTGGCTTCAGGCTGTCTTGTGTTAGTTCATTCATCAATAATTTCGCGCTCTCTTTAGAAACATAAACTCTGAAGTCACCTTGCCTTTTTTCTTCTATATGTTTCATCAGGCGTGGCTTTATGTCTTTAAACAAGCCAAGCTCTGTTTCATCTATAAGACCACCCATGGCGTCAGCGAGGGTTTTTATATTGGCTTTATATTTATCCAAAGCCTCGTTCAGCGAAGACAATACCTCATCTTTAAGGTTGCCATGGGCCACGGCAGAAAATTCTTCTGTCAAAGTCAGGTTCAGCCATATGTTGTCGTTATCGTTCATGTTCTTATCTTTATTTTAGCTGCTAAAATGAGGCCCATGCCCCCCTCCAACAAACGCCTTATAGACTTCGCCGTTGGGGCTGTGAGGGCCGTCTCCAATAATATCACCGCCTTCAAGGGTTCTAAGGTCATTAAATAATTGTCCGGCCTCGGCTTCGGTGAATTGCTCTTCACCGTTCATCACGATGGTAAATTGCCTTGAAAGATATTTGCGCTTTGTCTCATTAGATATAACGGCTCTTACTATTTCTACAGATTCATCGGTGTGTCCTTCTTTATCCGCTTCCGCCACATAAGCCTCAAACTCATCAAGCTGGCAATTCAAAGTGGCGTCATACATATCAAGGACATCAGTCAAAGCTTCCATGCCTGCCGGGTTTTCTTCTCCCCCGCGTACGGCATCAGCAAATTCCCTCGTTAAAAAGAAACGAATTTCAAAAAGCTTTTCTTCTTGGTTGCCCATCTTTACAAACCTTCTTTATTTTACGGACATATATGGCGGTGCCAAAATTTTAGACCCCGGCATATTTGGTGCCTCTGTATTCAAATGCACCGAATTAAAATTAACGACATCATTCATCTCTTTGCTCTGCAAACTTTCAATAAGCGCATCAAAATTCCTTGTGTCATCCAAACGGATTAGAAACTTACATCTAAACCGTTCCGCATCACCAAGGTCAACACCTCGCTCATTAAAAGCATGCTTAAAATATTTTTTTGTTTTTTCAACATCAGAATCCGTATGCCTACGCTCTTTGTTAGCAGAGTATGAACTCAACAAATCATCAAGCCTTTTCAATTTGCTTTCTTCAAACGAAGTTAATTCAAGTGATACATACATAAAATAAAACCCTTTAAGCCGCTTTCGCTTCACTGCCTGCAAAACCGGCGGTGAATTTTTCCAGATACGCCGTAAGGTCTTTTTCCAGTTTGTCACTTAATGCTTTTTCCTTACGGATAGCACTAAGGATTTTCTTACCGCTGGCGCGGATGTCTGCAAGCATCGCTGTTTCATATTCGGAAACTTTGTCGACAGCAACATCGTCAAGGAAACCCCGTGTTCCGGCATAAAGCACGACCACTTGTTCTTCCACCGGAAGAGGCTGGAATTGCGGCTGCTTCAGAAGCTGCGTTAGACGCGCGCCCCGTGCCAGCAATCTTTGTGTGGCCTGATCCAGATCAGAGGAGAATTGCGAGAACGCTTCCATTTCACGATATTGCGCCAGCTCCAGCTTAATTTTACCGGCAACCTGCTTCATGGCTTTAATTTGTGCGGCCGAGCCCACACGGGACACAGACAGGCCAACATTGATCGCCGGGCGGATACCTTTAAAGAACAGTTCCGTCTCCAAGAAAATCTGACCATCAGTAATTGAAATCACGTTCGTCGGGATATAGGCGGACACGTCACCGGCCTGTGTTTCGACGATAGGAAGTGCAGTCATTGAGCCTCCGCCCTGATCGTCATTCATTTTCGCTGAACGTTCCAGCAGGCGTGAGTGAATGTAAAACACATCACCCGGATAAGCTTCACGGCCCGGCGGACGGCGCAGTAGCAAGGACATTTGGCGGTAAGCTACGGCCTGCTTGGATAAATCATCATAAATAACCAGAGAATGAAGTCCGTTATCGCGGAACCACTCACCAATCGCAGCGCCACAATAAGGTGCAAGGAACTGCATAGGCGCCGGATCAGACGCGGTCGCCGCAACAACAACGGAATATTCCATCGCGCCTTGCTCTTCGAGTTCTTTCACCAGTTGCGCCACAGTCGAACGTTTTTGGCCAATAGCAACATAGATACAATAGAGATGCTCTTTCTCATCCTTGGAACCGTTAAAGTTCTTTTGGTTGATGATAGCGTCAATCGCCACAGCCGTTTTGCCGGTTTGGCGGTCGCCAATAATCAGTTCGCGCTGGCCGCGTCCCACAGGCACAAGCGCATCAAGCGCCTTAAGGCCGGTCTGCATAGGCTCACTCACAGATTTACGCGGGATAATGCCCGGCGCTTTTACTTCAATCCGACTGAAATCCTTGGTTTTTATTGGGCCTTTGCCGTCAATCGGGTTGCCCAGCGCATCAACAACGCGTCCCAGCAGTCCCTTGCCAACAGGAACCTGCACAATTTCACCGGTCCGGCGCACGATGTCGCCTTCTTTAATGTCGCGGTCATCACCGAAAATAACGATACCGACATTGTCTGTCTCCAGGTTCAAGGCCATGCCCTTGATCCCGCCCGGAAATTCAACCATTTCCCCGGCACGAACCTGATCCAGACCGTAAACGCGGGCAACACCATCGCCAACGGACAAAACCTGCCCGATTTCGGCGACATCAGCTTGCGCCCCGAACTCAGCGATTTGTTTTTTCAGAATTTTAGATATTTCTGCTGCGCGAATTTCCATTTATCCAACCTCTTTTAGCTGTGTTTGATTTTCGTTTGAACCTGTACTCATTGTACGCTGTAGCCTTTCCAGCTTGCGGCGTACAGAATCGTCTATCATGCGGGAGCCAACGGTGACAACCATGCCTCCCAGCAAATCTTTATTCACTTCGACATCAAGGGTTACATTCGTGCCCATGGTCTTGCTCAGTTGTTTTTGAAGCGCATCTGTTTGCGCGGGTGACAAAGCAAAGGCCGTTTCAACTTTTGCTTCTACTTCGCCGCGGCGCTGGCGCAATTCATCCTGAAAGGCCTTGATGATTTGCGGTAATGCTGTCAGGCGGCGGTTATCGGCAATAACGCCAAGAAAGTTTCCGGTGAGCTTCTGGAGCTTCGCGTTTTCGGCGATGGCCAAAATGCCGTCTCTTTGCTGTTCCCGATTCATCAGGGGGTTATTAATCAATGCCTGCAAGTCAGCAGATTCTTTGATCATAGCGGATAGCTCTTGCAAGTCTTTCTCTACTTGTTCGGTGAGCTTTTCTTTTTCCGCCATATCCAGCAGTGCTGAAACATAACGCGTTGCAATTAGGTTGGTATTTGAAGTGCCTGCCACTGCCCGGTTCCTTGAGTATTAGTAAAACATTTGGTTGGGCGATGATTTAGCATATGAAAAGCCCCTGCGCAAGGGATTTTAGGGTGATTTTACGGCTCTCTTTTAAAGACTTGTTTTAAAGGCCTGTGAAAAACCATCCCCATTCAAGGAAGGTAAAACGTTCCGGGTCTCCGTACATCCCCAGGGCTTTAAAGAGCAGCAGGTGAGCAACGTAGATTTCCAGTGTTCGTCTGCCGCCAAATTGAAAAACCCAGATGAGCGGGCGCGGCAGTTTTTTTGTGAGCTTTGGGTAGTTTGCTGCTTTGAAAACATAAAGGCTTCCCATAACAAGCAACAGCCCCGCTATCAGGGTAATGAGCTGCGGTTCTGTCAGGTTAAACAGGATGAACTGCATGGCAACAAAGCTGCCCATGGCAAAGGCAAAATACGTATTAATCAGGTCTTTTTGCTCCGGCAGTTCATGACGGCGGCGCATTAAATAACCTAATATCGCCAGTATAAAGCCTTGTGTTCCATACTCAAAAAGCATGCCGGACGGGAGAATGAGTAAAAACAGTAAGGTGTTAATCGCCCAGAATGTGTTGGTGGTATGTAAAGAGCGCTCCATAATCTGGTCAATGAAAAGCCTGACAATAATCATGGTTGCAAGAATATTAAGGGGAAAGAAATATTGTCCCGCTATCAGATCGCCGCAAAACAGGATAAAGGCGCCCATCCATAGGCGCGGGCTTAAATCGCGGCTATTGGCGTATCCGATCAGGAAAAACCAGACCGGGACACAGAGCCGCCCGACAACGCGCCACCAGTTATCCTCCGGGAAAAAATACCAGCCAATATGGTCGATAATCATAAAAACCACGGCGAAGGTTTTCAGGAAATCATAAGATGTGAGTTCTTTGGGTAAAGTTTTAGGCATGATCTGGCGCGACTGGTTAAAAACGCTTAAGTTTATCATACCATGGCACCAACATTGACCCTGTTTTTAATTATCTTCCTCGAAGGCTATGTGGTTCTTTCCACCGAGCTGCTGGCCATTCGCTTGCTGATTCCTTTTACGGGCAGCGGTACTGACACCATATCCATTATTATCGCCGCTGTGTTGATGCCGCTTGCTTTTGGTTATTATGCAGGTGGGCGTTTTAAAACGCGGAAAAACGGTACTCACAAATCAACAGTCAGGAAGAAGCTGCTGTTCAATCTCGTCGTTTCTGCTGCTATTTTAACTGTAGGCTTATCATATGTGTTTTTGAATTGGGCGGTCGAAAGTCTTTTCCTTTATCGGGGCTGGGATAATCGTATGCTCCTGACAGCGCTCTATTCTCTTGTTTTTCTTGTTTATCCGGTTTTTCTGCTGGGGCAGACTGTGCCGCTGATCAGTAATTATTTTTCAAAAGCGCGTTTGTCGGTGATGGCCGGAAAAATCCTGTTTTTCTCGACGTTGGGCTCTTTTGTAGGCGCTGTTTTTTGCACATTGATCCTGATGACCTATGTAGGTGTGCATTATACGGTGGCCGTTACGATCGGCTGTATCGCGCTGCTGGTCGTTATTTTGTCTAAAAAGATTGTCAGCAGGGAATCCGTTGCCGCGATAGCCTGTTTGATAGTGGCTCTGGGGGTGAACAGTGCGCCTGCTATGGAACGTTACAACATTGTTGCCAATAATAAATACCACACTATCCAGGTGGAAGATTTTGGCAATATGGAGATTTTGAGGATTAATAACAATATGTCCGCCGGTATGGATACCAATACAGGCAAATCTTATTTTGGTTATATCCGTTATATGGAGCAGGTTTTTATAGACCCTATTATCTGGGATGTTAGTCCGCCGCGCGATATTCTGGTGATCGGAGCAGGGGGCTTCACGCTGGGCATTACGGACAAGAAAAATAATTATGTTTTTGTCGATATTGATAAGGATTTAAAGGATATCGTCGAAGAAGAGTTTTTGAAACAAAAGCTCGGCCCCAACAAGCATTTTGAACCTGTTCCGGCGCGGGCCTTTCTCTATCAAAATGACAAGAAATTCGATCTTATTTTGCTCGACCTTTTTCACGGTCCGTCAAAATCCCCGGAACATCTTGTCACAAAAGAATTCTTTGCGCAGATCAAAGACGCTTTAAAACCCGGTGGAATAATGGCCGGTAACTATCTGGCATCGCCTGATTTTTCCGATCCTTTTACAATCAAGCTGGACAATACGATACGGTCTGTTTTTAATAATGTAAATCGGCATATTGTTGATCCTTATAATGGCTGGGTTGATCGCCCTGTCTGGGTCAATATTGTCTACAGCTATCATCATAATCCTGATGCTTCTGACGCTATTTATACTGATAACAAAAATTCATCACTGTTTGATAAGCCGCAGTAACTCTACAAAAAGCTTTGGGGGTCAATGTCGGTGTAAATACGGATTTTGGACGGCACTTTGACTTGCCCTAGCCATCCGGCAATCGCTTTTTGAATATCGAGCGTTTTGTCCGCCCGTACCAGTAAGCGCCGCCGGTAATTGCCGCGCAGGCGGTAAAAGGGCGCTTCGGCGGGGCCGAGCGTTTGAATACCTTTTCCCTGCGGCGCAATTTTCCCCAGAGCCTTTGCCGTGTCCATGACGAGCTGCTCGTCTTTCCCCGAAACAATAATCCCGGCAAGCCGCGTGTAAGGCGGCATATTGGCGGCCTCGCGCTCGGTGGCTTCGACTTCCAGAAAAACATCCCGGTCATGCTTGCTCAGCGCCTGCATGACTTTGTTTTGCGGCAAAAATGTTTGTAAGTAAACGTTTCCCGGTAATTCCTCACGCCCGGCGCGGCCTGCGACCTGATGCAAAAGCTGGTAGGTGCGCTCCGATGCCCGTAAATCACCGCCTGCAAGGCCAAGGTCGGCATCAACGACGCCGACCAGTGTTAATTTGGGAAAATGGTGCCCCTTGGCGATAATCTGGGTACCGATGATGATGTCATATTTATGATCGCGAATATCGTTCAATATCTGCCGCAGCTTTTCATGGTCTTCTGCCGTGTCGCTGGCCAGTACGATAATCCGCGCTTCCGGGAAAGCCTCGCTTATTTCCTCATGAATGCGTTCAACCCCGGGGCCACAGGCGGCAAAGCTGCCTTTGTCATCGCACTCGGGGCAGTTTTTTGGCACAGGCATAAAATACCCGCAATGGTGACAGGACAGGCGATTGTTTTTCTTATGCTCTACCAGCCATGAGGTACAGCGCGGGCAATTCATGCGGTGGCCGCAGGTACGGCACAACGTTAAAGGCGCATAGCCGCGCCGGTTGAGGAACAGCAGGCTTTGCTCGTGGATCTCCAGATTTTGCTCCAGCTTCTCTTTTAAAGGCGGAGAAATAAATTCCTGCCGGCCCGGCTTGTCTGCTTTCATGTCGATGATGTGCATGTCCGGTAATTGCGCGCCGCCATGACGGTCGGGCAGGTGCAAAACTTTATATTTGTCTTGCCAGACATTCATCATCGTTTCCAGCGAAGGCGTTGCCGATACCATCACCACCGGAATTTTACCCATATGCGCCCGTACCACCGCCATATCGCGGGCATTATAGATAACCCCGTCTTCCTGTTTATAGGCCGGGTCATGTTCTTCATCGAGGACAATCAGTCCCAAATCCTGATAGGGCAGGAACAGTGCTGAACGGGCGCCAATGACGACTTTTGTCTGCCCTTCAGCCACGCCGCGCCATGTGCGTTTGCGCTGTCCGGCGGAAAGTGCGGAATGCCACAGTGCCGGGGCGCAGCCAAAGCGGCTTTTGAACCGGTCAATAAAGGCGTTGGACAGGGATATTTCCGGCAGCAGGATGAGCACCTGTTTGTTTTGTTTTAGGGCTTGCGCCACTCCTTCAAAATAAACCTCGGTCTTGCCCGATCCGGTCACGCCATCAAGCAGCACTGTCTGAAAGCTGTCTTGCTCGACATAGTGTGTTAATTCATCCGCCGCGCTTTGCTGGTCTTCGGATAAGCTCACACCGCTTTTATAAGAATCGGGCTTGCGACAGGGCGCAGAAGAGTAAAGCTGCACGATCTCTAATATATTTTTCTTCGTCATGGTTTTAACCACGGAAGCAGAGCACGCGGCCTGGTCCGCTATCTCCGCCGCCCGGCGCGGTAGACCGTCACTGAGTAACGCCAAAATACGCTGCTGCTGCGGGGACAAACCCTGCTGTGTTTTTTCATCAAGTTCTACCCCGATCCTGTACCCCGTCACAGGCTTGGGTGGTTCCAGTGCGCCGGGGACGCTTAAGGACATTTTCAGGACAGCGCCCTTTGCCGCCATATTATAATGCGCGGCCCAGTCGATAAATTTGCGCTGTACCGCCGGCATCGGGGGTAAATCATACTTCGCTACTACGGTTTTGAGTTTTTTGGCGGGAACATTATCCGGTGCATCGTCCCACACCACGCCCGGTACTTCGCGGCTACCCAGCGGCACACTCACGTAATTGCCGGGCTGCACATTCATGCCTTCTGGTATGCCATAGCTATAGGCCTTGTCCACCGGGTAGGGTACCAGCACAGCCATTTGCGCCGCGGTTTTTATTTCCGGTTCTTCAAAGAGTGCAGATTGTTCCATAGTGAGTCTTGTAGCACAGAGACCACAAAGATTGACCGGGAATTTTTATTGTTTCCAGAGTAATCACATGCTACTACTTTCGTTAGTTTTCATATTTTGCTGTGAGGTGCGTTGTGAGCGACATAGAATGGAATGTGACTTATCCCGAAGGTATAGAAAAAGAAATGGTGGGTATAGAACATCTGGCTGCCATAGGGCTTAATGATCCCAAGCGCACCGAAGAGATGTTTAACGTGCTTGAAAAAATAGCGCGGAAAGGATTCAAAAAACTCTCCTACGTTTTTTCAAGAGAGGTAGAGAGAGTCTTTTCAATAAAATCAAAAGAGATGTCCCGTGATAAAATTAATAAAAATTTCCTGATGGCCGGGATCGCTATCGGCGGTCTTCAAGCGCTTTCTGAGGCGAAACCTGTCTATGCCGAAAGGTATTTGGGAATCGTCAAAGACGGGTTGCGCCAAAATCCAAAAACTTTTTGTAGCCATGACTGGTTCCTTGAAATCGCTGCTGCGCACGAGAAT
>JAJFGW010000018.1 GCA_021775915.1 Alphaproteobacteria bacterium | reverse complement strand
TACCTTGGTCGCCGGGATGCTTACAGGCGCTTTTGCAGGGGGGCAAGCCTACGCACAAACATGTGCCGCCCACGAACGGTCGGTAAAGCGGCGCGATGAAGATAGAAATAAGCCTTCTGAGTTTAAGATAAGATAGTTTGCGCTAAAACAAGTCCGGGGTGACGATGGTGGGGTGTTGCTCAAAAATAACGCCACCCTCTTGCCCTTCAATTGAGAATCATTTTTAATAAAGACCATAAAAAGTGAGAGTCAAAAGGCTCCACAAATATAAAAAGAGAATGAACAGGGAAAATATCACGTGCGAGGCTTATCACTGAAGCCCATGGCGGCTTTGTTGCTGGCGTCTTTTATTGCCGCGACACCTTTGCAAGATAATGAGGCCAATGCGAATAGTAATAGTCTGTCTGCGGAGTTTAACCGCAAGGCTGTTGCGAGGAGTTATGCGATGGCCTGCGATGAGCGGGACTATCTTCGTGATGCCAATATCAAGGAGCCGTCACAGCGCTCAACGCCTAAGTATTTTAAAAAGAAATTATCGGATATTGCGCTTTATTCGCCGCTTTTAAAGCCAGAGGAAAAGGAAGCGGCGGAGAGGCTCATGGAGAGCATACCGGATTATGCGAGGGATTTATTCTATACGCAGGGCGGAGTTTTCATTTTTACGGCGCAGGCCTTGGCGGAAGCCTTGCCGGACTATTCCGATTACCGCAAAAAGGACGGCTCTCTTCCGTATCAGAATACGTATGTCGGTCTGTATATATATTCTGAAAAGCGCGCTTATTTGACCTTTTATACTGGCGTGCTTGATAAAAATGGGCAGGTTATCGGTTACGAGGTTATGGATGGCAATAAGCCGCGTATTTTTCACCATGAAATAGGGCATTTTCTGGATGATGTTCTGGGAGAAGTCGGCGCACCGTTTTTTGAGTTTGGTGCCAAGAGATTTACAGATAGGGATAGTTTTAAGGACAGTTTGAAAGCGGATATGGATGCTTTGGTTGATGATAATAAGTCTTTTACCGTAAAAGATTTTGAGCGTCGGTCTTATTTCCTGCCGGAAACCCATAAAGAGAAGCCGCTATACGGTAAGAGAAAGGGTTACCTTGATACAAGGAAAGAGGTCTTTGCCGAACTATGGGCCGAAACGCAGGGGCGCGGTGTTTATAATCTGTATAAATATTTCCCGCGTACCTATAAATTGATGCAGGACATGGATAAGGAGTTGCAGCAGCTTTATAGCAAGAATACCAAGAGCTGCGACCTTCCTACTGTTGTTCCGGTGCCTTGATTAACTAATCTCCATTATAAGCCGGTTCCAAACGGTTTGGCGTTCATTCTCATGAGCGGCGAGTTCTTTGGCAAAACGGATTCCGGTTTTGAGGTGGGCGGCATTGGGTGTATTTTTGGGAAGAAGGTTGATGTCCATGGTGGCCATTTCGGTGCCGCTGATTTCCGGGACAACGCTGCAAAATACGGCTTTTCCTTTGCCGAAATTACGGCTGGCCATGGCTATTGGGTTGTTCTTAACATCTTCAAAACGGGCAATGATTTTGTATTCATCTTTGTTTACGGTGTCAGAAAGCTCCAGCCATGGGCCGTGCGCGTAACAGGCCGCGCCTTTCGTGGCGTCATTAAATGCGAGCTTTGCAACGGCGTGGTCAATATAGGGGTTTTTTAGGTCGTTGTGATTTGTATATTCGACAATAGGGCCGCGCGCGATACCCTCGAATATGCCGCAGGAAGAATTGATAATGCGGAGTTTTTTTGAATATTTATCGGCATAATGAAATTCTTCGGTGAGCAGGTAACCACCGTGGCACAGTCCGACGGCTGTGCCACCTGCTTTGACCCATGCCCTGATTTTCTGTCCGCCTTCAACCCCCAGGCCATTACGGTATTTTTCGCTGGCTTTTTTGACGCCGGGTATGAAGAGGGTGTCTGTTTTTGTAAGGATATTACGTTTAAGAATATCTTCGCAGCTAATGGTTCTGACTTCCGCTTTTTCGTTGAAAGTCTTTTTTAGCAGCGGGATCAGATAGCTTGCCGCTGCGCCGTCTTCGATTAGAACGGCTATAATGTTTTTGTTATTCCCTGTCATTTGCTTTTGTTACAGCACAATAAAGGGGGTTTCGTCAATTATTTCCAGAATTTGCTGTGGATGGGATGTTCAAGTCTTTGGCAGTCTGGTATTTATAGAGGGGTTAATTTTTAAGGGGGAAGATCATGGAGTCACAGCAAACCGTTCAAACACAGACAGGGATCAGCGACAGTCGATTTTATATGTGGCGCGCCGTTTTTGCTATGGCGCATGCCGATGGCAAGGTCACAAAGGAAGAAATGGAGTTCGCCGAGAACTATTTTGAGCATGTGCCTTTTTCAGCCGCGCAGATAGCGGCCTTGCGCGCAGACCTTAAAACGCCGTGCGGCGTGAATGAAATGCTGATCGGTGTGTCCAGCAAGGAGGATATGGCGGATTTCTTCCAGTTTGCGCAAATGATGGTCTGGAGTGATGGTGATTACGATCGGCAGGAGCAGATTATTATCGAGCGCCTGACGGCGGAACAAATGAACAAGTTCAACAAGGAGGAACTGGCGCAGCAAATTCGTGAGGCGCGAGCGGCAGCAGCGATTAGGCGCGGTATTGAAGACGATGAGTTCCGGAAGCAAGCGAAAGAAACAGGTGTTCTGGCTACTATTTCCCGTTCCATAAAAGACAAGGAATACAGAGATCATGTCACTCAGATTATGAGAATGACGGCGCAGGATTTATTTGCAACATATCGTGAAAAAGGCACGGATGGTTTTTTGGCCGGGGAACTTGTTGAGCTTGACCATATTACGCCTGACGGTAAAGACCTGCATGCTGTCATGGACTGGATGCGGATGGAAGTGTTTACAGCGCCGGACGAGGAGGTTTTCAATATCTGGCGCGCTGTTTTTGCGCTGGCGCATGCGGATGGAAATGTCGGGGAAGAGGAATATGAGTATATCAGGGCGATGATGGCGCTATTCCATTTTTCCGACGAACAGAAAAACCTTATTGAGCTTGATGTGCAGAGCAGGCCGGATATAGGCGCGCTCTTTGATCAAATTCAAGGCAAAGAACAACGCAGCCGCTATTTTGTTATGGCCCGAACGATTATCTGGTGCGACGGCGTGTTTCATGAGCGGGAGCGCGCTGTTATGGAGGACATTAAAACCCGGCTGGGGGCAGGGCTTGATGATTTTAAGGCCGAGCTGGAATGGATCGAGAAAAAGCCGGAAATACCGGGAGCGGTGGATAGTAAATCCAAAGAAGAGAAAGTATTGCGCGGTGTATTGCGCCAGATGCTTGATTTTTATCAGGAGCGTACGGCGTGAATACAGATAACGTTAGTGAAAGTCGTTTTTATATGTGGCGGGCGATATTTGCCATGGCCCATGCCGACCACGTTGTAACGGAGGACGAACGTGAATTTATGCAGCAAGCGCTGAGCACGATTCCTTTTTCTCCATCTCAACGTGACATGCTTGAGCGTGATATTGAGCAGGCGCAGGATACCGGTGACATGTTCATGAAAATTGCCGACCAGAAAGACCGGTCAAAGTTCTTTTTCTATGCGCGTATGTTGTGCTGGAGCGATGGAGATTTTGATGAGCAGGAGCAGCAAATTATGCTTAAACTCGAAAGCATTCATGTGCGTAATGTTGATTTTGATGAAATGCTCAAGGATGTTGATCTGGAGCTTGATGAAGAGCAGAAGCAGACGATCGAAGAAGGCATGCGGGATGATGGTGCGCCGCTTGTAAAGTTCCTTAGGCGCTTTGGTTAGGTCCAGAGCAGGCCACCGCAATTTTCGCCGCTAGCCGCGCATTATTTTCCAGTAGAGTGATATTAGGGGCAAGGCTTTTTCCTTCCGTTAGCTCCCGTACGCGTTTGAGAAGGTAGGGCGTAATTTCTTTGCCACTTATATTTTGCGTGTCCGCGTCTTTTAGGGCGCGATCTATAATTTTTTCCATTTCCGCCATTGGCAGGGATTGATCTTCTGCCACCGGGTTGGCAATGATGATTCCGCCTTGTGTATCAAAATTATCGCGGGTTTTTATGATTTGCGCGGCTTCATCGGGGGTATCAATACGCCATGAAAGGCCAAGTCCGCTTTTGCGAGTCCAGAAGGCCGGGAATTCGTCTGTGCCGTACCCAATCACAGGTACGCCTTTGGTTTCCAGATATTCCAGTGTTTTGGGCAGGTCGAGAATAGCTTTGGCTCCGGCGGTGATGACAGCGACATTATATTGCGTTAGCGATTCTAAATCCTGTGAAATGTCCCATGTGTTTTGGACGTTACGGTGAACGCCGCCAATGCCGCCCGTGGCAAAGATTTTTATACCGGCCTTATGCGCGCATAATAAAGTTCCGGCGACTGTTGTGCCTCCATGCCCGCTTTTAGCAAGGCAAATAGGGATGTCGGCAGCATTGAGTTTATGAACATCTTTAGCGTTGCCTAGTATCTCAAAATCATCATCGGACAGGCCGATCTTTACGGTGCCGCCGATAACCGCGATTGTTGCGGGTGTTGCGCCTGCGGTACGGACGATGTTTTCCAGGGATTTTGCTGTTTCTATATTGTCGGGGTAGGGCAGCCCGTGAGTGATAAGCGTAGATTCAAGCGCAACTACGGGCGCTTTGTTTGCAAGGGCCTCGGCGATGTTTTTTTGTATCTCAATATTCATCAGGGGAAAATACGTACGCCGCCAACTGTGTTATAGGCATATTGCAGCGCAGGTTGGAAAGCCGGTTGGGGCGGGTAGCTATCGCCATCAAAACGCAAAGCAACGTCTTTGGTGTCGGCATTCATACGACCGGATACCCTGACAACGATGTCACTCCAGCCGCCGGTTCTTTTGTCGCTCACCATAAGTGGCCCGCGCACTGGCGCGACTTCTGATTTTAGCTCGAAATGACTGTCGTGGGCTTCAAAAATAACCATGGAGCAGCCATTGAAGCCACACCAATATTGATGCGGTGTTTTCATGAGTACAATGCCTTCGCGGCGACCGTCATTATTGAGATCCAACCTTGTAAATTCATAGTGAGTATTGCCGGGCGCTTCTTTTGCCTGGATGTATTCGGTGACAGCGCGCATGAATTGCTGGTTATCAGGATCTTTGAAAGCTGAAATTTCGGGCATTGGCGTCAGTGGCTCATTCGCATATTGCTTGTCTGCAGCACAGCCCGAGACAAGAGCCATACAAATGATCGCCATAAGATAGAAAAGGTTTTTCATAGAGAAACCGCGCTGCCCAATTTTTTATATGTGAATCCGTCTATTATTATTTAGAAGGAGAGAAGGAGGGGCAACCCTGCCTTTTACTTTACACACAAAAATTCTTAATCCGCATATAACAAGGACAGGTATTTTTCACCTCGATCACAAAGCAGGGTGAGTACAGTTTTTATGGCGGGGTTCTTTTTCTTTATTTCCTTCGCCGCCCAGTAATTTGCGCCGCTACTCGGGCCTACAAACAGTCCAAGCTCCCGTGCCATGAGTTTTGATTCTTCTATAGCTACGTCGCTATCCACGGATATTATTTCGTCTATTTCATCTTTATGACGCTCGTAAATTGTCGGTACAAAACCATCGGAAATACCTTCGATTTTGTGATCTGCAATCATACAGCATTCGAGCGTTTTGGATTCTGTCGGCTCCATGGCAAAAGCCTTGATGTCCGGATTGTGCCATTGCCTGAGAGCTTGCGCGATACCGACTAACGTGCCGCCGGTGCCGACGCCTTGCACAATGGCGTCTATTTTTAGGCCATCTGGAAGCTGTTCTATGATTTCACGTCCCAGCCATTCCCGGTTTTCTTCGACATTCCATTCATTATCAAATTGCGCCGGGCAGTAATAACCGTCCTGTTTCCCCAGTTCAATAGCGGCAGCGCGGGCTTCGCCGACTTGGAAGTGCCCGACAAAACGGACATCCGCGCCAAAACCTTTTGAAATTTGAACCCGTTCATTGGTATAGCCTTCTGGGATCATGACAATCATTTGGTAGCCCTTAACGGCGGCAATCATGCTTAAGGCATTACCGGTGTTGCCGCTTGTTGCCTCAACAATGGTATCGCCGGGTTTGAGCAGCCCCTCTTTTTCTGCCTGCTCAATCATGTAATTGGCCATGCGTGCCTTGATCGAGCCGGAAGGGTTGAAATATTCCGCTTTGGCAAGAATGCCGTCCCCCAGATCAAGCAGCGGCGTGTTGCCGATGCTTTCCAAAATGTTTTTTTGTATGTCTGTTTTCATAGTCTACGGTATATATCAAAAAATAACATACGTATATACACAACTTTTAAGTGCCTTATGGTTTTTTGCGTAACTTCTGGTAATAATAAAACCTATGGTGCCGATAGATAAAAATGACAAGCAGGATGGTTTGACCGGTCTCCCCGATAAAGATTTCTTTTTTGGGTGTTGCCGTGATGCTGTGTTGGACGAGAATAGCTTAACAGCCATTCATTTGCTTTATATCGGAAATTTGAAGGACGTCATTATGGAGCATGGTCTCCATGTTGGGGAAGGGGTACTTAAGAATGTAAGTAACCGTCTTTATGGCGTTCTGAGTAGTAATAGAACTTTTGCCCGTCTTGAAGGAGAGACGTTCGGGGTGCTGCAGCAGGATGTCGAGCATGTTGGCCACGTTCTGTATGTTTCCCGTCGTATTTTTGAAACGTTGAAAGATCCTGTTGACATTATGGGGCACCAAATAAATGTTGAAATGAATATCGGCGTTGCTTTCTATCCGGATCATGGCAAAACCTGGGAAGATGTGCATCACAATGCAGCGCTTGCTCTTGAAAAAGCGCGGCAGGAAGGCATAGAACAATTCGTTGTTTATGAAGAGTGAGTGTAAAAGCTCTTCTCTTGACTCCTTTGTAGCAGGGAGGCAGAATCTCCAAATTCTATAAATTAAAAACTATATAAGGGAGGTTTACGATGAATGCTTTAAAGAAACTGGCAATTGCTACCATTCCTACACTTGTTCTTACTTTTGGTGCCGTTGGCGGCGCGATGGCTAATCATGATGGCGCTGCTTTGACAGCGGATGAAAAAAATACGATGACTCTGGCTTTTGAATTTGGAGATTGCGTAGGTGAAAAATTGGCCGCCGTAACCCAGAAGGAGATCAATGCTTATATCGAAAAACTTATTGTTCACGGTATTCCTGATAATAAAGCTGCTCTCCAGCCTTATGTGCAGAAGAAATTTTTTGGTGAGTCGGAGCAGGCTTGCGAAGCAGACATGAACGTGGATCTGGGTGAGCTTAAAGGGAGTGTGGGTGTTATTGTTAAAGAACATGGCGAGAGTATTCTCCGTCGTCCTGCACCTTAAAAAACCATCTATTGCCTGTCTTTGTAATATGTTTTAGCCTGAGGCTTCGGTCAAACTTCGGGGGTATATGTCTATGACGCAGCTTAAATCCAGCATAAAAACGGGCGATAAGGTTTTTCAGGCCAACAAGAAAAACATGGAAGCGCTTGTCGCTGATCTTAAAGAAAAGCTCATAAACATTGAAAATGGCGGTGGTGAAAAGGCGCGTAAACGCCATACGGACCGTGGCAAGCTTTTACCGCGTGAACGGATTGATCGTTTGATTGATCCCGGCTCACCGTTTCTGGAGCTTTCAGCTCTCGCGGCGCATGAAGTCTATGATGATAATGTGCCGGCCGCGGGGGTTATTACTGGCATTGGCCGCGTGTCGGGGCAGGAATGCGTCATTGTTTGTAATGACGCGACGGTAAAGGGCGGCACCTATTATCCACTTACCGTCAAGAAGCATTTGCGGGCGCAGGAAATTGCCGAGCAGAACAATATGCCCTGTATTTATCTTGTTGATAGCGGCGGTGCGAATTTGCCCAATCAAGATGAAGTCTTTCCTGACAAGGAGCATTTTGGACGTATCTTTTATAATCAGGCCAATATGTCGGCCAAGGGCATTCCGCAAATTGCCGTGGTGATGGGGTCTTGCACGGCTGGCGGCGCTTATGTTCCGGCGATGAGTGATGAGAGCATCATTGTTAAAGAGCAAGGCACTATCTTTCTAGGCGGCCCGCCACTCGTGAAAGCGGCGACGGGCGAGGAAGTCAGCGCGGAAGATCTGGGCGGCGGCGATGTTCATACGCGTATTTCCGGCGTTGCCGATCATTTGGCTGATAACGACGACCATGCGCTGGATATTGCGCGTAAAGCCGTGTCGAACTTAAATCGTCATAAGCTTGGTGCCGTAAGAATGCAGGAGCCAAAAGAGCCTGCTTATGATCCCCTTGATATTTACGGACTTGTTCCGCCGGATTTAAAAACGCCGATGGAGGTGCGCGATATTATCGCCCACATCGTCGATGGTAGTGAGTTCGATGAATTTAAAAAGCGCTACGGCACAACACTGGTCACAGGCTTTGCCCATATCCACGGTATGCCGGTCGGGATTGTGGCTAATAATGGCGTGCTGTTTTCCGAGAGTGCTCTTAAAGGCGCGCATTTTGTCGAGCTGTGTAATCAGCGCGGCATTCCGCTGGTCTTCCTGCAAAACATTACCGGCTTTATGATCGGCAAAAAGTTCGAGCAGGGCGGCATTGCCAAGGACGGCGCGAAGATGGTGACGGCTGTTTCCTGCGCGAAAGTCCCCAAATTCACCGTTATTATTGGCGGGAGTTTTGGTGCCGGAAATTATGGTATGTGTGGCCGCGCCTTTAATCCGCGTATGATCTGGATGTGGCCAAATGCACGGATTTCCGTGATGGGTGGGGAGCAGGCCGCGACGGTGCTGGCGACAGTTACTCGCGCGAAAAAGGAGCGCGATGGCGAAAAATGGTCAGAGGCCGCAGAGGAAAAGTTTAAACAGCCAATCCGCGATACCTACGAAAAAGAAGGGCACCCTTATTACGCTTCAGCACGCCTCTGGGATGATGGCATTATCGACCCGGCGGATACGCGCAAAATTTTAGGGCTTGCCCTGTCGGCATCTCTTAATGCGCCGATCGAGGATACGACTTACGGCATTTTCAGGATGTAATTTGTTATTGAGGTTTTAGAACTGTAATCGCTTCAGCCGGGATTTCGAATTTTTTTGCGCCATATGTTTCTATGACAATAAATTCATGATTTGAATTCTGCTTTACTAAAAACTTATTAAAAGCGTTTGCGGCTTTATCAGCAAGCGTGGAACTGAACTTAATTTTGGCACGATTGCCGCGCTCAAATCGTACATCTCCCTTTGTTTGAGGGAGAGGCTTATCTAAAGAGACATAGTATTGGGCGTCATTAGTTTTAAAATAAAAGGCTTTTAATCCATCACGGCAGCTATAATGGGGGTCTTCCCGAACATTGGTGAATTTGCCGATGACTTCACCGGTTTTGTCAATTCCGTATTCAATGTTCATTCTTGTTGTGATATTACAGGCAGCAGAGAACTCTCCTTCTAATTCTACGGGGAATTCAGGCAGGGTCAGAGCAAAAAGCGCTGTTAGGGATATTGCGCCCGTAATTGCCATTTTTTTCTTAGTGTCCATTGTTTTGTATCTCCCATAGAAATTAAATTCTTTGGCTTTATATACAGAGAGTCAGGTTTATGTCAACAAAAACTTTGTTTCTTCTGTGAGGGCTATTTAGTACTGTAGCTCGTTCGGGGGATGGCGAAAGAAAAGGGATAATAGATGACAGACGAAATTATAATTCTCGAAATTGAAGACAACATCGCAACGGTGACGATGAACCGCCCGGATGTGCATAATGCGTTTGACGAGCATATGATTGCGCGGCTGAGCGAAATCTGGGACGAGCTTGCCGGGCGGGAGGATGTTCTGGCTGTTGTGTTGCAGGGCAAAGGCAAGAGCTTTTCCGCCGGGGCTGATTTGGACTGGATGAAGCGCGCGGCGGATTATACCGAGGAACAAAACCGAGCCGATGCCCTTAAGTTGGCGACGATGCTGCATAAATTTTATACGCTGCCCAAACTTACTGTTGCGCTGGTGTTCGGCGCGGCGATGGGCGGTGGACTGGGGCTTGTTTCTTGCGCCGATGTTGTGATTGCCGATGAAAAGGCCAAGTTTGCACTCTCAGAAGTTAAGCTCGGCCTGATCCCGGCAACGATCGCGCCCTACGTTATCCGGGCGATGGGCGCGCGCCATGCGAAGCGCTATTTCCAGACCGGCGAGCGCATTAATGCAGAAAAAGCGCGTTATATTGGACTTGTTCACGAACTTGCGGCGCGGCCTGAAGATGTTGATTATATCTTGCATCGCCTGATGATAGAGCTGCGCGGTAACGGGCCAAAGGCGATGGCCGCGTCAAAGGCGCTGTTTTGTGATGTTGTTGCTGTGCCGCATAGTTCTGATTTGTTGGAGGAAACTTCTGGCCGGATAGCAAAAATCCGAGCTACCCCCGAAGCAAAGGAAGGCTTTACGGCCTTCCTCGAAAAACGTAAAGCAAGTTGGAATAAAGGCTAATCAAACCTGAGTGTTGAGCCTTTGAGAATACCTTCACAAACGGTTCCGGAGACGTCTTCGCCTTTTGGATTTTTTGCAGTAAAGTCTGTGCGCCATACATCAGAATCTTGACCTATACCGCATGAAAACCAGCCATAGCCGTTTGTTTTAACTTCGTTAAACCCTGCTTTTTCAACGGTTGCTTTCGCACCATCAGAATCCGTCATGATGGGACTAATCCCCATCTTCGCGCACCCAAGTCCAAGAGAGAAAGCAATAGCGGCAAATATACTGGTTAGTTTTAGAGTGTCTGTAATGGCTGACATTATAATATTTCCTTTTTTAGTTTCACAAATCCGAATTCGTATCTACGAACTCAAGTTTAAGGAACACAATGGAAATATATGCCTCTAATAAATTTATTGATGTAAATATATACCTATATAACGTATATATCAAGAAAAACCTCGGTGATAATTGCCGATTTTTGGGTATGGCGGTAAGTCGGGTATTTGGCTACACTTACCGCCATGTTTAAAAAAATCCTCATAGCCAATCGTGGTGAGATTGCCTGCCGGATCATGGAGACGGCACGGCGTATGGGTGTTGCTACGGTTGCGGTTTATTCTGATGCTGATCGGCGGGCGCGGCATGTGCGACTGGCGGACGAGGCCGTGCATATCGGCGGGGCGGCGGCGGCGGAGTCTTACCTCAAAGCCGATGTTGTTTTGAAGGCGGCGCAGGATACTAGCGCGGAAGCTATTCATCCGGGGTACGGATTTTTATCGGAGAACGCGGATTTTGCGAAAGCTTGTGAAAAGGCGGGAATTAAATTCATTGGCCCGGCGGCGGAGTCTATCAATGCGATGGGCTTAAAGGACAAAGCCAAGGACATCATGGAAAAAGCTGGCGTTCCTGTTGTGCCGGGGTATCGCGGTACAAAACAGGACGCAAAGTTCCTTGGCAAGGAAGCGGAAAAAATTGGGTTCCCGGTTTTGATTAAGGCCGTGGCGGGCGGTGGCGGTAAAGGCATGCGCCTTGTTGAAAATAAAAAGGATTTTGAAGCGGCGCTTGAATCCTGCAAACGCGAGGCTAAAGCAAGTTTTGCCAATGACCATGTTCTGATCGAGAAATTTATTCAAAAGCCGCGCCATGTCGAAATGCAGGTGTTCGGCGATAGCCACGGTAACGCCGTACATTTGTTTGAGCGTGATTGCTCGTTGCAGCGGCGGCACCAGAAGGTAGTGGAGGAAGCGCCTGCGCCGGGATTGCCGGATAAAGTGCGGGCGATTATGGGCGCGGCGGCGGTGACGGCTGTGCAGGCTTTGGGGTATGAGAATGCCGGGACGATTGAATTCATCATGGATTCAAAAACGCATGATTTCTTTTTCATGGAAATGAATACGCGGTTGCAAGTCGAGCACCCGGTCACGGAAATGATCACGGGTCTTGATCTGGTGGAGTGGCAGTTGCGCGTGGCGGCGGGTGAAAAGTTGCCCTTGAACCAGGACGAGATAAAATGTACAGGCCATGCGTTTGAAGTACGGCTTTATGCCGAAGATCCGGCGCATGAATTTGTGCCGCAAACCGGGCGTATAACGCGTTTTCTTTCTGCCGGGGATGCGCGCATTGATACGGGCGTGGAAGAAGGTGATGAGGTCACCATTTATTACGATCCGATGATTGCCAAAATTATTGTCCATGGTAAAGATCGCGCGCAGGCTTTGCAGGAAATGCAGGCGGCGTTCATGGAAACGGGGATCGCCGGGCTTCGTACTAATCAGGAATTTTTGCGTAATATTTTTGCGCAGCAAAATTTTATAAAAGGTGAGGTTGATACTGGTTTTATTGCGCAGCATATGGATGGTCTTGTGCCGGAAAATTACGGTAGTCCTGCGCAGGAAGAATTGGCTCTGGCGGCAGTTTATTTTTTGATGGGGCTGAATGATAAGATTGATTCCAGTCCATGGTCGTCCCGCGATAATTGGCGTATGGGCAGCGTAACGGAAAAGCGCTTGGTCTTGATGAGTGGGGCAGAGCCGCTTTCCATGAAGGCGCTTTGCCGGAAAGGTGAGTTTGAGATAACGGCAAATGACAGTTCTTTTTGCGCTACTTATAAATCTTTTAAAGATAATATTTTAACGGTTGCTTTGGGTAAGCATGAGATCAGCGCCTTGATGATCGGTAGTGGTCATGACCTGACAATTTTTTGCGAAGGCCGTATGATTGATATGCATCTTTATGTTCACGGCAGCAGCGATGATGAGGAAGCGGGAGAGGGGCGTATTCTTACTCCTATGCCCGGCAAGATTATTGATGTGCTGGTGAAGAAGGGCGATGAAGTTGAAAAAGACCAGCCGCTTCTCATCATGGAAGCGATGAAGATGGAAATGACGATCAAGGCTGGGTGTGCGGGGACTGTCGAAGAGCTTCCTGTTTCTGCCAACGATCAGGTGCAGGATGGTGCATTGCTCGTTTCGATTAAAGGTGAGGATGCGGCGTGAGCTTACCGGCAAAAGTCAAAATATACGAAGTTGGGCCGCGGGACGGGTTGCAGAATGAAAAGCAAAATGTACCGACGAACATTAAGGTTGAGTTGATTAACCGCTTGTCGGAAGCGGGACTGACCCATATCGAGGCCACGGCTTTTGTGTCTCCAAAATGGGTGCCGCAGATGGCGGATGCTGCGGATGTTATGGCGCAGATTATTCGTAAACCCGGTGTTGTTTACGCGGCGCTTGTCCCCAATGAAAGAGGGATGGAGGCGGCGCTCGCGGCGCATGTTCAGGAAATTGCCGTGTTTGCGGCGGCCTCGGAAGGCTTCAGCCAAAAGAATATTAATTGTTCTATCGAAGAAAGTCTTGAACGCTTCAAGCCGGTTATAGAGATGGCGCAGCAAAATAATATAAAAGTGCGTGGCTACGTGTCTTGCGTTGCCGGGTGTCCGTATGAGGGCGAGATTGCGCCGGAGGCGATGGCGGATGTTGCGGAAGCGCTTTACAAAATGGGGTGTTATGAGGTTTCTCTCGGCGATACGATCGGGGTCGGCACGCCGGAGAATATAACGGCCATGCTGGAGGCCGTGATAGAAAAAGTCCCTGTGGCACATCTCGCGCTGCATTGTCATGATACGCAGGGTCGCGCGCTGGAAAACATCAAAGCCGGGCTGGAGGTGGGCGTGGCCGTGGTGGACAGCGCCGTTGGCGGGCTGGGTGGTTGCCCTTATGCGGAAGGCGCATCCGGGAATGTGGCCACGGAATCTGTGCTGGAAATGCTGCACGGATTAGGCATTGAAACAGGCGTTGATCTTGATAAAATCGTTGAAACGGCAAGCTTTATAAAGGACCAGTTATGAGTTCATACCCGACATTAAAATTTAACCATCCCGAAGAAATAGAAATGATGCGCGAGGAAGTGCGTAAGTTCGCGGAAAAAGAAATCGCGCCGCTCGCCGCCGTTATTGATGAGAAGAATGAATTTCCGCAGGAAATGTGGCGCAAGCTCGGTGATATGGGGCTGCACGGCATGACGGTGTCCGAAGAGTATGGCGGGGTGGATATGGGGTATCTCGCCCATGTTGTGGTGATGGAGGAAATTTCGCGCGCCTGCGCGGCGATTGCGTTGTCTTATGGCGCACATTCGAATTTGTGCGTGAACCAGATCAATCGTAACGGCACACCGGAACAGAAAAAGAAGTATCTGCCGAAATTGATTAGCGGTGAACATCCGGGGGCCTTAGCGATGAGTGAGCCGGGGGCTGGGTCTGATGTTGTGTCGATGAAGCTGAAGGCCGAGAAAAAAGGCGACCACTATGTGCTGAACGGCAATAAAATGTGGATCACCAACGGGCCGGAGGCCGAGACGCTGGTGGTTTATGCGAAGACCGACCCTGCCGCCGGGGCGAAGGGTATTACCGCTTTTATCATTGAAAAGGGCTTTGCAGGTTTTAGTACGGCGCAGAAGCTCGATAAACTTGGCATGCGTGGGTCTAATACGTGTGAGCTGGTGTTTCAGGATTGCGAAGTGCCTGCGGAAAATGTGCTCGGCGAAGAGGGAAAAGGCGTGCGCGTTTTAATGTCCGGTCTGGATTATGAGCGCGTGGTATTGTCCGGCGGCCCGCTTGGGATTATGCAGGCCTGTATGGATGTAGTCGTGCCTTATGTGCATGAGCGCAAACAGTTTGACACGCCGATCGGTGAGTTTGAATTGATGCAGGGCAAGCTTGCCGACATGTACACGGCGCTCTCCAGCCAGCGTGCCTATGTTTATGCCGTGGCACAGGCCTGTGATCGCGGCGAAACCGCGCGCAAAGATGCTGCCGGGTGTATTTTAATGAGCGCCGAAGCCGCCACCCAAATGGCGCTGCAAGCTATTCAAACTCTGGGTGGCAATGGTTATATCAATGAATACCCCACCGGGCGCTTACTGCGCGATGCCAAGCTTTATGAGATCGGCGCGGGTACGAGCGAAATTCGCCGGATGTTGATTGGCCGGGAGTTGTTTGAAGAAACGAAGTAAGTTAGGAGAGAGAGAATGAAGGACCTTAAACTTATATTTAAAGTGTTGGCAAAGCGCCTTATTGATCCAGAACAGAAATTATCTGCTGCTGATTCTGATTTATTAAACACAGTTTTTACTCATATGGTGCAACAGGTGCGCCAAGGCGTTAGGCCAGAGGATGCTACTCCACCGCCGGAGGTAAGTGCAGAGAAGTGTCGCGACCTTTTAAAGGGATCGGGAATCCATCATCAGTTGGTGTTTGAGCGTGAAAAGTATTTGACTGATAACGGTATGTCAGGAAAAAGGATGGAAGACTCCAGTCGCTGTATCAAGAATAACAACCTGCCACCTCGACCAACATTTTTTAGTTAACAGATTGTTTTTACGTCTTCTATTTGCTGGTTAGGATTTTGTAACTCTCTTCACTAAACCCCAAATATGTTTCACCGCTGATCACCAGCAGCGGACGTTTGATAATGCTCGGGTTTTCTTTGGCGATGGTGAGTGCTGCGGCCTCGTTCATATTTTCTTTTACATCATCTGGGAGTTGCCGCCATGTGGTGCCGCGGCGGTTGATAACGGTTTCCCATCCATGTTGGGTCATGGCCAGTTGCAGGGCTTCTTCATCCACGCCCTGCTTTTTGTAGTTATGAAAATTGTAGGCTATGCCTTTTTTATCCAGCCATTTGAAAGTTTTTTTCATCGTGTCGCAGTTTTTGATGCCGTAGATTTTGACTATTTTCATTGTTTGCAATTCCTTTTAGCATAATATTAACTGTATTGGTTGATGATGTTAAATAGATATTTTTGTCCGTTGAATTTTTTAAGGGGAACACGTATGGAAAGCCAGTTGGCCGAGAATTTTGGAGATGCAGTTCTTGCTAAAGTCTATGAAATGAAGGCGGATGGTCAAGACGAATTTGCCAGTGATGTATTGTTGGCGGCCTGCTGCTTGCTCAAGCAGGGCGATGTTAACCTTACCGATATTAGTAAGAAAAATTTTGACGAGGCTTTTTCCGGGTTAAAAGGTATGGGTGAGAAACGTCCAGCCATAGAAGCCGAAATCAAAAACATTGCTTTGAACTTAAAATAGCCGCGCTCTTTAAGGTGCCGGACTTTGGAACCATCTGTGTTTTTTGTCCGGTTCCTGTCCGAGGTATTCACCACCGATGAAATGTACGGCCAGTGACCCTGCAGGGTTATAGCGCTCGTCGATAATGATCCGGGTGCCACCTTCGCATTCTTTTACAAAGGGCTCTATCAAAGTTATCATTTTATGAGCAAATTCTTCTATTTCTAAGTCTGAGGCTTCGGACGTAAAAGCGGCGAGATTATCGTAGCCGGGATTGACCAATATTTTGTGGGTGGCGGCTTCGCTTGTGTCTTTATCGCAGGTAATGGTGCCAAATCCTTTGTCATGCCATTCTTCCTGTGCGTGCGCCTCAATAACATCGGCTATTTTGGCGTTGGGGTGAGGCACATATGTTTTTTGCTGTTCTATATGTTCGTGTCCTTCGGCCAGAGGTCCGGCGATAACATGAAAATGCAGGGCGGAGAGTTTTGAATTTGTAATATTGGCTTCGTCATTTTCGTTAATGGCGTGGAATATAATGAGTGAACCTTTACCGTCGACAGGTTTTGTAACATCGTGAGCGACAAGGTCGCTGAATAAGCCGCGTAGGCCGCTTGTACTTATTTCGTTCAAAACTTTTAATGTGCTGTCTTTTTCCTGATGACGGGATGACACGGCAAAAGCGTGTCCAGGAGCCATTTGTGCCTTGTTATGCGCTGATATTTTTGAATCTTCTGTCTCTGCTATAGGAGGTTTGTAATCGCCCATTATCTGTAATTCCTAATATTTCACAATCCTAGTAGTATTACATAATTTTTTTGAGGGTGTCAATTATCATAAAAAATGTGCTACAATGCCTCTTCCTTTTTGATTTCACGGGAAAGGGATTCCTTCTATGGCTCTCATCGAAATTATTCTAAAGCCTATCTCCCGAAAGATAGCGAACAATATTCTTGAAAAGAATGAAGCCAAAAAAGAGGCGATTGCGCGCGGTGAAATTCCGCCGGACGGGCCTAAAGTAAGTGTTTTCAAAGATTTTTATTCTCTGGACGATAAAAAAACCAGAGGGCAGGCGATTGTGACGCTTTTCTTTTTCATGCTGGTTACATCGGCTATGGATGCCGTTATTTTTATGCCTTTTGCAGGGAATGAAGATGCGGCTGAAATTATGAGTTATGTGGAGCGGCTTCCACCTTCTCTTTTTGTCGGTATTGCGCTAACGATTTTGGTTATGGTGGGGCGGGATGTTCCTACCTGGAAGAAAGTCCTTATGGCTGGCATATCCGTTTGGGGTGGGTATGGTATAGGTAGTTTTGTGGCCGTCCTTCCTATCGTGCATTTATTGCAGCAGCCTCTTGCCGGGGAGATAAAGATTGATACGGAAGAGGCTGATAACGCGCAGCCTGATGCTGTGGTGTCACCTCCTGAGCCGGTGGCGGAAGAGACGCAGCAAGTAGAACCAGAGACAGTTTCAGAGCCGGAATTAGAGCCAGAAGCAGAAGCTGAGCCGGAAGTTAAGTCTGAATCAGAAGCGCCTCCCTCCAGACCTATGGGGGACGGCGAAGTGCCGGACGATTTTGTCGATCCGATTGATGCGTTCCTGAAGAAGGATTAAGGCCTTTTAGGCACGTGCGGGCAGGTTGGGCAAACTTCTGCTGAAGCATCGTTAGGTTTGACTTCTTTTACCGTGATTTTTTGGTTTGCCAGATGTGCATGGTGTGTGTGGTGTTTAATGAGATACTCATCGTGCGTTATACAGAGGACACTGGTGTCCTTCTGAATTGAATTCATCAGTCCGCCATAGACTTCTTCGGCAGTACTCTGATCCAGAGAAGCTGTGGGCTCGTCAAATACGTATAACTGGGCGTCATGTAATAAACCAATCGCAGCCAGAAGCTTTTGTTTTTGTCCGCCTGATAGACGCCCACTGTTGCTAAACTGACTTCCCGTGACAACCTGGCGCGTCATAAAATAAGTCGTGTCATGAAGGACGTTTTCTGCCGGGGTTGTCATTTGGAAAGGTTTAAGCGGCCATGTAACAACATTGAATGCTTTTCTAAGCGACCATGTTGCTAAGAACGTTGTCCAGTGCACAGGTGCGGAGACTGTATTGAAAATAGTGCCAAGCGTTTTTTTGAGCTTGGTTGGTATGTTTTCTGTTAATGGTTGCGCTAGTTTATTGAAAACTTTTGCGAGAGGCCGCACGATGGTTTTATTTGTCAATTCGTGTAAGACGCTTTCGTTGTGTTTGTCGAGTTCATCGCGCATATTTTGTGACATAGCGCTGACTATGTATTCAGTTTGGGCTTTATTGATTCTGATATCTCTGTTGCTATCATCTGTATCTTTATTGTTAATAAACCTGATTAATCGTTTCTGCATTTTTTTGCTAAATTTCTGGCTTAGGAAATCATTTTTTTGTTGTGTGTGAGAAAATATTTTACCACGTTTTTTTCGCGCCATATCGGGAATTGATTTTGTCAGATGGTTATATAATGGACGCGTTAGCTCAATGTCTATTTCATTAAGAACGGACTTTGTTAATTCATCAATTTTGTTTTGCGGCAAAGCTTTTCCGAGAGCGCTTTCTAATGCTTCTTTAAATTTCCCTTTGAAATAATTCCGTTGTGCTTCTGGTGTGTATTGAACAACTTCGAATTGCTGGCTAACCAGAGGCGCAATATGAGAGAAAATTTGGAGTTTAATTGCTTTGTAACCAGTGTCGGATATCTCGCCGTCTTCTGCGAAACTTTTTACAATGGCAGGAACTTTTTCCAGCAGATCGTCCATTAATATTTCGACCTGTTGTCCTGGAATATGTTGAATTAAGGTATCAAGCCCAACTTTTTGCAAAACTCTGGTTAGGTCTTTGTCTGCAAATGTAGCTTGATCGTCGGGCATTAAATTCATGATACTGCGAAGCGTGGTGTCAGGAAAATAAGCTTGTTGTGCTATGAGAATAATCTTAATGCCCTCTGGCATTGTAATAAGCCCAGAGCCGTAATCCCATTGATTGAGAATGGCTTTTGCCAAAGTTGTTTTTCCTGATCCGGACTCGCCGGTTAGAATAACCCTGTCACCTTTTTTGATCGTTAAGTTTATATTTTCAGTAAGAGCCCTGCCGTTGTTACCATGGTCATCAGGAATTCTAACGGTTAGGTTTTTAATTTGAATGTCATGGCCACCTTCTTTGTCTGAGGAGGTCATTATGTAAGGAATTTTTTTATAATCCTCTGCTTCGGCAGCGGTGTTATCACCTGAAGTTTTCTTAGCATTTTTCATCACTAATTTTCCCTATGGTGCCGTAGGTTTATGTTGATCGGCATTGAGTTGTAAATTGGCCTGTTGCTTTTCAAACTCAATGTAGTGAGCAGCATCTGTAGCTTTGTCTTGCCCATACATCCGCTGTGCCGTAGCAATCCAGTTCGAAATTTGTTCAAAGCGGCCAACAAGAAAACTAAGCGCGCTGTTTACCCGGTTGAAGGCATAGTTAAGTGTTCCGACTGTTCCCATTGATGCCGTACCACTGGCAACAGCCGCAAAGGCTACAACGAGCTTAGGAAGAGGAACGGAGAGATTTCCCATGGTTGCATCGACAACAATCAGTTTGACCTGTGCTCCGATTTCTCGCAGAGAGTTCTGCATGACGGGCATAACACGCTTTTTGACCAGATCTTTTTCTGTTGATTCACTGTTCTTTAAGGCAATCTGCTCTGCATTGTTATGGATGCTATCCGTCGTGCGCCGCAAGTTGGCTTCAACGCGCTGTTTGTTACGGTAGATTCCAGGGAGGTTATGCCCGGCTACTGTTGTTAACCCTAAAAGGGTGGCCGCGTAAGCGACGCCAATCCACATAAATCCGCCGGGTACGCCTGCGACGGGTCCCATGCCCCAGAGCATACCCGAAAAAGCCTCAAGCGTCAGTCCGGCAGATACAGCTCCGGTTAGCAATGAAACGCTGGCCCCTGTGAATTTTTCAGGATCTTCCTGAAGGCGCTGTCCGGGGTTATCAATGTTCGTGAACCTGCTTTTGATGCGCGCAAAGGCTTTGTCCATTGTGTATTTGCTTGTGTAGTAACCCGTCGACCACGATCTCCAGCGCAGAACCAAATATTGTGTTGCTTTATAGCTGGCTATCGCCGATCCCGTAAATTTGAGCGCGATTGTTGCCATGTCCTTGCTGTTCCAGAGCTTACTCAAAGCCTCTTGTGTTTTCTCGTTCCATGGATCTTTCAGAGCTTGTATGGATTCCAGAGGCTTGTCTATTAGTTGAGAAATATTAATGTCTTGAACGGCACTGTTAAACGTTGTGCTGAAAAAAGAGAATGTATTTTCAACAAAGGCGCCACCGGAAAGATAAACAAGATTGGATAATTTTTCTATAACCCCGGGTAGTTTCCGAAGCTTGCCGCCTAAATCTTCTCTAAATGAACTAAGCTGTTCAAGAAGTTCAGGGTTGCTTGAAACCTTTTCTGCAAACCCCGGATATTGCATAAATAGATCTTCCATGGTCGGGTTTTTTTGTAATAGTTCTTTTAAGCCTTCATTTTCTTTTATTATTTCCTGAAACTGAGGGTCATAAAGTGTTTTTGTTACATCAGGAAATTGCATCATCATTTCGTTTAGAAGCTGATCATTTCCTAGCATGTCCTGTAATAAAGGATAGTTTCCTATGATGTCGCCAATAATATCGGGTCTGGCAACTGCCACTGTTTGAACAAGTTGCACAACTGTATTTCCAAGAGCGCCGACCCAGTTACCAAAATCAACCATCATACTGACGGAGAACTTGTTTAGGTATAAAGAGGAGGCAAGTAGTGTTGCAGCAAGAATTTGCTCTTTTGTAGGGGCCTTTGTCACGTAGGGTGCGAGCACTCCTAAAATCGCCCGCGTTTTACTGCGCGGTGTTGTTAGAGAGCTATCTTCCATCAATTTTTTTCTTTTTGCTGGAGATAGAGGGGTCAAAGGTTTGCGCTTATAGGCAAACCCTGCGTCGATAGCAGACTGAAGACCGAAGTGATAGCTAAGACTTTTGAAAGGGTTTTTCATTCCCTTGCGCCTCCCCCAAGAATTGTTCTTATTGTTATAATCTTGTGACCATAATTATGGCACGAGCTTCTGTCAAACTCTTTTTCGATAAAAAGTGTTGGGCGGGGGGTGTGCATATACCGAGGATTCAAAGACCTTACCCTATTGCGCTGCAAAAAACACGACTTGTATTGGTTTTTTTTTAGGTTTAAATGACGGTTATTGAGTAACCAGAAAATAGAGGATTAAACCCTTGGAAATTCAGACTATCTACGCCATCGTGGGCTTTTTATTGGCTTCGTATGCTGTTATTGGCAACGATTCAGTGCAAACTCTGGGGACGTTTATTGCGTCTAATACCAGAGTTTTTAAATGGTACTGGCTTTGGCTAGCCGCGAGTGCGGTGCTGGCCTTTACGCTGATATATGGCTGGAGCGTTAATGACGGCGATATTTCATGGGGGCGGCTGGATAAAATCCCGCCGGTTGAAATTAAGTGGTATCACGCGGCGGCGCCGGGGGTTTTAGTATTGCTGACCCGGATAGGCATACCGGTTTCTACGACTTTCCTTGTGCTGTCGGTGTTTGCCTCAACGGTGGTGCTGGAAAAAATGCTGGTGAAAAGCATTATCGGTTATGGGCTAGCGGCAACGGTGGCCTATCTGATGTGGATCGTTTTGGCGCGTTTTATCAATGAAAAGTTTAATACAGTTAAAAAGGGCAACCGGGTTTACTGGCGGACATTACAATGGATGTCGACCGGGTTCCTTTGGTTTACCTGGCTTTCGCACGATATGGCCAATATTGCCGTATTCTTGCCACGGGAATTGCCCTTTACCCTGTTGATTGGCGCTATCCTTGTTTTAACAGGGTGGCTGGGCCTTATTTTCTACAGCCACGGCGGAAAAATTCAGGAAATAGTGCTGGAAAAAACAGGCTCGCGTTTTATACGTTCGGCAACGATTATTGATTTTATTTATGCGCTTTTGCTTCTCTATTTCAAAGAGCTGAACAATATCCCGATGTCGACTACATGGGTGTTCGTGGGGTTGTTGACAGGGCGTGAGCTTGCTATAGCTACGGCACACAGGGCGACTTATAACTTTGGCTATGTGTTCCCGCTGGTGGGTAAAGACTTCCTGAAAATGATGATCGGGCTTGGTGTTTCTGTCGGTCTGGTTTTGGGCATCCACTATATTTTAATTCCAAACGGTATGTAGAATCATGAAAAAATTGTTACTGACGACGGCCCTTGCGAGCGTATTGTTAAGTGCTCCTGCTGCTTTTGCTGATGAAAAGGATGACCGGATCAAGGCCTTAGAAGAACAGCTCAGTTTTCTGGCCGGTGAAATCCAGCTTTTAAAAGAGGATCGTGCCACGGAAAAGGCGGAAGTGGCCGCGCTGGTAGCCAGCATTAAACCTTCTGCTGGAAAAGCTTCTGCTGATAATGTTAAAATCACGATGGGGCCATCACCGAAGTTTTCTTATGGTGATTTTTCTTTCCAGCCTTTTGGACGCATTCATCTTGATTATGCTGTGTTTAGCGATGATGCCGCCGATCATCCGAACGGGGCGGAGTTTCGCCGTGCCCGGCTGGGTATGAAAGGTACTGTGGCAAAGGACTTTGGCTATAAAGTTCAAGTTGATTTTGCCAATGAGGGCGTGAATTTCAAAGACGTTTATATGAATTATACCGGCTTTGATAATACTGAAATTCGTTTGGGGAGCTTTAAACCGGGCTTTAGTATGGAAGAGCTTACCAGCGCTAATTATATTACCTTTATTGAGCGCTCCGCTCCCGTTTCGGCCTTTGGGACCGGGGAAGTTATTGGACTGGCGTCTTATTTCCATGGCGATAACTGGTCGTTGACCGGCGGTGCTTTTGTTGATGAGGCCGGCACGAATAGCACGGATGACGAGGCATGGTCTGTGGCGGCGCGCGGTACTTTTGCCCCTGTAATTGATGAAAATGTCATTTTGCATCTGGGCGCGTCGGCAACGCACCGGAAGCCGGACCAGGCCAATGAAAGCTTTGATTTTGATGCTACGGCTGAAAACTCTATTCAAAGAGCGGATTCAGTGTCGGCCAACTTTGCCAATGTGGAGAGTGCTAATTTGTACGGACTTGAAGCCGCGCTTGTAACCGGGCCATTTTCGGCCCAAGGCGAATATTTTGTAGTTGATGTCGATCGTGATAGCACGAACAGCGATCTTGATTTCAGCGGCGCTTATGCTCAGCTAGCCTGGACAATTACAGGAGAGAGCAGGCCCTATAAGGCCAGCAGTGGTACCTTTGGCCGGATCGTGCCTGCCCGTCCTTTTGATCCGAAAAACGGAGGCTGGGGCGCTTGGGAGCTGGCTGGACGTTATAGTACGCTAGACGTTTCCGACGGTAATGTGCTGGGCGGCGAGATGGATAGTTATACCATCGGTCTAAACTGGTATATGCAAAAGCATGTGCGTTTGATGGCAAACTATATAAGCGTTGATACAGATCGTAATGCTGTCACCCCGAATGATGACCCGGATATTCTGTTATTTAGAGCACAAGTTGATTTTTAGCTTCTGAGGGGCGCTCAACCGGGGGATTTATGTCCTTCATAACACTATCAAAAGCATCGAGTGTTATAACTGTGTCTGTGTTATAACCTAGTTCTTTCATCTCTTCTTCGCTCAGATGGTCTGCCGGTTTAAACCTGTGTTCCTGCTCGCCCATATTATACAGGCATAGCATTGTTTGTTCTTTGCTCTTGCGTAAAAATGCCAGCACAGGGGCGGGGGTGTTTAATGTTTCCGTCCATCCTTTGATCAGTGCGGGCTGATTTTTGCGCCAGGTTATAAGTTTTCTCGTGAAATTGAGTATTGAATTCGGGTCTTTTTCCTGCATATCAACAGCGTTATCAATATGTTTCTGTGGTACGGGCAAGTAGGGGTCGTCAGATGAAGTAAATCCGGTGTGGTTTTGACCGCTCTCCCATGGCATTGGCGTGCGGGCGCCATCGCGGCAATGCTCCAGTCCCTTGCTCCAAGCCACCGCGTCTTTGATTTTATCTAGTGGAATATCATCAGGGATGGAGGCATCTTCCAGTCCTAGCTCTTCCCCTTGATACATACAAAAGCTGCCGGGCAGGGTTACAAAAAGTGTTATGAGTTGCCGGTTTATTTTATCTTTGTGCTCTTCCGACATATGGTTTGTCATGCGGCTGCCGGAGCGGGGAATGTCATGGTTGCTGGCGGCGTTACAATTCCCGCCTTTTGGAAAATGAGACTCTATATACTCGATCATGCCTTTGACGCGCGGCTGGTCCGGGTATTCTCGAATGCTCATCAGGGCTTCGGTGTAGCACATATCCAGCCCGTTATTTTCGCAGACATAGCTGGCGGCAACGGGGACAGAGTTACGTCCTCCCTCCGGCCCGGAAATGGCTTCGCCAAGTGTTGTCTTTTTGTTGGGGTAGCTGTCCATAAGCCCTTTGATCCGCTTGATGAACTCGATTGTTTGTGGTTGGCAGATACTGTGGGCAAAATACTGGTCGTCCCAGCGTTCGTCATCGCGTGGCCATTGTCCGTCAAGCCATGGATTATCACGGAAATCTGAATCATAATTGGTAAAAGGAAGAGCATCCAGTCTGAAACCATCTACGCCCATATCCAGCCAAAACTTCATTTCGGCCAGAACCTTGTCCTGGACTTTTTCCAGATTGTTATTCAATGCTGGCTGGCTTGGCATGAAGTGATGCATATACCATTGCTCGCGCGTATCGTCCCAGCTCCATGCGCGGCCACCAAAGACTGATTTCCAGTTATTCGGCGGGATATTGTTGCCATTTTCATCGTATTTACCGTCATGCCATACATAGTGATCTTCGTAAGATTCTTCACGGTTGCGGCTCTTCTTAAACCAGTCGTGATCTTTTGCCGTATGTGCCAGCACAAAGTCCGTGTACACACGTAGGCCGTTTTCGTGCGCTTTGTTAAGTAGGTCCTTAAAGTCTTGCATCGTGCCAAACTTAGGGTCAACGGCGCGGTAATCGGTTACAGCGTAGCCGCCGTCACCTTCCGGGCCGGAGGGTGATAGAAAAAAGGGGGATATCCAGATTGAATCGACGCCCAGCGTTTTGATGTAACCCAGCTTTTCAATAATGCCTTGTAAGTCACCGTGGCCATCGCTGTTTGAATCAAAAAAGCTGGCCGGATAAATCTGATAAATAACTTCGGAGGGGGTATGTTCACTCATATTAGCCTTGGAAAAATCTTCCCTTGTTTTACTCATGCTTAACCCTGTTTTTTATTTTTTATAAATCTTTTGTATGGCAAACGATAGTGGTGAGGCCCTTCTTTTGCAAGAGGCAGCTGAAGGAATAAATGTTGCGCCGCAGTAAGAAGGGGGATGGATATTGTTCCCTATAATCGTTATGTTGTTGCCTGTTGTGTCTGGGACTTCACAGGGTAAATATGGCAAAAACAGCACTAAAATTAAAAGATGTTTCTCTGGAAGATAAATTCTTGCTGGAGGGCAGTGCTGCCTTTATGTCGGGGCTGCAGGCTTTGGCTCGAATTCCTATTGTCCAGCGCCGCCGTGATATTGCAGCCGGACTGAATACTGCCGGGTTTATTTCCGGTTACCGAGGATCGCCGCTCGGGTCGCTTGACCGTGAGTTATCGCGTGCCGAAAAATATTATGATGAGCTTGGGGTTAAGTTTCTGCCCGGGGTTAATGAAGATCTCGCTGCTACAGCTATATGGGGAACGCAGCAAGTTAATTTAATGCCTGGCGGTAGCGAGCATGATGGTGTTTTTGGTGTTTGGTACGGCAAAGCGCCCGGCGTTGATCGTAGTGGCGATGTGATCCGTCACGCCAGCGCTAATGGAACGGCTCCGCATGGCGGCGTGTTGGCGATTGTCGGTGATGACCACGGTTGTAAATCCTCTACGCTTTCCTGCCAGAGCGACCATGCCCTTTATGCCATGCAGATTCCCACGCTTTATCCGGCCAGTCTTCTTGAATATGTTGAGTATGGTCTTCTTGGGATTGCGATGTCGCGCTATTCCGGTTGCTGGAGTGCGTTGAAAGTAACCAGTGAAACGGTGGAAACATCCGGCACTGTCGATCTTGACCGTGAAAATCGTGAAATTATTTTGCCGGGGGATGATGATTTTGAAATGCCGCCGGGCGGGGTTCATATTCGTCTCGGTGATACGCCGCGCGAGATTGATTGGCGACTGCAAAATTATAAGCTTTTTGCCTGTCAGACGTTTGCGCGTAAAAATAAAATTGACCGTACGGTTATGGATTCACCGAAGCCGCGTTTTGGTATTATCACTTCCGGTAAATCTTATGGTGATGTACGGCAGGCTTTGATTGAGCTTGGTATTACCGAAGATGTTGCCAAAGATATTGGTCTGCGTTTGTACAAGATTGGTATGACATGGCCGCTTGAGCCGGAAGGTATAAAAGATTTTGTTACTGGTCTTGAAGAGATACTAATTGTTGAGGAAAAACGCGAGTTCATTGAGTATCAGCTCAAGCAGCAGGTTTACAATTGGGAGGCCGGTAAGCGCCCGCCGATTATCGTTGGTAAATATGACGAGCATGGTGAAAACTTGCTGCCGCTGGAAAATGATCACAGCGTTGGCATGGTCACGCATGTTCTGGCCAAACGTCTTAAGCGCTTTTATCACAACGACAAGGTTGATGCGGCACTGAAATTCTATGATGAATATGAAGCGCGGGAAAAAGATTACCTGCCGTCATCACAACGCAAGCCTTATTATTGCGCAGGGTGCCCGCATAATACATCAACCAAGGTTCCCGAAGACAGTTTTGCCATGGTTGGTATTGGTTGCCATTATATGGTGCAGTGGATGGGCCGGGATTCTGCACTCTGTACCCAGATGGGTGGGGAAGGGGTGCCGTGGGTCGGCGCTTCTCCATTTTCCAGCACCAAGCATATTTTTGCCAATCTTGGTGATGGCACATATTTTCATTCCGGTGTGCTGGCTATTCGCCAGACTATAGCCGCCAAGGTTAATATCACTTTTAAAATTCTTTATAATGATGCCGTTGCCATGACCGGTGGCCAACAGGTAGATGGTGAGCTTCCTGTTTTTCGTGTGGCGCAACAGGTCATTGCCGAGGGCGCTACCAAATGCTGGATCGTGACCGAAACGCCGGAGCACTACAAAGGCCGCGAAGGAATTCCTGCTGAAGTGCCTGTTCTGCACCGTAAATGGATGGATAAAATTCAGATAGAGGCGCGCGAGACGCCGGGCACGACTATTATAATTTATGACCAGACTTGTGCTGCTGAAAAGCGCCGTCGTCGTAAGCGTGGTAAATTTCCTGATCCGCCTAAACGTGTCTTTATCAATAAAGATGTTTGTGAAGGTTGTGGCGATTGTTCGGTGCAGTCTAACTGTATGGCGGTGCAGCCGGTTGAAACTGAATATGGCCGCAAGCGCAAAATTAACCAGTCAATGTGCAATAAGGACTTTTCCTGTCTCAAGGGATTTTGTCCGTCTTTTGTTACTGTTCATGGCGGCGAAATACGCAAGACAAAAGCCGGTAATGTTGATGAGGTGTTGAAAGCTGTTCCTGACATTAAGGTGCCGGAGCTAGGTGATACCGCTTATAACATTATAGTAACAGGTATTGGTGGCACCGGCGTTTTGACCCTTGGCTCGTTGATGGGGATGGCCGCGCATATGGAAGGTAAGCATTGTCGTATCCTCGACCAAACAGGGCTTGCACAAAAAGGTGGTGAGGTGCTCTCTCACGTAAGGCTTGCCCATGACCGTGAGGAAATGCGTACCGGGCATATTATAACCGGCGGCTCCGATCTTTTGCTGGCGTGCGATATTGTTACCGGGGCGGGAAAAATTGCTCATGAGACATTAAATCCGGAGCGCACAAAAGCTGTTATTAATACCAACAACACCCCGGTTGCAGAGTTCGTGTTGCACAATAATACTGACTTCCACAATGACCAGATTAAAAAATCGTTGATGGAAAGTACGCTGAAAAGTGCGCAGCATTTTGTTCCCGCGACTTCCTATGCTTTGGCGTTGCTTGGTGATGAAATCGCGACCAATATATTTATGCTCGGTTATGCATGGCAAAAAGGGCTTGTTCCGTTGCGTAGAGAGGCGATTGAAAAAGCAGTAACGCTCAATGGTGTGCTTGTTGAAGCTAATTTAAAATCTTTTGCTTTTGGGCGTCTGGCTGCCCATGATCCGGATAAAATTGAAAAGCTTTCTAATGAAGTAAAGGGTGCGGACGAAGTAAGTGATGTGGCGCAAACGCTAGACGATGTTATTCAAAAACGTGCTGCGTATTTAACTGAATATCAGAATGAATCCTACGCTAAAAATTATACCGATATGATTGAGCGCGTTCGCGAGGCGGAGCAGAAAATTGTAGCGAATAGTACGGTGCTGGCTGAATCCGCTGCGCGCTATTACCACAAGCTGCTTGCTTATAAAGACGAATATGAAGTGGCGCGGCTTTATACTGACGGCGAATTTATGAAGAACCTGAAATCACAATTTCAGGGTAATTATAAAATAGCCTTTAATATGGCGCCGCCGATTATGGAGCGCACAGATCCCGCGACAGGTCGTCCGCAAAAACGTGAGTTTGGCCCGTGGATGTTAGGGGCGCTCGGCGTGCTTGCTAAATTTAAAGGGTTGCGCGGTACGCCTTTTGATCTTTTTGGCTATCATAAAGATAGAAAAGTTGAGCGCGAATTGATTAAGGAATATGAGGAGACTATCGAGTGTGTGCTGAGTAATTTATCAAAGGATAACCTTGATTTGTGTGTTGAACTTCTCAGCTTGCCGGATGCTATTCGCGGCTATGGCCCGGTTAAGGAAGAAAACATTAGCAAAACCCGCGCTCGTCACGTTGAATTAATGTCTCAACTTACTATTAATGATAACCCACAAAAGAAAGCAGCCTGAGTACCATGTCCACTTTTGATGATAAAACCCTTATGAAGCGCCAATATCTTGAAGACGTAGTCATTTTTGAAGATGGTGATAGCGCCGATGAAGCCTATCTAATTGAAGAGGGAAGCATTCAAATATATAGAAAAGAAAATGGTGTCAGGCATGATATAGCGACGCTGGAGGAGGGTGAGATTTTTGGTGAAATGTCTCTGATAACCGGGAAAAAACATACGTCCTATGCCGTGGCCACAGAAAAGACACTGCTGGTTCTTATCACTGAAAAAACTATAGAAGAAAAGTTAAAGGACAGCGATCCCCTGATACAGGCTTTGGTTCATTTACTTATCAAACGAATTTATCGTTCTAATGATGAAAAGCAGGGGAAAGTGGCTTAAGTTTTTACGGCTTTATAATGATGGTTTCTCTATGACCATACAGGTCAGTTCGCATTTGGCGATCAGTTTTCCATTGTCGGCGTGAACCGGAATGTCCCAAACATGTTTTTTACGCCCAATATGTACGGGGGTGCAGGTGGCCGTCACATGGCCTTCGGTAACCGGGCGGAGGTGGTTGGCCGTTATTTGTGACCCGACAGCATAATGTTTATCAAGGTCTATACACATGAGTGAAGCAAAGCTGCCTGCTGTTTCTGCCAAAACGCAGGTTGCGCCGCCGTGCAGGATGCCGTGAACCTGATGGGTGCGTTTGTCTACCGGCATTCTGACTTTGACAAAATCAGGGCCAAGCTCAATAAACTCAATGCCAAGCGGATCGAGAATATTGTCAGTCGTGACAATATCTTTGACTTCTTCAAGCTTAAAATCTTTAAACCAAATCATTTTTTGTTTTTCCTGTGAGTTTTATGATAGATAGGTAGCATGAATATTGAAAAAGAAGTAGCAGAACATTATGCAGACAATAGTTTAGCGCAGAAAATCCTTGATGAGCTAGGAAATCCGGAAACGCTGACTATTGAGGACCTGTTGCCGCATGATGAATTTCATATTGGAGGGCGCAGGGCGACCGAGCATTTTATGGCTCTTCTGGGGTTTAAGGCAGGATCGAATATTCTGGATGTCGGCTGCGGTATTGGCGGCGCGGCGCGTTATATGGCCTCTGTTTTTGGTGCGCGCGTTACGGGGGTGGACTTAACGCCCGAATTTATAGAGGCAGCGCGGACATTGACGCAAAAAACGAACATAGAGCAAAAGCCTGTTTTTGAAGTTGGTAGCGCTCTTTCTTTGCCATTTGAAGATGCAATGTTTGATGGTGCTTGCACCCTTCATGCCGCGATGAATATTAAAGACAAGGCCATTTTTTACAGTGAAGTTTACCGTGTTTTAAAACCGGGTGCGGTCTTTGGCATTTATGACATTCTGGCCGGTGAGGGGACGGATGAATTTGCTTTTCCCGCGCCGTGGGCTGCCACAAAAGAAACAAGCTTTCTCGTCGCGCCCGATGAAATGCAGGGCATGCTGACGGCGGCCGGTTTTGAAGTTTTGCACAAGGATAGTCGCCGGGACTTTGCGCGCGGCGTATTGCGCGCACGACTTGAAAAAAACGAGCCTAAAACTCGTAAGGAAAAAAGTATTAATCTTTATAACAATGTCGAAAATAATCTCTGCGCCCCGTGGGAGATTATCTGCCGGAAGCCTTAGGGGTGATAGCCTGTAATTGTTGATATATTTCTGAGGTCTTTCTCGATACTTTTTCTGAGGTCTTTCTCCATATCTTCTTGCCCGTCGCCGTGGGAAATCTCCAGTTTATACAGATAGTTTGTTGACAGGGTCAGTTTTGTGGCCGTTATCATGTGCCGGTCAATTGTTTCGCCGGATTCATCTTCATAGGCCTGAATGAAATCTTCATCGTAATCCTCGTTCATGTCCGCAAGGTCTACGAATATATTCTTATGTCGTCCGGTATTGGAAAAATCGATCAAGCCGACTGCTTCCTGATCATCATCAAATAAAATATTGCCGTCGTGAAAATCGCCATGAACGATACCTTCCTTTTTGTTTGCTTGAAAATATATGTTTGCCTTTGCCAGGGCTTCGTTTGTTTTTGCCGGAAGTGTTGAAATTTGTTTTATTTCATCACCATCATGGCCCGGCGGCTGCTTTAGTTTTTCGAAGGGAAGCTTGCGTGCCTCTCTATGAAACTTGGCTATCATACGTCCGGCACTTTTATGGGCGCGCTTTAATATTGATGGCTCTACTTTATTTGGCGGGGCATGAAGGGAGATGATATGGCCTTCAAGATGAGTCATGCGATAATGTCCTAAATATTTTTCGTCATTTTCCATGACATTTGGCTCGTCAATGAGCAGCGGGTGGTTTAGGCCGTTAAGGGGGTTGTCCGTAAATAGGCGCATGACGTCGCTTTCATTTTTGAAAGCTTTGTCCGCGTAATTGCCCCATTCTTTGCCTGGCTTGAATAATATTTTGGTCAGTGTTTGATCATTATGCTCTATCACGATGCCAAAGCCCCCTATGCCTAGGGGTTTTGCTTCTTTTGTAAATACAGGAAAGCTGACACATACTTTATTGAATTCTTCCGCTAGGCGTTCCTTGCCTTTTGCTTCCCAGTCGATTGCATTCATGAGCTATATCCCTAAATCACCGCTACTATATTATCCCTTAAATCAAAGTAATATGTCAAATTTATGCACTATAGACGAAGTCGTAAAACTCTATATTATTCAATGGGGAACGGAATTAAAGATTGGGAGAATGAAATGTCAAAAAAACCGCTACGCCTTGAATTTGAGTACAGTACGCGCAGCTATAAAAATCACAATGGGCCGTGTTACGAATTTACAGTTAAGCCTGTTGGCGATATGAAGCCTATTTTTCCTGAGGGTTTTAAGAACAAACTAAACTCAGCAGCGACTTTGTCTTTGAGTTCTTCTTTGAGTCTGGCAGCAATGCAATTCAGGGAAGGTGTTCGTTCTAGGGTTGGGGGGGATACAAAATTTTCTGAAAAAGCCTATTTCACTGATGAGAACGGTGACGTAACTGAAGTTGAGCCGGCAGCCTTGATGCCGTACTAAAAGGGATAGTCTGTATGAAACATGAAGATCCGATCGTTATTGTAGGCATGGCGCGCACGCCGATGGGTGCGTTTCAGGGGGACTTGGCTCCGATGACGGCACCGCAGCTCGGCGCGGTGGCGATTAAAGCGGCGGTAGAGCGTGCCTGTATTTCCAATGACAATATCGACGATGTGATTATGGGCTGTGTCCTTTCGGCGGGGCAAGGGCAGGCTCCTGCGCGGCAGGCCTCATTAGGCGCAGGATTATCGCAGGCCACAGGCTGTACCACGATTAATAAAATGTGCGGTTCCGGCCTTAAGGCCGTGATGATGGCGCATGATGAAATTCTCGCGGGTAGTCACAATATCATGGTTGCGGGTGGTATGGAGAGTATGAGTAATGCGCCGTATCTTCTTCCCAAAGCCCGTGATGGCTTGCGTATGGGGCATGCGCAGGTGATGGATCATATGTTTCTTGATGGACTGGAAGACGCCTATGATCGTGGCACGTTGATGGGCGTTTATGCCGAGAGGTGCGCCGGGCATTATCAATTCACCCGTGAAGCGCAGGACGAGTTCGCGATTAACTCTCTGGCGCGGGCGCAGCTTGCCATTCAGGACGGTAGTTTTGCCAGCCAGATTACATCTGTCATGGTCAAGACCCGCAAGGCTGAGACTGAAGTTGTGATTGATGAGCCGCCCTGTAAAGGCAATCCCGATAAAATTCCGACATTGCGTCCGGCCTTTGATAAAGATGGCACGGTGACGGCGGCCAATTCCAGTTCGATCAGTGACGGTGCGGCGGCGCTTGTTCTTATGCGGCGCAGCGAGGCGGAGAAGCGCGATTCTAACATTCTTGCCACGATTACGGGCCATGTTACCCATGCGAGGGAGCCGGAATGGTTTACAACTGCGCCCGTTGGCGCGTTGCAACAGCTCAGTGATAAAACCGGATGGGACTTGAAAGAAGTAGATTTGTTTGAGGTCAATGAAGCCTTCGCGGTTGTCACTATGGCGGCGATGCAGGAGCTCTCGTTGCCGTCTGATAAAGTGAATATCAATGGTGGTGCTTGTGCTCTCGGTCACCCGATCGGTGCCAGCGGCGCGCGGATACTCGTGACATTGCTGGCGGCGTTGGAGCAGCATGACCTTAAGCGCGGTATGGCTACGCTTTGTATCGGCGGCGGTGAAGCTGTTGCGGTGGCGGTAGAGCGTTAGGTTTATTTGCTACAAATATTAGGGGCGGCGAAGGATGTCCCTGAATTAATTGTGACTTGTGTCGGGTCGCCATCATTGGCCGGATCGAAAATCAGCTTTCCGGCGGCATTTCCTCTGAACAGCAGATCGCTGGGGGCGTGTCTATATTCCCCATAAGTCTTGATGTGCTTTTTTGTATTTTTGCTGTTCAGTGCCGATTGTTCTGAAAAAAGAGGGATTCTGTGTTCTCCTGCCGGTGACTCGTTGAATATCGACTGTCCGTTAAATTGCGCGGTAATTTTTTCACCGTTAGACAGTTCGTCTGTTTTGAAATCCACTTGTCCATCATTGTTAATGTCGATACCGCCGGGAATTTCGTGTCCGATAAAATCGCCCGGTCTACGAACATTGATCAGACTGCTTTCATCGGAATAGGGGGCAGTTTCGTTACCATCGTGGGTTAGTGCTCCTACCGGGAGCGCGCCAAGCACGCCAAGCAAATTAAAATTTTCTGAGTAATCATTGCCTGCTCCTGTGATTGCCGGAACACCCATTTCTTTTAATATCCCGAATAATTCATGAAGCCGGTGAAAATAATTTATGTCGGTACTACTGCCTTTTTCATCGAATTTCCCTTTTATTCTGGCAACAATGTCGTCCTTCTTATCTGCAATGTTATCGAAGGTGATAGAGAGGTCACGGCCTAACAGGTTATGTATTTTTTCAAGGTTATATGCTATCGAATGGGATAAGATAATAGCCGCTGGACGCTCTATTTTTTTACTCTCTATAAGTTCTGTTAATTCAAACAATCCTTTTATTATAGAGAAGATATCGAAGCTTGCAGGGTTTCCGGTTAACCCGTAAGTGATAATTTTTTTGCCGGTAAGCTCGGCAACTTTTCCGACCATTTTACCATGCTGGATATCCAGTATACCGTCGCCGTCAATATCAATCATATGCTCTGGAATTGTGTGACCGTAATCCGGTTTTTTTGTGCTAAAGAAATCGATTACAAAGAAAGGCTTGTCGGATTTACAGACTGTATTAACAACTTTATCATCGTCCGTAAGCTCAGGCTTGAATTCAGGCTCGGCAGCATATAGCTGTCCTGCAAGGGCGAGGGCACCCATGACAATTCCTGTAAATGCTTTTGTTAACGCTCCTATTTTCACAGTTTTACCTTTTTGTTTAACGCTACATAATTTACCATAATCAAGGTGTCAATTGCAAATAAAGGCGGTGTTAGCGGTAATTAACGCTAACTATAGGGTGTTATTTCTACTTGTTGCATATGTCAGGAACGGCAAAGGATGTTCCCGTATTGAGCATTTCTTGTGTTGGGTCTCTGTCACCCGCCGGATCAAAAATCAGGTTTCCGGCAGCATCTTTTCTGAATTGTATATTGCTGGGTTTGTGCACATAATCTCCATAAATCTTGCTGTCTTTTCTCATGTTTTCATCGCTCAATGAAAAATATTTTGAAATAGGGGCTATGGTCTTTGTATTCACTGGCATTCCGTTAAATTGCGCAGCAATACTTTTGCCATTAGATAGTTCATCTGTTGCGAAATCTACTTGTTTGTCATTATTAATGTCGATGCCACCTTCAACTTTACGGCTGATAAAGTCTCCCGTTTTGTAGACTGTCGTAAGGGTGTTCTGGTTGGAGTAGGGAGCGGTTTCGCTGCCGTCATGGGTTAGTGCTCCCACAGGAACCGCGCCGAACAAGGCAAGCACATTAACAATGTTTTTTGAATAATTATTGCCTGCTACTGTGATGACGGAAACACCCATTTCTTTTAGCGTTTTAAGTGCTTTATATGAATCGTAAAAAGAGTTTACATCGGGATTGTCGCTACCTTTTTTGCCGTATTTTTCTTTTAACCTGCTAATCACAGTATCTTTTTTGTCGCCGATATTGGCAGGCGTGAGGGAAAGGTCATCGCCTAGTTTCTGGTGTATCTCACCAAAGTAAAAAGAGGCTGAAAAGGATGTAAGAATGGCTGCGGGTGGTTTCATTTTTTTATTTTTTATAAGTGTTATTATATTGGATAAACCATCGTTTATAATACTAACATCGAGTCTTTTTGTTTTTCTTTGTAAGCCGTAAGCTATGACTTTTTTGCCGCTAAAGCCCGCAACTTTTTTTATAAAATCCCCATGCTGAACATCCAGTATATTGTCGCCGTCTATATCAATAAAGTGCTCTGATGTTTTGTGACCGTAATCTGGTTTTTGTGCGCTAAAAAAGTCGAGAACAAGGAATGGCGCTTTGGAGTTACAGACAGAATTTACAGTCTTGGCGTCGCCTGTAAATTCAGGCTCGGCAGCATAAAGCTGTCCTGCAAGGGCGAGGGCACTCGCGACAGCCCCCAGAAACGTTTTTACTAATAGTTCTTTTTTAAACATCAAAAAACTTACCATAACTCATATGTTAATTGCAAGTAATCACATCATTGAATGATCTTCTGTTTTATCGTAGAACATGTGGCAGAACAGGAGTAAGGGTATGAATAATCTCAATGATGTAGCAGCAATTGTAACTGGCGCAGGCTCTGGTATGGGCGCGGCAACCGCGCGGGTATTGGCCGCAGCCGGGGCGAAAGTCGCGCTGTGGGACATGAATATGGAGGCTGCCTCTGCTGTGGCCGAAGAAATCGGTGGATTGGCTGTAGAGTGCGATGTCAGCAGCGAAGATAGCGTCAAAGCCGCGCTTGAAAAATCTGCCAAGGCGCACGGAGTGGCGCGGATTGTGGTTAATTGTGCCGGAATCCTGATTGGCCAAAAAGTTGTAGGCAAGGATGGCCCTGCTGATCTGGCGCATTTTCAAAAGGTGATTAATGTTAATTTGATTGGCACATATAACACAATGCGCCTTGCTGCGGGTGAAATGGCAAAGCTTGAGCCTGTTACGGATGATGGCGAGCGCGGTGTTATCGTGAATGCCGCTTCAATTGCCGCTTTTGAAGGCCAGATCGGGCAGGCGGCCTACGCTGCGTCTAAAGGCGCTATTGTTGCGATGAGTCTGCCTGCGGCGCGTGATTTGTCACGGAACGGTATTCGTGTTGTTGCGATTGCGCCGGGCGCGGTGGAAACGCCGATGATGGAAGGGGTGCGCGATGACATTCGCGAGTCTATTGAAAATAATGTACCGTTTCCTTCGCGGATGGCAAAACCGGAGGAGTTCGGTAAGCTGGTATTGCATATAGCGGAAAATGGTTATCTTAACGGTAGTGTCATCCGTCTTGATGGTGGCGCGCGATTGGCGGCGAAGTAAATGAAAACAGCAGGAACAAAAATACAGGAAGCCCTAAAGGCAGAAGCTCCTCTCCAAATTGCGGGGGCGGTTAATGCCTATAGCGCGATGCAGGCGGAAAAAGCGGGTTTTCGGGCGGTCTATTTGTCCGGTGGCGGCGTGGCTTATGCGTCTAACGGCTACCCTGATCTTGGCGTTACTGACATGCATGATGTGCTGGAGGAAGCGCGTAAAATTACCGGTGCTTGTGATTTACCCTTGCTGACTGATATTGATGTTGGTTGGGGCGGGGCATTTAATATTGCCCGTACGATCAAGGAAATGACCCGCGCCGGAGTGGCGGCGGTTCATATGGAAGACCAGGTCGCGCAAAAGCGTTGTGGCCACAGGCCGAATAAGGAGCTTGTTTCCAAGGAGGAAATGGGCGACCGGGTTAAGGCGGCTGCCGATGCAAAAACCGACGCTGATTTTATTGTTATGGCGCGGTGTGATGCACTGGCCTCTGAAGGGCTGGACGGTGTAATCGAGCGCTGTGCTTATTATGTGGAGTGTGGTGCTGATGCGATTTTTGCCGAGGCAATGACGGATCTTTCTCATTACCAGCAAATCAAAGACGCGACCAAGGTGCCTCTGCTGGCCAATCTCACCGAATTTGGCAAGACCGATCTCTATACTACCGCGCAGCTCGGCGAGTGTGGTGTTGATATGGCGCTGTATCCTTTGTCAGCCTTCCGCGCCATGGCCCGCGCTGCCGAGAGTGTTTACAACGCAATTCGCAAAGACGGCACGCAGGCGGCGGTCGTTGATCTCATGCAGACCCGCGCTGAGCTTTATGATGTGATTGATAATGCGACCTATGAGGAAAAACTGGATAAATTGTTTGGGAGAGAAAAATGAGCGCACAAGCAGCAGCAAAAGCATCACCAAAGAAGTCCGGCGGACTTGCTGGAATAGTTGCCGGAGAAACAGGGATTTCCGCAGCAGGCGGCGCGCATAATCTGGAATATCGTGGGTACTCGATTTATGATTTGGCTGAGCATGCGAGCTTTGAGGAAGTCGCTTATTTGCTGGTTTACGGTGAATTGCCGAAAAAGGCTGAACTAGAAGGCTATAAGAACAAACTTCGTGCAACGCGTGATTTACCGCAGGCGCTCAAAGAGGTCTTAGAGCGTATTCCCAAGGACGCGCACCCGATGGATGTTATGCGCACTGCAACTTCGTTTTTGGGTAACATCGAGCCGGAAGGCGACGATAATTGCCAGGAAGCGATCACCGATCGTCTGATTGCGGCCTATCCGGCCATGATGGTTTACTGGTGGAAATTTGCCCACGAAGGAAAGCGCATTGATTGCGTGAGTGATGCGGATGATGTGGCGACGCACTTTTTGACGTTGCTTCATGGCAAACCGCCGAGCGCGGAGCATGCGCGGGCGATGAATGTTTCGCTTATTCTTTATGCCGAGCATGAGTTTAATGCCTCGACTTTTACCGCCCGGACGATTACGTCCACATTGTCTGACATCTATTCTGCCATATGCGGCGGTATTGGCGCTCTGCGCGGGAAGTTGCATGGCGGCGCGAATGAAGCGGCGATGGAGCTGATCCAGAAATTTGGGGGCGCTGAAGAAGCCACCGCAGGCGTGAAAGAGATGCTGGCAACTAAACAGCTTATCATGGGCTTTGGTCATCGCGTTTATTCCGAAGGTGATCCGCGCAACCGCGTGATTAAAGAATGGTCGCGTAAATTATGTGAGGCGGGCGGCAAACCGGAGTTATTCGCCGTGTCCGAGGCGATTGAAACTATGGTGTGGGACGAAAAGCACCTGTTCCCTAATCTGGATTTTTATAGTGCGAGTTCCTATCATATGATGGGTGTTCCAACGCCGCTATTTACGCCGATCTTCGTGATGTCACGCGTTACCGGCTGGGCCGCGCACATATTTGAGCAGCGTGAAAATAACAAGCTCATCCGTCCGTCGGCTGACTATACCGGCCCGGAAAAACTGGATTTTGTACCAATCGACCAACGTTAATCTTAAAAAGGAGACTACAAATGAGTGAAGAAAAGAAAATGGGCAACAATAAGAACATTATGATTATTGCTGCTGTTGTAGCCGTTATCGTTGTTGTTGGGGTGTTTATTTACAATAACAACAAAAGCGAAACCGTTAGCATGAGTGTTGGTGGTAAGGAAATTAGTGCAACATTTAAAAAATAGGGACATCCAATGGGAGAACTAGCAATGAAACTCGATAATGTCGATGTTAATGAACGTCCGGGTTATGACGCGGTGATGACCGACATTGCCGATTACGTGATGGGCTATGAAATCAAGAGCGAATTAGCATACGAGACGGCTCGTTATTGCCTGATGGATACGCTCGGCTGTGGTATCCTTGCCCTGAAATTTCCCGCTTGTACCAAGCTGTTAGGCCCTGTTGTTGATGGCGCGGATATGCCCGGAAGTGGCGTCCGCATTCCCGGCACGAAGCACGAGCTTGATCCTGTGCAGGGCGCCTTTAATATTGGCGCCATGATCCGCTGGCTGGATTATAATGACACGTGGCTGGCGGCGGAGTGGGGGCATCCTTCCGATAATCTCGGCACCATTCTCGCGGTCGCCGATTATATGGGCCGCAGTGGCAAGGCCGATTATACAATGCGCGATGTTCTGACCGCGATGATTATGGCGCACGAAATTCAGGGCTGTCTTGCGTTGGAAAACTCGTTTAACAAAGTTGGCCTCGATCATGTTGTGCTCGTTAAATGCGCCTCGGTTGCGGTGGCGATGAAGCTACTCGGCGGCACGCGGGAGCAAATTATTGACGCGCTTTCGCTATCATGGACGGACGGGCAGTCCTTGCGCACTTACCGTCATGCGCCCAATGCCGGGTCGCGCAAAAGCTGGGCCGCGGGCGATGCCTGTCGCCGCGCGGTGCAACTCTCACTCATGACCATGGCCGGAGAAATGGGCTACCCCAGTGCGCTGACCGCGCCTAAATGGGGTTTTTACGATGTCCTGTTTGGTGGTAATGCGTTTAAATTCCAGCGCGCCTATGGCTCTTACGTCATGGAAAACGTGCTGTTTAAAATCTCGTATCCGGCGGAGTATCATTCGCAAACCGCTGTGGAGTGCGCGGCGCAGCTTTATCCGCAGGTTAAAGACCGCCTTGATGATATTGAACAGATTGTCCTGACTACACATGACGCGGCAATCCGTATTATTTGCAAAGTCGGTCCGTTGCATAATCCGGCTGACCGTGATCACTGTCTGCAATATATGGTCGCTGTGCCTTTGATCCACGGTGACCTCACCGCGGATCATTATGAAGATGGCGTTGCCGCTGACCCGCGCATTGACGCGCTGCGTGATAAAATGGTTATCGAGGAAGACAAACGCTACTCCGCCGAATATCATGAGCCGCAAAAACGCGCTTTTGCCAACGCGATCCAGATTTTCTTCAAGGACGGCACGGAAACGGAAAAAGTCGAAGTCGAATACCCGATTGGCCATCCGCGCCGCCGTGAGGAAGGCATACCGCTATTGCTCGCTAAAGCCGAGCATAATTTCAAAACGCATTATGATGCCGGTCATGCCGACAAGATCATGGCGTTTATGAGTGACCAAAAACACCTGGAAAGCATGAAAGTCACCGACTTTATGGCGGCTCTGGTCTGATGAGTGACCCTGTTGCCTCCATTCGTATCCCGCTTTTGAGCCTCGGCACCATTATGGTACTGCTGGGCGCGATATTGTTGCTGTTTCTCGCGGCGATGGTTTATCTGGTTATTACTTCTCCTCAAGACGTTGCGATTGTTCATTTTGTTCTGGAGCATGTGCGCGCCGGGGACACGGCAATTTACGGACATGTCATCGATGCGGCGACCGGGCGCAAAATGGACTTTGAAATGAACTGGGCCGAGTCCGTACGCACAATTAGCTTTTTGTTTCTCGGCGTGGCTATTATGGGCGTTTTAGCGAGTATCCTCAAAATTTTGATTTCCAGCGGTATTGGTCTCATTAAACTTGCCACTGGAACGGAAGAGAAAAAATCATGACCCTTGGCATCCAGTTACTTGTAGGCGGGTTCATGATTGCTTTGGCCGTGGCGGTCCATGCCATGGCGCTGGATATTATTATCCGTTATGCCGATAATTTTGAAGACTTTGTCCGCAAGTTTCTCAAAAAGATATGGAAGCCCGTGGTGACGGGCGGCGTTGTGCTCGCCCTGTTTTGTGTTCATGTCATTATTATATGGCTGTGGGCTGCGCTCTACCATTTCTTGCAATGTGCGCCGTTGACCGATTTTTCCGAGGCTCTTTATTTCGCTACGGTGGTGTATTCCACTCTCGGTTACGGCGACATTGTGCTCGGTGAATCCTGTCGTATGCTCGGCGGGATCGAGGGCGCGAACGGTTTCATCATGTTTAGCTGGACGGCGGCTTTTATCTTCGAGATCGTCGGGCAAATTTACCGTAAGGAGGCAAAAGCGTTATAATGGAGTATGGCTTTAAAAATTTGTATCATATTTCTTGCGGGACTGTATCTGGCGTTTCTTGGGCTGGGTGTCTGGTTTTTCAAAAAAACCGCGCGGCTCAAGCCGTTTAAGTGGAAACATTGTAACAAGGCAATCAATGCTCTCCGCTTTATGATGTATGTTGTGCTCATTCCTATCGGCCTGACCTGCGCTCTTGCTTTGTATCTGGTTTATGCGGAGTATATCGGGTTGTTGTGATGGTATTGTTCAGCCTTCTATATATTTAAAGCCGGGTAGACGCTTTTAATGTCTTCCTTATAAGAGTCTTTAAAGATATTTGCTGCGGCTTCTTTGGTCATTTTATGTTCATCAAGCCATTTGTTTGCAGCTTCTTTTGACGGTACGTTTAATATTGGTTCATGGGCGCTGTTTATTAGGCAGGCGGTTCCACGAGACCGACGGAGTAGAAGACCGCGAATTTCCCAATTATCAGCGTTTTTTTCAATCTTTACAGCTTCATATCCTACAAACGCAAAAACCCCACTATTAGCGCTAATATTGAGCTGGGGCCCCATAATTGTTTCTGGCAGAAACTCATGTTTTAGATCGGATGCTTTTTCAACCGCTTTTCTCATTGCATCTTTTAAGTTCATAGTTTGCTTTCCTTCTGAATTATTAAGGACATGTGGGTAACATGCACATAAGTACTATGTCAATAAATTTTTTATATATAGTGCTTATTTGAGTGTAGAATCGTAATGTTTGGATATAGAAATAACTGGCGGAGAAGGGAGGATTCGAACCCCCGAAGGGCGTAAACCCTTACTGCTTTTCGAGAGCAGCGCATTCAACCACTCTGCCACTTCTCCGCATATTTGGTAATGGCTTAGCAGAGTGGTTTCTGTTTGTCGATATATGTCCCTGTAATATTGTCTTACCCGATAATAACCAGGGCCGCGTAGGGAACCATGTTGAACATGATCAGGAAAATTTTGAACAGCCCCATGAAGCCGTAAATGACCGTGTTGAAAGAATCCCGGGAAATCGGGAACCATTTACTCTGTGTGCGATAAACGAAATCGGGGGCGAACATGATCATTGTTGCCGAGAGAATAAATAAAAGTCCGTTTATGATGGTGCACCACATAAAAAAGTCTGTGAGTGTTTGGATGTCCATGACGTGTCTCCTTATTTTGATTATGTTTATATATAGTTGTTTTGGGCGGGAATTCAATCACTCCCTCTACGTTACTGCCACTCTCTGTCGCCATCCCGGTCCCCCGCCTGCGCGGGGGCAAGCTTTAACGATCCGGGATCCATTCAGAATTTAACGCAGGTCGTAAGGTTTTTTAAACACAAAGGACGCCAAGGCGCGCAAAGTTTTTCAGTGTGGTATAAATCGTCATCGCGAGGATGCGTAGCATCCGTGGCGATCCAGCATTTTGTAAGACAAAGATTCTGGATTGCTTCGTCACGGAGCCTGCCCCCGCGAAGAAGGCGGGGATCCGGAATGACGCCAAGGAATATTTGTTAGGTGGACTCTATTTAGGGGAGCAGGGCACAAGTCTTGAGGGCTTTAATGCGCCTTTCATTGGCAGAGGCCGGTGCGCCCAATTCGCTCATTGTCAGATTGATAAAACCGGCAATGATTTCTACTTCTTTTTGTCCGTATCCCTCTTCATCTTTTAACTGCTGGAATGCCGTACAATCGGCTCTGTCTTCTGTTGCAAGATAATCTGCTCTGTTCTTAGGGGCAACACCTATGTCTCCCAGTTTAATATGCTGGCATTCATGCGCGAGTGTAAACTTTTGAAATTCCGGGGCTAGCCACGGAAATGTTTCATTGTCGTAAATAATAATATTTTCGTCTGTTTTTGGGTCGGTTCCTGCACCGGCAAGAAAGCCACCCGATGACATTATAATACTTTTGGAATATCCTCTTTGCGGCACTTTATGCCCATTTTTTTCTATACAGGCTGGGATTTCAATCATTCCAAACTCCTGATAGCTGGCACTATTAATATCTTTTGTGTGTGTTTCCTCTGCACCTGCGATTGAGCCGAAAAGCAGTGTTAATGAAAGAGCAAAGGAACCGGCTAGCACCGCATGAGTGTTCATTATGTTAATCTCTCTGATGGTTGTATTCATAAGAATGGAACCTTACAAAAGTAAATCAAGGATGTCAATTTTATGAAAGGGTGACTGTTGTCGATTTCAACTCATAAAGCAATTCAAGCGCTTCTTTTGGGGAAAGCTCATCAGGGTTGATGCTCTCCAGCTTTTCTTCCAAAGCGGAAAATGTTGTGTTCGGTTGTTCTGGCGCAGCGGAAAACAACGGTAAATCATCGGCGAGTTTTGACAGCGTGCCGGATTGTTCGGATTTTTGCAGGCGCTCTAATACTTGCCCGGCGCGGTCTATCACTGCTGCCGGGATTCCGGCGAGTTTGGCGACGTGGATGCCGTATGATCTGTCGGCGCTGCCTTCCACGACGCTGTGCAGGAAAATGATGTCGCTTTTCCATTCTTTGACGGCCATGGAGTGGCAGGACAGGTTTTCGAGTTTGGCGTTTAGGGTCGTGAGTTCGTGGTAATGCGTGGCGAATAAGGCGCGGCATTTATTTGTTTCGTGCAAATGCTCGACTGTCGCCCAGGCGATGGACAGGCCGTCAAAGGTCGCGGTGCCGCGTCCGATTTCATCGAGGATCACGAGCGATTTTTCGGTGGCTTGATTGAGAATTGCTGCGGTCTCGACCATTTCAACCATGAAGGTCGAGCGCCCGGAGGCCAGATCGTCGCTTGCCCCAACGCGGGAGAAAAGGCGGTCTATGATGCCTATATGCGCGCTATTAGCGGGGACGAAGCTGCCCATTTGCGCGAGGATGGCTATGAGTGCATTTTGGCGCAGGAATGTGGATTTACCCGCCATGTTCGGGCCGGTGAGGAGCCAGAGGTTTTGGCTTTTTCCGAGGTTGCAATCATTGGGCACGAATTTATCGCCGCCCTGTTTTGCGAGCGCTTGTTCCACCACCGGGTGGCGCGCGCCGGACAGTTCAAAGGCTTCGGTGCTGTCAATTTGCGGGCGGGTGTAATGCTGGTCGGCGGCGAGTTCGGCAAGGCCTGAAGCGACATCAAGCGCGGCCAAGGCGCGGGCGTGGGTGCCTATTTCTGCGGAGAGCTTGTTAATTTCATTTGCCATTTGGACGAAGAGATATTGTTCAATGGCCAAAGCGCGTTCGGCGGATTGTGAAATATCTCGTTCTAACTCTGCCAGTTCGGGCGTGGTAAAACGCACGGCGTTTGCCATTGTCTGGCGGTGTATGAAGGGGTTATCAGCAGGCTGGTCTTCGCCTTTACGTACAATCAGGCCATCAGCACGGCGGGCGGGGACTTCGATGAAGTAACCAAGTACGTTGTTGAAGCTGATTTTTAAAGAGTCTATGCCGGTGAATTCTTTGTATTTTTGCTGCAGGTTGGCGATCAGGCGGCGGGCGTCATTGCGCAGCAAAATTAAATTGTCGAGTTTTGTGTCGTAGCCCTCCCGGACAAAGCCGCCTTCGCGGGCGAGTACGGGAAGCTCGTCTTTAAGGGCCTCTTTGAGACGGTCGGCGAGGGCTTGTATGGCGGGCGGTTGATGGAGGTCATCAGAAAGATGTTTTAGCGTTTTATTATTGATGAGTATCGCGCGGATAGTCTCCGCTTGTCGTAGTCCGTCGCGGAGAGCGCCAAGGTCGCGCGGGCCGCCACGTTCTACGGTGAGGCGGGCGAGAGCGCGTTCCATGTCCGGGGTGTCGGTAAGAAGGCCGCGTAAATCTTCGCGCAGGCGAGGCTCATCTGCAAAGCTTTGCGTTTCGTTCAGGCGTTGTTTTATTTCCAGCTCATTCGTCAACGGGGCGGCCAGGCGGGATTGCAGCAATCTTGCCCCGGCGGATGTTACGCTGCGGTCGATACAAGACAGAAGAGAGCCGCGCTTTTCACCGGACAATGTGCGGGTGAGTTCCAGATTGCGGCGGGTGGCGGCGTCGATCTCCATAATCGCGCCGGAGGCCATTTGCCGGGGCCGGGACAAATGTGGCATCTTGCCGATCTGTGTACGCTCGACGTAATCTATGAGCGCTCCGGCCGCAGCAATTTCAGCGCGGGAAAAGCCGCCAAAGGCATCGAGCGTGCCAACGCCGAATATTGTCTCAAGGCGCTTTTGTGCGTTTTGGCTATCGAATAGGCTAACCGGTTGCAGGGTCAGTACGTCTTGTACCAGGGCAAGGTGGTCGTAGTGTTCCTGTTTTTCCGTGAAGCTTTCGGGGAGAAGGATTTCGCGGGCGTTAATACGTTCCAGGGCTGCGCCGAGATTTTCGGGCTTTATGGGCTGGACAAGAAATTCGCCGGTGGAAAGCTCCAGCCATGACAGGCCGAGCTGGCCGCCGATTTCGGTGATAGCGGCGAGGTAGTTATTATCGCGCGCCTCCAGCAGGGTTTCTTCCGTAAGCGTGCCTTGCGTAACCACGCGAATAACATCGCGGTTTACGAGCTTGCGCCCGGCTTTCTTGGCTTCTTCCGGGGTTTCTGTCTGGGCGCAGATCGCGACTTTGTGTCCGGCGCGGATAAGTTTGGCGAGATAGGGCTCGTAGGAGTGAAAAGGCACGCCCGCCATCGGAATCTCTTTTTCCTGATTTTTACCGCGTTTGGTCAGGGTTATATCAAGTACGGCGGCGGCGGTTACGGCATCGTCAAAGAACATCTCGTAAAAATCGCCCATACGGTAGAAAAGCAGGCAGTCAGGGTAGCGCGCCTTGATTTCGCTATATTGCGCCATCATTGGTGTATGCCCGTCAGCGAGGTAGTCCTCGATTGTCTTTAATTGCGCAGATTGTCCCATAAGAGAGTCATACGACAAAGGGGCAGGGTTTTAAAGAGACAAATCGTAGGTGGTCACTGTTCTTTTTTGTGGCTCTTTATTTCCTGGAGGAGTAGGGGGGAAGGCGTGCATGATTGGTTTCCAGTCATGCGCGGTCGTTGTAAAGAGCGTTAGTGAATTGGGAGGGGTTTGCCAGAAGGTGACATTGCCCTCCGGCTTCAAAAACCAGTCGCGTTGTTCTAGTCTGTAGGGGGCCATCTCCTGACTGTCATATGTGCAATATACGTCTTTGTTATCAATCAGGTAAGTGCTTTCTGATTCGAGGCTTTCTATGAAACGCCTGTCTCCCAGAGGGTAATTATCCACGTGTGTCGTTTGTATAATGCGCTCTATGTCATGCGTAATTGCACTGGAGCGCAGTTGAAAGTTTTGTTTTACAGGCCGGAGCGCAGCTTCTATGTCGTTCAGGCGCTGGTCTATATGCTGCTGTAAAAGCGTGGTGCCGGATTGTGTTCTATTAAAGCAGTTGTGCAGGCGGATACGCGCATCTTTGGTACTATAAAATATATCGACATCTTGTTTTGAAGGAATGGCGTTTCTTTCTCTGTCGCTGCGAATGGCTTGCTTGAATGCATCGGAAAGACGATCTCCGGCATTGGCCCATACAGCACAATTAAAGGGTTTTGTCTCTACAGCCTCGTTCATTTTTCGGAGGGCGGTGACAGGGTCGCTTTCTTCCAGCCATAGGATATGTCCCATAGCTTTGGCGGCCGCCTCGGTCAGGGGCCTGAATGTAAAGCGGTCATGGGTGAATGCTGTTATCATGGGAATGATTTATACAGATTTGTATTGATTATGTCAACATTAAGCTTGACGCTTCGTTTTCTGGAAATTATAAATAGGTTTGTGATTTAAAGTGAGGAGTTTGCAATATGTCCGATACATTGAAGCCTGCCGATTCAAATACTGTTTTGCCGGACGTGGAGGCGATGATTGCGCGTAATAGTAATATTGTCAGTTTAACGGGCGCAGCATTGACGGACCTTATTGAGCAAACAAAAGATAAGCCCATTCATATTTTTATAGGCGCGAGCTGGTGCCCGCATTGTGTCTATTCAAAACCATTTGTGCTGGAAGCGTTTGAAAATTTGAATAGGCCGGATAAGGGTATTTTGGTTCTTGTTGACCGGGACGCAGACGGGGAGTTTTTGATAAAGAACAGGGACGTTCTGGGGTTGGTGACAAGAATAGAGGCTGACAAAACACTGGGGATTCCTATTCCGCAAGTGATCCATGTTAAAGACGAGGAAGGTCTTCTTAGTATTAGAAATGGCAAAGGCTACGCCAAGGAAAATCATTTGCGCTGGCCTGCGCCGGATGATTGCGAAGTGTCGAAAAAATTTCCTGATAGCGATGTTGCGCTTTATAAGGGGTTTAGGCTTTCAATTTCTATTTTGCGCGCGCACATGACAAACCTCTTTGAGAAGTTCTATGATAACCCGCCGAAGGCGCGAGTTGTGCCGGGAGATAGACCTAAAGATTTTAAGATATAGAGTTTCCTAAAAATATAGGCACGATCGTCATTGCGAGGGAATGTAATGACCGAAGCAATCTAGAGAACCAGAAGATAAAAGACTGGATTGCTTCGCTATGCTCGCAATGACGGTTTCGGTGATTAAGGCGCAGGCCCTGACCCAGATTTCTTTCTGTTTTTGAAGTCTTGCACAGTCGTAAATGCGTTTTCAGGGGCGGCGTTGTCATTATTGCTTGAGCGTATGTGAATCGCCAGGCTCGCGGTATCTATGCCGGTCAGAATTTCTTCGGCCAGCGTTCTAACATCTTCGCGTGTCAGGTTTCTGGTCGCTTCGGCGAGTTTGTTAAAGTAACCAAAATCAGCATTTTCTTCTGTTACAAAATAGAAAATTTCACTCTGTACATCAGAAAGGCTGTTTCTTTTTTGTGTGAACTGTTTTGCAAGAGACTCTTTGTGGGACTCGAGCTCTTTGTCGCTTAAATTATCAAATAACTTCATGGTGTCTTTTTTCCACGCATCCACTTCCTCTTGCACTTTAACCGGGCCGTAGCTGGACTGAATCATAAAGTTGAGGAACAGGCTGTCCTCCATTTTTTGCGGATCGCTTTGTACGATGTAGCCCATTTGTTTTTTGCTGCGCAATTCGGTGTAAAAATTACTGCTGATAACAGAGTTTACTATTTGCAGGGCCGTCATGCGTTTAGGGCTGTTCTTTCCGGCTTGCAGCATATAAAGCAGGGCGTTGTTACTATCTATTACTTGCTTGGAAAAAACATGGTTTTTCCCTTTTTCAAATTTTTCGATTTGAATTTCAGGCATGCTTCCTTCGGGTAGGGGTTTGCTGTCAAGAGCTGTGACGAGAGTGTCAACGGCAGCAATAACATCTTTGTCGTTCCAGTTGCCATAGGCGGCACCCGTTATACGGACTTCTGAGAATAATTTTTTTGCGTAGTCCTGAATATCTTTTACGGTCAGGGACTCTACAGCTTTCATTTTTTCTTTGTCGGCATAGATATTAAAAAGAAGTTTGGATGAATAATCGTACGCCCGACCACTTGCCGGTCCGAGTTTCCGGTTTTTCAGTCCGCGGACAAAACGGTCTTTGATAAGAGAAAATGAGTCTTCGTCTATATTGCAGGCGGTAATATTTTTCGAGACAAACTTTATCAGCTCATCCATTTTTTCTGTGTAACCACCAACATGAATGGTGACTCCTTTGCGCCCCATATCAAGGCCATAGCCAACACCTGCTGATTGCAGAGGGTATGCTTGTTCACTCATGCCTTCCATGGCGCAAGCTTGCAATAACTGGGAGCGGACAAAATTATCGACATTGTTATAAATTAACGGCGTCTCAAGTTTCAGGGACAAAGAGACTTTGGGCTGGTTAAACTGCGTATCAAATTGTGACCAGACTTTAGCCAGATCCGTGTCTACAACAAGGTGCGGTTTTTCTGATGCTGCGGCGTTATCGGGTTTTTGCAGAGTCAGGTTTTGAGGAATAAAGGGGTTCACTTGCGGGTAAGTCAGACCTTTTATTTTTTTCGGGTTTGCGAGGAGCTCGAAGCTGTCGCCGCCAATTTCATTCAAGGCGTATGGTGTGCCGTAATGGGGCGCAAATTTGTCAGTTTTCAATCCTTGGGCCTGAACTGTAACCAGCATGTTTTCCGGGGTCATGGTGTCAAGAATTTTCTGATATGCATCAGGCGCGTATTTATCAAGCTGGAAAGGTTTTGTCAGGACTTCGTCTGCGTCAAAATTAAGCATTCTTGAGGCGGTAGAGCTAGCATAGCCCATACCTTCTTGCGGTGTTTTCCAGTTGTGATGAATAGTCGTCATGGCGCTACTTTCATCAAACGTATATTTCTGCATGCCTTCTGTTTTCAGCATGTCGATATAAGAAAAGATGAGTTCCAGAACGCGCTCACGGTTCTCCAGCCCTTTTGGGGTCAGACCGACACTGATCGACATGGCGTTGATGTCAGGGTGAGAGCCGCCGCCGCTTGCGGAAAGGCCTGCGGCAAGTCCTTCTTCTTTTAATTTTGAAAGCAGTGAGCCTTTACCTTCGTTACCAAGGGCGGCGCTTATGATGCTTGATGGTTTGCTGTCATTATAATCAGCAAGGCGGATCGTTGGGAACTCCAGATCCATGACTCTGATGTCTTTTACGGCTTCAATTTCCAGCAACCGGTATTTATCTGTAAGCGGTTTACGGTAGTCAGGGTCTATGGTTTTAGGCGCGACTTCAAAGCCGGGAATTTTGGCAAAATGTTTTTCGACCAGTTCTTTTTGTTCGCTCAAAGGCAGGTTTGAAATAAAGGACAGCTTCATATTTTTGGCTGAATAGTGTGTGTTGAAAAATTCAAGCAGAGCATCGCGGTTAAAGCCGCCGCCTAGTGTTTCCTTGCTTCCGCCGCCAAAGGCAGAGATGGGGTGGCCGGGTTCTGAAACCTGATTTTTCAGGAACATTTTGCGCCATCCATCGCTGCGGATGCTGTTTTGGTGTTCCTCATCAACGGCTTTGACTTCGCGCGCGGCATAGGCGGTATCAAAAAGCGGGGCTTTGAAAAAGTCGCTGAAACGGTCGAGCGCACCATCAAAGGCCCCGTGTTGAATCTGAAAGAAGTAGTTGGTGTGATCTACTGTGGTATAGGCATTGCTGCGGCCGCCATTGGTGGTCAGGAATTTTTTGTATGATCCTGTTATAGGAAATTTTTCTGTTCCGAGGAAAAGCATGTGTTCCAGATAATGGGCCATGCCTGCTTTGTCTTTTGGGTCGTCAAAAAAGCCGACATTGACGGCAAGAGCGGCGGCGCTGTTGTTGGCGTCCGGGTCGTGGGTCAGATGGACGGTCAGGCCGTTGGTAAGAGTCATGGTCTCAATTTGTCTTTTTGTTTCCTGCTTTTGTTGTGGCGCGTTTGTAGGGGAGGCAGACATATTTTGTTCCTGCGGTGACGGAGGGGTTATATTTTCAACATTTTCGTTTGCGGCAAATCCCGGCGTGGCAAGTAGCGCAGCACCTGTGAAAACAACAGAACTAAGAAAACCTTTGACCCAATTAGCCTTACGATGAGTAATAGCCATTATAACCTCCCTTTGATTTTAAATATTTAGGGGAGAAGAGCAGTTAATTTCGGAAATGTCAATTGTTATAATGCGGCTTTACTCTGTTCCTGTAGAGCCAAAGCCGCCTTCGCCGCGTTCTGTTTCGTTCAGGTCTTTGACGACATTCCATTTGACGTTGGCGTGCCGGGCGATGACCATTTGGGCGATGCGCATGCCGCGCTCAATAACAAACTCATCCTGACCATGATTGATCAGCACGACTTTGATTTCGCCGCGATAATCGGCGTCAATGGTGCCGGGCGTGTTTAATACGGTCACGCCATATTTAATGGCAAGGCCGGAGCGGGGGCGGATTTGCGCCTCGTAGCCCGGCGGCAGGGCAATGGAAATGCCCGTGGGCACGAGCGCGCGCTGCCCGGGGGCAAGCTCTATGGCTTCTTCCAGCGCTGCGGTCAGATCCATACCGGCGGACTGGTCTGTGGCATAGGTTGGCAGGTTCAGACCCACGGCATGTTCGTGCGGGGTTAGCTCAATTTCAATTTCTTTTGTATCACTCATATTTTTACTCTGCGGCTATTTGTGTTTTCTGTGTCAAAAAATGGTCTGCTATTTGGTCAGCCAGCTTCTTAGCCACGACTTTTTTGCTGGTCCTTTTCCATTCCTCGGCACCGTTTTCCGTTATCAGATATACATGATTCTCATCGGCGCCAAAGATTTTTTCTGTGCTGCCTACATTGTTGGCTATAATCCAGTCACAGCCTTTGTTTTGGCGTTTTTCCTGAGCTGCTTCGATCAGGTTCTCTGTTTCAGCGGCAAAGCCGATAACAAGCGCAGGGCGCTTTGGTGCTGGACGAGCGAGCATGGCTAGAATATCCGGGTTTTCTTTTAATTTGAGGTCCGGGGGTATGCGGTCGCCGCGCTTTTTGATTTTACGGGACATGATGGTGGTTGCAGACCAATCGCTCACAGCAGCGGCGCAAACGGCTATGTCGGCGGGCAGGGCCTTGTGGCAGGTCTCCAGCATCTCTACGGCGGTCTCAACATGTATTGTTTTTACTCCCGCCGGGTCAGGCAGGGCAACGGGGCCGGTGACAAGCGTTACATCTGCGCCTTGTGTCGCTAGCGCTTCGGCAATAGCGTGTCCTTGTTTGCCGGATGAGCGGTTGCCGATGAAGCGCACCGGGTCAAGCGGTTCATAAGTCGGGCCACTGGTGACAAGGGCGGTGAGGCCGGACAGGGGCTTTTCCTCGTTAAAGAATCCCAGTATAGCGCCAAAAATTTCTTCCGGTTCTGCCATGCGGCCCATGCCAAACTCGCCGCAAGCCATATCGCCTGTGCCTGGGTCTATTTGCAGAATACCGCGATTTTGCAGGGTTTTGATATTGTCCTGTGTTGCCGGATTTTCCCACATGACATGGTTCATCGCCGGGGCGATAAGGAGCGGTTTGTCAGAGGCGAGAAGGGCCGTGGAAGCCAGATCATCAGCTATACCGTGAGCCAGTTTGGCGATCATGTTCGCGCTGGCCGGGGCGATAACGACAAGGTCGGCTTCGCGGGACAGGCGGATATGGCCGATCTCCGTTTCGTCTTTTAACGACCATATATCAGTATAAACTTGTTCTTCGCTAAGGGTCGCCACACTCAAAGGGGTTGTAAATTGTTCTCCGCCTTTGGTTAGGACACAACGCACAGAACCGCCGGACTTTTTAATCAGGCGGATCAGTTCGAGTGATTTATAGGCGGCAATGCCACCGGAAATCACCAGTAAGATGCTTTTTCCGTTTAGCGATAACGATGGCATGGTGTAACCGCGCCCAAGTTTAGTTAAGTGATTTTATACCAGCTTCTATTTCATCCATGATGTCTTTTTTCTCTTCTTCTTCAAGAACAGTTTCATCATCGATCATTTCTGCAGGGTCAATAAGGAGTTCTTCCCCGGCAGCAGGTTCAAATCCGGCAAATCCTGTTGCAACACGGTCGCTGAAATAGATGTTGTAAACAAAATAAGCGCCCATAAGGCCAACAACCATAACAGTAATTGAAGGGGCAACATTGCGGATGATTGTACTAATTTCCATTTTCATTTTCTAACACTCCTTTTTAAAATTTATTCTGCGTCTATATAACAATTTCCATCTAAAAATACAAGCTTATTTTTCATATATCTATATTTTCCAGCCCTGATGAATGGCGGCGACACCGAAGCTTAAATTTTCAAAGCGCGCATTTTCAAAGCCTGCTTTGCTCATGCGCCCGGCTAACTCATCCTGCGATGGGAATTTTCGGATGCTTTCAACCAGATATTGGTAGCTACCTCTGTCATTTGCAACCATTTCACCCAGACGCGGGATCACGTTATAGGAAAATCCGTCATATATTTTTGCCAAAAGCGGTTCATCTACCCGGCTGAATTCAAGGCAATAAAAGCGTCCGCCCGGTTTGAGAACCCGAAATGCCTCGGTCAGTGCCGTGTCAATGCGTGTCACATTGCGCAGGCCAAAGGCGATACTGTAAGTGTTTACGCTCTCATCAGGGAGGGGAAGGGCTTCGGCATTGCCCGTTACCCAGTCAAAATCATTGAGCCAGCCTCGGTCAATGGCGCGGTCACGACCAACACCCAGCATATTTTCATCAAGGTCACAGATTGTGATGCGGGCATTGGGTCCGGCGGCCTTGCGCACACGAAAGGCGATGTCGCCTGTACCGCCCGCCACATCAAGATGGTGGTCTTGCGGCCGGGGGCGGATCATACGGACAAAGCGATTCTTCCAGAGGCGGTGCAGACCGCCGGACATGAGGTCGTTCATAATATCGTATTTATCAGCCACGGAATCAAACACGCCGCGTACGAGCTTCGTTTTCTCGTCGGCCTCGACTTGCTTTTCGCCAAACCAGTTTTGTTCAGGATTTCTTTGCATGCGGCTTTTTTAGCATGAATAAGCTTGCAGAATAAACAATATTGTTATACTATACATAATACTTTTATAGTTTGCGCAATTACTTAGATTAATTTCAAGAAGGAGGTTCATATGGGTGAGGATAAGGGTACGGGATCTTTCGAAGTTGAGTTACCCAATACAGAGATTCGTATAGGAAACAGAGTCGTCGACACCTTGCTTGTAGGCGTAACAGTTAAGAATGAAGTCGAATTGCCTAAAGATTCTCGTGATTTTCTGATGGTTGACGCAACCATTGGTCTTCTGGACGCGCGGGGTATGAAGCTCACATTGGATTTTATGAAAGGCGCAAAATTTCGTGAGATTAAAATGGATGATGAGACAAAATTTTATGACCTTGAAAATAACCGAATAAAATCTGAGGTTATCCCTGTTAAAGAAGGCGGTTACAAAACTCTGAAAATTCAATCACCTTAATTTTTGTGGACGTACTGAATTGCTTTTCGTCAAACCAGTTTTGTTCAGGTTTTTTTTACGCTATTTTAAACTCGTGTGAAGGAGCGGCTACGCTATCAGGTGCTTTAACTATTTGCACTGTGGCAGGTTTGGAAACGGTGGGGCGATCGGTTTTTGGGGCACCATTACTTATGGCTAAAAAAAGGCCGGTGGCCGCTAGCACTGCAGCCAATGCTGCAGGAGGATTATACTCCACATCATACTCCACGCCTGATTTTTTCTCTATAACAAACTTAGCCATGATAGCAGTGGAAATGGTTCCCATTCCAGCAAAGGTATAAAGGATTGGAGCAGTACCGGGAGCAGTGGTACCGGTAGCCAAAAAACCAATAAGAGCAGGGATCATAACCATTCCGGTAGCAGCAGTTATGCCGGTAGCAAATGAGTATATATTGCTTCTTGAGAATATATCTTTCAGTTTTATATCTTTCAGTCCCACGGTTCATCTCCTTGGTTGCAAATATGGGACAATATATTATAAATATGAAAAATAATGCAAGCTTTTTCTACCGTTTTTATTGACATAGCGTTTCTTGTTACGTTAATGCTGTCTGTAATCAAAAAATCACGGGAGATAAGAATGTTTGGGGCAGTGACGAGATCGTTTTCTAAAATGTTTAATATGGTGGCGGTTACTGCGGCATTTTTGTTTATGGCGGGTGGTTCGGCTTATGGGGGTGAGGCTGCGAAGCTTATCCCGGACGGCGCTGTTCCTGACTATATGGGGGAGGCTTACGCGAAAATGGGCGGGGTGGGGAAGGAATACCAGCATCTTCCCTATATCAATATTTACAGGGAGTTGTATGGCGAAGATATTGATCTGTATAAAAATTTTCCTGCCGGGCCGTACAGTTTTATAGGCAAGATGAAAAACATGTCTTCTGCTGATGCGGAAAAAGAAGCTCTGCGCTGTATTGCCAAGCAATGTTTCAATAAATTGCCCGGTGACCGGCTTATGAATGTGATAGCTTCTTTTGAAGCGCTGCGGCATAACGATGTCACGCCGCGTGAGCATATCTATTATAAAGTCTTTTTAAATAGTCTTCGTCAGTCTCCGAAGTATCAAATGCTGCAAGAGAAAAAGATAAATGAGTCTGTGGCGTCTTTGATGGGCAATCCTGCATTCCTGTCAAATATAGGGCAATGGTTGCCTGCGGAGAAGATCACAAAGGATAATGCCAGCGCGCAATATGATTTGCATAAGGAAGGGTTGCAGCTTGTTTCGGATGAAATAAGGGCGACTTTCGGGCTTAAACCGGCATTGATTGTGCTTGATAATCTCTCTGAAAAGATTGGTGTTGTTGAAAAAGACGGTGTCGTTGAAAATGGTGGTGTCGGTGCAACGGGCATGGTTTTTCCCCCTGAGATGACCGATGAAATGTCTGGCGGGAAACAGCTGGTCGTTATTGATTATTCTGCCTGGCACCTTGGTGTGTCGCCATGGAGCTTTATTGAGGCAACCAGCCATGAAACAAGGCATAGTATTGACCAGGAAATGGCGCGCCAGCTTATCAAGGGCTGGATGGATCCGGAAATCAACCCTCATTTTCATCATATAGCGACCGTCATTCTCAACGGGCACGCCTACCAGAATGGGAATAGCTCTTCTCTGCAATATACGGAAAGAAGTGCGGCGGCTTTCGGGCGGGATTTTGTGCGTGCGCTGCAAACAGCTTTAGGTAACATCCAAAGTAAACAGCAGCGGTCAGTTCCCGGCCTGATTTAAAAAGAAAACCGTCCCTCGGCTTGCGCCGGGAGGATGCTTCACGTAAAAAGAATTCATGAAGTTATTCAAAGCGATGGCAACGGTCGCGGGGCTTACGGGCCTTTCACGGATTGCCGGATTTATCAGGGATGTGTTAACGGCGGTAGTATTGGGCGCAGGCCCGGTTTCCGACGCATTTTTTGTGGCACTCAAGCTGCCTAACTTCTTTCGCCGTGTGACAGCAGAGGGCGCGTTTAGCGTTTCTTTTGTGCCGTTATATTCGGAAAGTCTGGAAAAAGAGGGCGAAGAGGAAGCGGGGGTTTTTGCCGATAATGCTTTCGCCGTTATGCTGTGGGGGATGCTCGGTATTACGCTTCTGGTTATGCTGTTTATGCCTTACATCATATATGTCATCGCGCCGGGTTTTAAGGGCGATGTCTCGCGTTATTCGATGGCGGTGGATATGGCGCGGGTGACGTTCCCGTATTTGATGCTCATGTCATTAACGGCGTTGATGGGCGGGATGCTGAATGCTCACAGCCGTTTTGCGCCATTTGCGGCGGCGCCTATTCTATTCAATCTTTCGCTCATCGTTTTTCTTTTGATGTCCGGCGCTTTTAAGACGGCGGGGCACGCTATGGCGTGGGGCGTGTTTGTCGCCGGGTTTTTGCAATGCGGGCTGCTTTGGCACTTTATCAAAAAGGCGGGGCTGGCGCTCAATTTTGTAAAGCCGAATTTTGAGGACGTAAAGATCAAGCGGCTCTTTGCGCTTATGGGCCCGGGCGTTATCGGCGCCGGGGTGATGCATATTAATCTATTTGCAGACCTTATTATGGCCTCGTTTCTGACAACCGGGTCTATATCTTATTTGTATTATGCTGACCGTTTGAACCAGTTGCCGCTCGGGATGGTGGGTATTGCGGTTGGTACGGCACTGCTGCCGCTGCTGTCAAAGACGATTGCGGCGGGAGATGCCGGAGAGGCGCGGCGTTTATTTAACCGGGCGATGGAAGTTTGCATGTTGCTGGCGTTGCCTGCGGCTGTGGGGCTGTTTATGGCGGCGCTGCCGATTGTCACGACCTTGTTTGAACACGGTGAATTTACAGCAAATGATTCAGGATATACGAGATTGGTGCTGACGGCCTATGCTGCCGGGATACCGGCCTATATTGCTGTGAAGGTTTACTCCACGGCTTACTGGGCGCGGCAGGATACGATTACGCCGGTGAAGGCGGCGGTTGTTTCGACGATGTTTAATATCTTTATCAGCCTGTTTTTGGTGTTTGTGCTCAATGTCGGGGTTGCCGGCATCGCAGCCGGGACGGCGCTGGCCGGGTGGTTGCAGATTATTTTGTTGGCACGGGGGCTGAAAGGAATGGACGAGACAAGGCTGGATGAGCGTTTCAAAAAGGCGCTGCAAAAAATTGTGTTCTCCTGCGCTGTTATGGGCGTGTTTTTGTACTTTGCGCAGGGTATTTATCCGGATAATGGTGCTTTGCCGCAGCAGATATTTGGGCTTCTCGTGTTGGTTGGCGGTGGTGCCGCTATATATGGTCTGGCGATAGTTTTAACGGGCGTTGTAAAAATAGACGATATTAAGAAAATCTTTAAACGCAAAGTACGCTAAGGACGCAAAGTTTTTATCAATGCTTTTGGCAAATTGGCACGGATTACTTTGCGTGACTTTGCGTCCTTTGCGTTTTAAATTGTATTGCGCTTTGCGCTAAGAAGGATAAGGAAAGAATGACGAAACGAATTTTATCATGCATGCAGCCAACATCACATTTGCATCTCGGGAACTATCTCGGGGCGCTGAAAAACTGGGTGCATTTGCAGGATGAAGGGGCCGAGTGCTTTTACGGTGTGGTTGATTTGCACGCGATTACGCAGCCCTATGAGGCGGGCGATTTGCTCGATGCGACGCGGGAGATTGCGGCGGCCTATATTGCGGGCGGGGTCGATCCTGAAAAATCGGCGTTGTTCGTGCAATCGGCCATTCCCGGCCATTCACAGCTTATGTGGTTGCTGGCGACGATGACCCAGATGGGTAAGCTGGAACGCATGACGCAGTTTAAGGACAAGGCAGGCAAGCATAAGGAGCGCGCCGGGCTGGGGCTGTTTTCTTACCCGGTGTTGATGGCGGCGGACATTCTTCTCTATAAGACAACGCACGTGCCGGTTGGCGAAGACCAGAAGCAGCATCTGGAGCTGGCGCGCGAGATTGCAGGGACGTTTAACCATCGATACGACGTGGAGCATTTTGTTGTACCGGAGCCTTATATCACGGGCGCAGGGACGCGGGTGATGTCTTTGCGCGACGGGTCACAGAAAATGAGCAAGTCGGCGGACTCGGACATGAGCCGGATCAATTTGACCGATGATGCGGACATGATTGCCAAAAAGATCCGTAAGGCCAAGACGGACCCGGAGCCGTTGCCGGGTGACTTGAAGGGGCTTGAGGCGCGGCCCGAGGCACTTAATCTGGTGACTATTTATGCGGCGCTGGCGGAAACCAGCGGAGAGAAGGTGCTGGAAGAGTTTGGCGGTAAGTCATTTAGCGAGTTTAAGCCTGCTTTATCAGATTTGGCGGTAGCGAAGCTGGAGCCGATTACGCGCCGGATGAATGAGCTTATGAGTGATAAGGCAGAGATCGACAATATTCTTGTTAAAGGCGCGGAGCGGGCGCAAGCCGTTGCGGAGCCTGTTGTCGAGGACACCATGAAGATTATGGGGTTTTGGCGCGGGTAAAGGAATAATACCTATTTTACGATAGTTGTTAACAACTTCTTTGCTTTTTACTGACATGATGGCACAATGATAGTGGAAACTCTTCCTGAATGGTGTTCACCATGAGATATATTCTTTTAAGCGCTCTAACGATTGTAATAAGTTTTGGTTTTGCTGTGCAGGCAAAGGCCGATTACGTTGTCTGGCAGGATTCAGATACAGGTGTATCTTTGTCGTGGCCGGATACGTGGCGTATGGTCAGTAATGCGGATGCCGATGATGTTGTGACTATTATGGCACCGGCGGGGCGCGGCCATGCGACGTGCCGGGTTAGGGCGCGGGAGGATATGCGTTATTCAATTTATCCGGCGCGTTATTCTCGGTCTGTGCAAAAGGCCGCTTATAGCTTTGAATTCTGGGATCGTTATCTGGCGGAATATACAGACCATGAAATTTACAATGTGCATGATGGTGCTGGTCTGGGGCGCGGTTTTGCAGGCTATACAGTTGCCGGTTACGAAGGCGCTGTGCAGGGACCTTATATGAAGCGCAAAGCTTTGATCTTTGCCTCTTACTACAATAATAAAGCCTATATTCTGGAATGTTCTTCTCATGCGGATGCTTTTGCCCGCTGGAAAGGCATGTTTTTAAGCATCGCCGGGTCTGTTGATTTCAAAAAGGCCCACCATGAGCTAAGAAGCGGTCACTACCGTAATTTCATGGCTGATCCCCGTATCGAGTTCAAAGGCGATCAGGGTGAGAACAGGGTCATGTATTAAGTAAGAATGTTACGAGGGTTACCTTGATGCGATCTGTGTTTGCATCAGAAGGTTAACCAGCCGATCCCTGATGTCCATGGCACCGTCCATACCTTCCAGCCCGGCTTCGTGAGCGATCGTGGTGAACAGGTTTCCATCATTATAAAACACAACGGAAGCAGAGGCGCCGCCTTGTGCGTTGATGCAGGCTATTTCATAGGAAGAAACCCGCATGGCACCAGCTTGCTCAGCCATAACAGGCACAGCGGCAAAGTCACCTTGACAACGGCTTCTGGTGTTTTCGAGATAGTTATGAGCCAGCTCGTCAAATCGGTTTATATTGCCCAAAGGTTGTTGTTCAGCGCTACCAAATGAGGTGCCTGTGTCCCAGCTATAAGCAACAAAGTTAGAGTCTTCAGCGGTGCCCTCGGCTTGTGATATGGGGCCCTGAACAGGAACTTGCGCCTGGTCGAGGATTGCTTTTAAGGCTGTTGCTGTTATCAGATTGCCCACTGTCGCTGTCGGTGCAATAGCTGCGCGCGGGGCGGCGGCTTGATACTGGTAGGTTTCTTGCTCGTTATAGTAGGCGACGTTATTGTCATTTTGCAGCGATACAGGCTCAGCCATAACGGGTGGTGGCGGTGAGGCTGGTGTCCCTGTGCTTGTTTGAATGCTTGCCAGAACGCTTTCCAGAGAAGCAACTTCCATACTTAACTGATTTTTTTGATCGGCCAGCATATCGCGCTCTTGACGGATAGCGTTAAATTCTGCTGTTGGCGCGGTGTTTTGTAGCGCGGCCAACCGGGATTCTTCAAGCTCTGTTTCAAGCATGGCAATGCGGGCTGTATATTCTGAAGGAGTATTGTTATTGCTGTTTGCTGCAATATCCTGCTCCAGCAGGAGCACTTTTTGTTCATACTCAATTTGTTCTAATTCAAGAACTGTGACTTTGCCTTCAAATTCGATGTTTTGCTTTTCAAGTTGGATCAGTTTTGAAATTTGCTCTTCTTTGGCGATTTCCGGATCGAAAAGCATGTATTCCAGATTTTTCTTTTCCATGGCGCAATGAGTGCGTTGCTCTTCAAGTTCGCGGCCAAGGCGACGAATTTCGCGCTCTGCCTCGTTAAAGCGGCGTGATGCTTGTTCTAAATTCCAGTTATCAGAAGAGATATTAAGGAGCTTGCCTTCTTTTCCCTGTGCCACACTTTCTATTTGCCCCAGCAATTTATCTCTGTCTTGCTGGACGTAGCGCAGCTGTTCTTCCAAAGATCTTACCTGTGCCAGAGATACGCTGGTGGTGTCTATAGCTCCTGTTGCAGAGGCTGCTTTGAGCGCTCTGTTTTCTTCTTCAAGTTGCCGGACATGGGTACGCAAACGAACCATAATGGCATCTTTCGCTGCCTCCCCTGATGTGTCAGAAGCGGTTTTTTCTGTTAGCTGTCTTTCCAGTAAGGCCTGCTTTGCTTTTTGGGCGGCAATGCCCTGTTTCAGGCGTAAATTATCATCGCGCAGCAGAGAGAGTTCGTTTTTAATTTCTTTGCTGATTTTGTTGTCCGGTTTGGGGCAGGACAAAGGTTCAACTGGAGGCGGGGCAGGGCTATAAGCGAGCTGTTGTTTGAGCTGCGTATTTTCCATCTCCAGAATGCGGATCTTTTCATTAATCTCCGCCGTCATGTTGCTGCCTTGTGATTCATGCATATAGCGGTCTTCGTAGATGCGGCGTTCACGCTCCAGAGCATTGCGCAGGCGCATGTTTTCCTCGCGCATAGCTTGTAACGCAGGGGGCGCGCTTTTTGCCGGGGGAGAGGAAATATTGTTATCGCTGCTTGCTGTTGTATAAGATTTTTGCGGTGGCATCGGCGTTATGGGCGCAGAAGATGTTCCTGCCGCTGGTTCAACAAGGTTTACCAGACATTCGGTAAGCTTTTTCTGTCCTTCGGAGAGATCAGGAAGGTTGAAATTATAGGACTCGCCTGAAATATCAACTTCAAGCTGACCAGAGCGGCTCAAGGCATCATGAAAGGCGTAATCTTTTCCCAGTCTTATCACCAGCGCTTTTCCGGATACCGGACGGACATTAAAGAATCTGTTTTGGTCAAAGCCGGGCTTTAACGTTACCGCGTAGCTTTGGCTGTTGTTCAGGGCAACCTTTTGAAAATCAATCGCAACGGAGCCTTCGTCGTGAGAGTTCCGGGCCAGTGTCAGGATCAGGTCGTTGTTAAAGCGTTGTGCCAGTGCGCAATAGGGCGTGCCGCCCACCTGTGTGGCCTCCAGCTTTGATACAGCCCAGTTGCTATTGGGTTGTAAAACCATGCTTGTTTGCGCCATGGCTTTGTTGGCCATGCCCCCGGCGATAAATAAACCGCTACAAACGACTGTCGTTAAAAACCATTTCCGTGTCAGCATTTTTAAGCTCCAGAATATCTTTCCGTTATTTTATATGTTCTTCCCACATATAGAGAACCCCGCATCAGGATATGTATGTGCCGTAGTAAAAGCAAAGTTAGTTTTTGATAAAACAGGAATTCTCCCCAACAAATAGCTTTATTCCCTTTTATCGTCCGTTTTACGAACCTTCCTGTGTTTCAACAAGCAATACCCTTTGGTTCACAACCGGATCAATGTAAATGCGCCCCACCGGCCTTTTCCTTTTGTCGTGTTGTTGTAGAACGGTAAGGACGGCATCTTCGAAAGTGCTTTGCATGCTTACAGATTCTTGTATGGCAAATGCATGATCCGTTTTCCAGATGAGCCTGACATTCTCATGTCGGGCCCAGACATCCAGAATTTCATGCAGATTATTGCCTTGCATGGCGCGCCAGCGTCTTTCTCGTGTTGCAGTAAGGCCGTGACCGGCCACTATAATATCTTGCTGATTTAGCCCTGCTATGTTGTTGTTCAACGGTGATGTCCATGAGTTTGCCAGAGGCTTCCCCATCGCTTTGGCGGCTTGTTTGGCCGGGATATTTGTTTTTTGTGTCGCCATTTTTTCAATTTCACCGGCCTTCATATAGCCTGAAGCGGGTTCAAGAGCCGCCAGTTTTTGGGCGGCACTCTGTAACATGTTATCCAGAGCCGCCATTTCCTGAACAATATTGCCGGGCACGGAAGAGGGCTGTGCTTTTGATAAATCACCGGGCATGGGGATTAAGATTTTATCTTTGTCTTCAACAACCGGGGGAGGCTGCTGTTGTCTTAGCGCATCGCTGTAAACGGGCGGAATGGCTTCTCTTTGGTTGTGATTTGTAGCGTTCTGAAAGCCCCGGCTTTTATTGTCTGTATTTTGTTGTTGTGGATTATAGCATTGCTCAACCCTTAATAGCCCGTTCTTTGCGCCCAAAAGAGCAAAGTTAAATTCCTTATCACCTATCGTCAGGTATAAATATTTACCACTTTGCAAAGAGTTATAAAAATCTGCATGAGGGGGCACGTTGACCAGAATTGTTCCCTGGTTGTGGGCCGTTGCCGTGACGTCCTGACTGAAATGGGGCGGGATGTCTATTTTGACCTTATAGTCAGTGCCGGGCTTAAAACTGTTTTGGCGGAAATCAACGGCCATAGCCATGATGCTTCCGTTGCCTCCGGAAAACCTTAAAACATAGCCGTTATTATATTGGTTTATCATGACGCAGGGCATGGAAAAGCCTGCATCGCTTACGGGCAATAATGTTGCCGACCCTACCAGCCAGGCGCTGGTTGGTACAAAAATCTCTACATTTTCAGCCTCGAACCCGGCTCTGGCCGCTTTTTGCGGGAAGCTAAGGGATAAAAGTGTCAGTAAAGCCAATAGGAATTTAAGTGTTTTCATTGTTTTTCCGCCCCTGAGTGATGGGGAGAGCTAAACATAGTGCGTTAGTTATCGCAATATGTTTATCGTCCTTATCCCTCTTTATTCACGCCGTGAGCAAGTGAGGCCTCCAAAAATCCATCAAGTCCTCCATCGAGGACTCTCTGTGAATTTGTATCTTCGTAGCTGGTGCGGGCGTCTTTTACCATCTGGTAGGGGTGGAGCACATAGGACCGTATCTGATGGCCCCAGCCTATATCTGTTTTGTCGCCGTGAGCTGCTGCTTTGTCTGCTTCACGTTTTTGGATTTCGAGCTCGTAGAGCTTGGCTTTCAGCATGGCCATGGCGCTGGCTCTGTTTTTATGCTGGGAGCGGTCGTTTTGACAGGCGGCGACAACATTGGTGGGAATGTGAGTTATTCTTACCGCACTGTCCGTTTTGTTAACGTGCTGGCCACCTGCGCCACTTGAACGATACGTATCGATTCTTAAATCTTTTTCGTCAATTTCAATTTCAATTGAATCATCTACAACCGGAGAAACTACAACCGAGGCAAAGCTTGTGTGCCGCCGTGCGTTTGAATCAAAGGGTGAGATTCTAACTAACCGGTGCACGCCGCTTTCTGTTTTTAGCCAGCCATAGGTGTTTTCGCCTTCTATTTTTATGGTCGCTGATTTGAGGCCCGCTTCTTCACCGCCGCTATATTCCAGAACGGATACTTTACAGCCATGTTGCTCAGCCCAGCGCGAATACATGCGCAAAATCATCTCTGCCCAGTCCTGTGCTTCTGTGCCGCCGGAGCCGGCATGAACTTCTAAAAAGGCGTCATTGGCGTCTACTTCCCCTGACAGAAGGCTTTGCAGCTGTAATTTATCGGCATGGATTTTGATTTTTGAGAGAGATTGCTCGGCCTCTTTGACGATATCTTCATCGCCTTCTTCTTCGCCGAGCTCAATCAGGCCCACATTGTCACTTATGCCTGACTCAATATTGTTCACGGTCTCGATCTTTTGTTCGAGACGCGTGCGTTCCTGCATAATGGATTGTGCTTTTTCCTGATCGTCCCAGAGGGTAGGGTCTTCGCAAAGGGCGTTAAGTTCTTCCAGTCTCTTTAGAGCCTGCTCCCAGTCAAAGATGCCTCCTTAGCAAAGTCAGGGCGTCCTGAATGTCACTGACAATTGCTTCTGTTTCTGCCCGCATTTTTATGCTGCCTGTTTTGCGACCATGCTGGTGCTTAAGTGGTTTATCATATCGGAAATAAACACTGTTCTGTTTTGCGCGTCAACCGCACCTGTGAAAAGAGCGTTATCCTGATAAACCGCTTTATTGTTCCATTCGCCGCCTGCCTGCATAACGACATCGCGCATGTTAGCCGGGCCGCTGACGATGCGGCCTTTTATATTGTCCGTCAGGATCATGATATGTAGCGCATCATCCATAACAATAACGGGCTTGGACGAAGCCATAAAGCTTGAGATAAAGCGTTTTGTGTGAGCCGTCAGGTTTAGTTTGTCGATGCTGCGCTGGCCGCCGGGAATAACCAGGGCGGAGTAATCTGCCGCCAGAGTTGTTGAAAGAGATGTATCAACGGCAAAGTGATGCCCCCAGCTTTGGCCGTCCCAGCCATTTACCAGACCGTTTTCGGGGCTGACTACCCGTACATTGGCGCTGGCTTCATTTAAAGCTTTTTGCGCTGCGATCATATTGTCCTGAGAAAAGCCGTTTGCCAGTAGCATGGCAACCTTCATACCTAACAGGGATTTGTCCATTTTTCCCGTACTCCTGCGTCAAAATTTGTTTTAGGGGCGCGAATGCGATCGCATGAGAAGATCACTATTTTGGCTGTGCCTGTCAAGGAATATATGCATCGCAGCATAAGATAAGTCTAATTTATTGTTTATAATCAGACCATTGTGGCTGGATAATTATTTAGCCTGTTTTAGGGCTTGTTTTCCATGCGTTGGATAATCGCGGGTATATGAAGCTGATCAGCTTTGTAGTTTCCTGTAAGGGCGTAGGTAACAAGGTTGATACCAAAACGATAGGCAAATTCACGCTGTTTTGGGTCGTTGCCAACAACCGGATGGCTCGCTTCTCCGTTTTCATCAACGGCCCATGCTGCTGCCCAATCATTGCCACCGATCAGCACTGTGGCTACGCCATCATTGCGATAGAGGTCGGTATTTTCGGCCCACAGAGCGCCCCCTGCATATCGCCCCGGAAACTTGTCCAGAAGAAAGAAAGACTTCCCCAGAACATGGCATTCTTTCTTGGTTTCACCGCATCCTTTTACTTTGGTCAGGGCCGGGATATTGAGGCCATTTTTTACGGCACGTTGTAACCATGTTTTACCGCGATTGTTTGTTGATAAGTCCCGGGTATCAATAAACAGCATCCCGCCGTCCCGCATGTATTTGTTAAGTCCGTCAATTGTGGCTTCTGACAAGGACGGCTGGTTTGGGTCAATCGCCCAGTATATAAGTGGAAAAAAGGCGAGTTCGTCTTTTTCCGGATCAACGGCAACCGGCATAATCTGTGCTGTCGCCTGTTTGTTTGTATCAATGCCAAGGCCACCCTGTGTGATAATCAGGTCTTCAATATTTGTATTTTTGTGCAGCTTTTTCCCCAGGCCAAACAATCCGGCTTCGCTCGTCTGGTCAAGCGTTGCATTCCCTGTTTGTACATAGGCAAGCTGTGTTTGTGTGGCCCTTGTCAGGGCAACCTCATCATTATGGCTTTTGGCCGAAGCGGAGGACATAACAAAGGGCAGGGTGATTGCCGCCGCAAGAAAGATAGATGACAGGCCGGTTTTTAGGGCCATTTTTTTCAAGTGCTGGCTAAGCATAGTGCTCCCCGATATAAATTTTATTAGTTAATTAAAGTTTCTACACCATATCTTCCGAGACTTCAAACATTCTGTAAATGGTAAAGGTTCAGCACCCAGAAGAAAAATAGACGTCCTCAAGTTATGAAAGTTTTAAGATTTTTAAATTATGCTGACTTTAGTGCTTTTAAAGGTTTACTTGTTGACATAATACTACAGATGGGCTATTTTTACTGAAATATTTAGGAAAGGTTATTTATTATGGGCTTATCAGGTGTCTGGAAAAAATGGACAAAGCGTTTTATTGGTAATAGCGAAGCGGAGATTAAGCAGAGTCTCGGTGTTGATTCATTGGTTGGCGCGGACCTAAGCGGCACCAACCTGAGTAAGGCGAAGTTGATTAGCGCGAACCTGAGTGGTGCGAACCTGAGTGGTGCGAACCTGAGTGAGGCCGGTTTGATGGGGGCAGACCTGATTGACGCAGACCTAAGCAGCGCCAATCTGAGTAAGGCGAAGCTGATTAGTGCGAATCTGAAAGGCGCGAATCTGAAAGGCGCAAACCTGACTGACACGGATATGAGTGGTGCGAACCTGATTGGCGCAGACCTAAGAGGGGCGAACCTGATTGGCACAGACCTAAGAGGGGCAAGCCTGAAAGGCGCGGATATGAGAGGGGCAACCCTGAGTGAATTCAACCTGGCTGAGAGGTATCGGAAAGTGGCTCTCCTGACTGACGCAGACCTAAGAGGGGCGAACCTGAGTAACGTGGACCTGAGTGAGGTGTACCTAAAGGCTAACGCTAACCAGCTTTCAGAAGTCATTGTCGATGAAACAACCAAGTTGCCGGATGGGATCACGTTGCCGACTCCCAATAATAAAGAGCATGATCAGGTTGTGGAGGATAAACCCCTACCCGGCTTCACGGTAAAGCAATAAAATTGCGTCTTGCTACAGTATTCGGGGACACAATGGTTGTTGTGTCCTCGTTTTTGAGTGCATGGCTCGTACTGTAAAGACATGGAGCGGGTGATGGGGATCGAACCCACGGCCCTCAGCTTGGGAAGCTGATGCTCTACCACTGAGCTACACCCGCTATTGCCATCTTTTTTATCTGTATCAAATAAAAGCTGTGGAAAGAAGCTTTACTTTCTTATTGATATGTTTATAAAAAAAGCACGGTTGGTTAGTGTATCTAGTCTATATTTATCAAGCGCATAACATATTTTTTTAAGGAGCTAATAATGAGCAAATTGCGCGGCCTTACCATGGTTCTCTGTGTGTTCGCCCTCGGAGCCTGTGGAAACTTTAAGAGCCATAGTGAAATTGAAGCCTTGAACGAAGTTCAAGCGGTGGGAAGTCCCTTTACGCAACATCTCGCAGATGAGTATCGGGCTTTTGCTAATAGTGAAATGAATGAAATGCTGGATTATCCTGATGCCCTTCATTTTGCCCGCAAAGGCCTTGCGGCGGCAGCCGGAGAGGTTGTTATGCCCGAGCCAATCAGTGACTGGAACCTGCTTCCTCATCACATGGAAGAGCTTGGTACAGCGCGCGGTCGTATGATTGTTGCCTTTGACCTTGGTGCACGGGAAGTTGCTCCGCAACAATCCGCCGTCGCTCAGGCCCGTTTTGATTGCTGGATTGAGCAGCAGGAAGAAAACTGGCAACAGGATGATATTCTTCATTGTAAAAACCAGTACCTGGAAGCGATTACTGCTTTGGAAAGCATGATACAGCCTTATATGCCTGTTCCTGTGCCAGCGGCCGCTGCGCCTGCTATACCTGCGCCAATGGCTCTTCCTGAACCGGCAGAGCCTATGACGCCTGATGATGCTATGTATCTGGTTTTCTTTGACTTTGATTCATCTGATGTGGGTGCCGGTGGCCAGAATGTTCTGGATGCTGTTGCTCAGGAAGTGCAAAGCCGTAGCCTCAGTGTTATAACGATTTCAGGGCATACAGATAGCTCTGGCCCGAAATCATATAATAATAAACTGGCTCTACGTCGTGCTAATGCTGTTCGTGAGTCTATGATTTCGCGCGGTGTTGATGCTTCTTTGATACGGGTTGAAAGTCGCGGCGAAGATGAACTGCTTGTACAAACGGCAGATGGCACGCGTGAGCCAGCAAACAGACGAGTTCAGATTACTTTTGAGTAATGTTTGAATGATGCTGTTTAAAATGTAGGAATAAGTAAAGCCGGGGCTTAGAATAACTCCGGCTTTCTTGTTAGTTGAGGTAGATATTCTATGTATTCAAAAACGACGAATGACATTACCGTTACAGTTAAACCAACTTATCTTGAGGATCAGTCAGAGCCTGACGAGAATCATTATGTCTGGTCTTATCACATTACAATTGAAAATCAGGGCGGAGACCATATCCGGTTGTGTTCCCGTCACTGGCAAATTACTGATGCTAATGGTGTTATTCAGGAAGTCGAAGGAGATGGCGTCGTTGGTGAGCATCCGCGACTTCACCCCGGCGAAAGCTTTGAATATACCAGTGGTGCGCCATTGCGTACTCCTGGTGGTATCATGGTGGGCACTTATCAGGTGGAGGGGCATGACGGAAAGGGATTTACCGTTGATATTCCTGCGTTTTCATTGGATAGCCCTTATCAAACTTCGGTGTTACACTAGGGCTCTAACCCTAGGGCCTGTCACAGGTAACGGGAGATAATCAGTGGACCTTCGTCCTGTTCTTTATGTCGTCGGTATATTGCTTTCAACGCTGGCACTCAGTATGGCGTTGCCGATGCTGGTCGATTTGTATTTCGGTAGCGCTGACTGGAAAGTTTTCTTTCTCTGTATCCTGACAACGTCATTTTTTGGTGGCGCGCTTGTTCTTAGTAATGCTGGCGGTGAAGGTTTTACTATTAATATTCGTCAGGCCTTCTTTTTGACAACAGTGAGCTGGATAGCTCTCGCTACATTTGCGTCTCTTCCGCTGTGGTTTTCAGGACTGGGGCTTAGTTTCACTGATGCCTTTTTTGAAGCCATGTCCGGTATCACAACAACCGGCTCTACGGTTATGACAGATCTTGATAATGCGCCAAAGGGGATATTGTTGTGGCGGGCTATCCTACAATGGCTTGGTGGCATCGGGATTATTGTTATGGCGCTTTCGGTCCTTCCTTTTCTAAAGGTGGGCGGTATGCAGCTTTTTCGGACGGAATCTTCTGAAAATGAAAAGGCGCTGCCTCGCGCGGCGAAGCTGGCAAGTTCTATTGCTTATATTTATGTTGCGCTGACTTTTGTTTGCGCCATTTGCTATCATTTTTCCGGTTTGGGTCTATTTGACTCTTTTGCTCATGCGATGACCACTATTGCGACCGGTGGGTTTTCAACCTTTGATGCGTCATTTGGGAATTTTGATAAAGCGTGGACGGAAGTGATTGCTATTGTTTTTATGGTATTGGGCAGCTTGCCGTTTGTTTTGTATTTGAAGGCTGTGCGCGGCAATATGCGTAGCCTTTTCACTGACTCGCAGGTGCGCTGGTTCCTGTCTATTATTGCGGTCTGTGTCATTACAATGGTGATTTACCTTGTTTTTCAGGTTCATATGGAGTTTGGGGAGGCGCTGCGCCGGGCTTCATTTAACATCGTATCTATTATTACCGGCACAGGGTATACGGATGCTAATTATGGTGCGTGGGGCGGGTTTGCCGTTGGACTTCTGTTTTTCCTTATGGTTGTTGGCGGTTGTGCCGGGTCCACAACATGCGGGATTAAAATTTTCAGGTTTCAGGTGCTTTATGCCGTGACCGATGTGCAGATCAAAAAGCTGTTACATCCTCATGGTGTGTTTATTCCCTATTATGGCGGTAAGCCTCTGCCCAGAGGGGTTCCTTCCTCGGTTATGAGCTTTTTCTTTATGTTTGCTCTGAGCTTTTCCTTGCTTGCTGTGGCGCTGTCTTTTGTAGGGCTGGATTTTCTGACCGCGATGTCCGGGGCAGCAACGTCCATAGCCAATGTGGGTCCCGGTCTTGGTGATATTATCGGACCCAGCGGGACGTTTGAGGCTCTGCCGGATAGCGCCAAATGGATATTATGTGTTGGAATGCTGCTCGGGCGACTGGAACTCTTTACAGTTTTGGTGCTCTTCTCCCCGCATTTCTGGCAGCGTTAGGGGCTCAGCTCTCTAAAATTTGCATAAAATTTTATTTAATTTTTATTAAAATTGTAAAGCTCTTGGTAACTATTTGAGTTGTATGATTGAATCAGAGGTTCATTGTCATTTTCTTAACTATTTTGCGGGATGGTGGCAGGGTGTAATGTCTGAAAGAGTATTAAATTTTATGTCTGATTTTTGGTTTAATCATTTGAAGGCGACCCTTACGGATAAGGGTGTTGTTGCTTATATGTGGGATGTTAGCGCAGACCGCTTTGAGTGGGCAGGCGATCTTTATGAGTTTTTTGGTCTTGAAAAGCAGGACTATCCGGTCAGCAACACTCATTTTAACAAAATGCTTAATCCGCAGGACGTGCCGGAACGGCTTTCTGCATTACATGATGTGTTGAACAGAGATCCGGAGCACGATGTCTCTTCCTCTTTTTCTGCTTCATACAAGATACGTCAAGCCAATGGTGCTTATATTGAGGTAGAAGAGACAGCGACGTTACAAACAGGTGATAATTCAGATAAGCGCCTTTTATGTGGTTTTCTAAAGATCCGTAAACCAAAAAAAGCAGAGGCTTCGGGAAGTATCGTAAAGAGTAATATTTCTTCGGTAGCGGCATCCGGTCACGTGAGTTCCGGGCGTATGTTGCTTCAGCGAAAAGTTGAGGAGTGGTTTGACACTCGTGAGCTTGGCCAGAAATCTCATGGTTACCTCCTGGCGGTTGGTATTGATCGTATGGCTTTGTTTAACGAAGTTATGGGCCCGCGTTACGCTGATGAAATCATCGAAAAAACAGGTGGCCGGTTAAGGCAGATTGTTGGAGATTCCGGTTCTGTTATGCGTGTGGATGGTGATGTCTACGGCATTTTTTTTCATCGGGCTCCTCATAATGAGATGGCGGCTGTGGCTAAATATATTCTCAATAATTTTTATAATGTTCCGATTCAAACGGATACAGGACCGGCGGGCGTAGGGGTTTCTATTGGCGGCGTGACAGTCGACAATGCTAAAGACCCGGCGTCGGTTATAACGATGGCTGAAATGGCCATGCATAGAGCCAAGGACAAAGGAAGAAGTTGTTTTGTTTCTTATGATGAAGCGTCTCATAACGCTGCAGATGGGCGCTCTCTTTTAAAGACGGCTGATTCATTTTTAAAGGCGATGAAAGATGATCGGTTACGTTTTGCATTCCAGCCGGTTATGGGCTCCCGGGAGAACAAAATCTCGTTTCATGAATGTCTTATGCGGCTGATTGATGAAGACGGTAAGCTGGTTCCGGCCGGGGCGTTTATTCCGGCGATAGAAGAGATGGGTTTAAGTCGTCTGGTTGACCAGCACGCTCTGCGTATGGCTATTAGTGAGCTTAGCATGTTTCCCGATCTTCAATTATCGGTGAATGTCTCAAATTTAAGTTTGAATACGCAGGATTGGTTGCGCAATCTGGTTGCCACTCTGCGTGATCGGCCTAGCGTTGCAAGGCGTCTGATTGTTGAAATTACTGAATCAACGGTCATTGAGGAGTCGAGCAATATTAAGCGGATTGTTAGAACATTGCAGGATTTAGGTTGCCGTGTGGCATTGGATGATTTTGGCGCGGGCTATACAGCCTTCTCGCAGCTTAAGGATTTGAAAATTGATATTATCAAGATTGATAAATCCTTCATTCGGAATATAGACGAAGAGCATAATCATTTATTTATACGCACCCTGAGAACGCTGGCCGAGGGCGTGAATATTGAAACGGTTGGCGAGGGTGCAGAAACAATGGCCGAGGCAAAATTATTGGCCAGTGAAGGTGTTGATCATATTCAGGGCTATATTTTTGGATTTCCGCGTGTTGAGCGTATGTGGCTGCCGAAGGATCACGTGCACAGGCGCGTTTCAACAGAGGCGGGACAAAAAGAAGGGGGGCGCGATCTTTTTTACGAAGAGAGAATAGAAGATATTGCTGCCTGGAAAAAATCCGGCGGTGTTTAAAGTTAGGTCTAAAGCTGCCCCGTTAAACGCGATATTTCTTTTTGCATTTTTTCTATATTTTTCTTCAGCTCGTTGATTGTGCTCTCAGCCTGTTCCTTGTTCCCTGTCATGGCGCCGGTGAAGGGCACCCAAGCATTCATGGCGTTTTCAAATAGTGCCATATTCTGACGGGTGAGGTCTTCCATGGCGGAGGCCGGGTTCATCATACCGCCGCCAAGCCCGCCAAGTGACTCGTTGACCTGTTCGCGGAATTGTTCCTGATTTTGAGCAAAGGTTTCGAGTGTTTGTTCCAGATAGTCGGGTACGACGGATTGCAGGCTGTCGCCGTAATAGCCAATAAGCTCACGCAGGAAGGGGATGGGCAGTAAATGCTCGCCTTTGGATTCCTGATCGACAATAATCTGGGTTAGAACCTGACGGGTCAGGTCGTCACCTGATTTTGCATCATAGACAACAAAGTCATGACCTTCCTTGACCATGATGCACAAGTCCTCAAGTGTCACATAGCTGCTGCGCCCTGTGTCATAAAGGCGGCGGTTTGCATATTTTTTGATGACAGTAGGCCCGTTGCCTTTTTTATTTGCGCTCGTTGTCATGGTGACCTGTCCTTTTCTTTTTTATAAGCGGTGCACCATTAATGCATATTTTTTGCACCACGGAAACAATAATATGATAAAAATTGTGCATGACAGAAACGATAGAAGATAAAATTGTGCGCCGTGGCCCCAGTCCTTTGCCAGTCCATATAGGGGTGGCGGTCGCTGAATATAGCCGTATACAATATGAAGGAAAAGCATCTCCGCAGGACATGGAGCAGATGCTGGCCGGTATTCGTAAGTATCAACAGCACCACTTCAGGCGCAGCATAGAGCCGCTGCCTGTTATCTGGCAGGAGGGGGAGGTTAAAGTCTTTCATTCTGCGGCGGATAATGCTGCAGCGTCTCTGTTTATTATTCCCTCGCTTATCAATAGATCTTATATCCTTGATTTGTTGCCCAAGAAATCATTTGTGCGTTGGTTGGCAGCGCAGGGGATCGATACTTATTTGCTCGATTGGGGCGAGTCTGTTTCTGATCCCGCGCAGCAAACTATGGACAGTCTTATAACCGGGCCTCTTTGTGCAGCAATTAAACATGTATCTGACCGGGCCGGAGAGCAGATTCATGCGCTGGGTTATTGTATGGGGGGGACGCTTCTTGCTGCGGCAGCCCAGCGAAAAAGTGAAAATTTGCGCAGCATAATTTGTCTGGCCAGTCCCTGGGATTTTAGTGCCGGGGATGAAAAGCTGAGTGCTCAGGTTAAGTTAGGAACGGCCTCTGCATTGCAAATGGTGCAGCATAATACTTACCTGCCGATGGATTGGATTCAGTCTGTTTTTGCGACGGTTAATGCCGACCGTACCATGCACAAATTTTTGGGATTTGCGGCACTGGATGACGATAGTGAGCAGGCGCAGCTTTTTGTTGCGGTGGAGGACTGGCTCAATGACGGGGTTGATTTGCCGGGTGATTTGGCCAAAAGCTGTCTTCTGGACTGGTATGGCGAGAATAAGCCGGGGAGCGGGTGCTGGCAGGTGGATGGTAAGTCCGTCGATCTTTCTGGTCTGGACGTTCCGGCGCTGGTTGTGGCTTCGTTAACAGACCGCCTTGTGCCGCGGGAATCTTCTCTTGCGATGGCGGGCATTTTGCCGCAGGCGAAAACATTGGAGCCTCGTTCCGGTCATATCGGCATGATCACGGGCGGGAAAGCAAAAGAGCAGGTCTGGCAACCGATAGCGGACTGGATTCAGGAAAAAGCTTAATACTCTTGCTTTCTGCTGCATCTGCACTAGTATTTTATCAGCACATAAAAAAGAAAAAGGGGCAGTATTATGCAAGACGATCCTATTGTAATTGTTTCGGCAAAAAGAACAGCTATCGGCACGTTGGGCGGTAGCCTTAAAACATTGGCAGCTCACGAGTTAGGCGCGAGTGTTATCAAGGACGTTCTGAGTGACTCCGGCGTTGCGCCTGAAGACGTAGACGAAGTTATTATGGGGCAAGTGTTAACGGCAGGCGCGGGGCAGAATCCTGCGCGGCAAGCGGCTATAGCTTCCGGTGTTCCTGACGAAAAGACAGCCTATACAATCAATCAGGTTTGTGGCTCTGGTTTGCGCACGATTGCGCTCGGTATGCAGGCCATTGCCAATGATGATGCGGAAGTGGTTGTTGCGGGTGGTCAGGAAAATATGAATATGGCACCGCACTGCATGCATATGCGTGATGGTGTGAAATTCGGTAACGTTGATTTTGTCGATACTATGATCCGTGACGGGCTGTGGGATATTTTCAATGATTACCATATGGGGATCACGGCGGAGAATATCGCGCAGAAATACCAGATTACGCGGCAGGATCAGGACAATTTTGCAGCGCTTTCGCAACAGAAAGCGGAGAAGGCCATTAATGACGGTAAGTTCGTGTCCGAGATTGTCCCTGTGACGATTAAAACCCGCAAGGAAGAAATTACCGTTGATAAGGACGAGTTTCCGCGCGCAGGCGTGACAGCAGAAGGGCTGGCAAAATTACGTCCGGCTTTCAAGAAAGACGGTACTGTGACGGCGGCCAATGCATCGGGCATTAATGACGGCGCGGCGGCTGTTGTTTTAATGCGCGCCAGCATTGCTAAAAAACGCGGGCTTAAGGTCTTGGGTAAAATCAGATCATGGGCCACAGCAGGTGTTGATCCTTCTGTTATGGGTACGGGGCCGATACCGGCATCGCGTAAAGCTTTGGAGAAAGCCGGGTGGTCAGTTGCTGACCTTGATCTGGTTGAATCAAATGAGGCTTTTGCGGCGCAGGCTTGCTGCGTGATGAAGGAAATGGGCTTTGACGAAGACAAGGTCAATGTCAATGGCGGCGCGATTTCTCTCGGTCATCCGATCGGGGCGTCCGGCACGCGTATTATGGTGACGTTGCTGCATGAAATGGCGCGGCGCGATGTGCAAAAAGGTTTGGCTACATTATGTATTGGCGGCGGTATGGGGATTGCTATGTGTGTTGAGCGTAGCGATGATCTGGATCTAAAAGAGGTAGCTTAGCGATGATTGAGAATGACAAACAACTTAAATTAACCGAGGAGTGGATTGGTACGCTTCAAAACTCTTTTGAAGAGATGGAGAAAAACCCTGACCTTAGACTGGATCCGGTTATTTTGCAGGCGCAAAAAGATGGTGTGTTAAGCCAAATAGAGGGCATGAAACAGGATGTGGCCGCTTATAAAAGGAGTTTATCATGAAGGCATCTGTCGCAGTTGTAACGGGAGGAACACGTGGTATCGGGCTGGAGATTTCTAGAGCACTTATTCGTGACGGTCATATTGTTGCTGCGGTTTATTTTGGTAACAATGAAGCCGCGATCAGGTTTGATGAGGAAGCTGGTGATAAAGGAAAATCATTCAAGTTCGATGTTGCGAACTATGAAGCTTGCGAAAGAAGTTGCGCCGAAATTGAAAGAGAGCTCGGTGAGGTTAGTGTTCTTGTTAATAATGCCGGGATTACGCGTGATGGCGTGCTGCACAAAATGCCGTTAGAGAACTGGCATGATGTGATCTCAACAAATCTGGATTCCTGCTTTAATATGTCCCGCGCTCTTATGACCGGGATGCGGGAGCGTAAATATGGCCGTATCGTGAATATTAGCTCTATCAATGGTCAGAAGGGGCAGTTCGGGCAGGTCAATTATGCGGCGGCCAAGGCCGGTATGATTGGCTTTACCAAGGCTTTGGCACTGGAAAGCGCAGCCAAAGGCGTTACTGTTAATGTTGTGTGCCCCGGTTACATTGAAACGGACATGACGGGCTCTGTGAAACAGGAAGTGCTGGATTCTATTGTTAAGCAAATCCCCGTGGCCCGGATGGGTAAGCCGGAGGAAATTGCCGATACTGTTTCTTTTCTCACTTCGGAAAAGGCTTCTTTTATTACGGGGGCAACCATTTCGGCCAATGGCGGCCAGTATATGGTTTAATGCTGTATGACAGATAAAAAAAGCAATCACGATACGGCAATTCATCACAGGCACTTTGCTGCGAAAGGCTCTGTTGTTGTAGAGCAGGGCGAGAAGGGTAATCTTGCTTATCTGGTGCAATCAGGAAAACTCAGGGTCTATGCTGAAAATGCAGGTAAGATAATGGAGCTTGCGACGCTGGAAGCCGGGCAGATTTTCGGTGATATGGCTCTTATGAGTGATGAGCCGCGTAGCGCAACTGTCGAGGCTTTGACGGATTGTAATTTGATTGTTATTTCCAGAGAGGTGATGGCCGAGAAGCTTAAAAAGAGCGACCCGACAATTCGGGCTATTCTGCCGATGCTTATGAAGCGGGTTAAGGAATCTAATAATACTGTTATGGGCAAGAAAGAAAGCCTGGATGACCTGATAGGGGTAACAAATACTGTCTATGAAAATGTGCATGCAGGCTTGGAGGGGAAACAAAAAACCACTCTGGAGCGCGCCGTTTACCCAAGGCTGGAGGCTTTTACAAAGTCGGTTGAAGATTTTAAAAAGCTTTACGGGCTTTAATTGAATCCTTCTCTCTTGATCCCTTTAATTGTAGCCCCATTTCTGTATATATTGGGGGATGTGTATTTTATGGCTGCGAAAGAGTGATTTGTGAAACGTTTTATCATTATATTCAGTGTTTTGGCTGTTCTTCTGTTTGGCGCGCTATTCGTTGCGCCGGGTTTTGTTGACTGGAATAAATATAAGCCGCAGATTTTAGCGCAGCTTCATGAAGCGACGGGGCATGAGTACAGCATTGAAGGGGCACTGGATCTGGCTGTTTTGCCTTACCCGCATGTTTCTATAGGCAAGCTGAGCGTTGCCACGCCGACAACGTCCGGGTCTTATAACTTGCTGGTGCTTGATAAAGCGTCCGTACAACTCGCTCTTTTCCCGTTATTTAGCGGCGATGTTGTTGTTAGCAAGCTTGTGCTGGAAAAGCCTGTGTTTCAGATTGCCATTGGTGCCAATGGCGCGCAGTCCTGGATGACGCCAATATTAAAGCATAAAACCGGGAAGAAGCAGGATAGCTCCGGGGCGTTTTCTGGCCTTGGTAATGCCGTTGCCTTGAATGAAATAACGATTAAAGACGGCAGTTTTTCTTTTACGGATTTCAGGTCAGGCCGCAAAGTAGCGCTTGCTGACATTAATATGACCCTGCAGGGGGATAGTCTTTATGGTCCTTATAGCCTAAGCGGTGTGCTCGCTTATGATGATCACAAAACAGAGCTGAAGCTAAATTCGGGGAGGCTGGATAATCTGGCTGAGTCTATAGCGGTTCAGCTTGACCTCGCTTTTCCTGATTTAGGAGCATCAATAAGTTATGCCGGCGTTGTTGCTGTTAAGGAGCAGCTTGAATTGCAGGGCGAGACCGGGATTAAGGCACAGGATATGGCGGCCTTTCTGGAAGCCTTCGCTACGAAAGCCCCTGCTTATCTAAAAAAGCAGCTTTCATCTAAAGGTATTCTGACATTGATGGGGAACGAGCTTGCCTACAGAAATTTAAAGCTTGGTTTTGCCGGGGTCGAGAGTGCGGGTTATGTCGTTCTTAAAAACTTTAAGAAGGATGCTAAAGGCCCGCTGGATGCTGATATTAACCTTGAAGTGACAAAGCCTTACGCACTGGAAAAGTTGCTCCCTGCCGCAGAAAAGCAGGATGGAGGGCTTAAAGGGTTTTTGCCTGAAAGCGTTACTATTCCGAAGGATATGACCGGTGCTGTTAATATCAAATCTGCTGAGGTGCAGTTTGGCGGCACAAGTTTCAAGGATGTTGCTTTTAGTCTGGAGAGAAAAAAAACAGGTTGGACGGCGCAGGTTAATTTGAAGGCACCGGGCAAGACGGCCCTGGATGTTAATAGCAGCCTCAGTTTTGCTTCCCAGTCAAAGTCAGCACAGGATGGCTCTGTTACATTTTCAGATCCGGAAATGGTGATAGAAACAAATTTGATAAGCGGAGAGCCTTTGGTCTTATCTGAAGCTCTCTTAAAAGGTCCGTTATCGCAAAATACAAAAAATTTACTTTCGGAAGCGCTGACTTCTGAGGCGCGTTTTAGTGTCAAGCCGCGTGTGGTTGAGATTAATGATTCATTTGTAAAGCTGGCGGAAACGCGGATGAATGCCAAGGGGAAATACACGTTAGGCACTGGAGGGCAGCGTGATCTCTTGAATTTAACCGTAAGTAACTTTGGTCTGGATGTAGATAAATGGATGAAAAAGATCAAAGGTCATTCTGGTTCTGACGCGGCAAAGGAGGGTCAAAAACCTGATGTTGCGGCGATTGTAAAAAATATAGCCTTGCCTTTTGATATGGAGTTTCTCGCCGATATACAAAGTGTGCACTTGAAAGGCCGGGACTACACGAGATTTGCGACCAAAGGAGAGTTTCTTAAATCACAATTACTGTTTGATACGCTTTCACTGACAAGCAATGCCGGTGATACATTTGTTGTCGCGGGTGGGGTCAAGGACCTTAGTGCTTTGCAGGGTATAGATTTTTCATTGCAGGCTAATATTCTGGATCTGGTGCAGATGCTGGAGTCCTTTGGAATTGCTACGGAGCGGCTACCCGGAAAGATTGGCCGCGCCGAGCTTTTGGCAGAAATTAAGGGCGCTCCTGAAAATTTGGCATTTACAACAAACCTTAAGGCCATGCGCGCGAGCATGGAGGCTGCCGGGGAAATTGCTGATGCGCTGAGTGCGGCGAAGGTCAGTGACCTGACGTTGCGGCTTAAGCACCCCAACTATGTAGAGCTGGCGCGGATATATAATCCGTCTTTTAATAGCGGTGTGGCGATTAAGAAGAATTTGGACATATTTGCCAGTATGAGCCGTAAGGAGGATGTGTACAGCTTCACGCAATTACAGGCGACCATAGGGCCTGCCAGGATTACAGGTGATATCGTTGCCGATGTGTCGGGGCAAAAACCCGCGATCACGGCGGCGCTAAAGTTAACAGATTTGCCGATTGATGATTTGCTGGGAATTAGAACAAGTCGTGGCGGTGGCGGCTCTGTACGGTCGCAGCCTTTGCGTAAGACGCAGGATGTCAGGTGGTCGCGCGATGCTATCAATACGGAAATCATGCACGTGGCCGACATTGCCTTAAAGGCGACGGCAAATACGATTTCTTACGGTAACTGGAACTTTACAAATGCCGGTGTAAATCTTGACCTTAAAGACGGCAATCTTGATATTAAACAGCTCGATGGCGGGCTTTATGGTGGTCATGTGGCGATGACGGGTAGTTTGAAGTCGTCGGCTCAGCCGCGCCAGCCGCTCTCTTTTGCTGGTGATCTGCTGGTGCAGGAGGTTGATCTTGCGCAATTTGTAAAATCATTTAGCGGCTCTCAGCTCGTAAAGGCCAAGGGCGCCGTGTCTCTGGAAACCAAGGTGCAGAGCGCAGGGCTCAGCCCGGCGGCACTGATCTTTGATTTGAACGGTAAAGGCACGGCCAATGGTAAAGACATTGTGTTTGAGGGGTTTGATCTCGCGCGTTTGTCTCGCGCATTGGCTGACCCGTCCAGCAGCTTTACCGAGAACTTTACGCGCCTGATGGATGCGTCCATGGGGGGCGGTTATACAAAATTTGATACGTTGGACAGTGCTTATACGATTACCGAGGGGGTCATTAAGTTTGAGAAGCTGGATATGGATGGGCCGGATGCTTCTGTTGTGACGCGGGGTAATGTTAGTTTGCCGCTCTGGAGTGTCGACCTGGAAAGTACGGTACAGCTCAAGGATCCGGTGGATGCGCCGCCGCTGCGTGCGTCATTTAAGGGCCCTATTGATAAACCGGCGCAGACATTTGGCGAGAACGCCATGCAGCAATATTTCCAAAAGCAAATAGAGGGCGCTGTTTTAAGTCCGCTACTGGATAAGATTGATGATTCAGGGGCGTTGCAAAATCTTCTCGGTCTTCCTCCCACAAAACAGCCACAACAACCTGCGCCGGAAGTAATTCTTCAGCCTGAAGCGCAGCAGCAGAAACAACCGCAACAACAAAAGCCGCAGCAAAAGGAAATTACGCCCGAGGATGCTATCTTCGGTGTTATCGATGGTCTTTTTGGGGGGCAGTGAGTTTTTTTTCTAGTGCCGCTAAAACGTAAATCCGCAGGGCACTGGAAAGATTTTGGCGGGAGCGGTTATGGTCGATTTCAGAAATTAGACCGCTAAGAGAGCAGCTTTTCTCCTTCGCCAGTTTTTTCAGAGCATCCCAGAATTCTTCTTCCAGTGAAACACTGGTGGCGTGGCCTTTAATTTTAACGGAGCGTTTTTTCATTAGTCAGAGGGGCGCGTCATCGCTGCCGGATTAATCCATTCAGCAAATTGCTCTTCGGTCAGAAGGTCAAGTGCAATGCCCGCCTCTTTGAGGGTCGTGCCTTCATTGTGCGCTTTTTTGGCAATTTTGGCGGCGTTATCATAGCCGATATGCGGGTTTAACGCCGTGACTAGCATCAGGCTTTCATGCAGCAGCTTGTCGATGCGCTCTTTATTGGGCTCAATACCTGCCACACATTTATCGGCGAAGCTGTTGGCGCTATCGGCCAGCAGGCGGATTGATTGCAAGACGTTATAAATGATGACGGGTTTGAAGACGTTAAGCTCAAAGTGGCCGTTACTACCCGCCACGGTCACGGTCACATGGTTGCCCATGATTTGCGCGCAGACCATCGTCAGGGCTTCGCACTGCGTCGGGTTGACTTTGCCGGGCATAATAGAGGAGCCGGGCTCATTTGCGGGTAGCATAATCTCGCCAATACCGCTGCGCGGGCCGGAGGCAATTAACCGGACATCATTGGCGATCTTCATCAGGCTGGCGGCGATTGTATTCATCGCGCCGGACAGCTCCACCATCGCGTCATGCGCAGCCAGAGCTTCGAATTTGTTCGGTGCTGTTTTAAACGGAAGTCCGGTGATGTCGCTAACATGGGAGGCAAATTCTTCGGCAAACCCGGTTTTGCAATTAATGCCTGTGCCTACGGCTGTGCCGCCTTGTGCCAGCTCCATAATATGGGGGAGAGCAGTTTTGAGGCGCGTGACCCCGTTTTGCACCTGTTGCGCATAGCCGGAAAATTCCTGCCCCAGCGTTATAGGTGTGGCGTCTTGCATATGTGTGCGGCCAATTTTGACGATATCTTTAAATTCATTTGCTTTGTTATTTAGCCCGGCATAGAGGTCTTCAAGGGCCGGAATGAGGTCGTGATGAACCTGCTCTGCGGCGGCGATATGCATGGCAGTAGGAAAGGTGTCGTTGGAGGATTGACTCATATTGACGTGATCATTGGGATGTACGGGGTCTTTGGAGCCACGCTCCCCGCCAAGGATTTCAATCGCGCGGTTGGCGATGACCTCGTTTGCATTCATGTTGCTTTGAGTCCCCGAACCGGTTTGCCAGACGGCAAGGGGGAATTCTTCTGCTAGCGTGCCGTCAATAATTTCACCGGCTGCCTTGATAATGGCATCGCCCTGTTTTTTATCCAGAATACCGAGATCCATATTGGTCAGGGCAGCTGATTTTTTCTGAATGCCAAGAGCGCGGACAAGTGCCGTGGGCATTTTCTCAATACCGATTTCAAAGTTCTGCAGGCTACGCTGCGTTTGTGCGCCCCAGTAACGACTGGCTGGAACTTCAATGTTTCCAACGGAATCGGATTCGGTGCGGGTATTTTCAGTTTGTTTTTGTGTGGCCGTGGTCATTTTGAGTCTTTCCTAAATATATAGGTGTCTAGTTAAAACTACACGGGCGCGGGCGGCAAGAGGCATTTTTTATTTTGTTAAGGATAGAGTTTCGGTCATAGGAGTTAAAACTGTAGCATGCCCCATCTTGCGTCCTTCACGGATTTCGTCTTTACCGTAAAGATGCAGGCAGGCACGGGGCATTTCCAGCCACGGTGCCAGTTTTTTCGCGTCTTTGCCGATCAAATTAGTCATGACGGCGTCTGAATGGCGGCCCGGCGGTGCAATGGGCATATCGCAAACGGCGCGCACATGCTGTTCAAACTGGGACACAGTGCAGGCATCAATCGTCCAGTGCCCTGAATTATGAGTGCGCGGCGCAATTTCGTTGGCAAGAAGGCGCCCGTCCTTTGTCACAAACATTTCCAGCGTCAGAACGCCGATCAGGTCAACTGCATCAGCCAGATGTTCGGTGAGTTTGCGGGCTTCCGCTGCCGTGTGGTCGGGAATAGGGGCGGGGATCGTACTTTTGGCAAGGATGTGATTATGGTGTTCATTCAGGACGGGGCCATAGATGGCGGTCTGGGCTAGTTTGTCACGGGCAATGATAACCGAGATTTCACAAGCAAAATCAGCCTTTTCTTCGACAATGATCTCTTTGGAGTTAAGCTGTTTCCACTTAGCCTTTGAATCTTCTCCAGTCCTAAAGGAAGCCTGGCCTTTCCCGTCATATCCGAAACGGGTCGTTTTTAGTATGTATTCGCTACGACCTATATCGTTAACCCGGTTCTGCAGCTCTTTGGCGCTGTTCACAACGGCCCATTGCACCGTTGGAATGCCGATATCATTGAGGAATTTTTTCTCCTTCCCTCTGTCCTGCGCCACTTCCAGCAGGCGGTCATCGGGGTAGACGGGCTTGCTTTGCTGCAAGTAATGAACCGTTTCCAGCGGAATATTCTCAAATTCATAGGAAATAACGTCTACGGAATCGGCAAAGGCCTTTAATTTACGCTTGTCTTCATAGGCACCGGTAAAAGTTTTGGCTGCGACCTGACTGGCAGGGCAGCTTTCTTCCGGACAATAGATGTGGGTCTTAATACCAAGGCGCGCCGCTGCCATAGCGCTCATGCGGCCTAATTGTCCGCCGCCGAGAATGCCAAGTATTTTTGATTCGAGTTCCATTCCGAGCGTTACTCCGGATGTTCGGCAACGCTGTCGGTTTGCGCTTGCCGGTGATTTTCAAGCTTTTGCGCTACCGCATCATCATTTGTTCCAAGGATCGCGGCAGCGAGCAGGGCAGCATTCTTTGCGCCGGGCGCACCGATAGCCAGCGTGCCGACGGGAATACCGCCCGGCATTTGTACAATAGAGAGAAGGCTGTCCAGTCCGCTTAACGCTTTGCTTTCTACGGGGACGCCAAGGACAGGGAGCGTGGTCATGGCCGCAACCATACCCGGCAAGTGTGCCGCGCCACCTGCGCCGGCAATAATAACCTTAAGGCCGCGCTCTTTGGCTGTCTTGGCGTAATTGTTCATGCGGTCAGGTGTGCGGTGCGCCGAAACGATTTTGGTTTCGTATGGAATACCGAGCTCTTCAAGAATATAGGCGGCGTTCTTCATTGTTTCCCAGTCTGATTGGGAACCCATGATGATGCCAATAAGGGGATTTTTTTCAGTCATGGCTATGCAATGATATCCGGCAGCAACATGCTTTTTATGCGCCCGATTTCGTCCTTGAGCTGTAATTTACGTTTTTTCAGTCGTTGTACCTGCAGGAAGTCGACAGGCGGTGTGCCGACGAGCTTGTCGATGACATCATCTAAATCTTTATGCTCGGTCTCTAGTTCGTAGAGCCGCTCTTCCAGTAACTCTTCTTCATCTTCCATTTGTAGATAAACCCTAAAGTGCCTTCCCCGAGTGCTGAATACTATCAGATAATCCTTTGTTTGATAAGAAGGAATTGTTAGCGCGGTTTAAATATGAAATCCGGCTGTTTAAGCTTTTGTATTGCTGTCATAAAGGTAGGAGAATCCAGAAGTTCGGGCCGCCGGACATTGATGCGGAGATAGCGAGTCCAGTCACGGCCGTTGTCATTGGCTGCTGCTTGCGTGAGGTTTTCAAAGATATTTGCTGCATGAGCATCTTTTTCGGGATGGTGCTGATCTAATCCGACATCTCTTCCATATTTCTTTTCTATCCATATATCTACCCATGCCTCATTCTTGGCCAAACTTTCACAGTTATGAATAAAAGAAACCCCGCCATATTCGCGGAGTGGGATAAAATTAAGAGCGCGTTTATGATTATAATCACAAGTGTCCGGTCTTTCTTCGCTTATAGCTTTGTGGTGCTTGCAAGCAAATCCCAAGGCGACATTCATAAAAGTAATTTGTAGTTTTGTTCCCTTATATTCTCCGGTCCAGTACTCATCATAAAATTTCTTTCCTTCGAATGTTATATTCCCGGATGAGAAGTTCTCTACTGTATTGTAGGTATCAGGGACACCGAATAACTTTTCTATGGCTGCATCGGGAATGATTTTTTTTCCGTCACCATATGTGCCACGCACGCTGATGACTACAGGGTTTTTGGGATCTTTTAAAAGCTCAAGCGGAACGGCTTCGCATATGTTATGCGAGACATCAAACAGATGCTGGCGCTGCGTTGTTATAGTCTCAATTATTTTGGCCATAATGGTTTGTATCACAAGGTTTTGAGTTATGTCAATAAAAATGATGCTTTTCGAGAGGCTCTGCGCAGTGTATATCAGCAGGCAGGACTTAAAGAATAATCAAGAAGGGTGTCATGGCGAAAAAGCGTATTGGTATATTAACGAGCGGTGGTGATTGTGCGGGGCTGAATGCGGCCATACGGGCAGTGGTTCACAGAGCTCATCTGCTGGACTGGGAAACGGTCGGCATTATTGACGGTACAGCCGGGTTGTTGCAAGACCCGCCTGAATGCAGGGTTCTTGATCCTCATGAATTTGATGGCAATATCATGAGGCTTGGCGGCACAATTCTTGGCACGACGAATAAGGGCAACCCCTTTGCTTTTCCTATGCCGGATGGCTCTACGAAAGATATGTCAGGAAAAATTGTTGATGGTTTTAAGGCCTTGGGGCTGGATGCTGTGATCGGTATTGGCGGTGATGGCAGTTTTGCGATTCTTAAGAAGCTGGCAAAAAAGGGCGGCATTAATCTGGTCGGCATTCCCAAGACGATTGATAATGATATTGGTATGACGGAGGCGGCTGTAGGTTTTGACACGGCCGTGGCTGTGGCAACAGAGGCGCTAGATCGCTTGCAGCCGACGGCAGCCAGCCATGATAGGGTCATGATTTTGGAAGTTATGGGGCGTGATGCAGGCCATATTGCTGTAAGTGCAGGGATAGCCGGTGGCGCTGATGTGATTTTGATTCCGGAGGCTGACTATTCGATTGAAAATGTAGCGAAGAAAATTCTCAGCATAAAAGAATCAGGGCGCAACTTTGCTCTCGTTGTCGTTTCCGAGGCCGTGAAAACGCCTTCTGGAGAAAAGTTTCAGGTCAGTTATCATGGCGGAGAGAAGCGCTATGGCGGGATTGGTCATTATCTGGGTGAAAAAATTGCGGAAGCGACCGGGTTTGAAACGCGCGTGACTATTTTGGGTCATGTGCAGCGTGGTTGCTCCCCAACATATAATGACCGTCTCCTCGCTTCTGCTTTTGGGGTGAAGGCGGTTGACCTTATTCAGGAAGGCAAATTTGGTCGTATGGTGGCCTGGTCTAACAGGCAGGTCATAGACGTTGCCATAGAAGATGCAATTGCAGCCTATCAACAAGTGGATTTGGATGGTACATTGGTTCAGACAGCCAAGGCGCTGGGTATTTCACTCGGGGATTAGTGGCGGGGATTAACGGCGGGAGACTAGTCAAGAATGCTCTATATTCAAGAATCGCTTAGTGCGGATGAAGAACTCATTCATGTAGGTCATTTCCACTGGATGTATACTCTGGGCGCTATTTTGGGCATTGTCTGGGGTATTATTGGGTGTATCGCTGTGATCTGGGGCGGTATTTATTTTCAGCTACATTACGGTGACGGTTTTTATGCGCGGAACTGGCTGGGGATGGTTCGTGAAGTGCATCCGGGTATTCGTCTGGCCGGGTTCCTTGTCTTTATTATGGGGCTTTTAAGCTTTGCTCAGCGCATGATTATTAAGGCGACAACGGAAATTGCTATTACTAACTCTCGTTTGATCTATAAGCGCGGTCTTGTTGCCCGTTATGTCGGGGAGATGAGCATTGACAGGATTGAGGGCGTGAATGTGCTGCAGGGCATTTTGGGCCGTATTCTGGGGTATGGCCGCGTTATGGTGCGCGGTATGGGGGTTGGCGAAGTTGTGTTGCCGCCGCTGCAGGATCCGATTGCTTTTCGTAAGGCCATTGAAACGGCGCGCACATCATGACTTCTGGCGTGTCAGCACCACTATTGCCGCCGGAGGTTCAGTCTTTACTCAGGGGCGACGAAAAAGTTCTACGCTTTGCTTCTATTCACTGGGGCATTTATTGGAAATCAGCTTTTTGCGGCGTTATAACGCTTTTGATGTTGTTTTCACCCCTTTTTAATTTGGGGGTCTTTTTTGCGCTTGTGACCGTCATCATGCTTACTTTTGCCACGATGTATAAGCATTTTCTGTTGCTGGCTTTGACAGACAAGAGGGTGTTTTTGCGGCATGGAATATTGAGGGTTGATACTATTCAGATCCGGCACAGTCGCATTGAATCTGTAGAAACCGAACGCACCATCATGGGGCAGTTACTAGGTTATGCTGCTGTCGTTATCTATGGCACCGGTAGCCGCCGTACGGCCATCCCTTATATCGCCGATGCGCTTGAGTTTCGTAATGAGCTGGATGAAATGCTCTCCGCCTATGAAGACGGTGTTTCCGGTAAGGACACCGAGAAGTAGGGGCGGTTATCTTCCCAAGCGTGGAGAGGGTGTCTGTAGCTGAACAACTTCCAATTCTTTTTTTAGACCACCGTAAATTGTTTGTTCCCGTGTTTTGCCGTTAACGGCGGTTGGGGCGTGGTATTCCACAGCCTCGACATAGAGCTCCGCCGTGCGGCGCGCGAGGGGGGGCAGTGTTTTGTCATCAGTCAAAAGCTGCCGGAAGGCCTCGGTGTAGCGGATAAATCTGTCGCGCTTGTCATCGGCGCGGAGGTAAGGTCTCATCTTTTCGTAGGCTTCCCTCGTTGCGGCGGTGACGTCGTCTTTGTCGGGAGGCTCTAGCTCTCTGAAGCGGGCATCGAGATAAAGCGCTATATTATGCGGAGACTCTTGTGCGGGGTCTGCAATGCGCAAGAACTGTATAAGGATATAATTGTTCACCGCCACTTTTTTAATTTCAGGGTTACCTGACAGGCCGTCTACAGAAGCAATGGAAGCATGGTAGTCAGCATCAGCCTCTTTAAGATGTCTGGGGAGTTTCTTGTTGGCCGTAGCGCTGTGACGAATTTCATGCAGCAACATATGTAGAAATATATCCCGTGCACTGACCCCCGTATATTCGATGTAGGCTCGCGGTATTGTCGTGATATTGGATGTGAGTTGTTCGGCGCTTAAATTCTCTTTTTCAACGAGAAGGAGGAGGGAGTAGTCTTCCCCGCCAAGCCAGGAACGAATATCAAACAAGCTCGCTTTATCAAGATAGGCATTGCCGGGAGAGCTTTTGATGTAATCATAATAATAAGCCATTCCCAGATGGGCCAGAATATGAGGCGCCCGGAGTATAAAGTAAAGCCTTTCCATTTGATCTTGAGAGCCAATGTAGACGTCGCTGTCTGTTAGTGTCGTCAGGATAGCGGGATCAACACCTTCCTTTTTTAAGATATCTTCGGCGGAAGGAAACAGTTTTGCCGTTGGCATCATAATGCAGCTTGATAAAAGAAGCGCCACGGCAGCCTTTTGCAGGCTAGTGGGGCAGACATAGGCACTAAGCAGCCAGCCCAATCCTCTCGCCGCGCGATTGAACGGATTCGTGCTGTTATTGTTGTTATTTTCTTCTTTTCCCATTTAGCCCTGTTCCGAGCAAATAATTTTTTTATTACTATAATCTAGCTATGCAATAGAGTACAGATTGTTTTTTATGTCAAAATTTGGTGTTAAAGGCAGGGCTTTTACGTTGACATAATGTCAGTATCGTTGTATCGTGACGGTTATTGTTTGTTTAGTAAGTATGGGATTTTGAGTTATGCCACATGATCCAAATCAATTTATACAGGCGGCTGCTTGGTGGGCGGCGCGTTTGCCTGGTGCAGGTTTTAGCCGGACGGAAATACAAAAAAGAGTATTATCCAACTTACCTTCTTCTGTAGAAAGGGCTTCGAAAGCAACGGATGCGATAGGTGGTAAGTTTCAGTATACTGCCGATCCTGTATCTCCAGAGAAATTTACCGAAATTCTTGCAAAAAAAATAGAAGAAGCCATTCGAACAGGGAATGGGTTGAAGCGTTCATATCTGGATAATTCGGAATATATTGAGCTTGAGACTGATTATAATCCAATGGGCGTATTGGCCGAGGCTGCATGCGAAGCGGGCTTGCAGAGAAACCCAGCCGCTTTTCCATGGAAAACCAGCGTTTATTTACAGGAAGATGGCCGTATCATTGTGCCGGGTGAGAATGGAATGGAGGCGTTAGAATACGAGAGCGCTGGCAATCCTCAATATAAATATGTTCGTCCTTCCCAACTGGATTTTGAAGGTTGCCCTGAATTGAGTGCTTTGTCTTTAGCACGGGTGGTTCCTGTGGAGCCGGGGCAGGAGGTTATAACGGTTGTAGGAGATCAAGAGTTTAGTAAGGAGATTGCTGAAGAAAATCAGGCGCTGATATTGGCTGAATATGCTGCCGAAGGTTATTTTGATCAGTTGACGAATGAAGATGTTCTAAATCCTGATAAAAGAATAACATTTACGCATCTTGGTGAAGCGGGCGTATATGTAGACGGCAAAGATAGTGGTTATGGAGATGGTGTATATGAGGCGACAGAGTCTCCGAATGTTTTTGCTTTCGTAGAAAATCCGATGCCTTATAAAGTCGTAGAGGAACCATTTAGTATAGGCTGTGGGGGAAACTATCAGATATTCCAGGTCGGTGATGTCATTGCCTTAAAGGGCAAAGGCGGCGTTAAGAAAATCTCCAAAGATCAAATTAGCAAAGAGCGGGTCAGGTTTATTGATCACAATCCTGCGGGTTTGATTGCAAGAGCGCAGACAGAAGAAGTATTGCCGCCTAAATCAGATTTTTCTCCGAAAAATCACTAACAGGTATATTAACCATTAAAAACCCCCTCTAATTTTCTGAAAACACTGGGTTTTGGTAAAACTCTGTTAACTATTTTGCTGCACTATGAGGCTATCGAAACCCTTTTTAGGACATTTCAATGGCACACCTCATATATAAGAATTACAAAAACAAGTTTCTGATTTTATTTACGATTTTAGGGCTTAGCCTCGGCTATACGCTAACATCAAATGCGCAGCATCATGATAGTCAGATACCTAATTCCGGGGTGCCATCGCTTATTTACAAAATAATAATGAAGAACGGTTTGAGCGCAGGAAGTGTCAATCGTGGCTTCACCAGAATTAGTTTTTCTGATACGAGCGCTATGAAGTCCTTTTACGGAGACAGGGGGCATACGCCTCTGTGGGTTAGTGATGATGGTGACACGGGGCGGGCCGCAGATGTGCTTGAAATTCTTGAAGCATCATGGGTGCATGGTTTGAATCCCGAAAATTACCATACCGCGCAGATACGCAAACTCCTGAATAACCCGGTTTATACTGACAAAGCGCGACTGGAGCTTTTTGTTTCCGATGCTGTTATGCGCTATGGCCGCGATCTTAGTGGCATGAGAATTGACCCTAATACTATCAAGCAAAAGGCTGAGTTCTGGCGTGAGCCTATGACAGGGCTTGATGTCGCCAAGGCGGTTAGTGGTAGTGAAAACCCTGTGCAGGCATTGGCTAATATTGCGCCGAACACGGCATTATACAAAGCCTTGCAAAAGGAGCTGATTAGTCTGAGTCAGGAAAAGAGTAACTACGACCATGTGTTACCGATGAGTTTTGGTGGTGACAACCACTTTACGCCCGGCCAGAAACATAAAGATGTTACGGCTCTGCGTCTTCGTCTTGGTGTAGAGCACAAAGCGGCGCACGGTTCACCGCACTATTATGATGATCATATATCCAGCGCTGTTATGAAGTTTCAGAGAAATCATAATCTGGAACCGGATGGCATTATCGGGCCACAAAGTCTGGCTGTTTTAAATCGTACTAAAAAGAACCGTATGGAACAGATTGTGGCTAATCTCGAGCGTTTACGCTGGTTGGAGCAGGAGCGCCCGGATCGCTACATTCTTGTTAATATTCCGCAGCAATTATTGTGGGCGGTTGAAAATGGTAAGGTTATCGAAGAGCAGAAAGTTGTGGTTGGTATGCCGTGGCGCCGTACCAAGGACTTTAAAACCGAGGTTACGGGCGTACGTTTTAACCCGACATGGACGGTACCTCAGAGCATAAAGATGTCAGATTTTTTGCCGAAACTTAAGAAGGACCCTTCGTATCTGACCGAGAAAAAGATTGAAGTTATAAAAGGCTATGGTCGTGATGCCATAACGCTTGATCCGATGGCGATTGACTGGCACAGCGTGGGCTGGAAGAAAATGGGCAAGATGCGTTTTGTTCAGACCCCCGGCGATCATAATGCTCTTGGCCGGGTCCGTATCCTGATGCAGAACGGCTATAACATATATATGCATGACACAAACCATCCTGAGTTTTTCGAAAGAGGACAGAGAACATATAGTTCAGGCTGCGTACGCCTTGAAAAGCCGAAGAAGGTGGCCAGCTTTGTTTTGCGCCGTAATCAGGATTGGTCTGACAGCGAGATGGATGCCCTGACTGTAGGTCACAAGACCGTTGAAGTTGACGCGGACACACCGTTCCCTGCTTATATCATTTACCAGTCAATATGGCTGGATGGTAAGGGTAGCCTTGTTTTTGGCCCGGATGTTTATAAGCGCGATAAAGAACTGATTGAGGTTCTGAGTGGGATGGACGGCTATAAGCTGCCGACGATGAGTGATGCTCATTACGCCTCTGTTGATGAGAGCGGCGCTATGCTTGCTTATAATAAGTAAAAATATTATACTGAGATCAGTCTTTACTTGGTTTGGCACTCTCTGCTAAAACCTTCTCCTTGGATTATCCACAAAGATATAAAGAGAGGTGTTCACATGCCTGATCAAAAAACTATAACGCGCCGCGATATATTGAAGGCCGGGGTGCTTGGCGGCCTGTTATTGCCAGCTATGGCAAGCGCGCCCGTGCAGGCGGCAACACGGCTGGTTGTGCCGGAAGGTGCCGGTGCCATGAAAGTGGCCTTTAGGAATCAGCATACAGGTGAAAGCTTTAATGGTGTTTACCGAGTCGGAAACCGTTATATGCCAGAGGCATTTGAACAAATTAACAGAGTTTTGCGCGATTTTAGGTCTGGCGAAGAGTTTCCGATCGATCCGCGTCTCGTAGATATTATGTTTGTAATGCGTGATAACATTAATACAAACGACTCTTTTGAGATTTTATCCGGTTACCGTTCGCAAAAAACCAATGCATATTTGCGCCGGGTCAGTGATGGCGTTGCTGAAAACTCTCTGCATATGACAGGACAGGCAATTGATTTGCGTTTGCCCGGTCATTCGACCAGAAAGATTTACAATCTGGCGGGGCAGTTGCGTGCTGGCGGGGCCGGTTACTATGCGAAGAGTAATTTTGTGCATCTGGATACTGGTAAAGTGCGTCGTTGGTCCTGACGCGAAAGAAACTTAAAGGGACAATCTTTTGATATTTGTAGCTTTAGGAGCTAATTTGCCGAGCCGTTTTGGGTCGCCTTGTGAAACATTACAGGCCGCAAAGCTTGCCATGCAGGACAAGGGTATTACCGTTTGTGGCGAGTCTGGAACGTGGCTGAGTGCTCCGGTGCCTGTATCAGACCAGCCCTGGTATCATAATGAAGTGGTCTGCGTTGAAACCGATAGCTCTCCTTTCCAGCTTTTAGATATTTTACAGGACATCGAAAACGAGTTTGGCCGTGTGCGGACGGTGCGTAATGCGGCGCGTATCCTTGATCTTGACCTGATCGCTTACCACAATGAAATCCTGAACAAGCCCGAACTTATTGTGCCGCACCCCCGTATGCATAAACGGGCTTTTGTTCTTCTTCCTATGCGGGAGCTTATAAAGGATTGGGAGCATCCGGTTTTAGGTGTGACCCTTGATGACTTTATAATGAACCTTCCGGAAGGCCAGGAGGCCGTACTCATGGAAGGTGAGTATGTTTAGCAAAGGGCCGTATATTATGGGGGTCATCAATGTGACTCCTGATAGTTTTTCTGACGGCGGACAGTTTAGCGAGGCCGGCAAGGCCATAGATCACGGACTTAAATTAATAGAGCAAGGTGCTGACATCCTTGATATTGGGGGTGAATCAACACGTCCGGGCGCTGCCTCTGTTTCGCCGCAGCAGGAAATGGATCGCGTGCTTCCCGTTATTGAAGGGCTAAAAAACAGCGGCGCGATGCTTTCCGTTGATACAAGGCATGCTGAAACTATGCGCGCGACTGCGCAGGCCGGGGCCTCCATGATTAACGATATTACCGCGCTGCAAGGTGACCCAGAGAGCTTGTCTGTTGTGGCGCGCAGCAATTTGCCGGTATGTCTGATGCATATGCAGGGGCAGCCGCAAACGATGCAGCAAAATCCAGATTATAACGATGTTGTTGCCGATATTAGCGCTTTTCTGGCTGGGCGCATTAAAGTCTGCCTTGACGCCGGGATTCCAAAGAATCGGATCATCATTGATCCCGGTATTGGTTTTGGTAAGACTTTGGAGCATAATCTCGCTCTTTTAAAGAACATAGCTACGTTTAAATCATTAGGCGTTCCCGTGCTTTTAGGGGCGTCCCGCAAGAGCTTCATCGAAAAAATATGCTCTGATGCGGCGACGGACAAGCGTTTGCCGGGGTCACTAGCAGCGGCGCTTTGGGGCTTGCAACAGGGTGTGGACATTTTCCGTGTTCATGATCTAGCCGAAACAAAGCAGGCCTTTGCTGTTTTTGAGGCGATAAATAATTTGTAACGCTTTGTTTTAGCTTTTAAATAAGTGGTTATTCAGTTTGTTCGTCACTTTTTTTATTCTCTCGTCCTCCCTGTCTCTGTTGTTATCCCGAATAAATATGAGGGATCTCATGCCTGTGGATTGAGATTTCTCACATGCCGTTCGAAATGATAACGTAGTTTCGGGAGTTTATGTCTTATTATAGGACGGCATTCCTATAGTGTCAATAGGCAATTTATTAACCATATTTCTCTATGATGTGTTTATGGGAAAATCAACAATATCAGCAGAAACTAGCGGCAGTATTACAACCGGCTACAGCGGCTTTGATGATTTTGTACAACAAAACAGTTATCAATACGGACCGCATTTTGACGCAGAGTCTTTAAAGCAGAACCCGGGTTTTGCTCATGGCATGACAGATCATAACAAGGCTTATGCTTTGTCCGTTGCAAAAAACCTTTCCTCGGTAGACGTGGACAGTGTTGCGCTTAATCAGACAATTAATGCGGCGACAGTCGCGCTGGCGGAGCAAGACCCTAATGACCCCAATAGCGGTAGCATACATTACGTGGCTTTTGTGCAGGGCAGAAATCCGCGAACTTATGTTTTTACCGAGAATGTAACGATTGATCCCGATGGTTCTATTACTTCTCAGATGGAACAGGGGAGGGGGTGGGACACGACGGCTAATGATGAGCAGGGCGCTTATAGCAGTCTGGTAAAACAGTTTGCCGATATTGCGGGTTCTGTATCAGGTTCGCCGTCATTGATTGCTGCGTTTGAGAAAAGTTCTGGACGTGATCTGGCTGTTGGCGGCGTAGAAAGTCGTGGAGGTGAATATGAGGTACGTCATGATGGTGACAGGGTAGCGGTGGCATCGTCTTCTGATCTTAACAAGACAACGGGCATAGAAATAGAAAGCTCTTATCGTTCGAATGGCGCTTCGGAAATAACAATGACAGTATTTAGGGGTGAGGGAGTTAGCGATCAGTTCAATGCCAGTGCAAGCGGCATAACGCAAATGGAAAGTACCGCGCCGGGGGTGGATAGTCAGGCAAAATACAATGCTTTTTCTCAAATGGATCCCGGTATAAATACCCTTAAGCCTTAGTCTGTTTTGTCTGTGTAGTGCGTACTGCAGAATGGCGCGGGGCTTTTAACCAGATTATCGTCCTCAATATCAAATTGCCAGACTCGCCACGGAAAAGCGCCGTGGTCGTTGCAAGGTTCAAAATAGTGGAGGTGGCAGTTTTGGATATTGTGGTCAAAGGGCTGTTCGTAAAGGTGCAGGATAGAATAAAAAATACCGCCATGCGCTACAATCATTACCGGGTCATTATGTGTTTCAAGAGTGTTGGTTAAGACCTGTTTCACTCTACGTCCGAAATCATCTTTGTTTTCACCACCTACTGGGCGGACATTGGCTTCTAAATGTGGTCTGACCTCTTCCCATGGTTTCCCCTCCCATTCACCGACTATATGTTCGCGGAAATCGTCGACTTTGTGCATGGCTAATTTTAGCGCATCATTAATGAGGTCTGCCGTATCTTTGGCGCGACTCATTGGGCTGTGAATGATTTTTGAGGCCTTGATTTCAAGTTGGTGAATAACCTGCGCTATATTTCTGGCTTGCTGCTGTCCTGCTCTGGTTAGTGGTGTATCAAGTTCTCCGCCCGCTGTGATGTGGCTGGCATTGGCTTCGGTTTCGCCGTGACGGATCAGGTAGAAAGCTTTTGCGGGGATCATGTGTTTTACTCTGTTCAAGTGTGGTTTTGGCGCTCATAATAAGTGCCATGGAACAATGGCAGGATCAAGGCATAGTGCTTTCGGCACGGGCTCACGGGGAGAGCGGCGCGGTGGTGTCTTTGCTGACGGAGGAGCATGGCCGTCATGCCGGTTATGTGCGCGGCGCGCACTCCTCAAAAATGCGCGGGATTTTAGAGCCGGGCAACCTTGTCGGCGCGAATTGGCAAACGCGGGCGGAAGGTAATCTCGGGACTTATGCGCTTGAGCAGGACAGGTATCTGGCTAGCGGCCTGATGGATGATTCTCTGAAGCTGGGGGCGTTGCTGGCGGCTTGTAGCTTGTGTGATGCGGCGCTGCCGGAACGAGAAGGGCATCCGGGGCTATTTCACGGGTTTATGGCGTTGATGGACGCCATGGACAGCGAAATATGGGGCGCGGCCTATGTGATGTGGGAGATTGCGCTGCTTAAGGAGTTGGGCTTTGCGCTTAACCTTACAAGGTGCGCCGGAGGCGGTGACCCGAAAACGCTTGCCTATGTTAGCCCAAAATCGGGTCATGCGGTGAGTGCGGAAGCGGGGGAGCCTTATAAGGATAAGTTACTGCCTTTAGCGGGTTTTTTAAGGCCGAAAAAGACGGAAGTAATGGCAGAGGAAGTGCTGAAAGGCATTGAAATGACCGGGTACTTCTTTGAGCAGTGGGCCTTTGCCCATCATAGCAAAGGCGTACCGGAGCAGCGTTTGCGTTTTCAGGAGCGTTTTACAAGATATTGTGAGAAAAGCGCGGAAAAAGGGCTTCTACAAGCATAAAGTAAGAGTTTGTTAACCCTTTGACATTACAGTAATTCCATAAGCGTTTTTAGGGTGGATTTGCACTATAGCAAAATAAGGCGGTATAATTCAAATATGGAAATTAAGGCGTATGTTAAAGATGGGTATCTGGCCTTTAAGTGTGACGGTATTTTTACCGAACCGCTTGAGAAGGTCGTCCTGAGCAAAAAGACGCATCTTTTCAAATTTATTTTCAAAAGATCTGGCGATGAGGTCGAGCTTGATTGCCCCGTGGATGATGAAATGATTCGGGCGGTCGCGCAGCAGGCCATTTGCGGTCTTGGTTTTTTCTATAAGGAGCGGATGCTGGCATCGTCTTTGGTGCCTTTGGAAGTGTGTTAATTTAAGAGTGAGATAGAGGGTGTAATAATGTCATTAAATCTGAAAGAGCTTCTTGAAAACAACAATGCTGAGGGGTTTACCTCGGCCCTGTTTATGGCTAAAGATGAGGAACTATCCAAGGGAGTCTCGGTGCAGTTTGCCAATGTTAAAAAGGCCTTTGATCAGGCTATAGAGTCAAAAGACCCGGTTTTGGAAAAGTTTGCCGGAGAGCTTCAATCAATGTTACTTCATACAGCTAAGGCGGAAAAGCTAGAGATGGATTCCGCTTTGGCACAGGAAAATAGTGGCGTTAGCAAAATCTGGAAGGAAATGCTGGGGCCTGATGGCGAATTTCAGATGTCAGATCTAAAGAATATGGATTTTGGAAAACTGATAGGGGCTTTATTTAAGAGCGTGTTTAACGGAGAAGCTGATAAAAATGCTGCCGCGATTGGAGCTGAGAGAGGGGCGGCGAACAAGGCTTTTAAGGGCGCTATGGGTCGTTTTGCCGAGGCAGAATCCGGAGGTGTTGATGTATCTAAAATCAAGCCTTTAATTGGTAATGAAGGCAAATCAATAATTGATTCTGCACAGAATATTAATTCTATTGTGCCCAATGTTTAAAAATACATCTCTAAACTAACCTAGCCCTTGATTTTCCTAGAGCGAAGGCGTTAAAGTCTTCGCCATGGCGAAAAAGGGTAACATAGTTCCGGAACAATCTATTATAGACCAGCCGATTGGAGAGATACTCTCTGACCGGTATTTGTCTTATGCGCTGTCCACGATTATGGACCGGGCGTTGCCGGATGTGCGCGATGGACTTAAGCCCGTCCACAGGCGCCTTTTATATGCGATGTATCAATTACGCCTTTCGCCCGAAAGCGGTCCCAAAAAGTCGGCGCGGGTTGTCGGTGATGTGATCGGTAAGTTTCACCCGCACGGCGATACGGCGGTTTACGATGCCATGGTACGGCTGGCGCAGGACTTTGCTGTAAGGTATCCGCTCGTCGACGGGCAGGGGAACTTCGGTAATATTGACGGCGATAATGCGGCGGCTATGCGGTACACAGAGGCAAAGCTAACGGCGGTTGCCGGGCTCATTCTTGAGGGCATTGATGAAGACGCGGTTGATTTCCGCGCGACATATGATGGTGATGGCTCTGAACCAATTGTTATGCCCGGCAATTTCCCGAATTTGCTGGCTAACGGGTCATCGGGCATTGCCGTGGGGATGGCAACCAACATTCCGCCGCACAATGCGCATGAATTGCTGGCGGCTTGTGAGTTGCTTCTCGATGAAGATGCGCCGGTGAAAAAGCTTGTTTCTGTTGTCAAAGGCCCGGATTTTCCGACTGGCGGGACTTTGGTTGAAGCGAAAGAAGATATTATCAAGGCTTATGAAACCGGACGCGGCGCATTTCGTCTGCGGGCGCGTTGGGAAAAAGAGGAGCTGAAACAGGGGCAATATCAGATTATTGTCACTGAAATTCCTTATCAGGTGCAGAAATCAAAGATTGTCGAGCGCATTGCCGAGCATATCCATGCCCGCAAATTGCCGATGCTGGATGATGTGCGTGACGAAAGTGCCGAGGACATCCGGCTGGTGCTGGTTCCTAAAAACCGTAATGTAGCGCCGGCGCTCTTGATGGAAGCGCTGTTCCGTCACACTGACCTTGAAACGCGCTTTAACCTGAATATGAATGTGCTGGATGGTGGGGTTGTGCCGAAGGTCATGAACCTCAAAGACGTGCTGCGTTCCTGGCTGGATCATAGGCAGGTTGTGCTGGTGCGGCGCGCATCTTACAGGCTGGAAAAGGTCGTGTATCGCATTGAGGTATTAGACGGTTATCTGGTCGTTTACCTGAATATGGACGAGGTCATACGGATCGTTCGCGAGGAAGATGACCCGAAAATGGAACTGATTAAAACGTTCGATTTGACTGAAATTCAGGCGGATGCTGTGCTCAATATGCGTTTGCGGAGTTTGCGTAAGCTTGAAGAGATAGAGATCCGCAAGGAGCATGACGGGCTCGTTAAGGAGCGCGATAAATTGCAGGCGCTGATTAAATCTGAAGCGCGGCAGTGGAAAGAAATTCGCAAGCAAATTGGTGAACTAAAGGAAATGTTCGGGCCAAAGACTGACTTGGGTAAGCGCCGGACGCTTATTGGTAAGGCGCCTGCACCGGTTGATATTGAGGTACTTGAAGAGTCAATGATTGAGAAAGAGCCTGTGACAGTGATTTATTCCTCTAAGGGCTGGATCAGGGCGTTTCGCGGTCACGGGCATAATCCGAAAGATTTGAAATATAAAGACGGCGACCGAGGTAAATTTGTGCTGGAAGCGCAGACCACAGATAAGTTGCTGCTGTTTGGCACTAACGGGCGCTTTTATACGGTGGGCTGCGATAAATTGCCCTCTGGCCGGGGGTTCGGTGAACCGTTGCGCTTGATGGTGGATTTACCCAATGATGCTGACATCGGGGAAATGAAGGTCTTTGAACCGGAAGGAAAGCTTTTGGTCGCGTCTGATGATGGGCGAGGCTTTGTTGTCGCAGAAAAAGATGTGCTGGCACAGACCAAGACTGGCAAGATGGTTTTGAATGTGAAAGCTCCCGTGGAGGCCAAAATATGTATTCCCGTGGCGGACAACGCCGATCATCTGGCTGTTATGGGGACAAACCGTAAGATGCTTGTTTTTGCGCTCGAAGAAGTGCCGGAAATGTCCAGAGGTAAGGGCGTGATCCTGCAGCGTTTCAAGGATGGCGGTTTATCGGATGTTAAGCCGTTTAACTGGGACGAGGGGCTGACCTTCAAATATGGCGCGGGAGAAACGATTGTTGAAGATATTAACCCCTGGGTCGGTAAACGCGCTCAGGCAGGGCGCTTGCCGCCGAACGGATTCCCGAAGAATAATAGATTTAGTTGAGCCGTTTTTTACTTTAGCGATAGCGTCTGTTTGGTTTCAGAAGTGGATTCTCTTTCTTTAATTTCTTTTTCTTCTTCTGTTCCATAGACGACTGTGCTTATTGCGACGGCGGCGGCACCGACAGGAATGAGATTAATAGCAGCTGCAGCTAGGTTTCCCGTTAATAGATGTGTTATGAGAGGTTGGAGGGCAAGCATTGGGAAGGCATAGTACATCATCAAGTCCCTTCCGTCTGTTGGCTTGTCAGGTTCGGAAAACATAGGTAATACTTTTCTTGTAAGAGCAAGGTGGCTTGCTCCGGCCAGGAGCATATAAGTTATAGCATGCGGTGTTGCAGATAGAGGGTGGCTAATCATGCCATCAGTCTTATCATAAGCGGCACCGAACCAAGTAACCATTGCTGGTAAAGGCAGAACAGATATCAAGCTATATTTATTTTTGTCTGCTCCTGCGAATTTGTTAAAGGTGTTGGTTACCGCATTTATGGTTTTAGAAGCCTTATTTTTTAAAGACTTTAAAATAATATCTGATTTTTGTTGTAGCATATCTCCGGCAATGCCTTCTGATGCCGCCACTAAACCGCAAAGAGAAGCCGTGGCAAGACCAAGAAGAGTATATGTATAATTGGCTGTAAAAAAATTAAACATTCCAGTTAGTGCATTGAACGCTCCCAAACCAGCGAAAAGATATCCTGTTGTTTTATCTGTTTTGCGAGACGGCTTTACTGCCTGATTGTTGGTAATGTTGCCGTTTGTCTTACTCATTTTATAGTCCAAAAATTCTGTGGTTAATGATAATGGTGCACAATGTACCATTTGATGTAAAATTATGTCAACAAAAAAATACTGTTATGTCTTATATTTGCATTACTAAAGGTTGCGGCCTTCATTGAGATAACAGTAAGGGGTACGAGGTGATAGGGGAACGAATTTAAGGGAAATACACATTCCCGGGACTTTTTTGGAAGGTGCCTGCGGGTTTGTCGTTGATGAGCGGTAGATTATCTTCGTAATCTTCAAAATCGTCATAATCTTCAAGCCTGTTATCTTCAGGAATTTGATCGTCAAAGGCCCCGCGCCGGAAGGCGTGTTCCACGGTTTCCCTCAGCATGATAATGCTAATACGCCTGTTGCGGGCATCGAGCGGATTTTCAGCAATCAGGTGCTCCCGGTCGGCCTTACCCATGACGTCGTTCAGGCGGGAAATAGCAACGCTTTTTTCAAGCAGAACGCGGCGGGCGGCATTGGCGCGGTCGGCTGAAAGCTCCCAGTTTGTATAGGTTGCGCCCGGCGAATATTTATGGCTGTCTGTGTGACCGCGGACGGAAATATCATTGGGCATGGTTTGAATAACGTCGGCGACTGTTTCCATTAATGTTCTGGCTTTGGCAACCATATCGGCGCTACCGCTTCTGAACATGGGCTCGCCTTCCTGATCGATGATCTGGATACGTAGTCCTTCCGGCGTGACGTCGATTTGTAAATGTTTGGCTAGTTCTTTTAATTCTTCGCTACTTTGCAGGGCTTTTTCGAGGGCTTTCTGAGCTTCTTTGAAGCGGGTTTCTTCTTTGTTGCGTAATTCATCTTCGAGTTTTTTCAGGCCGTCTGAGTCGGCTATTCCGCCTTGTTTGTTGACTTCCATAGTTTTGCGGTCTGTTCCTGTGTTTTGCTGTGCCACAGGTGGTTGTCTGTCTTCGGCCATGGCCCCTTCTTTTGACATGGTAAGGCCGCCCATTATGCCACCGGCACCGCTTCTTGTGTCGGCAATTTTGGGATGGGAGGGATCAAAATAACTGGATATAACTTCTAATGCTTCATCGGTGCTGACGTTTAGAAGCCAGAGCAGCAGGAAGAAGGCCATCATGGCGGTCACAAAGTCGGCGTAAGCTACTTTCCAGGCGCCGCCGTGGTGCCCACCGCCCTTTTTGATCACCTTTTTTATGATGATCGCTTGCATTTCGTCTTGTTTGCCACCTTTGGCCATAAAATTATCCTGGGCTAGGTAGTTCGTTTAGTTTCTCTTCCAGTTCGCTAAAAGAGGGCTGGATATGATGAGGCAGAAACTTTCGTGAGAACTCCACGGCGATTTGCGGCGCAGCGCCGTTCAGAAAAGCCAGAACGGCAACTTTTATACATTTGTAATAGAGAATCTCGGATTCTCCGCGCGCGCCAAGAGCGCCGGCAATGGGGCCAATAAATCCATAAGCAAGGAACACACCGAGAAATGTTCCTACCAAAGCGCCGCCGATCATTTTCCCCAGCACTTCCGGCGGTTCGGAAATAGACCCCATGGTTTTAATGACGCCCAGAACCGCAGCCACGATACCAAGGGCCGGAACGCCGTCTGCCATGGTGCTCATGGCATGGGAGGGGTGCATTTTTTCCTGTTCCAGTGTTTCAATCTCTGCGTCCATCAGGGCTTCTATTTCATAGGGGTTTTCGTTGCCTAAAGAAATAATGCGCAGATAGTCACATAAAAAGGTTATGGCATGATGGTTGCCGTGAAACCCGGGAAATTGTTTAAATAGCTCACTTTCTTCAGGCTCCTCGATATGGGATTCCAAGGTCAGCCAGCCTTTTGTGCGCGCCAGTTTAAAAAGCATATATAAAACACTGAGTAGCTCCATATAAGATTCTTTGTTATGAGCCTCCGGCTTAATGAGGCAATTCATGCTCTTCATCGTATCTTTTATGACATGAGTCGTATTAGCGATTAAAAAAGCCCCTACAGCGGCGCCGCCAATGGTCAGCATTTCAAAAGGGAGGGCCTTAAGGATAGGGTCCATATGGCCACCGGCCAATATGTAGCCAGAAAAAACGCCGACGATAACAATTATAAAACCTAGAATTTTCATGACGTGGAGTTACTCCTGATTACAGCCTGCCAGAAACCTCTTAACAGACCGTAACCATATTCGCCTTTTTTTTATTGAATTTCAAGGGGATCACCGAGAGTATCCTTCTGGTGGTTGTGCGGGAAGTTTTTCAGGGTTGAATTCCGGGGCTGCTGTCGGGTAACCGAAATAATAGCCTTGTCCGTATGTAATTCCTAATCCCTTCATTTGCTCCGTTTGTTCTTCTTGTTCCATTTGCTCTGCTATAACGCCTATGTTTAAGTCGGTGCACATTTGGGTAAGGTTTTTAACAAGAACCTGATCACGATGGGATGTCAGAATTTTTCTTGTATATTGCCCGTCTATTTTTACGTAATCCACATGAAGTTTTTGGAGAGACTGGAAAGAGGCAGCACCGGCGCCAAAATCATCGAGACACATTTTGTAGCCCTTGCCTTGCAGGGTTTCGATAAAATGATTCACCATGTCTAGTTCCTGAATCGTGGTGGATTCGGTAATTTCAAAGACCATGCGCTGCGCCAGTTCGCTATGGAGGTCGAGTTTAGCTACTAAAGTTTTGAAGAATTGTTCATTTTGCATCGATTGGCCTGAAAGATTCATGGCAAATTTCATGCGATTATTGGCGGCTTTGTAGAGCAGGTAGTTAATAACGCGCTCACAGACGGCTATATCAAAATCGGCAGCCATACCAATATCTTCGCCAAAAACAATCCATTCCTGAGTTGAGCCTTCCTCTCTGAACCTTGACAGAATTTCAAAGTGGGAAAGTTCCATTTTTTTCATATCAACGATAGGCTGAAACTCTATGTCAAAGTTCAATTGCTCTATCACTGTTTTGAGCTGATGGATTTTTTGGGCGTTGGCGCTGACATAGGCTTTAAATCCTGAGTTCAGTGTCTCGATACTGAGGGTGGTGCCTTTTCGTTCAAATTCATTAATGGTGTAAATGAGTGCTTTGGTTGTTTCTCTTTCGCTAAGGCTGGCCAGATCGGCAGAGACGATTTTACTTGTAACTTCAAAGCCTTCGCCTTCGGGGTCGGTTTCTTTACTAAGCTCTGACAATTGGTTACGAAGCGTATCGGAATCTATATCTTTGTCGTGAATAACGCTATAGCGGCCATCTTGTATTTGTGCGGCAGCCATACCATCAATTGAGTTTTCACCAAGGATTTCAGTAACGGAGGCGGTGAACTTCCCCCATAATTCATCACCCAGTTTTTCTTTAACTTGCTGCGTTTTGGGAATATCGAGCAATGTGATGTCGATGTCTTCGCCCATAGACCGGGCCATATCAAAGGCCTCTGTCGCGGCATGAAGAAAACTATCTTTGTCCAGAAGCTCCATTTCTTCTTGTTGCCTGGTAACACCGGCCAGTTTCATCATTAATTCATTGGGGAAGCTGGCAGTGACATAGAAGCTATCGTTATCCGGCATTTTGATGCCCGTAAGGATGATTTCTCGTCCATTGCCAAGTTCATCGTCCATTTTAACCTGAAGAGGGCCGCAGCGCTCTCCGTCACGGGCGCGTTTACGCATACCGACCAGTGTGGCGCGGTCGCTTTTAGAAAACATGTCCGTCCAGCTGCAACCAATCAAAGCGCTGTAATCAATGCCCGTCAGGCTTTTGGCTGCCCCTGTGGCAAAGCTCACCTTTCCCTCCTCCGTTATCTCGATAAAGAGATCGGATGATGCAAAAGAGAAGGCCAGGAAGCGGTCTCTCTGTGTTTTTATGTTTTTTTGATCTGTCATCGCGCTCTTAAAAGTTTATCACACTTTTACTATGCGCAGTGGCTGATTTATTATTGGTTAAAATGACTTAGATGAAATTTATCTCTGTAAAATACGGGCAGCATCCAGTGCGGCGTAGGAGAGAATTCCATCGGCCCCGGCGCGTTTAAAGCCAAGCAGCATTTCCATCATGGTTTTTTCGTAGTCAAGCGCTCCGGCTTCGGCAGCAAAACGCAACATGGCGTATTCGCCGCTGACGTTATAGGCAAAGGTTGGCATGCGGAACTCTTGTTTAACGCGCCAGATAATATCCATGTAGGGCAGTCCGGGCTTAACCATTACCATGTCCGCACCTTCGGCAATATCCAGCGCGACTTCGCGCAGAGCCTCGTCACCATTGGCGGAATCCATCTGGTAAGTTTTACGGTCGCCTTTTTGCAGGCTGCACCCGGCGGCGTCTCTGAACGGGCCGTAGAAATTAGAGGCATATTTGGCGGCATAAGCCAGAATGGCCGTTTCATCAAAGCCGGATCCATCAAGGGCATCGCGAATAGCGCCAACCTGGCCGTCCATCATGCCGGAAGGCGCGACGATGTCTGCTCCGGCCTCGGCCGCTATAACAGCCTGGCGGCTGATATTTTCCAGTGTGGCATCATTATCAACCGTGCCGCTTTTTGTTAAGGGGCCGCAATGGCCGTGATCGGTATATTCGCAAAAACAAAGATCTGCCATAACAACGAGATCAGGGCAGGCATCGCGTACGCGGCTGACCATTCTGCCCAGCAGTCCACCGCTGCGCATGCTGTCGCTGCCTGTATTGTCTTTGTGATGGGACACGCCGAACAACATTAAAGCACCAAGCTTTTCTTTCTGAGCTGTTTTTGCAATATCAACAACAGAGGTTTCTGTTTCACGAAAAACGCCGGGCATAGATTTTATCGCTACGCGTTCATCCAGCCCTTCTTCAACAAAGACAGGAAGAATCAGGTTGCGGGTCTCCAGTATATTTTCTCTTACAAGGTTACGGATGCCTTCTGTACGGCGCCCTCTGCGCATGCGCGTGCGCGGGAATTGTCCGGTTTGCCGGTCTGTTTGTAAATTCTCTTTGCTTGTAGTGGATTTTTTCTTTAAAATTTCTACCTGCGCCATCTTTTAAACCCTTTTCAGCATTGCAAAACAGTCATTAATCTTATGTCAGATAATAGCGATATAGAACTTATTGTCCAGCAAGAAGGCTCGGTAGTTCAGGTGACAATGAACCGGCCTGCGGTGTTGAACGCCCTTAGTCTGGAAATGATTCGTATTCTCTCGGCAAAGCTACCGCAGTGGGAAGAGGACGACAGTGTGAAAGCTGTCTTTATCAAGGGCAGTGAAGACCGTGCTTTTTGTGCGGGTGGTGATGTTAAGAGCACTTACAGGACAGGGCTCTCTTATCGCCGAGGCGAGGTTGACGAGCGTATTGTTTCTTTATTTTATGGTGAAGAATATTGCCTGAATCGCCAGCTTTTCCATTTTAAAAAGCCGACTTTTTCTTTTATGAGCGGTATTACTATGGGCGGCGGTTTTGGTATTGCCGGGCCGTGCTCTCATAGAATAGCGGCGGAAAATACGGTCTTTGCCATGCCGGAAGTCGCGATAGGATTCTTCCCGGATGTGGGTAGTACCTATTTCCTGAATCGTTGTCCGGGAGAGGCAGGCACTTATCTTGCGTTAACGGGAGGCAGAATAGCGGCGGAAGATATGATGTTTTGTGGGCTGGCATCTCATTACATTCCTTTGGGGCAGCAGCAAGCCTGCCAGCAGCAGCTTCGCGAGGTGGTAGCTGGCGGGGGTGATGTTGATAGTGTTTTAGCGGCGTTTCAGAAAGCCCCTGAAAAGGAAGGCAACTTACAAAAAAACAGAGCCATTGTCGATGAGTGCTTTAGGGGCAATGACGTTCAGGCCATCATTGATTCTCTGCGGGCAAGTGAAGATTTGTGGGCCGCACAGCAGGCGGATGTAATTGAAGGTCGTTCTCCTCTTAGCTTGAAAGTATCGCTGGCTCATTTGAGGATGGCGAAGAACATGGATTTTGATGAGGTTACGGCCCAGGACTTTGTTTTGTCCCAGCACTTCATGAAGGGTCATGACTTCTATGAGGGTGTCAGGGCGGTGCTGGTTGATAAGGATCAGCAGCCTCAATGGGAGCCGGGGCGGCTTGATGAAATTACATCCGATATGGTTCACGATTATTTCAGACCCGCCGGCATGAGTTTAGATGAAATTGCCGCTTGATCCCTTTGGTAAAGGTATCTATTGTATTGTTAAGGATTTATCAGCGTGACAATCTCGCGCACAATTTAGGGGCCAGAACGTGACAGACACCACACCATATTACGATACAATACAGATGATTGAACGGTTGCACCGTCATTTTCTTGATGTCTTGAAGGTAGAACTCGACCGCAAGGGCGTTCAGGATATTAATAACGTGCAAAGCATGATCCTTTATAATATTGGCAGTGATGAACTCACGGTTGGTGAATTGACAATTCGAGGGTATTACCTCGGATCAAATGTTTCCTATAACGTCAAAAAAATGGTTGAGAATGGCTACCTTGCGCAAGAGCGTTCCGTGCATGATAAGCGGTCTATTCGGGTTAAGCTTTCTGAAAAAGGGATTGAGCTTCGTGATATGATTACTGATATGTTCACGCGCCATGAACAGAAGATTGAAGGAACAGAGCTTACGGCCGAGCGTTTGAGTGATATGAATAACACGATGCGCATGATGGAGAAATTTTGGGCTGGTCAGACTGACTTCACGGGACTGGCTTCTATAAACGAATAAACCAGTGAGATATTGCAATGGCCGACAAAGAGCAGGCGGCAGCAGAGCAAGGCGCTCCGGAAGATAATCAGGACATTGATAAGGTTGAGGATGCTGAGTCTGATGTAGTTTCAGCACCGCCTCTGTCCCCGTCTGCTGATGGTTTCCCTATTGAAGGTGAGTCAGAGTGGGTTTCTGTTATGCGTGGTATAGCTTTTTTTACCATGCTGAGTGTCATTATTATGGCCGCCGTTTTTCATTTTTTAACTGATGATGATGGTTTTGTTGAAATTCAGCAGCTTGGCATGATGCTGGGTGGCCTTGTTTTCCTTTTGGTTTTGGCATATTTCTTCTTTTTAATAGTGGTTATTCCTCGGCAAGCAAATTATGGGCGTTATATTATTCATGAAAATCAGGTTGTTTTTTATCCTTTAACAACATTGGGGCTTGGTATTAGAGGCAAAGGTGAGTTGGTTGATGTAGGTAAGTTTATGGGGTTAACAACAGGTCTTGTTGTCGATAAAAAGGGAAAAAGCTCTTATGCCGTTTATTTGGTTCATGCTACGGATAAAGGCAAAACCATCAATATAAAAAGCTTTCCCAGTACGGAAGAGGCTGGAGACTATGCCAAACAGCTTGGAAACGTATTGCGGCTTAATGTTGCTATAGGAAAACATAAGGCCGCTGAAAAAGTTTAAGTGTTACGAAAACGCCTGTATTCCTGTTTGAGCACGACCCAGAATGAGAGCATGAATGTCATGTGTCCCTTCATAGGTGTTGACCGCTTCCAGATTCATAACATGGCGAATGACATTATATTCATCAGAAATACCGTTACCACCGAGCATGTCACGCGCTTGCCGTGCGATGTCCAAAGCTTTACCGCAGTTATTACGTTTGAGCATTGAAATGGCTTCGGGAGCAGCGCGCTTTTGATCGCGCAGGGTGCCCAGCCTGTGGGCGGCATGCAGGCCGAGGGTGATTTCCGTTTGCATATCAGCCAGTTTTTTCTGGATCAGTTGTTGTGCGGCCAGAGGTTTGCCAAAGAGAACGCGGTCCATGACATAGTCACGCGCAATATGCCAGCAGGCTTCTGCGGCACCGATGGTGCCCCAGGCAATGCCGTAGCGCGCGCTGTTCAGGCAGGAAAAGGGCCCTGTAAGTCCGGCAACGTCCAGTTTGTTTCCTTCCGGCACGAAGACTTCATCCATGGCAATGCCGCCTGTGATCGAAGCACGTAGCGAAAACTTACCCTTGATCTTGGGGGCACTTAGCCCTTCCGTATCTTTATCAAGAACCAGTCCAATGATTTTATCGTCATCATTTTTGGCCCAGACAACAAAGACATCGGCTATCGGGGAGTTGGTTATCCATTGCTTTGAACCGGAGAGTTTGTAGCCGCCGTCTACTGATTTCGCGCGCGTTGTCATGCCGCCAGGGTCGGAGCCGCCGTTCGGCTCTGTCAGGCCGAAGCAGCCAATAAGCTCGCCGCTAGCAAGGCCGGGCAGGTATTTTTCTTTCAGCTCTTCGGATCCGAAGGTGTAAATCGGGTACATGACCAGCGAGGATTGTACGGACATAGCGGAGCGGTAGGATGAATCAACGCGCTCAACCTCGCGGGCAATCAGGCCATAAGCAATCTGGCTGACGCCGGGGCAACCATAGCCGTCAATAAAAGGCCCAAGAAGACCTAGGGCGCCCATTTCTTTCATAATGGAGGGGTCAAATTTCTCATGGCGGTTGGCTTCAAGGATGCGCGGCATGAGTTTGTCCTGGCAATAGCTATGCGCCGTATCTCTAATCATACGGTCTTCCTCACTGAGCAGCTCATCGAGGCACAGAGGGTCTTCCCATTTGAATTCCGGTTTTAGATTTTTTGCTGTTGCCATTACTTTCACTTCCGCTGTCATGGTGAACATTCTTTCTTCTTTTTTAAACTACCAAGACACTAAGACATTAAGAAATATTTTTTTCAAGCCCTTGGTGTCGTCGTGCCTTGATGGTAAAAACTACTATGTCTGATGTTCCTTTAAAAGGCAGAGAAGTTATTATTGAATTTGCACCGGTGGGAAACCTGGTGCGTGTGTCGGCCATGGACATTAAAACTTTGACCGAAGTTGTTATTCAGGGCCCTAAAGCAGCACCTCAGAAGACTTTGGAGGCCAATGCTGTGAAGCGTCTGGAATATGTTCTGAAAAAGAAGGGCCTCATTTAAGAGGTTGATTTAGGGGGGCTCTAACCCCTATATATTGAGTTTAACAGAAGGAGAAAAGGGTAGTGAAACTAGCGATAGCATCCGATCATGCCGGTTATGAGATGAAAGAGGCGCTGAAAGAAGCGCTCTCTGATAAGGTTGAATGGCTGGATCTTGGTACAAATTCACCAGATTCTGTCGATTACCCTGATTTTGGCCATGCTATGGGTGAGGCGATTGCCAGCGGGCAGGCTGAAAAGGGTGTTTTGGTTTGCGGTAGCGGCATCGGTATTTCCATAGCCGCAAATAGAAACCCGAAAGTGCGGGCGGCATTGTGCAATAATGCTACGATGGCGCGCCTCTCAAGGGCTCATAATGACGCAAACGTTATTGCTTTTGGTAGTAGAATCACGGGGATAGAGGTGGTCATGGATTGTATTGACGCGTTTATGACCACGGAGTTTGAGGGCGGTCGCCATGCGCGCCGGGTTGAAAAACTGAATAAGAGTACATAAAAGGTATATTAACAGCTTTAACGAGGGCAGCTAAATGACTGAAGCAGCAAGGAAAATAATGGAAAACGATACGGACAGTTTTTATAATGGAGATCTTCAATCCACGGATCCTGAAATTTATGATGCGATTGGCAAAGAACTTAAGCGCCAGCATCAATATATTGAGCTAATTGCTTCTGAAAACATGGCTTCTCGCGCTGTGATGGAAGCGCAGGGCAGTGTGATGACGAATAAATACGCAGAAGGTTATCCGGGGCGGCGTTATTACGGCGGCTGTGAGTATGTCGATGTCGCTGAGGAATTGGCGCGGGACCGGGCAAAAGCGCTATTTGGCGCTAAATATGCCAATGTGCAGCCCCATTCAGGCTCGCAGGCTAATCAGGGCGTTATGCTGGCTTTACTGCAGCCGGGCGATACGATTTTAGGCATGTCTCTGGCGGCTGGTGGGCATTTAACGCATGGTGCGGCACCAAATGAGTCCGGCAAGTGGTTTAACGCTATTCAATATGGCGTGCGCGAGGAAGACGCGCTGATTGACTATGATGAGGTGGTAAAACTGGCTGCTGAGCATAAGCCGAAGATGATCATTGCCGGTGCCTCTGCTTATCCTCGTGTCATAGATTGGGCGCGGTTTCGGGAGATTGCTGATAGTGTGGGTGCTTATTTGATGGTGGATATGGCGCATTATGCCGGTCTCGTTGCGGGGGGGTGTTATCCAAGTCCTATAGAGCATGCGCATGTGAGTACCACAACGACGCACAAGACCCTACGCGGACCGCGCGGCGGGCTTATTCTTACCAATGATCTTGAAATTCATAAGAAGCTGAATTCCGCGATATTCCCCGGCCTGCAAGGTGGGCCGCTGATGCATGTTATCGCGGCCAAAGCCGTTTGTTTTGGCGAGGCTTTAAAGCCGGACTTTAAGCAATATGCACAAGATGTTGCTGCTAATGCCAAAGTTCTGGCAGAAGCCATTAAAAATGGCGGGCTGGATATTGTTTCCGGCGGGACTGACAGTCACCTTGTGTTGATGGATTTGCGTCCGAAGGGGCTGACAGGGGATATTTCGGAAGTATCACTGGAGAATGCAGGAATGACCTGTAACAAGAATGCCGTACCGTTCGACCCTGAGAAGCCCATGGTGGCCAGCGGTATTCGTTTGGGGACACCGGCGGCAACAACGCGCGGTTTCGGTATTGAAGAATTCCGTCAGGTAGGAGAGATGATTGTGACTGTGCTGGATGGTCTGGCGGCCAATGGCCCGGAAGGAAATGCCAGCGTTGAGAAGGAGATATGGAGCAAAGTTCAGGTGCTTTGTGATCGTTTTCCAACCTATGAGGTGAAGTAATTATGCGCTGCCCTTTTTGTAGTAGTGAGGAGTCTCAGGTTAAGGATTCTCGTCCGACCGAGGAGAATGCGGCCATACGACGCCGTAGAGCGTGCCCTGATTGTGGCGCGCGCTTTACGACCTTTGAGCGCGTTCAGCTGCGTGAAATGACTGTGCTGAAGGCCGGTGATCGCCGTCAGCCTTTTGACCGGGATAAAATCACAAAATCCATGCAGATTGCCTTGAGGAAAAGGCCGGTAGAGCTTGAACAAATTGAGAAATCTGCTAATTCAATCGTCCGGCAACTGGAAAGTATGGGCGACTCTGAAGTACCTTCCGGACAGATCGGTGAGCTGGTTATGAAGGCTTTGGCCCGTCTGGATACCATCGCTTATATTCGCTATGCCTCTGTGTATAAGGATTTCAGCAAGCCTGAGGACTTTAATAGCCTTGTTGATGAGCTGGATAGCATGCAACAGACGCAGGAAGCAGCAGAATAGAGGCTGCGACCATTTCATTTTAGTTTCATCGCGCCTCTTGTGGTCGTTTATAAGGCAGCGTATTATTGCCTCAGCGGCCATTTTTTCTTATTTTAAATTTATGATCCTTTTTTGTGACGTGATTATGCTCTTTTTAGAGGAAAAGAGCTGACCTTATGTGCGCGTTGTAAAGAGGTCGTTTTTTGGATTGATTCTGTTGTTTCAAATAAGGTTTATATCGGATTGTTATTGTTTCAAATGGCTCTATACAAAGAGTATAGGAGCCTTGTTTTTGATGCGATTACGCCTTCTTCCTTATTTTCAAAGAGGATTGAGAATAGAGGCGATGAAACAAGTTAAACCAACTCTGCTATATTAAGAGGCGTTGCCTCTCCCTGAAACCCATTGGGTTTTAATGAAACTCTATATTTATAAGTTAGTTAGAAAGATTTTAAGAGGAAAGCAAGCCCAGTCACTATTGTTATTGAAAACAAAAGGTTGGATTTTTTAAAATCAAAAGACTTGTTGTGAAAGTTTCATTGAAGTCATGGCCTTGTTTTGCTGTATATTTTGATCTCGATTTGATGCTTATTTGATCTTTTTTTGCCGCTTTGATGCTAAAGCGCTGTTTTTTTGACTACCTCAATGTTCTGTAAAGTTGTTTTTGTTGTGATGGTTCTGGAGTTATCTCAGGCTATCTTAAAAAGAGGTCTGGATCGTTCAGGCTCTAAAATGCTTTTTTAATTTGTATTTCTTATTTCGGCATGTTTTTGCTGCTAAGACTGCCAAAAGATGTTAAAGCAAAGCGTGTTTTTTTAAGGGTGTCTATTATATGAGTCAGAGTAATAAGAATAAGGGATCGAAAATAGCGCGCCAAACAGCGGCGCGTTTGGCTGCTGTACAGGCTGTGTACCAAATGAAAGCGAATGATCAGAGCGCAAAATCTGTGATTAGTGAGTTTAAGGCTCATCGTATGGGGGTGCCGTTAGAGGAGCAGGAAATGGTGCTGCCTGATGGTATTCTTTTTGAGGGTATTGTTGATGGTGTAAGCGATCGTCAGAGTGATATTAAAGAGGTCATTGATACTCTTTTGTCGGAGCAAAATAAATCCAAATCCTCTGCTTCCCTCGATTCTATGGAACCTCTTTTGGGGAGCGTTTTGCTTTGTGGTGCTTTTGAGTTGCTTGCACATCATGACATAGATGCGCCGATTATTATTTCGGATTACCTGGAGGTTACTCATGCTTTTTATGAGGGCGGCGAATCCAAACTTGTGAATGGTATTCTTGATAATGTAAGCAAGACCGTACGGGATATTTAAGGGTGTTTTTATGAGTACGCAGAAAACAGGCGTAAAACGCACGACAATTAGGGGCATTGCTCAAAAGAAGGGGCGTGATCCGATTGTTTGTCTGACGGCTTATACGGCGCCTGTTGCACGTATGGCGGATCAGCATGCTGACCTGGTTCTGGTCGGTGATAGTTTAGGCATGGTTCTCTACGGTATGGAGAGCACCGTTCCAGTGTCAGTTGATATGATGGTGAACCATGGGCGCGCCGTTGTTGGGGCAACGGAAAAGGCGCTTGTTGTTGTTGATATGCCTTTTGGCTCTTATCAGGAGAGTGCTTCACAGGCATTTCATAATGCGGCGCTGATTATGAAAGAGACGGGCGCTGCTGCTGTGAAGTTGGAAGGTGGCGCGGAGATGGCTGAGACCGTGGCGTTTTTATCGAGCCGTGGCATTGCGGTTATGGGGCATATAGGTCTTCAGCCGCAATCGGTGCATGCGACAGGAGGCTACCGGGTCATGGGGCGTACTGATCGGGAGCAAGATAAGATCATGAATGATGCCCGTGCTATAGAAAAAGCCGGTGCGTTTGGTCTTGTTCTTGAGTGTGTAGACACAGATCTGGCGGCAAAAGTGACGCAAGACATATCCATTCCGACCATTGGAATAGGTGCGTCTTCCGTGTGTGACGGGCAAATTTTGGTCACTGAGGATATGATTGGCCTTTCGGGTCATGGGGTAGGTCATAATGTGCCGAAATTTGTTAAACAATATACGAACGTATCTTTGGATATTGAGAAGGCAATAACCCTCTATGCTGATGATGTCAGGGCGCGTCGTTTTCCGGGTGCGGAACATGCTTACAATGCAACCTCAGAGAGTGAAAAGCTAAAGGTCATGAAGTAGGATCAGCTGAGAGAATACTTCCATTTAAGTCTTTGATATTTATATGTTTTTATTTCTATTAGCTTTTGTTCATATTTTTAGATTTAAATTTAAATCAAATGCTTTGTTAACCTAAGATTAAATTAAATATATCACGTTATTCTTGAGAATGTAGAAGGGTTTATGTTTTTTGGAGTAGGGCGTTTAATGAAATTAGCTTTTCTGGCTTTGATGGTTGTTCTAATCCTCGGTGGCGGTGCTGCCGGGGCTTATTTCTATTTTCAGCAGCCCGCTGAAGCGGCTATTGGTGAGAATGGAGATCACAAAGAAGCTAAAGAAGCTAAAGAGGCAAAAGGCGGTCATGGTGTCGATGCGAGTGAAGCCAATAAACATGAATTTGTAGAGCTTTCCCCCCTTGTTCTTCCTATTGTGGATCAAAATGGTGTCAGCCAGACTGTCATCATTGTTGTGGTTATAGAAGTGGGTAGCGATAAGGATGCCGGGAAGGTAAGAAATCTTGAACCGCGCTTGAAGGATGCTTTTATTCAGGATTTATATGGCGTGTTAAATAAGCACGCGGCTCTTCGCGGTGGGGTTCTGCAAGTGGGAGTCATTAAAAAGCGTCTTGGTTCTATAAGTAACAGGGTCATGGGAGATGATGTGGTTAAGGATGTTTTGTTACAGGTTGTGCAGCAGCGCCCTATATAAGTGAGTTTATAATTCTCGTCACAGGCCCGGAAATTCCGGGCTTTTTTTATTTATTTTTGGGGAAATACAGAAATTGGCAAAAACAGACTTGCCTTGTTGCCCGGAATTGTGCATTTTCAACCGTCTTTAACTATTGGTTTTCCTAACAAAAAAGGAAAAAAAGAGGGAATGAAATGATAGAAATTTATCTTATGGTTTTATGTGCCGGGGTTCTGGCCTTGATTTACGGGCAATACACGGCCCGTAAAGTTTTGGCTTATGACGCAGGTACAGAACGGATGCAGGAAATTGCTTCTGCTATTCAAGAAGGGGCTATGGCCTATCTGAACCGTCAATATAAAACGATTGCCATAGTTGGTGTTGTTGTTGCATTTTTGTTGTTCCTGTTACTGGGGGCGCATGTTTCTGCTGGCTTTATTATCGGTGCCGTTCTTTCAGGTCTTGCCGGATATATTGGCATGCATGTTTCTGTCAGAGCTAATGTGCGTACGGCACAGGCTGCGAGAACGAGCATCACCGAAGCCTTGAACGTGGCATTTAAATCAGGTGCGGTGACCGGTATGCTGGTTGTGGGGCTCGGTCTTTTGGGAGTGGGTGTCTACTATATGGTGCTGGAATATCTGGCATTTGATGTGCGCGGCATTCTGGAAGGTCTTGTTGGTCTCGGGTTCGGGGCTTCTCTTATTTCTATTTTTGCCCGTCTTGGCGGCGGTATCTTTACTAAAGGTGCTGATGTTGGCGGTGATATGGTTGGTAAGGTTGAAGCAGGTATCCCTGAAGATGATCCACGCAACCCGGCAACGATTGCTGACAATGTTGGTGATAATGTTGGCGATTGTGCAGGTATGGCCGCTGACCTTTTTGAAACATATGCTGTGACAATTGTCGCAACAATGTTGATTGCATCAAGTGTCTTTGCTCCGGAAGCAATTATGCCGATGATGATGTTACCGTTGATGATTGGCGCTCTTTGTATCCTTGCTTCGATAGGTGGCACATTCTTTGTGAACCTTGAAAATGGTAGCACTAACATTATGTGGGCTCTTTATAAGGGGTTCATTGCCAGTGCTTTATTTGCAGGTATCTTGATTGCCATGATGCTGGCAAATTTCAATGTTTACAGTCCTATACCTCTGGCAGATGGCTCGCTGATTAACTGCGTGAAGTTATTCTGGTGTGTCTTAACGGGTCTGAGTGTTACCGGTCTGATTATTTGGATCACTGAATATTACACGGGCACAAATTACCGTCCGGTTATATCGGTTGCCAAAGCATCTGAAACGGGTCACGGCACTAATGTGATCCAGGGGCTGGCTGTGTCTATGGAGGCCACTGCGCTTCCTGTGATTGTGATTTGCGGTGGAATTTTCTTCGCTTATTCACAGGCCGGTATCTATGGTATCGCTATTGCGGCAACGACTATGCTGTCATTGGCTGGAATGGTTGTGGCTCTGGATGCTTACGGTCCTGTAACGGATAATGCCGGTGGTATTGCCGAGATGGCTGATTTGCCGAAGAAAGTCAGAGAAACGACAGATGCTCTGGATGCTGTCGGTAACACGACAAAGGCTGTAACCAAAGGCTATGCTATTGGTTCTGCCGGTCTTGCGGCTCTGGTACTGTTTGCGGCCTATACAGAAGAGATCAAGCATTACTTGCCTGATCTGGCAGGCATCACGTTCCCGCTGCAAGATCCTTTTGTGGTCATTGGCTTGTTCATGGGTGGTATGCTTCCTTATTTGTTTGGAGCGTTATCAATGAAGGCTGTTGGCCGTGCGGCTGCTAGTGTGGTTGTTGAAGTGCGTCGTCAGTTCAAGGAAATCAAGGGTATCATGGAAGGCAAAGCCAAGCCGGAATACGGCAAAGCTGTAGACCTTTTGACCCGCGCTGCGATCAAGGAGATGGTTGTTCCTTCTCTGCTTCCTATTGTTGCCCCTGTTATTCTTTTCGGTGTGGCATGGGGTGTTAGCGGCTCGATGGTTCCCGCCTTTCAGGCTCTGGGTGGCATGTTGCTAGGCACGATTGTAACCGGTTTATTTGTTGCTCTTTCGATGACATCAGGCGGCGGTTGCTGGGACAATGCCAAGAAACTGATTGAAGACGGTAATTACGGCGGTAAGGGCTCTGAGGCTCACAAAGCTGCCATAACCGGTGATACAGTTGGTGACCCATACAAAGACACAGCTGGACCTGCTATAAACCCGCTGATCAAAATCGTTAATATTGTTGCTATTTTGTTGGTAGCGATTGTAGCGAAGTATTTCGTGGGTTAACGCAGCGCGTTGCTTTAAATAAAAATTAGAAAAGCCCTGCTGTAATGGCAGGGCTTTTTTTATATTTACTCTGGAGGAGTTCCGGAGGCGTAGAAGTAAAATAATTTATTCAGTTTCTTCTCTATTAAATTTGCCAAGATTGCCCAAAAGTTGTTGCAGGACAGTCATCTCATTGCCAGAGGTTGGAGTCTTGCCACGTTCATAAGGCAGGGCAATGCGTTCGTTATCAATGTCTTCTATGTTCTGGACAATGCCGTCTTCGTCAAAAGAAACAACAACAATGCGTTCTTCGGTGACTTTTGAATCAAGAATGCCGCGCTTTTCCATTTTTTGTCCGAGATAGTACCAGACATTGTCATTAAACGGAGCCTTGGTTGTGGGGGACCCCAGCTTCCTTAATACATCCGTACGGCTGTCTTGGCCTGTGGCAACTTCGGTGAGCTGATAGTCCTGCACCATGTTGCCGTGTACGTTGTGTGTGGGGGTGCAGCCACCGATAAAGGTTGCTGCCACAGTTACTCCAAGCGCGATACGGGTTAAGCGGTAAATTTTTTTCATAGCTTCTCTTATCAAGATCATGTTATATCCGTTTCGAGATATAGCGCTAATTGCCGCTACAATCAATCAAGCAAAAGAGATTTGTATACATGTTTGCACTTTTAAGAAGAAAAAAGGAAAAGAATCAGGTTGCAGAAAGGCTTTATGAGGCCGTCATTAAACAGTCCCGTCAGCCTGTTTTTTATGAATTATATGGTGTGCCTGATACGACCACAGGGCGTTTTGATCTGATGTGCTTGCATGCTTTCTTGGTGATGGACCGCCTTCATGATGAAGGGAAGCAGGGCGAAAAGCTGGCGCAGGCCTTGTTTGATCGGATGTTTCGCGAGATGGATCTTAGCTTACGTGAAATGGGTATTGGTGATTTAGGCGTTCCGAAGCATATGAAACGTATGATGAAGGGGTTTAATGGTCGGGCTATTTCCTATCAGAAAGCGATTCGCGAAGATGACCCTTCTAAATTGGTTGAGACTGTGCAAAGGAACCTTTATGGCTCTGTTTCGAAGATAGAGGAAGACCATGCAAAAATTATAGCGCTTTATATGCATGAAAGTACGGCTCATTTGAAGAGCCAGTCGTGGGAAGTGCTTGCGCAAGGTTGTCTTGAATTTAAAACAATAAATTATGAAGAAAGCGAAGATGGTAGAAAAAACATTACCGGAATGGCCGCATAAAATTGACGCTGATGACATTGGTTCGACCCCTTTACGAACCTCTATTTCTGCGTCACCTCAGGAGCGTAAAGACCTTGCGCGGCGGTTGCAGGTTGTTTCCGTAGACTCTCTGGAGGCTAAGTTGACCCTTGAGCGCAATCCGGGGAACCTTGTTCTTCATGTTACCGGCGCTTTAAAAGCCAAGGTGACGCAGTCCTGTGTTGTGTCTCTTGACCTTGTCGAGGAAGAGATAGAGGCACCTGTCGAAGGTTGGTTCGCTAACCCTGATAGCGCGGTGTCTATAACAAGGGCGCGTCACGAAAGGCAGGGGCGTACTGTTGATGCCGAGCTTGTTATATTGGAGGAAAAAGACGATCCGGAGCCTGTGATAGACGGGCAGATTGATCTCGGGGAGCTGGTAACGCAGCATCTGTCTTTGGTTCTAAACCCTTTTCCTCATAAGGAAGGCGTGGTTTTTGAAGGCGCCAATGAGCAGGATGAGGGAAAAATACCAAAGGTAAGGCAAAATCCCTTTGCTGCGTTAAAGAACTGGAAAAAGAAGGAGGGCAGGGAAAGTTAGAGAATTTCCTTGCGCCAGCCTTGATTTTCCGCTATCAAAGCCACTCAGATTTTAAAGGGCAGATTTTAAAGGATATAATAATGGCTGTTCCAAAGAGAAAAATTTCAAAAGCGCGGCGTGACAAACGTCGTTCTCACCATGCCCTGAAAACCGTAAACTGGGTCGAAGACCAGAATACGGGCGAACCTGTACGCCGTCATCATATTGATATGACGACCGGTATGTATAAGGGCCGTCAGGTTATTGAAGAACAAGATTAACCCAGATCCTTCCCTCCCGAGGGGCTTATGACACCATACAATCAAACCATTGCTTTGGATGCTATGGGCGGAGACTTTGGCCCGGAAGTCGTTGTGCCCGCAGCGGCGACAGCTTTAAAAGAGCTGGGCGGCGGGGTAAAATTCCTCCTTTATGGCGATGAGCGCAAAATACAGGCCTTTCTTGATAAACACAGCGAACTAAAAGCTATTGCTGAAATTCGTCATACAGATCAGGCGATTGGAAATAATGAAAAACTTTCGGCTGCAATACGCCGGAAAGATACCAGTATGCGTATGGCTATTAATGCTGTTAAATCGGGGGAAGCACAGAGCATTGTTTCCGCCGGCAATACAGGGGCACTTATGGCTACGGCTAAAATGGTGCTTAAATGTTTGCCCGGTATTAATAGACCGGCGATTGCCGGTGTCTTTCCGTCAAAACAAAAAGATACGGTTATGCTGGACCTTGGCGCTAATCTGGCTTGCGATGCTCATATTTTGGTGCAGTTTGCGGTGCTTGGTGCCGTTTGCGCGCGGATCATTAAAGGGCAGGACAATCCCAGTGTCGGCCTGTTGAATATTGGTTCGGAAGATATGAAGGGGCCGGACCAATTACGCGAAGCGGCGGCTATTTTATCAAATGTTGATTTCCCAGGGCGTTTCCGTGGTTTTGTGGAGGGGCACGATATCACGAACGGTACGGTTAATGTCGTTGTCACCGATGGCTTTACCGGCAATGTGGCCCTGAAGGTTGCGGAAGGTGTTGGTGATTTGACGGGGCATTTTCTGAAAGAGGCCTTTATGTCTTCGCTGTTTTCCAGATTGAGTGCAGTGCTGGGGTATGGCGCCTTAAAACGTCTTAAGAAACGCGTTGATCCGCGTTTTTATAATGGCGGGATGTTTTTGGGGCTGAACGGTATTTGCGTTAAAAGTCACGGCGGAATGGATGTTTACGGTTTTTCTCAGGCAATTCTTGTTGCCGCAAATCTTGTAGAGCAAGGTTATAATAAGCGTGTTGCCTATGAAATAGAGCAGCTTATGGGACAGGAATCGTTTTTCTCTGGTATGGCCGGACAATCAGAGGGTTTTTCATGACTGTTAGATCCGTAATAAAAGCTTGCGGCGCTTATTTGCCGGAAAAGATACTGACGAATGCAGATCTTGAAAAAATGGTTGATACGTCCGATGAGTGGATTGTGCAGCGTTCCGGCATTCGTGAGCGGCGCATTGCTGCTGAAGGCGAAACAACGGTCGATATGGCTGTTAAAGCAGGGCAGGAAGCGCTTACGCGCAGTGGTTACGAAGGAAGTGATATTGACGGTGTTATCGTTTGCACTTCAACGCCGAACCATACTTTCCCTTCGGTCGCTGCGGAAGTGCAGGCGGCCTTAAATCTTCGGATTGGCCCGGCTTTTGATTTGCAGGCGGTGTGCTCCGGCTTTGTCTATGGCTTGAGCGTTGCTGATATGTTTATCAAAACGGGGCAGGCGCGCCGGATGCTGCTTATTGGCGCGGAAAAGTTTTCATCCATCGTTGACTGGAATGATCGTACGACCTGTGTTTTATTCGGCGATGGCGCCGGGGCTGTTGTGCTTGAAGCCGATGAAAGCGGGCAGGGAACCGTTGATGATCGCGGCATACTTTCAACGCATTTATACGCTGACGGTACACAGAAAGACATTCTCTACGTTAATGGCGGCCCGGCAACAACCGGGGAAAGTGGTCATATCGTTATGGAAGGCAAAGAAGTTTTTCGTAGCGCTGTTAAGTACATGTCAGGAGTTGTTGCTGAGGTGCTTGAATGTAATCAAATTACTTCAGAGCAGATTGACTGGCTTTTGCCCCATCAGGCCAATATTCGGATTCTTGAGGCCGCTGCCAAAAAGCTGGGCATGAGCATGGATAAAGTGATCGTAACGGTCGATCGGCACGGCAATACGTCGGCGGCGTCTATCCCCCTGGCTTTGGCCGAAGCGGTGGAGCAGGGGAGAGTAAAACAGGGAGACCTGTTGCTGATAGAAGCGTTAGGGGCCGGTTTAACATGGGGCGCGGCACTAGTGCGATTTTAAGAACTCCTGAACCTAATTTTAAGAAAATCCTGTTACTATTTGAATTGAATCAGTTTTTTGCGTTCGAAAGTTGACGAGCGCGATGCTTAAGGGTAATGTTTTTGTATTCACATTAAAAAAGGTGACACCGAAAGGGGTTATAATGACTGGTCGTACTATGACAAGGGCCGATTTGGCCGAGGCGGTTTATGAAGAAGTGGGTCTGTCTCGCAATGATTCTTCTGACTTAGTGGAAGCTGTTCTGGATGAAATGATGGGTGCGCTTGTTAAGGGCGAGAACGTCAAAATTTCTTCTTTTGGCAGTTTTTCAGTACGTCAAAAGGGCGAACGTGTGGGCCGTAACCCTAAAACGGGCGTGGAAGTGCCTATTTTACCACGTAAAGTTCTGGTGTTCAGGGCGTCTCACGTCTTGAAAGATCGTATTAACGGAAAAACTCAAAACTAAAAAATAAAATAAAAAAATTGAACAGGGATGAAACTTAAGGGAACTGGATTGGAATGATGAGTACAATAAAAAATGCACAATCCGGTGTGGATGATAATAAGGAGCCAGAGAGCTCCGTAAAGTCCGCGCCGACAAGATCTAAAAAATCACCGACTGCTTTTCGTACAATTAGTGAAGTGGCTGACGAGCTTGGTGTTCAGCAGCACGTCTTACGCTTTTGGGAAACAAAGTTTTCTCAGGTAAAACCGCTGAAGCGTGGCGGTGGACGTCGTTACTATCGTCCAGAAGATGTGGCCTTGCTTAACAAGATTCATGACCTTCTTTACACAGAAGGCTACACCATCAAGGGCGTGCAAAAGCTTTTGAAAGGTCAAGGCAAGCAGCAGATTATTGCTGGGGAACCTGACAAGCGCGTGGCAAACGAATCGCCTGGGCCGGTATCATCATCGGTAGAGTCTCCGAAAACTATGACAGAAGAAGGCTTGAGCGGTAAGCAGCGTTCTATTCTGCAGGCGATGCTGGGTGACCTGAAGGAGCTGCGCGATATGCTCAAGGGCGAAGAGCAGTAGAGTCTTTCTGTTTTTTACATTTGCACCTTACTCTGAAATATTATAAACATCCTCTTTATCGGGGCGTGGCGCAGTCTGGTTAGCGCGTACGGCTGGGGGCCGTGAGGTCGGAGGTTCGAATCCTCTCGCCCCGACCATTCTCTCTCTTAATTCCCATATTTACAAAATGTTAATCAGAGTTTGTTGCCTTGTCTATGAAAGTTGCAAGAAGGAGGGTGCCATGAAAAATTTAAGAACTAATTTTAGTGATCAGAAAGATGAGCAATTACAGGTAAATGTTGATTTTTCTAATGTTATAGGAGCATTTGAAGATGTTATCCTTTGGTCAACTCCACCTGAAGAGCCTCATGGGGAGTGTTTTGAGGCTCTTTTTAGAGATAAAAAATATAAAGCTGAATGGATGGAGAGGCTTTCAAAAAAATATTCTTCTGGTGTAAATAGTGAAAATGTAAAAGAGCTTATTGATGACTTGGCGGGCTATACCAATATTACCGACACTGACCATTTGGCAGATGTTTTTCCCGATGATGAATTGAATCAAAAGTTTAAAAAGCTGGTCAGTATAGAGAAGTTTTTTGAAAAAGCTTGGCCAAAACCAACAGATGTCGGGCTTCTTGAATTTATGGACAAGGCCAAGGAAGCGTTTGAGGCCCAGTCTGATGAGTATCATGACTTTGTAGAAGTTTTCACTGGAAAAGAGCGTCACCATTATGAATTGAGAGGGCGTCTTGCAGAAGAATATGCTCGTGTAACCAAGGAAAATCTTAAATTCCTTGTGGCAGATATAGAGGCTGCGGCTGTTGGTATAGATAATGATGCAATGGCGCATTTGCGGGGAGACAGTATATTGGAAGGTGTATTTAATAAGATGTTGCTTCAGGAAAAGCCCGCGCAGGCACCATCCCAAAAACATGGACTTTAGAGGTTATTGAACGCCATGTACCCATCCATTAAGCCTTATGAAACGGGGTTTCTTGATGTCGGGGACGGGCATGCGCTTTATTATGAATTAAGCGGTAACCCTGACGGTGCACCGGCGGTTTATCTGCATGGTGGGCCGGGCGCAGGATCTCATACGGATATGCGGCGTTTTTTTGACCCGGTGCATTATCGGGTCATTTTATTTGATCAGCGCGGTTCTGGTCAAAGTAAACCTTTTGCTTCTCTTGAAAACAATTCTATTGAGCATCTTGTGGCCGATATTGAAAAGCTTCGGAACCATCTGGGCATCCAAAAATGGCTGGTTGCTGGTGGATCGTGGGGGTCGGCTTTGGCGCTTTTTTATGCGCAGGAATATTCTGAGTCCATTACTGCTTTGGTGTTGTCTGGTATATTTTACGGCGACCAGGGTGTTGATTGGCTGACCGAAGAAGGCGGGGCTGCTGCAATAATGCCGGAATGGTTCGCGTCTTATCGAGATCTCATTCCTCTAGAAAAGAGGCAAAGTGGTTTGGCGGAGGCTTATTGCGAGATTATGTGCGGCGGCAGCGAAGAAGAAATTATTGAAGCTGTTAAGTGTTTTACAGTTTGGGATACGGCGCTTTTATACTTCAAGGTTAACCATGATCTCATCCGCGAGGTTGAAGAAGATCCTGAAAAGTTTATTCCGCTCTGTAAGATATTCTTTCATTTTGTTCATCATTATTACAAAGGCACAGCTAATAGGACAAAAATTCTCGAAGGAGTGCGGGGGTTGGGGCACATTCCCTGCCATATTATTCATGGCCGTTATGACCTTATTTGCCCTGTGAAGAATGCTTTTGAGCTGCATGACGCTTTTCCGAATAGCGAGATTCATGTCTTGGCCGATACAGGTCATACGGCTCGTGAGCCGAATATAGCCGAAAAAATTGTCGAATTGACTGACAGGATGGCGGGAACAGGAAATGAGTAAAATCCTCATATATGTGATGTGTGGTGATAATGATGAAGCAGAGCGTATCGCCCGTCATTTAGTTGAAAAAGAACTGGTGGCTTGCGCTAATATTATGGCACCGCACCGAGCTTTGTATAAATGGGAGGGTAAATTTGAAACGGGAGCAGAGACAACGATGATCCTGAAAACGCAGGGCAGCTTGTTTGAACAGGTGCGCGCGGAAATCTGTGCCCTACATAGTTATGATTGTCCCTGCATTGTTGCTGTGCCAGTGATAGCAGGGCATGAGCCTTTTTTGAGGTGGATTGAAGAGCAGACAGTTTAACGTTTATTACGGCGCAGGAGCAGAGGGCACTTCTACAACTTCTGCGGTGGCACATCTTCCGCCTTGTTTGCGGGGTTGTTCGGGGCTTATTTTAATTGTAACACCATATCTTCCGCTAAATTCTTTTGTAATTTTTTCAACCGCCAATGCTGCGAGTTCGTTAAATATGGGCCGGGTAATAAATTCAGATGGTGCTTCATCAATCAGGTGGCCAGCCACAGTTTTCATGGATGTGTGAATGCCACTTGTCATTGCTTTTAAAGCATCGATGAATTTGTCTGTTCCTGAAACACCGAGGATGCTGTCCGGGGCCGGTTGAACCATTCTGTAAAACAGGCTCTTTTCACTTTCCGGTGTGTTTTTATCAGCAGGGGCAGCGAGCTCGTCAAAATTAAAGACCAGATTATAAGGCATTCTGAAAACATAGCCGTCAGTTGTGCAGCCCTGAATAGCTTTGGCAAAGACATTCGGCAGAGTTCCGTTTTGTGTTTGTGTCGCAGAGGCTTGGCTTGGTGTGGCCCCCATGTTCTTCAGCAGCTTTTTCAAGTCTTTATATTGCTGCTCATAAGGATTTACCGGCGCTTTTTCTTCTTTTCCTTGCGCAAAAGCCGGCGTTGCCAGCGCAAAAGCGGCGGCAAGGCTCAGGGCTATAACCTTTGATGCTATGTTTTTCACAGTATTTCCCCGTGTCTCCCTGTACGTATCAGCGGAGATTAGCACTTACATATGGAATATGCAAAGAGGTTTTTTATGCCGCCAGTGCCTCCGTTTGTGCCAGTGCCTGATCCAGGTCGGCAATCAGGTCGTCAATATTTTCAAGGCCGATGGATACCCGGATAGCCTCAGGCAGAGCGCCAGCTTTTATTTTCTGCTCTTCATCCAATTCCGAGTGTGTTGTTGAGGCCGGGTGGATGATTAGGCTGCGTGTATCGCCGAGGTTGGCAAGATGAGTAAAGAGCTCTACGCTCTCCACAACACGAACAGCGGCGTCATATCCTGCCTTCAGGCCGAAGGTAAAGAGTGAACTACCGGCGCCACCGCGCATATATTTCTTTGCCAGCTCATGGTAGGGGCTACTGTCTAAGCCGGTATAGTTGACCCACGCCACTTGCGGATGACCTTCTAGATATTCCGCAATTTTTAAGGCGTTTGCGCAATGCCGCTCCATACGCAGGTGCAGCGTTTCAATGCCAAGCATTGTCAGATAGGCATTCATGGGTTGCTGGTTCATACCCAGGTCACGCAGGCCGACCGCATGGTTGTGCACAGCCACAGGGTTTTCCGCAAAAGTTTTGGCAAAAACTGTGTCGTGATAGCTCGGGTCTTCTTTGCCTAGGGCAGGGAATTTATCGGCATGTTTTAGCCAGTCAAATTTACCACCATCCACAACAACGCCACCCATAGCGTTGCCATGACCGCTTAGGTATTTTGTTGTCGAGTGCGTGACTATCGATGCTCCATGTTCAAACGGGCGGCATAGAAAGGGTGTGGCGACCGTATTGTCTATAATAAGGGGAATACCGTGCTTATCGGCAATTTTGGCAATAGCTTCCATATCACTTACTACGCCTTCCGGGTTGGAAATGCTCTCGGCGAAGAGAACTTTGGTTTTTTCTGTGATAGCGCGTTCGAAGTTTTCCGGGTCTGTTGGGTCAACAAAGTTACAACTCCAGCCAAAAGCGCGTTTAAATGTGTCGCGGAACTGGCTTACTGTGCCGCCATAAATTTTGCAGGAAGAGACAAAGTCATCGCCAGTGTTCATCAGGGCCGAGAAAATTAAAAAGCTGGCAGCCAGACCTGAAGGCGTACAAGTTGCGCCGACGCCCCCTTCCAGAGCCGTCATTTTTTCTTCGAGTGAGTTAACCGTCGGATTGGTAATGCGAGAATATATATAGGTTTTTTCCTTTAAGCTAAAAGCATCGGCTGCGTGCTTCGTATCCCTGAATTGGTATGCTGTGGACTGATGGATGGGTGTGCCGCATGCTCCTGTGGTTGCATCTGGCTCCGCTCCGGCATGTACCGAGAGTGTCTCAAATTTCATAGGGTTCCGTTTTTTCATTTTTCAGGCCTCCGCTTTTGTTTGTGGTATTATAATACCGTTTATATATCTCTCTGAAATTTATAACTTTTTTCTGTTTTTCTGTTCTTTTTTGTTGACAAAAACATTCATCATCTGCAATAAAGCACGCTATTCTATAAAACGCAGTGAAGCTTGTAAATACAGCGTTTGAGTAATGTTTATCTAAAGAAAGAAAGTGGATTGCAATGAAAACTTATACTGCAAAGCCAAATGAAGTCGGAAAAAAATGGATTATAGTAGATGCCGAAGGCGTTGTGCTGGGGCGTTTAGCCAGCATTATTGCCATGCGCCTGCGTGGAAAGCATAAGCCGTTATTCACACCCCATATCGACTGTGGCGATAATGTAATTGTTATTAATGCTGAAAAGGTACGCTTGACAGGTAAGAAAAAAGACGGCGATATTTTTTATTGGCATACAGGGTATCCTGGCGGAATTAAAAGCCGTACCAAAGGCGAAATTCTGGAAGGTAAGCACCCGGAACGCGTTATTGAAAAGGCTGTGGAGCGTATGTTGCCACGTGGCCCTTTGAGCAGGAGAGTGTTTAAAAACCTGCGCGTTTATGCCGGAACTGATCATCCTCATGAGCCTCAGAAGCCGGAAGTTCTGGATGTTGCAGCAATGAATTCTAAAAATAAGAGGTAAGCACAATGGCTAAAAAAGATGATGACGCAAAAGCTGAAGACGCCAAAGTAGACGCTAAAAAAGAAAAGAAAGCGCCTGCCAAGAAGGCCGCCGCTAAAAAAGCGCCGGCAAAAGCTAAAAAGCCTGTTGAAGTGGAAGTCAAAAAGACAAAAGCTCCTAAAGCTGCAGTTAAAGACGCGCCGATTAAAGATCTGAAGGATCTTAAAGACGCTGTAACGTCCGAAGCTCCCAAGGCTAAAGAAGTGATCTCAGAAGAAGTTGCAGAAGAAAAGAAACGCGAACCTAAGCTTGATAAGCTGGGTCGTTCTTATGCAACAGGCAGACGTAAAGATGCTGTCGCTCGTGTTTGGCTTAAGCCGGGTAAGGGTGCTGTTATTGTGAATGGCAGAGATCAAACGATTTATTTTGCGCGCCAAACACAACGCCTGATCTTAAATCAGCCGTTCTTGATTTCTGATAAAGTGGGTCACTTTGATGTTATGTGTACGGTTAAGGGCGGTGGTTTATCCGGTCAAGCTGGTGCTGTGCGTCATGGTATTTCACGGGCTTTGGAAAATTTTGATCCGGAACTTCGCCCGGCTCTGAAAAAAGCCGGGATGCTGACACGTGATGCGCGTACGGTTGAGCGTAAGAAAATCGGTAAGCACAAGGCCCGTCGTTCCAAACAGTGGGCAAAGCGTTAAGCTTTATCTTCTATATGTTTTCGAAAAGGCGCTCTGGTTTACGGAGCGCCTTTTGTCTATAGTGCGCTATGAGTAGATTGATCCTACCTTATAAAGAGAAAAGCCCGGCGATTGCCAGTACAGCTTTTATTGCTGAAAGTGCGGTTATTGCAGGCGATGTTGAGGTTGGAGAGGATAGTAGTATCTGGTTCGGCTGCACGTTACGTGGTGATGTCGATAAAATTAGGATTGGCGCGCGCACTAATATTCAGGACCACAGTATGATCCATGTTTCCTCGTTCGGACACCCCACGATTGTTGGTAATGACGTTACGGTTGGTCATATGGCGCTGCTGCATGCCTGCACGATTGAGGATGGGGCTTTTGTCGGGATGAAGGCCTGTGTCATGGATGGCGCTGTCGTGGAAAGTGGCGCGATGGTCGCTGCCGGAGCCTTGGTTACGCCGGGGAAAGTGGTGCCTTCAGGGCAACTTTGGGGCGGAAGCCCTGCGAAATATATGCGCGAGATTAGCGATAAAGACCGTGAGTATATGGTGTGGTCTTCTGCGCACTATGTGAAACTGGCTAAGGAGTATAATGATGACCATTGTTCTGTTTGATGTGGATGGTGTTCTTATGCACGGTTATCACGCCAAGCCGGAGTTTAGAAAATGCTGGGATGAAAACCTGGAAGAAGATTTTTTTATCTCTCGTTCTGATTTTACAAAGCATTTTATTCGAGGAGTTTTTGAGGCAGAGGTTTTGACAGGAAAGCGTGATTTATATTCAGCATTGCAGGAAGTTTTGCCAAGTATTGGTCATAGTGATGACCCGCAGTTACTAATAGATTACTGGATGAAAAAAGATTCCAACATAAATACAGAGTTAATTCCGTATGTTGAAAAACTATCTAAATTACCGGATGTTTCATTATTTATAGCAACTAATCAGGAAAATGTTCGTGCTCAATATCTCATGGAGGAAGTGGGTTTTAGTCGTTATTTTCAAGACATTTTTAATTCGGCTCGTGTCGGTTATATGAAGCCTGACAGAAAGTTCTATGAAAGAGTTGAAGGGCTTCTTTGTCGGCAGAAAGGGGAGAAAATCATTCTGTTTGATGATAACCAAAGTGTTGTTGATGGAGCCCTTGCTGCTGGGTGGGAAGCGCATCAATTTGATGTGCCGGAAGACTTATTTAAGTCCAAAATAGTTGGAAATGTTTTACGAAAATAGAATTCCTTTTGCTGAACGCTTAATCCGCCTTCATTTTAACGTATGAGCCGGGGGCATCTTCGATGGGTTCGAGTTTGCCACCGCCAATTTTACGGGCGGGAACTTTTTCTCCGGCATAGTCTTTGACCCATTTCTGCCAGTGAGGCCACCATGAGCCGTCATGGCTTTGGGCACTCTCAAACCATTTGTCCGGTGTTTCCTGTATTTTATCTGACGCCCAGTAGCAGTATTTGTTTTTATCCGGCGGGTTGACGACACCGGCAACGTGACCGGAAGCGGCGAGGGTGAAGGTGGTGTTTCCCTTTTCTAAAAGCTGCGCTCCGGCGTATGTGGCCTGCCACGGCGCTATATGGTCTTCTTTTGTCGATAGGAAATAGCAGGGTGTTTTGACTTTGGTGATATCAAGCTTCTCGCCGTTCATGCTCACACCGCCCGGTTTGACTAGCAAATTGTCGCGATAGAGCTTGCGCAGGTAAAAATCATGCATAGCGGCGGGCATGTTCGTGGCGTCGTCGTTCCAGTAAAGCAGGTCGAAGGGGAATGGCTCTTTCCCCATCAGATAATTATTGATCACAAAAGACCAGATCATGTCATTGGCGCGCAGCAGCGAGAATGTTTTACGCATATGGTCAGCATCGAGAAACCCTTGCTCCTTCATTTGTTTGTTCAGTGTTTCAATTTGCGCATCATCCGTGAAAAGCAGCATGTCGCCGGCTTCTTCAAAATCAATCAGTGATGTTAGAAAGGTCACAGAGGCTATATGGGAGTCCTTCTTCTTTGTCGCCAGCCAGGCCAGTGTGATAGCCAAAAGCGTGCCGCCGAGGCAATAGCCGATCATGTTTGTGTCTGGCTCGCCAGTGATCTTCTTGACCTGTTTCAGCGCATCAAAAACGCCTTCTTCCATATAGTCTTCAAAGCGTTTTTTGGTTAGTTTGCGATCCGGGTTGACCCATGAAATGGTAAAGACAGTATGCCCCTGTTCAACCAGCCACTTGATGAAGGAGTTATCAGGGCGCAGATCCAGAATATAAAATTTATTGATCCATGGCGGTACAATCAGAAGCGGGCGTTTAAACGTTTTTTTAGTCGTCGCCTCATACTGGATTAGTTGCATTAAATCATTTTGGTAGACAACTTTTCCTGGCGTTGTGGCGAGATTTTCACCAACTTCAAAGGCATCATAGTCAGTGGTACTGATCCGCAGTTGACCACCGCCGCGCTCGAAATCTTCAATCAGGTTTTCTAAACCGCGCAGCAAGTTTTCGCCGCCGGTATCCAGTGTTTCCTGAAGGACTTCAGGGTTTGTCATGAGAAAGTTACCGGGCGCCATGGCATTTGCAAATTGCTGTGTTGAAAAATTCACTTTCTTTTTTGTTTCGTCATCAAGCCCTTCCGTCTCTTCTACAACGTGCTCCATCCAGCGGCTGGTTAGAAGGTAGGATTGCTTGATAAAGTCAAAGACAGCGCTGTCTTGCCAGGAATCTGCTTTAAAGCGGCGGTCTCCTTTTTCAGGAGTGAACAGCTCTTTGCTTTCCCCTCCCATAAAGCGGACGCTGCTTTCCTGCCATAGACTCATGGCATCTTGCCAATACTCCATTTGCATGGCCGCTAGTTTTTGAGGGTCAGACCAAAGATGTTGTAGAAACTCCATATAAGCTTCACGAGTATGCAACGGGTCAAGCGCCGCTTCATCCAGATCAAATTCGTATTTTTCAAAGAACTCTTTGAGTAAAGGTTGCGCCCGTTCTGTTACATTAATGAGGATATTTCCCAGTGCAACCGGGTCGGTTAATCTGGCGTCATGGCCAGAAGACTCATTAGGTGGTTTTTGTTTCTTAGACGATGAGTTTTTCATAGCGGGCTCCATAGCTCAAAAGGCCTTAAAATCTGCCATATTTTGAATAAAATAGCAATCTGGTTATGGGCTTTTGATTTTTTATGATGAACGGCTTGAAAATTACGGATAATTAGGCCACGATGAAGGTCAGTTTTACTTGTTGTCTCAAGCGGGAGCTATTTCCTTGCCTTCATTGAAAAAAATTGTACTTGCTGCTGTAAGTTGCCTGTTTATATCCGGCTGTTCCACAGGTGAAGATGGCCCTCGTGAGGTCGTTTATTATGATGCGGATATTGCCATGACATACCCGGAGATGGCACGGGAGATGTCAAACGGGAGTGTGCAGATATACGGTTTGGATGATCCGGTTACGCCTTCTGCTTTATATTCCCCCGTTTATCAGGATGGTGGCGTGCCCTCATCTGTTGATCCGAATGTGACCGTTTATCCATTTGATGATGGCGGGAGTGTGCAGCAGTCGCAAACGCAAGCACAGAGACCTACTTTGGTACCACCATCGGAGAAGTTCAGGCCGTTGGAGTCTCCTTTTGGCGGGCCAATACAAACGCCTATGCAAATGCCTGAGCGTAGTAGCTCTTCTTCTTATGTACCGGTGGTCGCGCCGCTTGAGCTGCTTCAGCCGCTTCAATCACCAGGTGCAGCTATGTCGCGGATTTATTATAGCCACGGCTCATCTAGTCTGAATACTACGGGCGAGCAGGTTGCTAATTTTATTGGTAGCAAAGGTGGAAAAATTTCGGTGGAAGGCCATGCCAGCCAGCGTGCGGAAATTCATGATCCGGTGGAGCGCAGTATTGTTAATTTAAAAATGTCGATGGACCGGGCATTTAAAGTTTCAAGTAAGTTGATCCGTAGCGGTGTTCCGGCAGGTTCCATTGAAACCAAAGCTTACGGGGCAACAAGACCGGCCGCAGCGCTTGCTGGGGTGGATCAGGAAGCGGCCAGCCGCCGTGTTGAAATTTATACAGCGTTAAATCCGCAGCCTCCTGTGTCTGTGACCAATATTTATGCGCCTCCTCCTCATAGCGTTATGCCTGTGCCGTTAGACGCGCCGGTGGCTCCTGTGCCGCCCTTGGCCCGTTATTACTAGGTTGTTCTTGTTGTGGTAGACAGTTTTCGTATAGGCATTGCCGGTCTGGGGACAGTTGGCGCCGGTGTCATTAAAATTCTTCAAACTCATCAGACTATGATTAGTGGCCGGGCCGGGTGCTCTGTGGAAATTGTTGCTGTGTCTGCTCGTGATAAATCCAAAGACAGAGGCGTTGATCTTTCTCGTTATGAGTGGTTAGACAAGGCCGCTTCACTGGCAGGTAGAGATGATCTGGACGCGGTTGTAGAGCTTATTGGTGGCGAAGAGGGCGATGCACTTGAGCTGGCGCGTAATGCTCTTGATAATGGCATTTCTTTTGTTACGGCGAACAAGGCGCTGCTCGCCCATCACGGCTATGACCTCGCTGTTCTTGCGGAAGAAAACAATGTGTCTCTTATGTATGAAGCGGCGGTGGCCGGCGGGATACCCATCATTAAGTCATTGCGCGAAGGCTTTGCCGCGAACGAGATTGAGGCCGTTTATGGTATTCTGAACGGCACGTGTAATTATATTTTGACGGAGATGCGTGAAACGGGAAGACCCTTTTCTGACGTTTTAAAAGAAGCGCAAGATAAGGGCTATGCCGAGGCTGATCCGGAATTTGATATTGAGGGCATAGATTCTGCTCACAAGCTCTGTCTTTTAAGTAGTTTGGCCTTTGGTGTTAAACCTGACTTTCAGACCCTGAAAGCGCAGGGAATTAGCCACATTACCGCCGCTGATATTTCTTATGCGCAAGAGCTTGGATACAGGATTAAATTATTGGGGATTTCCAGGCAGATAGACGGCACTATTATACAGATGGTTGAGCCTTGCCTGGTGTCAGAATCCAGCACAATGGGGGCTGTGGAAGGGGTGTTTAACGCGGTCTTTGTTGAAGGTGACTTTGTTGGCACGGAATTGCAAATTGGCAGGGGTGCAGGAGAGGGGCCTACAGCCTCAGCGATTGTTGCCGATATTATTGATCTCGCGCGAGGGTATAAGGTTCCGGCTTTTGGCATTCCGGCGCTTATGCTTGCTGATGCGAATAAAGGCGATCCGGGGGAGATGGAAAGCCGGTTTTATATTCATTTGACTGTGATTGACAAACCAGGCGTACTTGCTGAGATTACGGCGATTATGCGCGATCATGATGTGTCTATGGAGGACGTGCTTCAAAGAGGGCGTGACCCTGAGAATTCGGCTTCTGTTGTGATTACCAGTCATAGCACAAAGCAGGCGGAGATTCATAAGGCCGTTGCTAAAATAGAATCTCTGGATTTTGTTGTTAAAAACCCCACTCTTTTGCGGATTGAAAATTTTTAGAATTTTTGTTTAAGAGCCAAAAGTATCGTAACCGCGAACCGGTCTGATATAGAGTTTGTAGCCGGTGCTCAGATCTTCGGCGTGAGGGTCGGTTTTGACTACAGCAGCGCCGACGCTTTTTTCGTGAAGCGCGATAACTTTTTTATTCGCTTCTTCGTATGTGGCAAATGACTCGGGCGCTCTTTGTTTGTCAGAGTCGGAAATAAGAACGGCGTAAGCCTGACCGGACTTGGCTTTTCCAAGCAGAATGTCGGCATATTTTTTAAAGACATCGCTAAGTTTCAATGTTCTTTTCATAGAATACTTATAAAGAAAAAGAGGGTATTTTGTCAAATCTGTGATTGAATGTAGGTGTTTTCCTCTTTAAGCTAAGGCCGAATTCACCAAAACGGGGGGCAGAGCAATGTCAGCAGGTCAAAGTATGCAGGAACAATACACACATATCACACCACACGATGAAAAATTCTCTATGGATCGTAACTTAGCCTTAGAAGCTGTGCGGGTTACCGAGGCGGCGGCGCTTGCGGCATCGCGTTTGGTGGGGCGCGGCGATGAAAAGGAAGCAGACCGCGCGGCTGTTGACGCGATGCGTGAAGCATTCAACAGTTTGCAAATCAGCGGCACGGTTGTAATTGGCGAAGGCGAGCGCGATGAAGCGCCGATGCTGTATATCGGCGAAGAAGTCGGTGCCGGTGGCCCGGAGATTGATATAGCGCTTGACCCTCTGGAAGGGACCACAATCACGGCAAAAGGAGGTCATAATGCTTTGGCTGTGATTGCGATGACTGATAAAGGCGGCTTTTTGAATGCGCCGGATGTTTACATGGAAAAGATGGCCGTGGGGCCGAGTATTCCTGGTGATGTTCTGGATCTTGATGCGCCGCTCGGTGACATTTTACAAAAAATTGCGAAAGCCAAAGGTGAGAGCGTAGAGGATTTACTGGTGTGTATTCTTGATCGCCCGCGTCATGAGGAGATCATGAAGGCTGTGCGTGCTGCTGGAGCGCGTATTAATCTGATACAGGACGGCGATGTTAGTGCCGTAATTGCGACTACTGAACCGGACACTGATATTGATATGTATGTTGGTACGGGCGGCGCGCCGGAAGGCGTTTTGGCGGCGGCGGCGCTGCAATGTACGGGCGGTTCTATGCTGGGACGGCTGGTGTTTCGCAATGATGATGAAATTGCGCGCGCTGATCGTTGGGGGATTAAAGACCGCTCTAAAATTTACACGACAGATGAGCTGGCCAAACCCGGTAACGTTATGTTTGCTGCTACCGGCGTTACGGATGGTACGATGCTGCGCGGTGTGCGCCGCTCTGCCGGTTCAGCCATTACACATTCCATCATTATGCGCTCAAAATCCGGCACGATCCGCTATGTAGAAGGGCGTCATAACTTTACGCGAAAATCAGGCTCTGGCTCTGTAGATGGCTGAATTTGCACTAGATGTTGAACAGTCTCTGGGGCAGGCGCGGTGGGGCATGCCGCAAACAGAGCAAGACATTGTTACGCAAATTGCGCGTCAGCATGAATTACCTGAAATTGTTGCGCGGCTCTTGAATGCGCGCGGGGTAGCGCCGGAGGACGTAAATAGTTTTCTCTACCCGCGTTTATCAAAGGATTTTCCTGACCCTCTTTCTATGGTTGGTATGGAAGATATGGCTGAGTTTTTGGCGCAGGCCATTATTTCTGGCCGCAAGATTGCCGTGTTCGGTGACTTTGATGTTGATGGCGCGACTTCGACCGCCATTCTGGTACGATTTTTCCGGCATCTTGGTATTGAAGTGCCGTTTTATATTCCTGATCGCCTTAAGGAAGGTTACGGGCCGAATGAAAATGCGCTGAAGGTTTTAAAGGATCAAGGTGCGGAAATTGTTCTGATTTGTGATTGCGGCACGACGTCTTTTGATGTGATTGCGGCGGGGCGGGACATGGAGCTTGAGATATGTATCCTTGATCACCACGAAGCAGAAGACAAGCTGCCTGAAGCCGCTTATGTGATTAATCCCAAACGCAAAGATGACACCTCCGGCCTGCAAATGCTGGCGGCTTGCGGTGTGGTTTTTATGGCCTGTGTCGCGCTGAATGCGAAGCTGCGCGCGAAGAAATATTTTGAGGAAAAGGGCATAAGCGAACCGCCACTTAAGGAATGGCTGGACATTGTGGCGCTTGGGACAGTGTGTGACATGGTGCCGTTGATTGGCGTAAACCGTTTGCTTGTGCGCGTCGGTTTTCAGCAGATGGCAAAATTGGCCAATCCCGGCATTGCGGCGTTATGCGCCGTTGCAAAAGTTTCTAGTGATCCAACACCGTATCATGCGGGGTTCATTATCGGACCACGGATCAATGCCGGGTCACGCATTCATAAGGCCGACCTCGGCGCAAAGCTTTTATCTACAGATGATTCGGAAGAGGCAAAGAATATTGCCTGGACGCTTAATGATTGTAATGAGAAGCGTAAGGAAATTCAGGCGGAAATGAATGACCATGCCGTCAATATGGTGGAAGAGGGTGGTCTACAGAATAATCCGATTATTATTGTAGGGCATGAGGACTGGCATCCGGGCTTGTCCGGTCTTGTCGCCGGAAATTTGAAAGAAAAATACGGCAGGCCTGCCGTGTGTGTCACTTATGCGCCGGGGCCGGAAAGCGCACTGGAAGGGCGCGGATCTGGTCGTTCTATCCCCGGCGTTAATATGGGCGCGGCCTTTATTGATGCGCGGAATGCAGGGATTTTGATTAAAGGCGGCGGGCATGCGATGGCGGCAGGCTTTACTGTTGCGCCGGATAAAGTTGATGAACTGACTGTGTTCCTGACAGCCCATGTTGAAAAACAGCTTGGTGGAGAGGTCCCTGTTACCGAAACTATGATTGATGGTGTTTTGAGTGTGCGTGGCGCGACGGTTGATTTTGTGAAAATTATTCAAGACCATCTCGGCCCGTTCGGGCAGGAAAATTCTGAGCCGTTATTCGTCCTGCCTAATGTGCGCCTGCATAATGTTGACGTTGTAGGAAAGGACCATGTGCGGGCCATGGTGAGTGACTGGGAAGGCGGGTCACGTATGAAGGCGATGGCTTTTCGCGCTGCTGACACGGAAGTGGGTCGGGCCATGCTGAAGCATGCAAAAGACCAGCCTTTTCACATTGCCGGATATTTCAAGATTGATGATTGGAGCGGGCAAGAGCGCGTTGAAATGCATATTCAGGATGCGGCGATGGCTATGGAAGGTACGCAAGTTGAGAAAATTTCGGCTTAGAGTGAACGGTAGTCATTGTAAGCGCGGGGCTTTCTATTTTTCCATGCTGGTGAATTTCCGGCGCTTTACCATCACCTAGCATAAGCGCGCTTGTAATGTAGGCGGCGTAACCGGCCAATGCCAGTCCGCCCATCCAGCGTGTCATCGCGCCTTTTGTTGCTAGTAATGTAGCGGTCAATAGCGCGGCTGATCCCATAAAGACACTTGTGTTGACCATCCCCATGGCGGTGCTCGGGTTAAAGGCCTCTGGGACGGGCGCGCCGGTCAGGCTGATAACGCCGCCTGCGATGAGGGTGTTTGTAATGCTACAGCCCAGCACATTGCCGATGGCGAGGTCTGAATGTTTGTTTTTAATCGCTTTGAGATTGATTGATAGTTCCGGCAGAGATGTGCCGATTGCGACAATGACGGTGCCAATGGCGGCCTCGGTCAGGCCAAAAGAGGACATGTTGAAATCATTAGCAAGGCTGACGCCGCTGCGCACGATCAGATCGGAGTCGGTAACAAGACACAACATTCCTCCGCCAGCCAGCACCGTATTTAACCAGCGCGGTCGCTCTTTTGCTTTTTGAATGTCTTCATCATCGTCATGGTCATGGAACAGGCATGTGCCTATTTCTTCTTCATGATCATGGTCGTGGTCATGATGGTGGTCATGATCATTTTTTTGACCGGAAAAAAGACGATCTTTGATGTAGTAGCCGCCACTTGCCAGCATGGCTAGTCCGACAATCGGCGAAAGTGTGCCGTAAATAAGTTGAGAACCAAATAGTGCTGTTGTCCCGGCCATAACATAGCTGTTAAATTTCCAACTTAAATCCTTTGCCTTGCTAACCCCTGCGATAGCAGCCGTTGCTCCTAAAATAAGTAATGTATGGGCTATATTGGAACCGACGATATTACCGACACCAAGGTCAATAGCACCGTGAAAGGCCGAGCCCAGTGACACCATCATTTCCGGTACGGTGTTGATCGCGCCAATAAGAAGTCCAAGCGACATGGCTGACAGACCCCATTTACTTCCCAGTGCCAGCATGTTTGGAACGGTTGTTTTAGTATTTTGCAATAACAGGAAAAAAGCGCCGCCAAGGACTGCGCTCGCCCCGATTGGGGTTGAGATTAAAGGCGTAGAAAGCGCGGTTGTGCCTAGAAGGAGGGAGGTTAAAAGCGCGCCCGATTGCAGTTTATTTTCACGCACGTATTGCGCCACGCTTTGAAAAGCGCTTTTGGCCGAGAATTGTTTATTTTTCTTATGGTCTGACATGCGGCGCAGAGTATGTTGTTTTTCATAAAATATCAAGTTCTTGCAATTTACGGATAAAACCGTTATGAATTGCGGCTTGTGGAAAGTGAAATTTATGAATATTGAACGCGTTCAAAAATCCCTGAGCTGGGCCATTATAGCTTCGGAGACCAGCCATGTCTTTTGCTGTGTCTTGCCGACTCTGTTTAGCTTCATAACGCTTGCGGCCGGTTTGGGTCTGATTGCTGTTGTGCCGGCGGGGCTGACCACGTTACATGAAACCCTTCATCATTGGGAAGTGCCGGTGATTTTGTTTTCAGGTGTGTTCGTGTTTCTGGGCTGGGTTATCCATTATGTTTCGGAAAAGCTGGACTGTCATGATACGGGCTGTGTTCATGGGCCTTGCGGCACGAAAAAGAAAACTGCCGGGAAAATTCTGAAGATCGCAACAGTGATGTTTATTTTGAATATTGGTATTTACATTATTTTCCATCAGGGCATGGAGGTTCTGCTCAACTAATTTATAGTATAGGATCAACGACAGGGCTGTCGATAAGTGGATCGATAGGGCTGAACACATCGGTTCCGGCATAAAGGTCGGGTGGCGCGATTTCGTCTGGTGCAGATAGGGAGTCAATGGCTGAGCCTATATCATCCGGACTGCCCATATCCAGAATATCTGAAACTTCCAAAGAAAGAGCATCGCTTGTGGTTAAGGTAAAACTTTCCCAGGCGGTAGTATCGGCGCCATCTGACACCCTGACCCAGAGCGTCTCACTGCCATTTTGCTTTCCGCCGACAATGTTAAGAACATCAAACTGTGCTTGCGTCAGGTAATTATTTACACCGGCGTTTAGTTTTGTGCCGTTTAATTCAAAATAGCCGGAACTGTTTTTTGTTCCGCTGTCCCAGACTTCATAGCTTAGTGTGTCGCCATCAGCATCGGTCGCTGTGATAGTTGTTGAGGCGAGGGCCGCGCTCTCTAGGCCTAGAGATAAATTGTTGGCAGTGGCGACAGGTGTATTGTTGCTGCTGCCGCCACCGGAGCCGACCGTTGTGGTTAAGGTAAAGCTTTCCCAGGCGGTAGTATCGGCGCCATCTGACACCCTGACCCAGAGCGTTTCCGCACCGCTTTGATTGCCTCCGACAATGTTAAGAACATCAAACTCTCCCTGTGTCAGGTTATGTCCTCTTCCGGCAGCCAGATTTACGCCATTGAGTTCAAAATAGCCGGAATTGTTTTTGGTGCCGCTGTCCCAGACTTCGTAGGTGAGTGTATCACCATCGACATCGGCAGGCGTGAGAGTGGAGGAAGCCAGAACCGTGACGTTAACATCCAGTGTTAGATCATTAGCGGTAACGGTAGGTGCGTTATTGCCGCCACCGCCGCCGCCTGCTATGTCAGTCGTTAATGTGAAG
>JAJFGW010000017.1 GCA_021775915.1 Alphaproteobacteria bacterium | reverse complement strand
ATGCCGTTGGGGCCGGGTCGATTAATCTTTTGATGAAAGATAATGCTATTGTTCTGGAATCCCATATCAAGGGACTGGACGATATTTATGGTGGCGGAGCCGGGCTGGTTAAATCACAGGCTTTGTTGCGGCTGAATATTTCAGGCGGCGTGCCTGCGGCGATGCTGGCTTTTGGCAGCCGTGACCCGGAAATGTTTGTGCCGGGGCAGGGGACAGAGCTCATAATTTTCCTCGGCCATGTTATTGAACGCAGCTTCCGCAAATGGCTGAATTTGCCGCCGCAATAATAAATCTGGAATGAAACCTGAAACGCTTGAAATATGTGCGCCAGACCTGTCCCAAACGTTGCAGGATTGGTCGCAATATCTGAAATACGAAAAGCACATGTCTCGTCATACGTTGCGTGCCTATAGTAGTGATGTAACGCAATTTATCCATTTTCTGGTGAAGCATAAAGGTGGTGCGCCTTCGCTTAATGATCTTTCGGAAGTGAGCCTGAATGATTTTCGTTCGTGGATCGCCGGGCGCGCGATGGATGGCGCCGGGGCGGCTTCCCGCGCGCGGTCTTTGTCCGGCATTAAAAATTACCTGAGCTGGCTTGATAAGCAGGGCATCATGCATAACGCTGCCATAAATATTGTGCGCTCTCCTAAATTACCGCACAAATTACCCAAACCTCTCTATGAGAAACAGGCGCGCGCGCTTGTTGAGGATACCGGCGATGACGATGAGAACTGGATCAATAAACGCAACCGCGCTTTGTTCACGCTTTTATATGGCTGCGGCCTGCGGATTGATGAGGCGCTGTCGCTGAATATCGGCGACATGCCTCATGAAGGTTTTCTACGCGTCATGGGAAAAGGCCGTAAAGAAAGACAAGTGCCGGTTCTTGGTATCGTGGAAGAAACGCTGGATGCTTATTTAGAGATTTGCCCCTTCGCCGGTGATCCTGCGCGCGCCATATTCTTAGGCGTACGCGGCAAAAGGCTCAATCAGGGCGTAGCGCAAAAAGCCATGCGCGATGTGCGTTGCGGTCTGGGACTGCCTGAAAATGCCACGCCGCATGCCCTGCGTCACAGCTTCGCCACGCATTTGCTGCAAAACGGTGCGAATTTGCGCGAAATCCAGGAATTGCTAGGCCACGCCTCCCTCAGTACCACCCAGCTTTACACGGAAATAGACGCCAAAGAGCTGATGAAAACATACAAAAAATTCCACCCTCGCAACAGGACATAATTATGGATTTTTCTTGACATAAGTTTATTTTTCGTATTACTTTGCAGTTGGTGAATTGCGGAGAAATATAAGATGAAAAAAAATCAATTTAAAGCGTGGAAGAACAAGTTGTTGGGGTTTCTATCCTCTCCTGTTCCTGAAAGCTGGCTCGCTGGCAGGCAAGAAAATTGGCAGCAGGGTATCATCAAGCTTGAGCCGAAAAGAATGAAAAAGGCCTTGAAAGAAGGCTATCGTCCTTCTGATGTACCTAGCGATATTTCATATCTCTTCTCCGATCTGATGCAAAACCGTCTGTATTCGGAAGGGTATAGAGACCTGCCCAAAGCTGTTGAAAAATCCGTGCAAGAAGTATTAGCTATACTTATGAGCCTTGAGCCTGATTTAACGGCCCCGACAGAACTTCATGACAATCTGGCAGACTCTCTTATTGGTCGTGCTCAAATACCGCAAATTACCGCACTTGTTGTTCTTGAAACGCTTAAACAAACAATTGAAAAAACGGGCACGGCTTATGAGCCGAACTTTGAAAATATATTTCGTTTTGTTGGTGCGGAGGGTTTAACTGACCACCCTATGCGGAAGAAATACAGGCAAAGCATTAAGGATGTTCATCGCGCTGTATGGCAATATTTGCCAGTACAGAATACCCCTCTGGCCAAAGAGTTAAGGGAGCGCCACGCGGACAAACTTTCTTTCTGGACTACAGATATACAGTTTCCTGCGCTGGAGGACTTACCCTTTCCACCAAAACCGGACACCAGAACCGCCAAAGAGATTCTTGATAAAAGCATTTCTGAATCTCTTTATGAAGGGAGAGGAAATGAAGACGCTTATATCAGAGACTTTTTGGAAAAAAAGGGTTCTATAGCGCCTTCATTTCAGGACGTCACAAAAGAAGGTCTTGGTGAAATGGTTAAAGATATGCAGAAAGAAGAAGCCAACTCTGATAATCCATTCAAGGGCGCTACAGCAGAGGATGTCAACACAGCTATTGACGCGTTGATTAAGGAAGAAGAAAGAGGAAAAGGCGGTTCAGATCCTTCACCGTTATAGTTTTTCTTAAATATGCTCTGGCCCGCGTAATAAAGCCTGATCTAGCCACTATTTTATTGACATAACGTTATTTTTTCTGGTATATTCTTTGATTACCGGGAAAGAGAAGTTATATAGATGGTAACACCAGAAGAAAAATCAGAGCGCGGACTATTTGCTGTGGTAGGCGTGATTAACCTGATTTTTGTTACTGTTCTTGGTCTGAACGCTGACTTCTCTAAAGCACCTTCTGTTATTAATAAAATTAAAAGCGTTCTTCATATGCCGGTAAAAAATCCGGTAAAAAATGTAGGCGTTCCTTCAAAGACAAAAGACCTACCCTTTGTCTTTGAAGGTGTCAAAGGAGAAAAACCGGGCAGCGACCTCTCAAAAAAAGCGGAGAAAACTTTATGGGATGCGGTTGAGGTTTTATCCCGCACTTCTACAGGCAAGCACTTACTCTCCACAATAAAAGATCTGCATTATACTGTCATATTTGATGATAAAAAGCTGGGAAAGAAAAATGCTGTTGGTATGCAGGAGGGTGGTATTAAGCGCATCACTCTTTCAACACATCAAGATCGTGATGACCTGGCTCTGACTCTTGACCATGAGATAAGGCATGCCGAGCAGGATGGTCGTGATGATCTGAAGCCTCTGAAGTCATCTACTCATCCTAATAAAGCTATGTTGGTTGGTCTTGCTCTGGAGGCTGATGCCCGGACACATGAAGCCATTGTTGCTCTTGAGCTGGCCCATGAAAAATTTGATCATAGCCTTCTTCACGCTTTTATAGCAAAACGCCCTATTTCCGCCGAGGCTGCTCTTAATGCCTATATAGAACCCGGCGACTTCAATGCTAGTAAAAAAGCAGCCATCATGGCCGCTGTTTTTACTAATTACTATCATGACAAAAATACACGGGAGCATTATGAGGGCCATTACCTTGAGTTGAATAAGAAGGAAAAATATGCTGCCGACGCTTCTGGAACAAGCGCCTCTGATTCTACCTTTGTACAGAAGGGGCAGCCTGTTAATTTACAGGATGAGTTTTCTCAGGTGGCGTCGCAAACAAAAGAAAAAGTCAAACATCAGGGGCGCCCTTATTTGATTACGGCGCAGCCTGACCTAAACCTGGCCACTGCCCAATATGCCGGGATTACACCGGGGGCAAAAGATAAGCTGGCATTAATAGGAAGAGCGCAGGATTCAAAGAGTGTCGTTACTTACTCAGAAGAAAAAGAAGATCCTACTGAACAAAGAATGCAATTGCTGAAAGAGATATTCTTTTCAAAGGTCCACAAAAATGACCCTGTTTACCAATGGCAGCAAGGATTTATTAACCTTGATACTGCTAAGGTCAGGCGTGCGATTGAGCTTGGCATGGATGTGAATATACCTGATGCGGAACACAGTTCTCAGCACCCTGTTGCTTCTTTAATCAGTGATAATGATATGCACGTTGATACACCTAAAAAGTATAAAGCTGTTAGCAAAATAACTGATTTGATTCTTGAGGCAGGGACGGACCTGACGAAACCGTATCTTTCATTTAGTGCGCGCCTTCCTTCTGATTGGCTTTTCTCTGAATCTAGAGACCGTTTTGATATCGAGAACAGGGCTAAAGTGGTTATGGCGACAATCGAACAGCATTTTGATAACAACCTGTCCGCTTACGAAATCAATTTCGACAGTATTTTTGATGGTATTGGTGGTGGACCTTATTCACAAACCAGAGTCGACACGATGAACAACATAGCTAAAATTCATGACTATGTCCGCAGCAGGCTGGAAAATCCGCAAACACCGCTTGAAAAGCGTCTGGTTCAAAAGCATGCCGGTGCAATCTCATTCTGGACAACACCGTTTCAAAAGCCGGATCTGGCGGAACTGCCTTTTCCTCCTGCAAATCCATCCAACGAAAACCTGCCGCTTCTTGAGCATTTAAATATGAATGGGGCGGCCCGCTACGGCTAGCGCCGCTTCCTTAACAACTTCCTCTAATGTCGGGTGGGCGTGACATGTGCGGGCGATGTCTTCGGCACTGCCGCCAAACTCCATGACAGCGACCCCTTCCGCGATAAGCGTTCCGGCTTCCGGTCCGATAATATGCATGCCGAGGACGCGGTCTGTTTTGGCGTCGGCGAGTATTTTTACAAACCCGTCCATGCTGTTCATGGCCCGCGCGCGGCCATTGGCCATAAACGGGAATTTCCCGGTTTTATATTGTACGCCGTCTTCCTTAAGCTGTTCTTCTGTTTTACCGACGGAGGCAATTTCCGGGTGCGTGTAAACAACGCCGGGGATTAAATTATAATCAATATGCCCCGCTTGCCCCGCGAGCATTTCCGCCAGCACCATGCCTTCATCCTCGGCCTTATGCGCCAGCATCGGCCCGGCAATAACATCGCCAATCGCATAAATGCCCTCTGCCGAAGTTTTGAAATGATTGTCTGTAACAATACGCCCGCGTTTATCTAGCTCTACGCCCGCCTTGTCCAGACCTAAATTTTCCGTATAAGGCTTACGCCCGACGGCAACCAGAACGATATCTGCTTTTAGTTTCTCTGCCTTGCCGCCTGCCGCTGGTTCCACCGTTAAATCAACGCCCGATGCGCTTGATTTCGCGCTCGTAACTTTGCTGGAGAGCTTAAATTTCATGCCTTGCCGTTTGAAAAGCTTCAACGCTTCTTTGGATAGTTCTTTATCCATACCGGGCATCAAGTGATCCATAAATTCAATGACCGTGACCTCCGCGCCTAGCCTACGCCAGACCGCTCCCAGCTCCAGTCCAATCACGCCGCCGCCGATCAGCGCCATGGATTTCGGCACTTTGCCAAGTTCCAGCGCGCCGGTAGAGGACACAATTTTCTTTTCGTCAATTTTGATGCCGGGCAGGGTGGCAACGTCCGATCCGGTGGCAATGATAATATGTTTGGCGCTATATGTTTCTTTGCCGACTTTAACTTCGCCCTTTTTCGCGATACTGCCTTCGCCTTTTAGCCAATCAACTTTGTTTTTCTTGAACAGGAACTCGATGCCTTTGGTGTTGGCCTCTACAACTGAATCCTTAAATGTCATCATGGTTTTAAGGTCTAGGTCAATTTTGCCAATCTTAACGCCCATTTTCTCCAAATGGCTCGCCTCATCATATTTTTCTGAAGCGCTGAGCAGGGCCTTCGATGGTATGCACCCAACATTCAGGCAGGTGCCGCCCAGAGTGTCGCCTTTTTCCACGCAGGCTGTCTTTAGGCCGAGTTGTGCGCAACGTATAGCACAGACATAGCCGCCGGGGCCGGAGCCGATAATAATGACATCGTAGGATTCTTTGGACATAGTAAGGAGCCTTTAAACAGTAAAACACTCTTAAGAATGTAGTTTAAAGCGCGGCTTTGAACAAGAGTCTAAAGAGGGTTTACTTTAAACCCGGTCTGAAAATTTCCTGAATGGCCTGTACCGGGTCGGCACTATGCATATCACGGAGGATTTCTTCGTAGTTTGGAAGGTTGTCAGGCTCCATGTTTTTGGCGGCGCGCGCCTCGCGGCAGATTTTAACCGCATCACTATGGTTGTCAACGATATGGATGTTTAGCTCACGCATCATTTTGGGCGTCATCATATCAATGAGTGGCCCCCAGATCGTGTTCTTGTGCGCGCCTCTGCCTGTCTCGGTGTTTATAATAATAAACGGCACGTTATGAACGGGGAGCTCTCCGGCCTCGCGCAGCATAAGCGCGGCGGCTATTTCCTGTACTGTTCCTGCACCGCCAGCATCTATAATAAAGGCATCTGTTTTGGCAAGATCGTCCATACGGTGGAAGATATTCGGATGAACAACGGAGCGGTCGTTAAATTCGCAAAGACCTTCGGACTGGAATGTTTGCTCGCACTGGATACTTTCCACCCATGTTTCCGGCGGTTCTTCGTCAAAATTATTTTTCCACCAATGCCGGAACTCATGAACACCGAGGCTTGTTTCAACCATAAGTCCTTCGCGGCGCACGTCGCCCCGAACAAAACCGTCTTTATTGAACAGCTTTTCAAAGTTTTCCTGTACGCCGCCGGAGCCGCCGCCATTTTTAAGGGCAAATCCATAAGCGGCAAGCTGGAACCCCAATTTTCTGGCGTTGTCTCGCAAGATACCGTTGGTAGAGGTCGCGGAACAAAAGACTGTGACCTTGAAGAGGTCCTCAGGCGTTTGGCCGCCTTGCTCCTGATAGGCCGGATTTGGTACATTGTCCGGAATATAGTTTTTCATCCTGCGTTGTACGTAGTCTGATGTTTTCTCGACCGTATCAAATGTTCTGAATACGTGGTGCGGTTTGTCTCCGACAAGGCTTTTAGCATGAAGGTGCGTGTATAAATCAAGCGCAGGCTTCCATGTGTTGTCACCATCTTTATTGAGAATGGCGAGGGCTTTGCTTGATATGACAGGGTCGAAAATTTGTTTGCCGACAACCAGAGAGTAAAAAACAAACATCCGTTGCCAGAAATATTTTTTAATATCTGTCTTTCTGGATTCCGGTGTCAGGACAAAACAGTCAGTATCAACCGCTAGCCGGAAAAAATTATTCAGGGACGAGGAAACTGTCTCGTTGTCTCCGCTCTCCTGTTTTAATTCATGGATGCTCGGAGTGATGACATTATAGTCGCCATTATTTTCTCTCATAAAGCTGAAGTTACCATTTAAACGTCGCGCTAAGCCTTTGGAGACCTGCCCGCTTTTGCCGGAGCGTACGCTATATTGTGTTCCGATTTTCCAGCTTCTGCTTTTTGAGCCTTGTCTGAATTGGGCCTGTAGTCCCGGCGCCTTGCTTCTGTTTTTTTCCATGTCAAATGTATGGATGGCGGCTCTTGCTGCCAGTGCCATGGCGCTCATATTTTCAATGTAGCCTTCAATTTCTGCTTTGGTGCGGTCGTCTGGAATATTCTTTGGCGTCTGGTAGTGCTCTGAATATTTATGAAGATCATTCGCAGGACGGGGAGAAAAAGTCAGGGTGTCTTCCGTTGCCGCGCTGAAACTATATACGGCTCTGTGTCCTTTTTCGTCAGGCATGACCGGTGCCACCATATAGGTCATGATATCCTTGACCGTTAAATCAGCAGGCCGTCCCATATTGTCTACAATGCGTTTTGTGCGCGCATAGAAATCTTCGATGCTCATGCTTTTTAGCACGTGGGCCAGTTCTGCGCCGGGGCCTGGTTTGTAAGGATTTAAGTAAGAGCGGCATTCGTTGAAGATGCCGTCGCTCATAAAGTCTTCTGCTGTTTCAAGGCCGCGATCGTCGAACCATATATAGGTTTTTTCAGGATCGTAGCCCTTAATTTTTAGCAGGCGTTCTATTTCCTCTTTTGGTAGCTCCGCCAGTCGCTCCCACGTCTTTTCTGCTTTTTCTACATTGTTCCCGATGTAAGTCTGGCTAAGCTCTTTGGCCTCTTCGGGTTTGGGGAAAACTGTGTTGAACGGGACAACCCGGACACCTGTTTTTTGCGTGTTCATAATGTCTTGAAGCTCAAAGACCTTTTTTGAATTCCCGGTGGCCAGCAAAAATACAGAGCCCGGTTTTATATGCGGCGTAGCCCGTGATTTTTTGGGCTCGCGGTCTGCCCATTCACCGAGGTCTTTAGCCAGTATTTTCTTTGTTTCATTGGGAAAGGTCGTGATCTGTAAAACATCCGTGTATTTTTCAAGTTTCAAACCTTTGATCATAGAGTCCCAAAAGCGCCCTCCTGAATTTTGAACAACAAGGGTTTTGTTTGCCAGGCTGGGGTAATCGTCTGTTTTTGTGATTTTTGCTTTAAGGATATTTACAAATTGCCAGAGAGCAAAAAAATCGCCGCGCCCCAAAATAAAAGCGTCGGCGTAATCACTTTGTTCCAGAGGGTCTCTTTCAACGTCCCGGAACCCGTAATCAGTACCCAGAACTTTATAGTTCCTGATGTCGTTTTTATGCATGTACTGGTCGATATTCATTTTGCGCTTGGTCTGCGCATAGCTTAAGGGGTGCTCTTCTGTTATGCCTTTGCGCTCAATTTCGGCCTTTTTTTCGCCGGGCAGCGTGACGTAGGATTTGGGGACTTCCGGTATGAAAAAGTCCTTATGCATACGGAGCATTTGCTTGTAGAGCCAGCCTTGAACTTTATTTTTAGGGTTAATATGCGGTTTTTCGCCTTTTAGAATAGAGCGCAACGTCTTTTCTGCCCAGTCCAGCCGGGCCAGTAAATCTTTAGGAATCTGTTTTTTTGCTTTGTCAGCCATTTTCCATTTCAGTTTTACGCTCTGTGTGGCCTTTCTTAGCATAAAGTTATGAAAACAATCAAGAAATAAATTAGGTATAGTATATGTGCCCCTGAATCCGGTATTGTCGTATGGTAATGGCTTTATTTGATGATAAAAAACTTCCTTACGATCTTAGTAACTTCACCGTTCTTGTTGTGGAGGATTCTGTCTATATGCATTCGCTTATATCGTCGATGCTGAAGGTCTTCAGCGTGGGTGATATCATGGTGAGCGAGGGAGGCACTGACGCTATTGATTTGCTGAAAGTGACGCAGGCCCGTACCAAAAGTAGCTATATAAACCATGTTGATATTGTTCTGATGGATTGGCTTATGGCCAAAGGAGGGGGCGAAGACCTCCTTAAATGGATACGGGGGCATGAAAAAGATTCTATTCGTTTCCTGCCTGTGGTCGTGGTCAGTGGTTATACAACTGATGTTATTACCTCTAAAGCGCGCGATCTCGGTGCTAATGAAATTCTGGTTAAGCCTGTTTCCGGTAATAGTCTGGCATCGAGAATTTGTTCGGTTATTGATACCCCCCGTCCTTTTATTAAGATCCCCGATTATTTCGGGCCGGATCGCAGGCGGCAGGAGCTCCCTTATTTAGGTGAAGACAGGCGTATCATTCAAACAGAAGAAATAAAGGTAGTGCGTAATGTCGTCATCGACTGACAACCCACCTTCTGGTGTAAAGGTAGAGCTTTTCAAGCTGAAAAATCGCTTGAAGGACAAACTGGGTATGCAGCATAGCGGGCGTGATGATGGGCCGGGGCATATTGACCCGGAGGCCATAGCAGAAGCCGATAGGATGATCGAAAAACTGTGCGAGGAGTGTCCGGCGACCATTGCGGCGCATCTGGAGGATATGCAGGGCCTATGGAATGAGATGAAAGATATGCCACGCTCGACTGAACGTGATGAGCTGTCGCAGAAGATTTTTACGATTTCCCACGAAATAAAAGATTTGGGCTCAATGTGCGGGTATACGCTCGCGGCTTACTTTGCGGAATCTCTACGTGATTTTATTGGCCAGACAGAGATGAAGCTGGAAGCGCAGCGCGTGATTATTCAGGCCCATGTTGATGCGCTGCATGTTGTGATTAAACAGGATATGAAAGACGCAGATGATTCCGCCGCGAACGAGCTAAAAACAATGGTCAAAATCGCCGTTGATAAATATAGCTGAAATTCATTATTTTGGGCGTTACGGCCTGTAATGAAAATAGTCTGGGTCGATATGTTTCCATTTTTTTATTTTGGCCGTGGCGGCTTCTTTTTTGTGAGGGTCGGCATTCATGCTAAAATTTTTAATAATATTTTGTCTGAATCGTTGTCCGTCATCATTGTTTCGCTCTCCGATATGATAGAGAGCAGGGTCAGGTTTTTCTAATTTTGTTTCTGCTAAAAAGTAGACCTGATCTGGTAGCGTATCTGTATAAAATCCTCCCTCTCTAAAATGTAATAGATATTCTTCTTTGGAGGCGAATATTTCAATATAAACGCAATTTTCCAGACCAAGCCGTGTGCTGAGTGTGTCGTCATACCGGAAATGCCCTGCGCCATAGATTACGGCTGTTTTTTTATCCTGGGACTGCTTTTTTATGTAAGCAGAAACTTCACGGTCGCCGAGAAATGCTCTTGTCGCGGTATCGGGAACGAAACCCGTATTGGTTCTCCACTGCAAGGAATCTGCGGCGGTTACTTCTATGTTGGCGTGGGTGAAACCGATCATTTGGCTGTTGTGAGGAATTCCACTCCAGAGTTTTATTTCAAGCTGTCTCATCTCTGTTTCTGTGATGTCCCCGTTTTTATACGCCTCTAGTTGGGCGCGATATTCAGCCTGTTGATATGGTCGTATGAATTCTCTTTCCATTTCAAGGCAGACATGAGGAATAGCGGCATGTTTGAACAGGGCGGCTAGATCCGGGCTGCTTAAAAAACTCTGAATACGGTGATGATGATGATGGATGTCACCGATCAGCAGGAATTGCTTGTCCGGTCTGTTCATCTGTTCTTTCACGTAGGAAAATAAAGTGGGGTGCCGGGCTTCATAGTCCCGTACGTTTATGCTCTCAAATCTTTTCCAAGGACTCATACATCCGCCGTTATGAAGGAGGGGTTATGCGCTGTAAGCTCAGTGAAAGCGCGGGGTTTTTCTTTTCAAACTCCACCGTCCCGTTTTTCATCAGGGTATAGGTTCCTTCGGCTGTTGTGCCGGGATATTGCTTGGCGGCACGCACATTGTCGTAGGCCTCGCGGAGCAAGATAATACCTTTCTCTGCTGCCGCGTCCACATTATTAGCTCTGCGCTTCAGGTGCAAAACGCTTTCCCCGTTTTTTGTCAGCGTTAGGGATGAGGTGGTTTTCAAGTAGTCGGTAACGGTCCGAATGTTGTAATCATCAATAAAATTTTTCGGGTTTGCATTGCTTGAATTGAGATGAAAATTTCTGTCATGAGGAAAAACAAACCAGCTCCAGTCTGAGGGGCCGTTCAAAATTTCGTAATTCACATCCTCTGTATAGGAAATTTCACTTTCTTGTTGCCGCTTTATAGTGGACATTTTCTCTGTCGTATTTTGGGCAAGGTCATTATAGCGGGTTTTAAGGGCTGCGGTGCTGCGCTCGTTCATTCCTTCGACCAGGTCACTTGTGGCAACCCAGTCTGAGATTCCAACTGCCGTGCTCAGAAATGCCCATAGAGCAGTTGCTACGATGCTGGTTGCCAAAACCTTAAAAGGTGTCCCGCGTTTTATCGCCATAATATCTTCTCCTCAAATAAAAATCCTGCAGGAAATATACAGATCATATGAAGTTATGTCAATAAAAACCTTTCTTGGCCTTGATAGAGCAAAGCCCTATATTCATCCCATGACCGACACAGCAGAAAACCAGCAATTATTCACCTCCACAGCGGACACAACCCATCCGTTGCGCGTGGTGTCTGATTTTGAGCCCGCAGGTGACCAGCCGCTCGCGATCAAAAAGCTCTGCGAAGGGCTGCGCGATGGCCTGACCGATCAAACGCTTCTCGGTGTCACTGGCTCCGGCAAGACCTTCACCATGGCGCATGTGATACAGGAATTACAGCGCCCGGCTATTATCATGGCACCGAACAAAACCCTCGCCGCGCAGCTTTACGGTGAGATGAAAAGCTTCTTCCCCGACAATGCCGTCGAGTATTTCGTCAGCTATTACGATTATTACCAGCCCGAGGCCTACGTTGCCAAATCCGATACCTTCATCGAGAAAGACTCCAGCATTAACGAGCAAATCGACCGTATGCGCCACGCCGCCACCCGTGCGCTATTTGAGCGCCGCGATTGCATCATTGTTGCTTCGGTGTCGTCCATCTACGGCCTTGGCTCCAAGGAAGATTACCAGGCCATGCGCTTTGACATTAAAAAAGGCGCGCATATTGACAGGCAGGCGCTCATTGCCAAGCTGATTGAGCTTCGCTATAACCGCAATGACATCGCGTTTGAGCGCGGCGCGTTCCGTGTGCGCGGCGATACGGTCGAGCTGTTCCCGAGCCATATGGAAGATTCCGCGTGGCGCTTCTCGTTCTTTGGTGATGAGATCGAAACCATCACCGAATTTGACGCGCTCACCGGGCAAAAAGTCGCGAAGATGGATGCTGTGCGTATCTATGCCAACAGCCATTACATCATTCCCGGCCCGACGATGCAGCAGGCGATGAAGCAAATCAAAACCGATCTCAAAGAGCGCCTTGAATATTTCCACGATAACAACATGCTCCTCGAAGCGCAGCGCCTCGAACAACGCACCCAGTTTGATCTGGAGATGATGCAGGCGCAGGGCTTTTGCTCCGGCATTGAGAATTATTCGCGCTACCTCACAGGCCGCGCTCCCGGCGAGCCACCGCCGACGCTCATCGAATATATGCCGGATGATGCGATCATGTTCATTGATGAAAGCCATGTGATGGTGCCGCAGATCCGCGGCATGTATAAGGGCGACCGCAGCCGTAAATCCACGCTCTCTGAACACGGCTTTCGGCTTCCATCGGCATTGGACAACCGCCCGTTAAAATTCGAAGAGTGGAACGATTTCCGCCCGCAAACGATTTATGTTTCCGCCACGCCTGCTGAATGGGAGATCGAGCAAGCGGGTGGTATCTCCGCCGAACAAGTTGTGCGCCCGACCGGGCTTGTCGATCCGCCGGTGGAAATACGCCCGACAGAGCATCAAGTCGATGACCTTATGGCCGAGGCCAAAAAAATTGTCGAGCTGGGCGGCAGGCTTCTCGTTACGACCCTGACCAAACGCATGGCCGAAGATTTAACCGAATATCTCACCGAGAACGGCCTCAAAGTGCGTTACCTCCACAGCGATGTCGACACAATGGAGCGCATAGAAATCATCCGCGATCTCCGCCTCGGCGTGTTTGATATTCTGGTCGGGATTAATTTGCTGCGCGAGGGGCTTGATATCCCCGAATGTATGCGCGTGATGATTTTGGACGCCGACAAGGAAGGCTTCCTCCGCTCCCGCACCAGCTTGATCCAAACCATAGGCCGCGCCGCGCGTAACGTCGACGCCAAAGCCATCCTTTATGCTGACAGCATAACCGGCTCCATGAAAGAAGCCCTCGAGGAAACCGGCCGCCGCCACGAAAAGCAGCTAGAGTACAATAAGCAGCACAACATAACCCCCCAGAGCATCAAAAAGCACATCACCGACGTCATGGCCAGCGTCTACGACCGCGCCGACCGCGTGCATGTGTCGCGTATAGTAAGCGGCCTCAGTGACCAACAACAACAAGCCCTCGAATCCCCCACGAACCTAAAAAAATACATCGCCAAACTCGATAAACAAATGCACGAAGCCGCGGGGAATTTAGAGTTTGAACAAGCGGCGAAGATTAGGGATGAGATTAAGAAGCTGGAGAATGTTGATTTGGGACTCTCTTAACCGTCATTGCGAGCATAGCGAAGCAATCTAGAAATTTTTTACCACTAAGACACAAAGGACACTAAGAAGCACAAAGAATCTCGTCTTCATTCGTCATCCCCGCGGCGTTTCGTAAGAAACGCTTAAACGGCGGGGATCCATAAATGCGCCGCGAAGCGGATTCAAAATATTCTTTTTCACCACAGAGAACAGAGAGTTTCACAGAGAATCTTACTGATCAACAACGTCGTAAATTTTTAAAACTTTATAGAGCTTTGCTTTACGGTTAATTGTATGTACGTCAACATCCACAATGTAAGCTACATCAAATGGATTTTTTAAGATTTGTTCCTTAATGGATTCGTCCATGTAAATGGTTTTAACTGGTGATGAATCTATATTTTCTATTATACCCATATCACCAGTCTTAGATTTTTTGTCATTTCTTGCTTGGTAGCAGTAAAAGAGAACTTTGTGCCTTATAGAGTTTTCAGGAAGTTTTAATAGGCCTATCTCATGATTTATTCTATTTTGGGCGGCATTGGCTTCTACGTGGTTAATTGTAAGGTTTATTGTCTGTATCCCTCCTTCTTCAACGTTAAAGCTTAGGCTGGTTCCTTTGTCTGATGCTGCTGGTTGTAATATTTTTTTATAGTTTTGTAATTCGTTGATATTAAGCTCTGGCTTGATATCAATATTTCCTAAAAAATAATCAACTACATTTTTCGTTTTGGATAAAAATCCATCTAAAATATTTGTTCCATTTATTGTTGTTCCGGCATGTTCACCTAATGCCTTTATTTTTGCAATTATGCTGCCTTTTTCTATTTCACAAATATATAGTTTTATTTGATCTTCATTTATATTTTGTTTTTCTTCGATGATATGACTATGAAATTGATCTGCTGTTGCTACCAAGCTCTCTGAAAAATCAGACAGTTCGATTGGATTGTCGTAATCAATTTTTATAGTAAAGATTTCTTCTGTCATCTTATTTGTCGGTGCACTGATAAGTCACATTTACCTGTGTTCTAACGCAATTGCCGTAGCCATTATACGCAAGACAGTTATTTTGTGACCCACCGAAAGATTCAGCATTTTTATAACCCCAAGCTTTACAGCGTTCTATGGCTGTGTTGGTTGCTATTCCCCAGTCAACAACAGGCTCTTCAAATAGACCATATTCATAGGCAAGATTTATGGTGCCATCTGCTTTGCTTCCGCCGGTTGCCTGCGGAATTTTTTGTGTGGCGCAACCCGCTAATAAAAATAAAGCGATACAGAAGAAACTAATAAATTTTCTCATAATAACCTCTCATTTGAATATGCAGATATATGAGCTTATTTTTTTATGCTGTGCAAGTTTAAATTGAAAAGCACAGGCAAAAGAAGATAGGTGGTACGAACGATTAACATCGTTCTGTCATCCCGGCGTAGGCCGGGATCCATTGTGACTATCGGCAAGCACCGTATGGATCCCGGATGCGTAAGGTTCATAACGCATCTGCGATGCTACTCACCTAACGTCCGGGATGACAGTATTAAGGGGTAGGGATGACAAGCGGGAGCAGGCGCGCTAAACTCCCCCCATGAGATACAAACCCCAGATATACCCTCTGTTCTTTATGTTTCTCGCCTTTACGGCGCCGGGGTTTTATTTTGCGCTGCATGACAATGAAGGGGCGGCTTATATTGTGGGCGGGTTGTCGCATTTGTGTCTGGCGGGGGTGACGGTTCTTCTGGCTCTGGGGTTTATCAAAGACAGGGTGTTTTGCCTGCCGCCGTTCAGGGTTGAGCGCGATACGCGCCCGTTTGTTTTTTGGGCGATCATGTCTTTCTTTTTTGCCCTTTGTTTTTCCGAGCTGCTGATCGGGCTGAGCTCTCTATTCATTTACGCCCCCGGATCAAGCCCGGGATGATAAGAAAAGGCTAGCCCAGCGTAACCGGGCTAGCCTGTGTTTTTATTTACTTCACGAATAAATCATTATTAAGCTGAAGCGTTTCCTTCCTTATGTTTTTACCGCCTGCAAAGTGACCTTCGAATGAAAGAGATTTTTCATTATCATTGAAAGCAAGCATAAAAAAGAGATTTGACAAGTTATTGCTTACATAGATGTTTGCACCTGTTTTTTCTACTTTGAAAAGTTGAACACGACCATTCCTGGGTTTGCCATCAGTGACCACAAAGTAACCATCTTCAGTCTGATAAGAAGGCAAATATATTTTAGTGTTTCCAGCAGCTTTTGCCTTAAAATAGAGTACAAGAGATTTTTCTTTGGGCGGCTCATGCCCTGTTTCTTTTTCTATCTCTATCTCTATCTCTATCTCTATCTCGCTTATAACGCCAATGCAGAATGATTTTTTTTCGTTTTCGTAGTAGTCGCATTTTTCTTTCTTAGACATGGTTTTAGTCCTTTGTATTACAGGTTTTCAAAATATAATTGATTGAATCGCCATGAAGCCAATGAGACCGACCCTCAGAGGGCGCTGACCTGATTACTGTTCGCAATGGAAATAGAAAAATAGAGTAATTCGCTGCAGTAAAAAAATCAGCAGCGAATTCGTCGTGAACGGCGCGCGTCACTTGTAATAGAAGAAACTATAATCTTACAGTTTAGATTAAACATAATATCGATAGAACCATGTTTTTTAATTTTATGCAATAAATTTATGGGGTTCTTTTCTGTCATCCCGGTGAAGGCCGGGATGACATTCATCGTAAAATATGCTATGATCGCTCCATCAACAGCACATTTGTATCTATAGGTAAGTCCCGCACGCTATGCGTTTCGGGGCGTTTTTAATTCTCGTCATTGCGAGCGTAGCGAAGCAACCCAGAGCTTGTTGGCTAAGTTTACTGGATTGCTTGTGCCCTCTTGGGTGCTTCGGTCATTCCATTTCCTCGCAATGACGGAGGTGGTGGACTTAGTCCAGTTTTTTATATCCGAAATCAAATAGTTAAAGCGCTGGTGGACTAAGTAAGTATGGGCTTAGCCCAGTTTTGGCGTGAAAAGGAGAAAGTAAATGAGTAAAGACCATTTTCAAAAATACGAAGAAGCGACGATGCATAAATTTAAGACCCATATTGCCCATTATATCCGCATGCTGGAGGCGGGGCTGTATAAGGCCGTGATCGTCAAGCGCGGGACTAAGCCTGTCGGTTTGTTTATGCTTTATCCAAAGGATGATGGGGGTGACAAGTGAGGGCAGGCCAGAACAAGCCAGAGGCAGATAAGACTGGAAGCTGGCGCTGTTTTTGTTATACTCCCCGCTTAATTTATATAGTGAAGGGAAGAATTCCGTGCGTTTACTGGCGTTTTTTGTGCTCATATTGGCTTTTGCCGTGTCTCTTACTGTGTCTCTTACCGTGACGCCTGCGTGGGCAGGGGACAATAACCTGATTAAAGTCATCAGGGATGACGGCTCTGTCTCTAAATATGAAATTCCTGAAGAGGCCGTGAATGCGCCTGTTTCGATAGATATTAAGCCTAAGTCCAGACCGGAGCCCAGCGCGGAGGAGAAAAAGCAGCAATCAAAGCTTGCGCCTGTTTACAAATCGAAACAAAAACAGCCGGAGTTTAAACCTAAGCCCGTTTCTGAGCCGGAGCCTGTGAAAGAGGTGAAGGAAGTAAAAGAAGTTAAAGAAGTAAAAGAAGCTAAAGAGGTTAAGGCTCCTCAAAAATCGCAAAAATGGGTTGGTCCACCTGTGCCTGGCCGTAAGCCGTTGCTTCAGCCGAAAGTTATGAAGATAGCGCGGGATTTGCCGGAGGGGATGGCTATTCCGCAAAGTATGGCTGTGTCGATCGCTATAAAAAATGCACCGCCGGCGCGGGACTTTAAAGTGCAGCGGCAAATGTATAAGGGTATTCCTGTTTACGCCGTTATATTCAAAACTGAAAATGGCCCTCATACCGTGCGGGTCGATGCGCGAAGCGGAAAAATCGTGAAATAAACTTAGCTAAGCTAACCTAATAAAGGCAATAAAAAACACGGCAGGTTTCCCATGCCGTGCTTTTCGAATACGTACAAGACGTAAAAGCTTAAGCAGCTTCCTGCAAGTTTGCAGCGCTAGTTTTGCCTTTATCTTCTTGAAGTTCATAGCTGATTTTTTGGCCTTCGTGTAAAGTGCCCATTCCAGCTTTTTCAACTGCACTGATGTGAACAAACACATCGTTGCCGCCGTCTTCAGGCTCAATAAAACCAAACCCTTTTGTAGGGTTAAACCATTTAACTGTACCGGTTGCCATGAGTATATCTCCTTTATCGCAAGTGTCGGTATTTATAGCATGTTACAACAGCGCAACATGTTTAATCGTCTGATTTCGGCCTGGGCCAATGATCCTTGGTCAAACCGAACATTTTCGAAAAAGGAAATCTCCATGCCCGTACTTGTTAATAAAGGCGTATTCAAAAAGTCGTGTCTTCGTAGGGTCGTAATCAAACTTGGCGCATTAAGCCATATTTTAGGGATTCCTGTCAATAAAATTATTATTGCCATTGATTGAGATCAAAAAGCCTGAATCTGCTGATTCTTTTACTGATTATGATTTTGAGGCTAAGCGTTGTCGATGAGCCCCTGATTGATGCGCTCTTGCTCAATCTGTTGCTGCATTTCAAGACGTCTTTGCTCTTCGAAATCCTTTTGATTCATTCGTTTTTCTTCGTCAAACGCGTCTTGTTGCCGTTTGTCTTCGGTCAGGCGCTCTTCTTCAAGGCGATTGTCTTCCATGCGTTGTTGCTCTCGCCGGCGCTCTTCATCCATACGCTCTTGTTGTTGGCGTTCTTCCTGCTGGCGCTTCTGATCCGCTTGATAACCCATAGACATGATAAATCCTCCTTAAACTTCGGTTTATGGGATAATTCTACCAGTAAGGGGTTAACTTTTTGCTAACGCACAATCTATCTATTTGATATAGTTGCGCTATTTTAGTTTAGGCACAAGGGTCATACAGTGCCCCAGCGTGTCTGTTTGGCCGCCTTTGCCAGCATATAGCCAGCCGCGTTTATTGATAGAGGGCGCGTCAACTTCAAACCAAAGCTGTTTGTCTTGCCAGGAATAACCAGCTTCTTTTACGTCTTTTTTTATAACAGCAGTGCCAGAGGGAAGGAGTGTTACCATTTTTCCGTACTGAGGCCCTTCAAGGAAGTGTTCTATTTTCATGGGCTCATTATAAAGGTTGAGGTTGTACCCTGTTACATATAAGTCAGTCGGGTTTTTATCGGCCGGTAGCTTTTCTACCTCAAGGCATTTGTTTGCCATGGTATGCGCGCTTGCTTTTGTGGGCTCGTTTGTGTCAGGAGCGGCCGCGTTATTAAAGATAATATAAAGGGTGCCGGCGATTGCTAGTCCAAGGGCAATACCTATAATTCTTTCCTTTTTCATGTCCACGATCCTTTTCTAAACAAAAATGGTAAGAGCATTTGTTATCGAACTGTTGAGTTTATGTCAAGATTACTAAACGGCTCTTGGATCAAATCACTTTAGGCGTTAGAATGAAGGCACAGCGATTCCGCTGGTTCTTTTTTATCTTTTCGTGGCACATCTGCCGGAGGTTATTATTATGAGGAAATTTTTACTTATGGGAGCAATTTTGCCTGCCATGTTTTTGACCGGTTGCGGTGATGGTTGGGAAATGAAAACTTATGATGGTTTTCCTTATGATGATGTTCGCACGGCAGGACATGGTGTTGAATATGTCCGTGCCCATATGATGCCAAGAAAAGGAACGAAGATAAAAGTCGTTGAACAAAAAAACAAGCCGCTGATAGCCCCAAAAACAAAACCAGCTCTCGTAACAGAGGTGGCGCCTGTAGAAACAAAAGACAAAAATGTTTTGGACAGTGTTTTGAATAGCGGTGAAAAATTTTTCCGTGACCTTCAGAGAAAATAAGACATTACTTTTTAATTCTTGTTAGAGCAAACCGCTTTTAATTTCGATTGTTTTATGATCGAAATAACGCGTATTTTTTGTTTGGTCGAAAAGAGTTTTGCTTTTTGAGCGTTTTGTCATACACTGTAATTGTCTGTGCGCGCTTGCACATCTTTTTTCTTTTTGTACTTTTAAATTTTTTATCAAAACCTGACAGGAGTTCCGAACAATGGCTGTAGCTAAGAAAAAAACTGCGACGACTAAAAAGAAGACAACAACGACTAAAAAGAAACCCGCTGCTAAAAAGAAAACAGCAGTAAAAAAGAAGCCAGCACTTAAAAAAGTGGCTGTTAAAAAGACCGCTTCGAAGAAGGCAACAACTGCCGCTAAAAAAGCCACAAAGACGGTGACTAAAGCTAAAAAGGCTGCAAAGAAAACGGTAGCTAAGAAGAAAAAGCCTGCAGCGAAGAAGAAAACGGTAGCTAAGAAAAAGCCTGCAGCGAAGAAGAAAACGGTAGCTAAGAAGAAAAAGCCTGCAGCGAAGAAGAAAACGGTAGCTAAGAAAAAGCCTGCAGCCAAGAAGAAAACGGTAGCTAAGAAGAAAAAGCCTGCAGCGAAGAAGAAAACGGTAGCTAAGAAGAAAAAGCCTGCAGCGAAGAAGAAAACGGTAGCTAAGAAGAAAAAGCCTGCAGCGACGAAGAA
>JAJFGW010000016.1 GCA_021775915.1 Alphaproteobacteria bacterium | reverse complement strand
CCTTGATGCCCCATCAGAAATACTTCTGGAAATAAAAGCTTACGATAAGATGTGGGAGCATATTATGGGGCTTTTTTGTGATGCTGGCGTTTCCGAGGATGATCTTAGTAAAATTGAGGATATTCTTACAAAAATTCCTTCTCTTATTAAAAAATATTATGATTTATTGGTAGCTCAGGATCAGGTTTTGCAAGCATTGATAACAGAGCTGCAATCTGATGAATATAAAGAGGCACTTGAGATTACTAAAAATATACAATCAAAGCCTGATATCATGTCCGGCCTTGATCCAAAAGAGTTTGATAATACAGAATCCGCAAAGTCATTTATTTTTCAGATTCCGGCTTTTGATGAGTCTGTTCATTAAAACCCCTAAAATATTGCATCGCACCTATAAATATCCCTAGATATATTTACTAAAGCTGGTAAATAGAGGCTATTCGTAATTTTAGCTGGGGAGTATGCGAGATGATTGTCGGTTGTCCAAAAGAAATTAAAGCTCAGGAATATCGTGTCGGTTTAGTACCGTCGTCTGCCAAAGAGTACGTTAATCATGGCCACAAGGTGATTATAGAGACTGGGGCAGGGGCGGGGATCAACTTTACTGATGAGGATTACAAAGAGGCCGGGGCCGAGATACGCGGCACGGCACAAGAGATTTTTGACGAAGCCGATATGATCGTTAAGGTGAAGGAGCCTCAACTGCAGGAATGCAAGATGTTGCGCGAAGATCAGGTTCTTTTCACCTACCTTCATCTCGCCGCTGATCCGGCGCAGGCACAGGCGCTTATTGATTCTAAATGTGTGGCCATCGCTTATGAAACCGTAACAGGCCGTGACGGCCATGGTTTACCTCTTTTGGCGCCGATGAGCGAGGTTGCAGGGCGGTTGTCTGTGATTGTTGGTTCATATTACCTGCAAAAACATATGGGCGGTACAGGCCGTCTAATGTGCGGCGTACCGGGAGTGTTGCCTGCTCGCGTGCTGGTTATTGGCGGCGGCGTTGCCGGGTTTAATGCAGCGCGGGTTGCTGTCGGTATGGGCGCTTCTGTAACCATTCTTGAAAAAGACCATGATCGCATTCGGTATCTTGATGATTATTTCCGTGGGCAGGCTGATGTTGTTTATTCCAACATTGATTATATTGAGAAAAACGCGCCGCAGATGGATTTGATTGTCGGGGCTGTTCTAATACCGGGCGCGTCCGCTCCCAAGCTGGTAACGAAGTCTATGTTAAAACAAATGACACCCGGCACGGTGATTGTTGATATTGCGATTGATCAGGGCGGTTGCTTTGAAACCAGCAAGGCGACAACGCACAATGATCCGGTCTATGTCATTGATGATGTGGTGCATTATTGCGTGGCTAATATGCCGGGTGCTGTGCCGCTTTCATCGGCCTTGGCGCTGAACCATGCGGTGCTGCCTTATGGTCTGAGACTGGCCGATATGGGCTGGAAAGAGGCATTGCTTGCGGATCGTAATTTACGAAACGGCCTTAATGTTTGCCGGGGCGAGATTACTTATGAGGGTGTGGCAACGGCTCTGGATATGCCATTTAACCCGGAACCTGAAGAACTCGCGGCATAGTAGGGGTTTGTTGTTAGAAAAAGCTTGAAATCTTATGTGATACTCGTTACAGATTACCGTCTTTACTGACTATACCCAATGCGCGGGAGTAGTTCAGCTGGTTAGAACGCAGCCCTGTCACGGCTGAGGTCGCGGGTTCAAATCCCGTCTCTCGCGCCATTTTTTTATATTAAGTTACTTTGTTTGGTTTCCTTGCGATGTTGCCACATCAAAAGGAACCCGCGACAAACCTTTAAAGAAGTACGCATCACGAAGTGATGCGGGGGGGTTCAAATCCCGTCTCTCGCGCCATTTTTTCTTCACACATACTGTCCGGCGACATAGCCGGATGACCATGCCCACTGGAAGTTAAATCCGCCGAGATGTCCGGTAACATCAACAACCTCACCAATAAAATACAGGCCAGATTGGTTTTTGGCTTCCATGGTTTTGGATGATAGCTCATTGGTGTCAATTCCGCCGAGCGTGACTTCTGCGGTTCTGTAGCCCTCTGTGCCGCTAGGCCTGATGCGCCACTCATTTACAGCGCTTGCCAAAATCTCCAGCTTTTTGTCCGGTAAATCGGCGATGCGGCCTTTTATGTCTTGGTCTTCACAAATGCTTTGCGCCAGACGTTTGGGGAGAATGCTGGAAAGTGCGGTTTGTATGTCCTGCTTTGGCTGGTTTTGTTTTCTGTCTTTGAAGAAGGCTAGTATGTCCGTTTTTGGCGCGAGGTTAATAATGATGTCTTTGCCTTCATGCCAGTAGGATGATATTTGCAGGATAGAAGGGCCGCTCAGGCCTTTATGTGTAAAAAGAAGCCCTTCGGAGAAGCTTGTCTTGCCGCAGGAAACAGTAGCTTCTACGGATAGGCCGGTTAAATTTTTGCAGCGCACAAGCAATGTGCTTTGAAATATCAGGGGAACTAGTCCGGGGCGCGTCTCTATTACGTTTAATCCGAATTGCTTTGCTATATCATAGCCGAATTTGCTCGCCCCTATTTTTGGAATAGACAGGCCACCCGTGGCAATAACAACAGATGTGCAAGGCCAGTCATTGACCTTATAGCCATCCTTGGTAGTTTCAACAGAGTCTACAGCCGTTTCCATCTCTATGGTGACATTTGCCTTCCGGCATTCATCTAGCAGCATCTCGATAATTTGCGTAGCGGAGTCATCGCAGAAAAGCTGGCCTAGCTTCTTTTCGTGCCATTTTATGCCATGTTTTTCAATGAGGGCGATAAAATTCTGCTGTGTGTACTGTTTTAGCGCCGATTTACAAAAATGAGGGTTTTTAGACAGGAAGCTTTCCGGGCTGGTATGGAGGTTGGTGAAGTTACAGCGCCCGCCACCGGAAATACGGATTTTCTCGGCTGTCTTTTTGGAGTGATCTATGAGGAGTACGCGCCGCCCGCGCTTACCAGCTTCAATGGCGCACATCATTCCGGCGGCTCCTGCGCCTATAATAATAACATCATATGGAGATTTCATGAGGCGCGTTGTATCATATTAAGCATGGATTGGGTTGTTTATATTTTGGAATGTGCGGATAAGAGCCTGTATACAGGCATTACCAATGATCTGGAAAGCCGTATAGCCGCACATGAAAGCGGGAAGGGTGCTAAGTACACCAAAGGGCGCGGGCCTTTTACGCTTATGTATCGGGAGGGATGTGATACGCGTAGCGCGGCATCAAAACGGGAGGTGCGTATTAAACGCTTAAGCCGGGAGGAAAAGCTGAAGCTTTGTGTTTCTTCTTAATAATGAGGTGGTTTGTCGAGTGCCGCGTCTGTATTTTCTGAAGCAGGGGTCGTATCTTCAAATACCCTGATTTTATCCTGCATTTTGGTTATATGCTTTTTGAGTAAATCAATTTCATTCCATTGGCGCGTGACAACATCGTTCAGATCATGGATCTGTTGTTCTTGATGGGCTAGCGTTTCTTCAAGCTGGTTTAGTTTTTTCTCGGACATGGGTGCTTATAACATAGAAAATGGAAAAGAGGGTCTGGATAATACTCTGTTTCTTATCTATGTTGAGGGGCATGGAAAAACTTTCACAAGAAGAGTTAAGTAAAATTATTAAACAGCACGGCATGTTTATGTCGGGCGCGCATGGCGGGGTTCGTGCTGTTGTAAAGTCCATGGATTTATCAGGGCTTAGTTTTTATGAAGCGGATATGAGCAATGCGGATTTTACTGGTTCTTCTTTAAAAAGAGCTAATTTAAGCCGTGGTAATTTTTCCAATGTTTCTTTTTTTTCGTGTGACCTTCATAAAGCGCACATGGTTCTTGGAAATTTTTCAAGATGCGACTTTCGCGGAGCCTATATTATTGGAGCCGACCTGACAGAGGCGAACTTTAGTAATGCGGATTTACGGCAAGGCGCCTTGCTTGATTATGGCGGGGATGACCCTGATGCAGGGTGGAATCAATCGGGCGAGACGGCCTTTTCAGGTTCTACAATCAGGGACACGAATTTATCCGATTGTATGGCGCAGGGTGCCAATTTTTCTGATGCCAATTTATCAGGCGTGATTGTGCATGACGCCAATCTAAAAGGGGTTGATTTTTCAGGGGCTAACCTTTCCGGCGTGGACTTGACGGGGTCGGACATGATGGATTCAACGCTGGAAGGCGCCATAATGGAAAATATAAATTTGACAGATGTCAGCACGGACAGAACCAATATTGGTGAGGTTCTTAAAGGCCAGAAGGTCAGAAAAAATCTTGTTGGGGAAGGGCTGGATATAAATGCCCTCATAAAAAAACACATGCTCTGGATTGATACGGCCGGCAAAGAAGGAACGCAGCTAAATTTGAGCGATTATGATTTGAGTGAGGAGTCTGCGTTACGCCACTATACTCTGACTGCTGTTATTGCCAAGGGATGCAAATTTACCGGCCTTAATCTCAAAGGCATTAAAATGGAAAGCTCTGTTCTTGATGATTCAGATTTTCAGGATTGCCGTATACAGAACTCTGACTTCAGAGGCTCTTCCTTTAAAAATGCTGTTTTTTCACGGGCCGACCTTACCGGCTCTAATTTTGGTGTGCTGAATGTTGAAAGACCTGATGAAGAAGATATTTTACAAAAGGCCAATCTTGGTCATGCCAAAATGAAATTTGCGACGCTCGATGATTCAAATTTTAGAGGTGCTATTTTGACAGGCGCTGATCTGTCTCACGCGTCTTTAAGAAACTGCGACCTTACGGATTGTGACCTTACCGAGGCTATTCTTGATGATGTCGATCTGGAAGGAGCAAAACTGGATGGTACTATATTGAAAGAAAGCTGATTTTAACTATGAAAAAGTCACTTCTTATTTTTGGCGTATTTATTTTTATGGTGGTTTGGAATCATAACCCCCAGAGTGTGTCCGCCCGTTCTTCAGATTTACTCTTATTGGCACGAACGGGAGATGTTGCGGCCCAGTTTGAGTTGGGGCTTTTATATTATGAAGGAAAAAATGTAGTGCGGGACTACGTTGAATCCTATGTATGGTTTGCCCTTGCCGCATCACAGGAGTATGCGCCGGCAAAGACTGCGGCAACTGATGTTGCTGGTATTTTGCAAAAGTTAGGTTTGTTAAATGAGGCGCAGAAAAAGGTGCGTACGTATTTCTCCTATTATGTTACGGAGAAAAATAAGGGTGAATTACCGGACGACTTTATTTTTATGATAAACGGAGTGAGGTACCAGGGTGCGGCCGCGATAACACCGAAGCTGCCAATAACCGCTAGTGTTAGTCATAGAGACTCATCGGTGACTACCGTTATTATGCAGCACCCGGGTGATCCTAATCGGTCGGCGAAACTTCCTATTGATCAGAGAACTAATTTAAGAAACCATGATCAGCACATGAGGGCAGGGCACAGCTCAACGAGTGAATTTATTGCATTAGATAAATACGGCGAAGAAAGAGGGCGTATTATAGTTTTATTTTTACCTCTTTGATAGTGAGGTTGGGAAGGTCTATAGATTTTGGTTTTAGGTCTTTTTTACAGAGTAGTATGGTGCTAGAAATAAAAGGTGTTTTACTTGCGTAAGAGTTCTTAGTTATGGCTTCTGAAGAATTATTGTCTGAATATTTGCCAATCCTTGTTTTCCTTGCCGTTGCTGCCGGACTGTCGGTAATGATGATTGCGGCGTCATTGATTGCCGGGTTGCGCAGGCCTGACCCGGATAAACTCTCTGCTTATGAATGTGGATTTGATGCTTTTGCGGATGCGCGGAACAAGTTTGATGTGCGGTTTTATCTCGTGGCTATTTTGTTCATTATTTTTGATCTGGAGATTGCCTTCCTGTTTCCGTGGGCCGTGGCGCTCGGTGATATAGGGCTGTTCGGGTTTTGGTCGATGGTGTCGTTTTTGGGTATTTTAACTGTTGGCTTCATTTATGAGTGGAAGAAGGGCGCCCTCGAGTGGGAGTAAAGATTTATGAGTCATGATCGTAAAGTTGTAAAAGCGCCTGACGTTGATTTTCGTACAGATGTTCCTGTTGTTCCGGCTGAGGAGCAAGATGTTGTGCCTGCGGCATTGTCTAAACATATAGAGGAAAAAGGCTTTCTTTTAACGCAGGCTGATAATCTTTTTGATTGGGCGCGCACCGGCTCTATGTGGCCGATGACGTTTGGTCTGGCTTGCTGCGCTGTGGAAATGATCCACTCCTACATGAGTCGCTATGACCTTGACCGTTTTGGCATTATTCCGCGCCCTAGTCCGCGGCAGTCGGATGTTTTGATTGTGGCGGGGACGCTGTGTAACAAAATGGCACCGGCGCTGCGCCGGGTCTATGACCAGATGCCCGAGCCGCGCTGGGTTATTTCTATGGGGTCTTGCGCGAATGGCGGCGGTTATTACCACTATTCATATTCTGTGGTACGCGGCTGTGACCGTGTTGTTCCTGTTGATATTTATGTGCCGGGATGCCCGCCGACGGCTGAGGCCCTCGTTTATGGGCTGTTGCAGTTACAAAAGAAAATGCAGCGTGAAGATACGCGTATTTCCCGTTAAACACTCCTTTTACGTTATGTTAACCCTTATTATGTAGCATGTCTTTAGGCAAGTAAATAAGAGGGGATTTTGTTATGGCGGGTTTTAGTTTCAAGCCGGAGGCACCGGCAGGGGATGCGTTTGAGAAAAATGCACCAGCTGGAGATGCTATAACATCTCAGCAATTAATTGGAACGCCGCTTAACCAGTGGGACAATATTGTTAAAAACGGTTCTGCTCCTAATGATCCGAAGAGTTTTCAACATAATTTGCAGAATGAATTAAAGCGCGCATCGAGTGTGACGTCCCGCTTGAATGAGTCCTATGTTGGAGGGATTGCCAGAGGAGAATTTGATGGTGCTATAAAGGGTGCTAAAGACGGTCTTGATGAATTTACGGAAAAAAGAATTCCTACTGCGGTAAAGCTTGATGGCTATAGAGAGCTGCACCATGAAATATATGGGGAAGCTCAGAAGTTAAATGAGCGATTTAAAACCGGAGATCTTGATAAGGCCCAACTTGAGCAGGGCATTGACCAGCTCATGGAATATAAAGACCAAAGGCTTGATGAAATTGGTCAGGGTTATGAGAACAAGATAGATGAAACCATGAATGCTATCATGAACAAGATGGACACTCCTGATCCAGGGAATGAGTCGGATGCGAAGCTGGGTGTGGCTCCCGAAGAAGCAAAAGCGCCTTTGTCGCAGCCGGGTAGTAGTGTGGAAGTTTAAACTCAGAGTATAAAATTTCTTAAAAATGAATATTTCTTTTGAACGCAGCGGGTAGGCTGATTATAGTAGTGCCTGTTACGTGTATTGATTTACTGTTTGTTGTTCAAAATGTCTGACGAAGCCTTTATTGATTTAGCCGAGCATATCACCGAGAGCCTTAAGGGGTCTGTGAGTAAGTACGAAATGATTCGTGGTGCTTTGGTTGTTTATGCTGAGCGGGAGAAAGTAGCGCGTGTTTTGCAGTTTTTACGCGATGATCGCGAATGCGCCTGTAAACAGCTCATTGATATTACAGCGGTAGATTATCCTGAGCGCGAAGAGCGTTTTGACGTTGTTTACCAGCTTTTATCTGTCGCACAAAATCATAGAATTAGAGTGAAAATTCAAGTAGCGGAAGAGGAGCAGGTTCCTTCTGTTACAGATGTATTCAGTGCTGCGGGGTGGCTGGAGCGTGAAGTGTGGGATATGTACGGTCTTTATTTCAGCAATCATCCGGATTTACGGCGCATTTTGACTGATTATGGTTTTCAGGGGCACCCGCTGCGTAAGGATTTCCCGCTGACCGGTTATGTGGAAGTGCGTTATGACGATGAGCTGAAGCGCGTTGTTTATGAGCCTGTGAAGCTAACGCAGGACTTCCGCCGCTTTGACTTTCTTTCACCGTGGGACGGGATGACTGATGTTCAGCTCCCGGGCGATGAAAAAGGGGCGAAGCCGGAATTTGGCTGTGCGGATTACCGTGACAGGAAGAAGGCATCATGAGCAAGGTCGGTCGTAAAATTGAAATAGCGGAAGAGACTCACATTCGGCCCTATACGCTTAACTTTGGCCCGCAGCACCCGGCGGCGCACGGTGTTTTGCGCCTTGTGCTGGAAATGGATGGCGAGATTGTTGAACGCGCGGATCCGCATATTGGCTTGCTCCATCGGGGCACTGAAAAGCTGATTGAGTATAAGACCTATACGCAGGCACTGCCTTATTTTGATCGGCTGGATTACGTTAGCCCGATGAATCAGGAGCATGCTTTTGCTATGGCAACGGAAAACCTTCTCGGGATTACGGTGCCAGACAGGGCACAATATATCCGTGTTCTGTTTTCTGAGCTGACCCGAATTCTAAATCATATTTTGGGCATTACGACAGGGGCGCTTGATGTTGGCGCTGTTACTCCGGCTTTGTGGGGGTTTGAAGAGCGCGAAAAGGGCATGGAGTTCTACGACCGGGTTTGCGGGGCGCGGCTGCATGCCAATTATTTCCGTCCCGGCGGCGTGCGCTATGACATGCCTGACGGGCTGGCTGAGGACATGTATGATTGGTGCGAAAATTCAATTCTCAAAGTTCTTGATGATATGGAGACGCTTTTAACCGAGAACCGTATATTCAAGCAGCGCACCGTGGATATTGGTGTGGCCAGTGCGGAAGAGGCTTTGGACTGGGGCTTTACTGGTCCGATGCTCCGAGGGTCGGGAGTGGCTTGGGATTTGCGGAAAGTGCAGCCTTATGAAGTTTACGACAAAATGGACTTTGATATTCCGGTCGGCAAGACAGGTGATTGTTATGCGCGTTACCTCGTGCGGATGGAAGAAATGCGCCAGTCGGTCAGGATCATGAAGCAATGCCTTGATGAAATGCCAAAAGGCGCTGTAATGATTGATGATTATAAGATTGCGCCGCCGCCACGCGGCGAAATGAAAGGCTCGATGGAAGCGCTCATCCATCACTTTAAGCTTTATACCGAAGGCTTCCATGTTCCGGCGGGGGAGACCTATACGGCTGTCGAAGCACCGAAAGGTGAGTTTGGCGTTTTCCTCATTTCAGATGGCAGCAACAAACCTTATCGTTGCCGTATTCGCGCCCCGGGTTTTTGCCACTTACAGGCTATGGATTTTCTGAGCAAGGGCCATATGCTGGCTGACGCTGTTAGTGTTATTGGCTCAATGGATATCGTGTTTGGAGAGATTGACCGATGAAAAAACCTTTTGACCTTACCGCTGATTACCAGCCTGAGAGCTTTACCTTTAAAGACCAAAAGAAGGTTGATGAAATTATTGCGCGTTATCCGAAGGGAAAGCAGCGCAGTGCGATTATGCCTCTGCTGGATCTGGCGCAGCGTCAAACCGGCGAAGAAGGGGCGAAGGCTGATATTCCTTATGGTGGCTGGATACCGCGCGCGGCGATGGACGGGATTGCTGAAATTGTGGGGCAGCCGCCGGTGCGGGTTTATGAAGTCGCTACGTTTTATTCTATGTATAATCTGGCCCCGGTCGGTAAATATCTGGTGCAGTTTTGTACGACAACACCGTGCTGGCTTTGCGGTTCGGCCGATATTGTTGGGGCGGCGGAGAAGCATCTTAAAATCCATATGGGTGAAACGACCAAAGACGGCTTGTTTAGCTTAATGGATGTTGAGTGTCTCGGCGCTTGCGTGAATGCGCCCATGGTACAGATCAATGATGATTATTACGAAGACCTGACGCCGGAGAGTATGGTGGCTATTCTTGACGCTCTGGCCAAGGGCAAGGATGTTCCTGTAGGGTCTCAGTCCGGGCGGAAATGCTCTATGGCAATCAAAGGTCCAACCACGCTGGAAAAAGCCGCAAAGAAAGCAGGGGTGGCGTAAATGCTGGATGATAAAGACCGCATATTTACAAACCTGTATGGTTTTGAGCCGCATAATCTTGAATATGCGAAGAAGCGCGGTGATTGGGACAATACGGCGGCGCTGATAAAAAAGGGCAAAGAGTGGATCGTCGAGGAGATGAAAAAATCCAGTTTGCGCGGGCGCGGTGGCGCAGGGTTTCCCACGGGGCTTAAATGGTCGTTTATGCCTGATCCTGAAAAAACCGGGAAGCCGCATTATCTTGTCGTGAATGCCGATGAGTCGGAGCCTGGCACCTGTAAAGATCGTGATATTTTGCGTAATGACCCGCATAAGCTCATTGAAGGGTGCTTAATTGCCGGGTTCGCGATGGGCGCACATGCGGCCTATATTTATATTCGCGGTGAGTTTTTCAATGAAGGCTCGGCTGTTGTTGAGGCTATTGAAGAGGCCTATGCGGCAGGACTTCTCGGTAAAAATGCCGCCGGGTCTGGCTGGGACTTTGATGTTTATCTGCATCGTGGGGCAGGGGCTTATATTTGCGGCGAGGAAACGGCGCTGCTGAACAGTCTTGAAGGTCTTAAAGGGCAGCCGCGTAACAAGCCGCCTTTCCCGGCGATGGCTGGTTTATATGCCTGTCCGACAACGGTTAATAATGTTGAAACGATTGCTGTCGCGCCGACAATTTTGCGCCGGGGCGGGGGCTGGTTTGCCGGGTTTGGCAAAGACGAAAAGAACACCGGCACGAAACTATTTTGTATCTCCGGTCATGTTGAGCAGCCCTGTAATGTAGAAGAAGAAATGGGCATTCCGTTGAAGGAGCTGATTGAAAAACATGCGGGCGGTGTGCGCGGTGGTTGGGATAATTTACTGGCTATTATTCCGGGCGGCTCTTCTACGCCGCTATTACCGAAAGATATTTGCGATACGGTATTAATGGATTTTGATTCTCTGCGTGAAGTGCAAAGTGGTTTGGGCACGGCCGGGGTCATTGTCATGGATAAGTCTACAGACATTGTTTATGCCATTGCCCGACTTTCGCAGTTTTATATGCATGAATCTTGTGGTCAGTGTACACCCTGCCGTGAAGGTTGCGGCTGGCTCTGGCGCGTGATGGTGCGGATGGTCGAAGGGAATGCCACGGTTGAAGAAATTGACATGTTGCTGGATGTTACCAAAGAAATGGAAGGCCATACGATATGCGCTTTGGGTGATGCGGCGGCGTGGCCGGTACAGGGTCTTATTCGTCACTTCCGTCCGGAGATGGAAAAACGGATCATGGAATACAGAAAGGCAGCCGCGTAATGCCAAAATTAACCATAAACGGAATGGAAATTGAAGTAGAGCCGGGGACGTCGATTTTGCAGGCCGCCGAGCAGCTTGGCGTTGAAGTGCCGCGCTTTTGTTATCATGACCGCCTGTCCGTCCCCGCGAATTGCCGTATGTGCCTTGTTGAGGTCGAGGGCGGGCCACCCAAGCCGGTAGCATCCTGTGCTATGGCGTGTGGTGATGACATGGTGGTGCATACCGATTCTGAAATGGCACAAAAGGCGCGTAAAGGGGTCATGGAGTTTCAGCTTATTAACCATCCGCTTGATTGTCCTATTTGTGACCAGGGTGGGGAATGTGATTTACAGGATCAGGCCGTGGCTTTTGGTTTTGACCGCTCGCGCTATCACGAAAGTAAGAACGCGGTTAAGAACAAAAATATTGGCCCTCTTATCAAAACGGTTATGACGCGCTGTATTCAATGTACGCGCTGCGTCCGGTTTGGCGATGAGATTGCCGGGATGACGGAGCTTGGCTTGTTACACCGGGGTGAGAATGTCGAGATTGATACTTTTGTTGAGAAATCTATCAGCTCTGAATTGTCTGGGAATATGATTGATATTTGTCCGGTTGGAGCGCTGACTTCTTCTCCTTACGCCTTTAAGGCGCGAGCGTGGGAATTGACCAAGACTGAAACAATTGATGTCCATGATGCAGTAGGTTCGAATATTCGCGTTGATTCGCGCGGCGGCGAGGTGATGCGCGTTTTGCCGCGTTTGCATGAGGATGTTAACGAAGAGTGGATTAACGACAAAACCCGCTTTGCTTATGATGGCCTGAAACGCAACCGTCTGGATCGTCCATGGGTGCGGGGCGAAGATGGCAAGCTGAAGGAAGCAAGCTGGGATGACGCGTTTGCGGCCATTGCCAAAAAATATAAAAAGAAAAAGAAGGACAAAATTGCGGCTCTAGCTGGTGATTTGGTTGATGTTGAGTCTGTGGTCGCACTTAAAGATTTTTTGGGTACGGATAATCTGGAGTGCCGGATAGATGGCGCGCAGTTTGATGTGTCCGAGCGCGGGGGTTACATCTTTAACTCCGGTATTGCCGGGATCGAGGACGCTGACGCGATCTTGCTAGTTGATACTAACCCGCGCCATGAGGGCACGCTTGTGAATACACGCATTCGTAAAAAATGGTTACGCGACAGGGTTAAAATAGGTGTTATCGGGCAGGCTGCTGATCTAACTTACCCGTACGAGCATTTGGGAACGTCACCGCAGGATTTGGAAAAGCTTATTAAAGCTAAAGGTGGCTTTGCGGATGTTCTGAAAAAGGCTAAAAACCCGATGTTGATTATTGGCACGGGCGCTTTTCAACGTAATGACGGCGCGGCGGTTCAATATTTGGCGCGTGAAGCGGCTGATAAATTTAGCATGGTCACAAAAGACTGGAACGGCTTTAACGTTCTGCACAATGCGGCTTCAAGAGTAGGGGCGCTTGATGTTGGATTTTATTCCAAAGACGGCTTTGATTTGTCAAAGATGAGCTTTGTTTATTTGCTTGGCGCGGATGATTTCAACCCGGAACAAATTAGTAAGAAAGCCTTTGTTGTTTATCAGGGGCACCATGGTGATGTTGGCGCGCACCGCGCCGACGTGATTTTACCGGGTGCGGCCTATACAGAAAAGGATGCGCTCTACGTGAATACTGAAGGGCGCGTACAGCAGGCACGCCGCGCTGTTTATCCGCCAGGTGAGGCGCGAGAAGATTGGAAAATCTTAAGGGCGCTGTCTGAACATGCAGGCAAGGCGCTGCCTTATGATAGTCAATTGCAGCTACGGGATCGCATTGCCAAAGAGTGGGCGCATTTGGGTAAAATAGATACCCTTCCTTCTTCGGGATGGAAGAAATTTGGTAAAAAAGACAAGCTTTTGGGTGATGACTTTAAATTACCGGTTGAGCATTTCTATTTAACAAACTGTATAGCGCGGTCTTCTCACACGATGGCTGAATGCACAAAAAGTTTTTCAAAGGCTGACACAGCCATTTCACATGCGGAGGCTGCAGAATAATGACATACACCCTTAAATGCGTTCAGGAGTTTCATGAGTCCTTTGACCTGCCGGTGAAAGAGCAGCCGCATATCACTGACCCGCAAACGAACCTGCTGCGGATCAATTTGCTGGCTGAAGAGCTGGATGAATTGAAAGAGGCTCTGGATCAGGAAGATATGGTTGAAGTTCTTGATGCTTTGACTGACCTGCAATATGTGCTGGATGGTGCATATTTGTCCTTTGGACTGCATGATGTAAAGCATAAGGCGTTTGACGAAGTGCATCGCTCGAATATGAGCAAGCTTGGCGCGGACGGTAAACCTATTCGCCGCGAAGGTGATGGAAAAGTTCTCAAAGGACCGGATTATTTCAAGCCTGATTTGTCGCAGTTCATTGAAGATAAAAAGGACAAGGCCGCGTAAATGTTAGAACTCTGGACAATATATGGCTGGCCTTTGCTCTGGATGCTGATGAAAATCGGCTTGATCGTTGGTTGCGTGCTGTTTTTTGTCGCTTATATGACTTATGCGGAGCGCAAAATAATGGGTGCGATGCAACGGCGGCAAGGGCCGATGACGGTGGGGCCGTTTGGGCTTTTGCAACCCATCGCAGATGGTATCAAGCTCTTTTCCAAAGAAACTATAATTCCGACACAGGCGAATAAAGTTGTGTTCCTGCTCGCGCCTATGATGCTGTTTATGCTGTCTTTGGTGGCCTGGGCGGTGATTCCGTTTGATGCGCAGATGGTGCTGGCGGACATCAATGTCGGGATTCTCTATCTGTTTGCCGTGTCATCCATGGGCGTTTATGGTGTGTTGATGGCGGGGTGGGCCTCTAACTCGCGCTATGCTTTTCTTGGCGGTCTGCGGTCTGCTTCGCAAATGGTGTCCTATGAAGTATCCATGGGGCTTGTGATTGTTTCTGTTCTCGTGTGTGTCGGGTCGCTGAACTTGACCGAGATTGTCCTCGCGCCGCGCCCTTTTTGGATGCAAGTTTTGCTGTTTCCGATGCTGATCGTCTTCCTTATTTCGATTCTGGCCGAAACCAACCGCGCGCCGTTTGACTTGCCGGAAGGTGAGTCGGAGCTGTCCGGCGGTTTTATGGTTGAATACTCGGCCATGACTTACGCGCTGTTCTTCCTCGGTGAATATGCCAATATGATTTTGATGAGCGCGATGGCTACTGTTTTGTTTCTGGGTGGCTGGCTGCCGCCTTTCGGGATCGATTTCCTCGCATTTGTTCCGGGCTTTATCTGGTTTGCGGTTAAAACGGCCTCTGTTTTGTTCTTCTTCATATGGACGCGGGCGACTTTTCCGCGTTACCGTTATGATCAACTGATGCGGCTGGGCTGGAAGGTTTTCCTGCCTTTTACTCTGCTGTGGGTTTTGGTCGTATCGGGAAGTCTGGTTATGTTTGATGCTCTGCCATAATAGGAAAAATAATGTTTGATAAGCTTGCGCGCAGTTTTTTACTTCCTGAAATCGTCAAAGGTATGGCTTTGACGTTTAAATATATGTTCAAGCCGCGCGTTACGATTAACTACCCGTATGAAAAAGGGCCGATCAGCCCGCGTTTCAGAGGGGAACATGCGTTGCGCCGTTATCCGAACGGGGAAGAGCGCTGCATTGCCTGTAAGTTGTGCGAGGCCATATGTCCGGCCTTGGCCATTACAATTGAGGCGGAGCCGCGCGAAGACGGCAGTCGCCGGACAAGCCGCTATGATATTGATATGACCAAATGCATTTATTGCGGTCTGTGCGCTGAGGCGTGCCCGGTTGATGCGATTGTTGAAGGCCCGAACTTTGAGTTCGCTACTGAAACCCATGAGGAGCTTCTTTATAACAAAGACAAGCTGCTGGAAAATGGTGACCGCTGGGAAGCGCAGATTGCCGCCAACCTTGCCGTTGAAGCTCCTTATCGTTAATTTTTCTTGACATATATATCAAAATCCCTCTAGTTATGTCTTTTTAAATTCATAATTATGAAGGACGCTGCTATGAAATCTTCTGTTAAAAAATTCCTTGTTGGTACGGCTATTCTTGCAACTACCGTAGTAACAGGCGGTGCTTTTTATGCTAATAATGTGGCCATTCCAGAGCGCCTTGCCATCGGTATGAATGCGGCGTTTGATGATGCTTATAAGCAAGCAGGACATAACAGCCATATAAAAGTGGAGAGTGCCGGTTCCATTACGGTAGAGCCAGCGGGGATACTAAAATACAGGGCCATCGTGCCGACTGTTAGCATGAAAGTAAATCAAGGGGATTTTAACTACGATATTAAGGTAGGCACAACACTACACACCTTGAAAATGGTTGATGTGTTTGGCCTTAAAGCCCAACTGATTTCTGACGGACCCGTTCCTGTTAAAGTTGATATTAAGACGACATCCCCTGATATGGATAGCGTCACAGTAGAAGGTTTCTGCAATACGGTAAAACATGACCTGTCGCTTCAGGATATATCTTCTCGTGGAGAATATACTATTACTACGAACGGCGATGACTGCACGTGGAAGGCTGAGATTGAAGGTGGTTATACCAAGATGAACATTGATTCAGAGTTGGCATTCCAGTCGAGTATCGTAAAAAATGGTGACAAAAGCTATTCCGGTGTTGGTACGGTTTCGCTTGAGGGTGTTACTCTCACTGTTTTTAATAAACATAGAGACATGTCCAATGGTACTGTAAAAATAGGTAAATTCGATATTGGTACTTCATATGGCGGTATGTCTGTTGAGGAAGAAGATCCGGTTATACCACAAAATATAAGCGCTTCCCTGAGTGTAAAAGACCTCGATTTGTCGGGTGTTAAAGACGTGATGTTTCCCCTTCCAAAGATCAGTTTCGATACAAGCCTTGGCCTAAGAAATATGAAGGAAGAGAAAGGCTCTGCAAAATTTAATGTCGCTTACAGTGTATCTCCCGAATTTTCTCGTCAGTCCGGTTTGCCGCAATATTCGGATTGTAAATTTGATCTCGGTAACATTCCTGCAAAAGAGTTAAGTAATTTAGCTTTTGAGAAAGATGAAAATAAGTTTCTACAGGATTTTGAAAAGTATGCTCGTATTGTAGAGGAGAGTGGCATAACGCTCGGCGTAAACTGCAAGTCTGGCAATGGAGATCTTTACCAATCTATTGTAGAATCTATGCATACTGTATTGGGAGACGGCTCTTTTCCCGGTGCAGGTAAGTTTGAGTTGCGCGGCGTTGATAAGTTTGTCGATGGCTTAAGTTCGATGTTAGGTTCTAATGTTTCCCAGATAGCGGAGGTGTTTAAGGACATGGCGCAACCGACCGAGGACGGTAAAGGACTCGTCTTGAACTACAATCTGGATAAGACAGGTAATCTAACGGTCAATGGGCAGGCATTAGGAAGAATGCATTATCAAAACCAGTGATCGATCGGAACGTGATAGTATAGGTTCAGGAATTCCGTACCGGGGTTTCTATCATCCAACCCTGCATTTGAGATGTGCCCGCCGGCAATTCCTATACGGGAAAAATTATCAAATTCATAGCCAAGCTCAAGCTGGGAACGAAATTCAACAACATGTCCTAGGTCTTTACCGTCGCCATCACTGTAGAGTCCTGCACCAAAACTCGGCGTAATCAGAAAACCGTTTTGAAATTGTATGTCGGCCAGAATGCCGCCGACACCATAAATGGCACCGTCTGAGCTGACCTCAGCGCCAACCCATGGTTCAATAACCCAGAGCAGGGGGGTGTCCCAACGATATTCAAGCCGAAAATCGGCAGCATCTTCATTGTCGTTTATGTCGTAATAACCAAGACCGATACTCAGTAAGTCGCCATCGGCTTTTGCCGGAGCAGAGAAAGCCAGAACAAAAAGAGCAACAAGAAGCACACTTGCGTATTTCACGGGCGGTATCCTTTTTTTGAAAGTAGTTGGGCAAAATAAATATCTCCACTACTTTTCCCTGATATAAAAGAAAAATCAATGTAAAAAGCATATTTTTAACAATGCGCACTTGAAGCAGCGCTTTTAAAATACTAAAAATATCTATGCTGACTTTAAGCAAATGAGTACACCTGATTATGATAATTTCGACTTTAGCGTTCTATCTTTTCGCCTCCATACTGGTTTTAAGCGCCTTGATGGTTATCACGGCGCGGAATCCTGTGCATTCGGTTTTGTTTCTGATTCTCGCTTTCTTTAATACGGCGGGGTTGTTTGTTCTTCTCGGGGCCGAGTTTATTGCAATGATATTGGTGATTGTTTATGTCGGGGCTGTCGCGGTGTTGTTCCTGTTTGTTGTGATGATGCTCGATATTAGCTTTTCTGACCTACGCAAAGGGGCAATGCAATATGTTCCCATAGGTTTGTTGCTTGGCGGTGTGTTGCTGGCGGAGCTTTTTGCTCTTTATAGTGCGTGGCAGTTTGCGCCGCAGGTGGAGATGAACCGCGCGGCGCCGATTGTTGAGGGTGTGTCGAATACAGAATCTCTGGGCGCATTGCTTTACACCGAATATGTTTTTGCCTTCCAGATTGCCGGGCTTATTCTCCTCGTGTCTATGATTGGTGCGATTGTTTTGAGCTTGCGGACGAGGGGCGGTGTAAGAAAACAAAAAGTGGCGGACCAGTTCTCGCGTACGGTTGAGGATTCAATGGAAATCAAAAAAGTAAATTCAGGGTCGGGGGCTTGAGTATGGAAATTGGATTAAATCATTATCTGATGCTCGGCGGGCTGATATTTACAATTGGCGTGTTTGGTATTTTCCTGAATCGTAAAAATGTAATCATTATTTTAATGTCGATTGAGCTGATGCTTTTGGCCGTGAATATAAATTTTGTCACCTTTTCGTCTTTTATGGGGGATATGGCGGGGCAGGTTTTTGCCATGTTCATACTGACTGTTGCGGCGGCAGAGGCGGCGATTGGGCTTGCTATTCTTGTCGTCTTCTTCCGGAGCAAAGGCTCTATCGCTGTTGAAGACATTTCCGGGATGAAGGGGTAGGTTATGGAGATATTAGCTGTATTCCCACCGTTATTTGCTTTTTTGATTGCCGGACTGTTTGGTAAGCAAATTGGTGATGAAGGAGCGCAGTTTGTGACTTGTGCCGGAGTTATCCTGGCGGCGTTTTGTTCTTGTGTCCTGTTTTTTGATGTTGTGTTTGATAGTGACGTCCGCACCGTGATGCTGGCAAGCTGGATTAGCGCGGGTGATTTTGAGGTCGAATGGGCTTTGCGGGTTGACCAGCTTACTGCTATAATGTTGTGTGTTATCAATATCGTATCGGCTTGTGTTCATGTATATTCTATCGGTTATATGGCACATGATAAAAGCCGCGCGCGCTTTATGGCTTATTTGAGTTTGTTTACTTTTGCGATGCTGATGCTGGTAACGGCTGATAACCTTCTTCAGCTTTTCTTTGGTTGGGAAGGGGTCGGGCTGGCCTCTTATCTTTTGATTGGGTTCTGGAACCATAAGGAAAGCGCAAATAAAGCGGCGGTTAAGGCTTTTGTTGTGAACCGCGTTGGCGACTTTGGTCTGGCGCTCGGCATTATGGCGACATTCCTTGTTTTTGGTAGCGTCCAGTTTGACGAGATTTTTATGAAGGCACCGGAGCTGGCGACACACACATTTAACTTTTTGTGGTGGGAGCTTCATTCTCTGACCGTAATAAGCCTACTTTTGTTTATGGGCGCAGTGGGTAAATCCGCGCAGCTTGGTTTGCATACGTGGTTGCCGGACGCTATGGAAGGGCCAACACCTGTTTCTGCGCTTATTCATGCGGCAACGATGGTGACTGCCGGTGTGTTTTTGCTGGTCAGATTTTCGCCGGTATTTGAATATGCGCCCTTTGCGTTGCAGATTGTGTGTATCACCGGGGCAACAACGGCCTTTGTTGCGGCGACAATTGGTTTGACGCAGTTTGATATTAAGCGCGTGATTGCCTATTCAACGATGAGTCAACTTGGTTATATGTTTTTTGCCATTGGTGTGTCGGCTTATGGCGCGGCGATTTTCCACCTGATGACACATGCGTTTTTCAAAGCACTGCTCTTCCTTGGTGCAGGCTCTGTTATTCATGCTATGTCGGATGAACAGGATATGCGCAAGATGGGCGGGTTGTGGAAGCTTATTCCGACGACTTATGTTTTGATGTGGATTGGCTCGCTCGCGTTGGCCGGGTTGCCGTTTTTTGCCGGTTATTATTCCAAAGACATGATTTTGGAAGCGGCGTTTGCTGACCATAGCTGGTTTGGGATGTATGCCTTCTGGATGGGGATAGCCGCTGCTTTCATGACAGCCTTTTATAGCTGGCGTCTTATTTTGTTGACCTTTCACGGCAAGCCGCGGGCGAGCAAGAAAGTCATGGATCACGTTCATGAATCACCGTCCGTGATGCTCTCGCCTCTGATTGTTCTGGCAACCGGGGCGATCTTGGCCGGGTCTGTCTTTTATGGCGGGTTTGTTGGCTCGGCCAGTGAAGAAGGTCACAGCAATGATATTGTAAGTGAATCTGAATTTGTAAACATTTGGGACAAAGAGCATTTCTGGGGCGAGAGTATAAAGGTGCTGCCTGAAAATGACACAATTGAAGCCGCCCACCATGTTCCGGTTTGGGTGAAGAAACTGCCGATTGTTATGGCGCTCTTCGGCATTCTTCTCGCTTATTTAATTTATATGTGGTGCGAAGGGATAGCTCAAAAACTGGCAGGCAAGATCGCGCCGCTTTATAAGCTGTCCTTTAATAAATGGTATTTTGATGAGCTTTATGACCGGCTGTTTGTCAAAAATGTCTGGTGCATAGGCCGCGGCTTTTCTGTTGGTGATAAAAAGATCATTGATGGGATGGGGCCGGATGGTGTCGCCGGGGCATCCATGCAAACAGCCAGAATCCTGAGCCGTTTTCAGAGCGGATATTTGTACCAGTATGCCTTTGTTATGATTATTGGCTTGATCGGTATTATTTCGTGGTTTGCTTATAAAATGATGTTGGGGTCCTAGAGTATGATTGATTTTCCAATTTTATCATTGATGACGGCGCTGCCGTTGATTGGAGCACTGTTTATATTTTTGATCCGGGGCGGTGCTGAAACAGTGGCACGAAACGCTAAGTTTACAGCGTTTTATACCTCGACATTTACTTTCGTTTTATCGCTGTATTTACTTGGACGATTTGACGGCAGTACGGCAGATTTTCAGTTTGTCGAGCAGGCGGACTGGTTTCCTTCGCTCGGTATTTCCTACCATATGGGCGTTGACGGTATTTCGGTTTTCTTTGTGGCCTTGTCGGCATTTTTAACGCCGCTCTGTATTTTGGCGAGCTGGAATTCGATCAAGACCCGCGTTAAGGAATATATGATCGCGTTTCTGGTGCTGGAAACCATGATGATCGGGACATTCTGTGCTCTGGATTCAATGTTGTTCTACGTGTTTTTTGAGGGCGTTTTAATTCCGATGTTTCTTATTATCGGAGTTTGGGGCGGCCCGCGCCGGGTTTATTCTGCGTTTAAATTTTTCCTTTATACGTTGTTGGGCTCTGTTTTAATGCTGCTGGCGCTACTGACGCTTTATGTTGAGGTTGGGACAACGGATATTCAAACTTTGATCGAAAATCCGGTGGCGCGTGATCTGCAAATGTGGCTGTGGCTGGCGTTCTTTGCCAGCTTTGCGGTCAAGATGCCGATGTGGCCGGTCCATACATGGTTGCCTGATGCGCATGTGGAGGCACCAACCGCGGGGTCTGTGATTCTGGCAGGTGTGCTTTTGAAAATGGGAGGCTATGGGTTTTTGCGCTTTTCCCTGCCGATGTTCCCGGAGGCTAGCCTTTATTTTGCTGATTTTGTGTATTGGCTCTCGGTTGTCGCGATTATTTACACCTCGCTTGTGGCGCTTGTGCAGGAGGACATGAAAAAGCTAATTGCTTATTCTTCGGTCGCGCATATGGGGTTTGTAACGCTCGGAATCTTTACGGCGACGATAGAGGGTATTGAGGGCGGTATCTTCCAGATGATTAGCCACGGCGTTATTTCTGCGGCGCTGTTTTTGAGCGTCGGCGTTATTTATGACCGGCTGCATACGCGGGATATTGCGCGTTATGGCGGGCTTGTTAAAAATATGCCCAAATATGCGGTTGTCTTCATGGTGTTTATGCTCGGCTCTGTCGGTTTGCCGGGGACAAGCGGCTTTGTTGGTGAGTTCCTCTCATTGCTGGCAGCGTTCTCGGTTGATACGACGGTGGCTCTGTTTGCGACAACCGGCATTGTTCTTGGGGCGCTTTACATGCTCATGCTCTATAAGCGGGTTATGTTTGGAACACAGGATAATGAAGATGCAGCCCAAATGCTGGATTTGAGTCCGCGTGAAGTGGGTATTTTTGTGCCTCTGGTTTTACTTGTTATTTTTCTCGGCGTCTTCCCGAATTTTGTGATGGATCGTATTTCACCCTCTGTCGATAAGTTACACGGGCAATATATGGCGGGCTTACAAGTTCCAGACATGCAGGTTTTAAATGTTGAACCTGCAGCAGGAGAGGGAGATAATTATGAGTGAGTTTAGCTGGGCATATATAACGCCAGCCTTGCCGGAGATGTTTTTAGCGATTGCTGGGATGGTTCTTTTGATTGCCGGCGTATTTCGCGGCAACGAAGGCACAAAGATGTTGTGCTGGGCGACTATCGGCAGTTTCGCTCTGGCGGCAACTTTCTTGCTGGGACTGGATTGGGAACGGACAACAAGCTTCGGCGGTATGTTTATACTCGATCGGTTTGCCGGGTTCATGAAGCTGTTTGTATTGCTCGGACTTATGGTCACGATGGCTATTTCTGTGCGCTATCTTTATCAGGAACAAATGGCGCGGTTTGAATATCCGATACTCGTTCTGTTCGCCGGTTTGGGCATGATGTTGATGATCTCGGCGAATAATCTGCTTTCCATGTATATGGGGCTAGAGCTGCAAGCTCTAAGTCTTTATGTGCTGGCGGCCTTTCGGCGTGACCATATCAAGTCGGCGGAGGCCGGAATTAAGTATTTTATTCTGGGTGCGCTCGCATCCGGGATGCTGCTTTTCGGCGCGTCGCTCATTTACGGTTATACAGGCTCGGTCGGATTTGACACGATTGCCGCGACGCTCTCAGGAACAGAGCCGGGTCTTGGCTTGATTATAGGGCTTGTTTTTGTGCTTACCGGTCTGGCCTTTAAAATTTCGGCTGTGCCGTTCCACATGTGGACACCGGACGTTTATGAAGGTGCACCGACTTCTGTTACGGCCTTGTTTGCGATTGTACCCAAAGTCGCAGCGATGGCCTTATTGATCCGGCTTTTGTTTGGCCCGTTTGGCCCTATTATTGGTGAGTGGCAACAAATTATCTGGTTCCTGTCTATGGCTTCGATGGCGCTTGGCGCTTTTGCCGCTATTGCACAAGACAATATCAAACGCCTGATGGCTTATAGCTCGATTGGAAATATGGGTTATGTTTTGATCGGTGTTGTATCTGGTACAATGGAGGGGATTAGCGCTGTTGTTGTTTATCTGGTTCTTTATATGATTATGACTGCAGGCGTTTTTAGCATCATCCTGACCATGCGCCGGGGTGGCGTAGCGGTTGAAAAAATTGGTGACCTGGCAGGGTTTTCTCGTACGAACCCGTTAATGGCCTATGCCATGGCGATCTTAATGTTTTCGATGAGTGGTATTCCTCCCTTGGCCGGGTTCTTTGGTAAGATGCTTATTTTTAAAGCTGCCGTGGCTTCGGGCTTTTATATTCTGGCCGTGCTCGGTATTTTAACCTCTGTTGTGGCGGCGTTCTATTATTTGCGCGTTGTGAAAGTTATGTTCTTTGATGAACCGGCAGACGCTTTTGATCCGCAACCAGCCTTTTCCAAGCAGGCTGTGGTTTTTGCTAGTGTTGGTTTTATCCTGCTCTTTATTCTTTCGCCTGATAGCCTGGTTACAACAGGAATGAACGCGGCTTCGGCTTTGTTCGCCGGGTAATCATGGATTTTAAAGTACATACTTACGCCTCCCTCCCTTCGACGCAGGACTATGTGAAGGAGCTGTCAGCGGAGGGGCTTCCCGAAGGCACAGTTGTTCAATGTCTTGAACAACAAAAGGGGCGAGGGCGACGCGGGAACAAGTGGGATTCCCCGCTCGGTAATCTCTATGTGTCTGTTTTATTGCGCCCTGACTGTCCGATACAGCAGGCGGGGCAGTTGTCATTTGTCGCTGCCGTGGCGCTCTCTGCCGCTATGGATGAGGTGCTGGAAGAGGGGCATAATAAAACCCTCAAATGGCCCAATGACATTTTAATCGATGGTAAGAAGGTTTCCGGCATCCTGATAGAAAAAGAAGGTGATGGCTATGCTCTGGGCATGGGGGTCAATATTTTGGCCGCGCCGGAGAATGCTGTTTGTTTGAAGGACTTGTCCGGTGAAAACAGGGTCGCTATTCACCCTTTTCGTGACCTTGTGCTTGAGAAGTTGGGGCAATATTATACGCAATGGCAGGAGCATGGTTTTGCCGATATTCGCGCGGCATGGCTCGCGCAGGCGCATGGCCTGAATGAAAATCTGAAAGTCACGGTTTCCGGCAAAGAGCAGGAAGGTGTCTTTAAGGAAATAAACGAGGATGGCGCGTTAATCCTGGAAGACCATAAGGGTAAAATTTTTGACATAAGCTCCGGCGAGGTGTATTTTCAGGAACTTGAAAGGATTTAAATGCTTCTTACAGTTGATGCCGGAAACACAAATATAGTCTTTGCCGTTTATGATGGGGAAGCGCGCCAGCATGTTTGGCGCTGCAAGACCGATAGCGGGCGCACGTCTGATGAATATGCGGCGTGGCTGTTCCAGCTTTTTACGCAGGAAAAGCTTACGTTCGGACAAGTTGGCGCCGCGATTGTTTGTTCCGTTGTGCCGGATGTTAATTTTCATTTGATACAGCTTTGCCGGGGAAGTTTTAAATGTGAAGCGACAATGGTCTCTCACGATATTATTGATGTTCAGGTTAATCTCGATAAGCCTGCCGAAGTGGGTGATGACCGTCTGGTCAATGCTGTGGCGGTGCTAAACCATTATAAAGCGCCGGCCATTGTCGTTGATTTTGGTACGGCCACCACCTTTGATGTTATTAATGAAGATGGCGCTTATTGCGGCGGTCTTATTGCGCCGGGCGTTAATTTGTCTATGGAGGCGCTGCATATGGCGGCGGCGCAATTACCCAAAGTCAGCATTAAAAAACCGGAAGCTGTTATTGGTACGGATACGGTCAGTGCCATGCGCTCCGGTGTTTATTGGGGCTATGTCGGTATGATTGAAGGGTCGCTCCGGCGGATTGAAGAGGAAATGGGCGTGAAGCCGCTTGTTATTGCAACCGGCGGGCTGGCTGATTTGTTCGCCGATACAGTTACAAGAATAGAAATCGTGGATAAAGATTTGACTTTACGCGGTCTTTTGCACATACACAGACAGCAGAAATTAAAGCAGGCTGCTTGATTATTACCCAAACATGTCATCCTGAGTGCAGCGAAGGATCTCAAAAAGATTCTTCAGTCGCTTGTGCTCTTTTAGAATGACAAGGAAATATAGATGAAACAAAAATTAGACCTCGACCCCAACGACCTCCATTTCATCCCTCTGGGCGGGAGTGAGCAATTTGGCGTGAATTTTAATATTTATGCCTATCAGGGTAAATGGATCGGTATTGATCTGGGCATCGGCTTTGCCGATGAGCGTTTGCCGGGTGTTGATATTATAGTGCCGGAGCCGCAGTTTCTTGTTGATCGTAAGGATGATTTACTGGGATTGATCGTGACCCATGCTCATGAAGACCATGTTGGTGCGGTGCCTCATATCTGGCCGCGTTTACGCTGTCCTGTATATTGCACGAAATTCACGGCTGCGGTATTACGTCGAAAAATTGAGGAGTACCCTTCCTGCAAGGACATGAAGATCCATGTTGTAGAGGATAACGAAACTGTTGAACTAGGGCCGTTTAAAGCGCGCTTTGTTCATGTCGCGCACTCTATACCGGAAACCTGCGCGGTTATTATTGATACGGATGAAGGTAAAATTGTTCACAGCGCCGATTGGAACCTTGACCGCGCACCGGTTATTGGCGGGCTGACGGATGAAGAGTCGTTTAGAAAGGCCGGGGATGAGGGCGTTTTGGCTTATATCGGCGATTCAACGAATTCTAATGTAAACGGATTTTCCGGTTCGGAAGAGGATGTTGAAAAAGGGCTGGATGCTGTTTTTAAGGAATGCGAGGGGCGTATTGCGGTCACCTGTTTTTCTTCTAATATTGGCCGAATCCAAAGCATATGCCGTGCGGCGGAAAGCTGTGGCCGTAGTGTTGCTGTTGTAGGGCGCTCGCTCAATAATATGGTTGGGGCGGCCAAAGATTGCGGTTACCTGACTGACATAGTCGAGATTGTTTCCGAAGAGGATCTGGAAGGGCTGGCAGCGGAAAATCAGGTTCTCATCGTGACCGGATCACAGGGAGAGGCCAGAGCAGCGCTCGCCAAAATAGCGCGGGGGCAGCGCTCAACTGTTAAGTTGGGTAAAGGCGATACGGTTATCTTTTCGGCGCGGCCTATTCCTGGCAATGAAAAGGATATTAATGGGGTCAAGAATGATCTGGTTTCTGCCGGGGTGAGGGTCATTGGCGCAGCAGATACGGACCATGTGATCCATGTTTCGGGTCACCCTTGCCGCGATGAAGTCGCCGATATGTACCAATGGGTAAAGCCGGAGCTTGTTGTGCCGGTTCATGGCGAGCGCCAGCATCTTGAAGCGCAGGCTGATCTGGCGCGGAAATGCCAGATTAAAAACGTTATAGTGCCGCAAAATGGCTCGGTCATTCGGCTGAAAAAAGGCAACTCCGAAGTCATAGAACATGTGGAAACCGGCTTGCTAGCTGTTGATTCCGGCAGGCTCATTGATATAGATCATCAGGCAATACGGGAGCGGCGTAAGCTACAATTTTCGGGCGCTATTCACGTCTCTGTTGTGCTGGATGAGCGCGGCGACCTTGTTGCTGATCCGCAGCTTACAAGCACGGGACTGATTGATCCGAAAAATGAGGATGAGGTGAAGCTGGAAGAAGATATATTGAATGAAATCGAAGATATTTTGGCCGATATGGACAGGAATTTCCGCCAGAGCGATCGTGCCGTGTCCGATGAAATCCGCATTGGTATCCGGCGTATGGTGAATATGGTGCTGCGTATTAAGCCAAAAACCACGGTTCATGTTCTGAGAGTATAAGATATGAGCTGGTTTACCGGTATAATTCTTTATCTTATGGTCTGGTGGCTCGCATTGTTTACGGTTTTGCCATGGGGTAATCATCCTATTGAAAAGCCGGAGGAGGGCCATACATCCAGCGCCCCTGCGAAGCCGCGCTTGCGATTGAAATTTCTGGCAACCTCCGTCCTTGCTGCTATGATCTGGCTGGTGATTTATTTTCTGATTGAAATGGAGGTTATTGATTTCTATGGGGAAGCAGAAGAGATGATAAAGAAAGGCAGATAATGATAATGAGGCTGATATTATTGTTTGTGTTGATGACAACTTTTATTGTTGCTCCGGCATGGGCGCAGAATAAGGAAGCCTTGTGCCAGATTTTGCCGGTTAAAGAATATTTTACCAGCGCGGATTATATCCCCGGCGTTGATGTGCATGGTAATCCTGTTGTGGCGGCAGATATAAATGCGAAGGCAGAAAACTTTATTGATGTTATAAAAATACCGGTGACTATTGATCTTGCGGCGCAATTAAATCAAGCTCTTCCGGTTGGAACGGAGCTTGACGCACCGGTTGGTATGATTGAGATTTACCAAACAGGCCGTGTTGTTTTTAACGGTAAAGATCTGACCAGTGAGATTTATGCGCTGTGTGGTAAGAAACCGGAAAGTGAACAGCCTGTTGCTAAACCTGTTCCGGTGCCGGTTATACATCCGGTCAAAGAGTTAGAAGAAGAAATAATCTGGGGTGAAGGATACTAAGTTATGAGAATGTCTGAATATTTTATGCCGACGCTAAAAGAGTCTCCAAAAGAGGCTGAAATTGTTTCACATAAATTGATGTTGCGCGCGGGTATGGTGAAGCAAACAAGCTCCGGTATTTATGCATGGCAGCCGCTTGGTTTCCGCGTTTTAAAGCGTATTGAACAGATTGTACGTGAAGAACAGAATGCGACAGGGGCGCAGGAAATCCTGATGCCGACATTACAGTCTTCTGATTTGTGGAAAGAGAGTGGGCGTTACGAAGATTACGGCAAAGAAATGCTGAGGATCAAAGACCGTCATGAGCGTGATTTGCTCTACGGGCCTACCAATGAGGAAATGATTACAGACATTGTTCGTACGCATGTTCATTCTTATAAAGATTTACCAAAAAACCTGTACCATATTCAGTGGAAATTCAGGGACGAAGTTCGTCCGCGCTTTGGCGTAATGCGGGGGCGTGAGTTCCTGATGAAGGATAACTACTCCTTTGATCTGGATTATGAAGGTGCCCTTTATTCCTATCAGAAAATGTTTCTGGCTTATTTGCGGACTTATACGCGCATGGGTTTGCGGGCGTTTCCTATGCGGGCGGATACCGGGCCTATCGGTGGTGACTTAAGCCATGAATTTATTATTCTTGCTGACACTGGTGAGAGCGAGGTGTTCGCTGATAAAAAATGGAATGAGGTCGATCTTACGGCTGCGGGGCTGTCCTACGACAATAAAAAAGATGTTAACGATTACTATGAAAAAATGACGAGTATTTATGCTGCTACAGATGAAAAGCACGACCCTGAAAATTGCCCGGTAGCGACAGATCAACTGAACCGGGCACGTGGTATTGAGGTTGGGCATATATTCTATTTTGGTACGAAATACTCGGCACCGATGAAGGCTACAGTCCAAAACAAAGATGGAGAGGTTGTACCGCTTGAAATGGGGTCGTACGGTATAGGTGTGTCGCGGTTGGTTGGCGCTATAATTGAGGCCAGCCATGATGATAGTGGTATTATCTGGCCGGAAGATGTTGCTCCTTACAAGATAGCTCTGATAAATCTTGATCCTGAAGAATCTGTTTGCAATGAGTTTTGTGAGAAATTGTATAAACAATTACAGGATGAGTTTAACAAGGCACCGTTTTTTGATGAAATTCTTTATGATGAGCGCAAGGCGCGACCTGGCGCTAAGTTCGCTGATATGGATTTGATAGGTATTCCCTGGCAAATCAGAAAAGGATCAAGGCAAGATGGTGATACGGTAACCCTCAAAAAGCGCGATAGTGACGAAAAACACGAAGTATCTATCGGTCAGGCTCTTGATATGATCCGTGAATCTTCTCAACTTAATAAAAAGGCGGCCTGATTGGCATAGTCTTTGCATCTTTGGCATCGGAACTAAACAAATTTTAGGAGGGAAACTTAAATGAGCAACAATGAGTATTTTGAAAATAAGGTAGAAGAGGCTCTACAGCTACTTTCAGCACATAGCGAGCTTTTGGAAAAGCAAATACTTCTCATGGAGGAGCTTATAGCGAGAATCTCGAATGTAGAGGCGGAGCGCTCTTTGAATGAATATTTGCAGGAAGCGCCTAAAAACAAGAAAGTTTCTGAAAATTAAGTCGTAAAATGCAATTGTAATTTGCAAATGTCATGAACTGTTGATTTTTAGGGTGCTTATGGTTCAGTATCCCTCTAGTTAGAGGGGTATTGGATCAAGCAACATGTTTTCACCTTTTGAAAGAATGGTCGCCGGACGATATTTGCGGGCACGTAAGACCGAGGGCTTTGTCTCGGTTATTGCCGGATTTTCATTTCTGGGCATTATGCTGGGTGTGGCGACGCTGATTATTGTTATGTCGGTGATGAACGGATTTCGTACCGAGTTGCTGACCCGTATTCTGGGGTTGAACGGTCATATCAATGTTTATTCCCAGAGCGCACCTCTTCATGATTACAAAGTTCTCAAATTAAAAGTGGAATCTGTTGAAGGCGTGACAATGGTTGTTCCGATGATAGAGGGGCAGGCATTGCTATCCAGCCGGGGGGCGGCAAGTGGTGTGATGGTTCGGGGGATGGAGCAGGAAGATTTTGCACGCAAACCCATACTCTCTGAGTCAATTACGGTTGGCAGTATTGATAATTTTACGGGAACTAGTGTTGCTATCGGTATCGCAATGGCAGATAAGCTGGGTCTTACTGTTGGTGATGATATCACCTTGATTGCGCCCAAGGGCAAGGTCAGTCCGTTTGGCACAATTCCCCGTTCCAGAAGCTATAATATTGGTGTCATCTTTGATGCCCAGATGTATGAATATAACAGCGGTTTTGTTTTTATGCCGCTTGAGGCGGCGCAAAAATTTTATCAGAAACCGGACAGTGTTATGTCGCTTGAGGTTTTCACAGTTGATCCGGCAAATCTGGAACGTGTCAGGGCCGGCGTATCTCTTGCTGTAAATGGAGAGGCTGGTGTTTATGACTGGCGCGATATGAATAGCAGCTTCTTTAACGCGCTACAGGTGGAGCGTAATGTTATGTTCCTGATCCTGACGCTGATTATTGTTGTGGCTGCGTTTAATATCATTTCCTCAATGATTATGCTGGTTAAGGATAAAGGCAGCGATATTGCGATTATGCGTACCATGGGGGCGACGCGCCGCAGTATGATGAAAATATTCATTCTTACGGGGGCGAGTATTGGCTTTATAGGAACGTTTGTGGGTGCTTTTTTAGGTGTTGCCTTTGCTAAAAACATTGAGACCATCAGACAATTTCTTGAAGGGCTAACAGGTACGGATTTGTTTGCCGCCGAAATTTACTTTCTGTCAAAACTACCCGCCGAAATTAACTGGGGCGAAGTTAGTTCTGTGATTTTTATGGCCTTCTTGCTCTCTATTCTCGCAACCTTGTATCCGGCATGGCGTGCCGCTCGTCTCGATCCGGTAGAGGCGTTGAGGTATGAGTAAGGAAAAAATAGTACCTTTTGAGGAGCCGGAATCCAGAACGGCGCGGCTTCAGAAATTGCTTCAGGTTGAGGGTTTAGAGCGCAGCTTTAAACAGGGAGATGAAGTTCTTACCATTCTTAATAATCTAAGTATGTCGATTGAAAAAGGCGAGATGGTAGCCCTTGTCGGGCCGAGCGGTTGCGGTAAATCAACTTTGCTGCATTTGATTGGCTTGCTGGATAGCCCGACAACCGGGCGTATTGTTATTAATGGTCATGATGCGGCGATGCTCGAAGATACCGAACGTACAAAGTTACGGCGGGACTTTATCGGCTTTATTTATCAGTTTCATTATCTGCAGCCGGAATTCTCGGCGATCGAAAATGTGATCCTGCCGCAGATTATCGCCGGTAAGAAAAAGAAGGATGCGCGGGATTATGCGGCCCACTTGCTTGAAACATTAGGGCTCTCGCACAGGCTTGATCACCGCCCTGGTACACTTTCCGGCGGAGAACAGCAGCGCGTTGCCCTCGCCCGGGCGCTGGCCAAAAACCCAAAGCTCCTGCTGGCTGATGAGCCAACGGGTAATCTTGATCCGGGCACTTCTGAGGATGTATTTGAAATTTTGACTGAGCAAGTACGTAATACGGGAATTGGCGCATTGATAGCCACTCATAACATGGATCTTGCCGATCAGATGGACAGGGTGCTGGAACTCAAGAACGGTCGTGTGCTAACGTTCTAGGATGATTCCCAAAACTGAAAATTTTATTCACCTACACCTGCATTCCGCCTTTTCATTGGCAGAAGGGGCTATCCGTCCGAAAGAACTGGTAGAGCTTTGTCAGCTTAATAATATGCCAGCTGTCGCGGTTACCGATAGCGCCAATATGTTTGGTGCTCTGGAGTTTGCTGTGGCGGCGGCAAAGGGCGGAGTGCAGCCGGTTATCGGCTGTCAGGTTAATCTGGGGCTTGAGGCGCATCAACTCGTGCTGCTTGCCCAGACAGAAGCCGGATACCGCAATCTTTGCAAGCTTGTCAGTGACTCGTATCTAGAGGTTGAAGCCACAGAAAATCCGTATATTACGTGGGAACAGTTAGAAGAGAATGAGTCAGGGCTGATTTGTTTAAGTGGCGGGTTGGCGGGGCCTGTGTCGCAATACTTATTGCATAATCAGAAAAAGAAGGCGGTTGAAGTCCTTAAAAGACTGAAGAAAGCCTTTTCGGGCAGGCTGTATATAGAGTTGCAGCGTCATGGCTGTCCGGAAGAAAACACAGTGGAAGAGCCACTTATTGAGCTGGCTTACAAGCATGATATTCCGCTTGTTGCCACGAATGATTGTTATTTCCCCAAGCGCGAAATGCACGAGGCGCATGACGCGCTGCTTTGTATTGGTGCCGGGCGCTACGTTACAGAAGACGATCGTCGCAAGGTTACACCCGAACATTACTTTAAATCAGCAAAGGAAATGCGGAAGCTATTCGCAGATATCCCTGAGGCCGTAGACAATACGCTTGTGATTGCGCAGCGCTGCGGGTTTCTTCTCACCACGATTGACCCGATATTGCCACCTTTTGCAACCGAAGGTGGGCGTTCTGAAATTGAAGAATTGCGGGCACAATCCGAAGCGGGACTTCAATGGCGACTGGAAAATTTTGTTTTTAAAGGTAATGAGGACGAGTCCGCAAAAAAAGAAATTTCTATTCCCTATAAAGAACGACTGGAATACGAGCTGGGTATTATTATTCAGATGGAGTTTCCGGGATATTTCCTGATTGTCTCTGATTTTATTAAATGGGCGAAGGAGCAAGACATCCCCGTGGGGCCGGGGCGGGGGTCTGGGGCCGGATCGGTTGTAGCGTGGGCGCTTAAAATCACCGATATTGATCCGCTTCCTTTTGGGTTGCTGTTTGAGCGGATGCTTAACCCTGAGCGTGTTTCCATGCCTGATTTCGATATTGATTTCTGTCAGGATCGGCGGGACGAGGTTATCCGTTATGTGCAGGGTAAGTATGGTTATGACCATGTAGCGCAGATTATTACCTTCGGAAAATTGCAAGCCCGCGCGGTAGTGCGCGATGTCGGCCGTGTCTTGCAGATGCCATATGGGCAGGTTGATCGCCTTGCCAAGATGATTCCGGCTAATCCGGCTAACCCCATCTCGCTAAGGGAGGCCTTAACACAGGATAAAGATTTACGCGCTGAACGGGACAAGGAAGAAACTTCGCAAAAGCTAATTCAGATTGCGTTACAGCTAGAGGGGCTTTACCGCCATGCGTCAACGCATGCCGCCGGTGTTGTTATTGGTGACAGGCCGCTGCACAAGCTTTTGCCGCTTTATCGCGATCCGCGCTCTGATATGCCGGTAACGCAGTTCAATATGAAATATGTCGAGCCTGCCGGGCTTGTGAAGTTCGATTTTCTTGGCCTCAAAACTCTGACCGTTGTGCATAAGGCCGTTTCCTTGATAAAGCAGGTTCAGGGCAAGGATATTGATATTCTACAAATTCCTTTTGATGATGAGAAAACTTATCAAATGCTGGCGCGTGGTGAAAATATCGGAGTTTTCCAGATGGAGAGCGCCGGGATGCGTGATCTTGGTAAGCAAATCAAGGTTAGTAATTTTGAGGAGATTCTCGCTGTTATTGCCTTGTATCGTCCGGGGCCGATGGAGAATATCCCGGTTTATCTGCAAAATCTAAAAGACTCTGAAAACATTGATTATATGCACCCCAAGCTGAAACCCATCACAGAAGATACATATGGTGTGATGATTTATCAGGAACAGGTCATGCTGGCGGCACAGGTTTTGGCCGGTTACACATTGGGCGGCGCTGATTTGTTGCGCCGGGCGATGGGTAAGAAAATCAAGGAAGAGATGGATACCCAGCGTGATCTCTTTGTGAAGGGTGCTAAGGAACATAATGATATTCCGGAAGACCAGGCAAACCATATTTTTGACCAGATTGCTAAATTTGCCGGTTACGGCTTTAACAAAGCACATACTGCCGGTTATGGATTGATAGCGCTCTGGACGGCGTGGCTGAAGACACACTATCCAGTTGAGTTTATGGCGGCTTCGATGACGCTTGATATGGGCAATACGGACAAGCTCAGTATTTTTAAGCAGGAGCTGGACCGTTTGGGGGTAAAGCTGTTGCCGCCTGACATTAATAAGTCGAATGCTGAATTCAGGGTTGAAGGAAAAACCATACATTATGCTTTGGCGGCGCTTAAGGGCGTGGGCGAACAGGCCATGAAAAACATTGTTCAGGAGCGGGAAGAGAATGGCGTCTTTAAAAACCTGAATGACTTTTCAAGCCGTCTGGATTCCGGCGGTATGAACAAGCGTCAGTTTGAAAAATTGATCTGTGCCGGGGCTTTTGACAGCTTGAATGATAACCGCGCACAAGTGCATGAGGCCGTCGGGACAATTCTCCGCCATGTGCAAATGCTCGCGGCAGAAAAGGAAAGCGGCCAGACCAGTTTATTTGGCGGGGAGAATGGTAACTCTTCTGATATGCCGGAGTTACCGATTATCGAGCCGTGGGATCCTTTAGAGAAGTTGAGGCTCGAATTTGACGCTGTTGGTTTCTATCTGTCCGCCCATCCGCTCGATATTAAGGCAGAGCAGTTTGAGCGCATGGGTATTGTTTCTGTGGCGCAGGTTGAGAAAAAGCTGATGCATCGCAATACCGCTATACTAGAAATGGCGGGGGTTTTGACCAAAAAGCAGTTCAGGGTTTCGCCAAGATCCGGCAATAAATATGCTTTCCTGCAACTTTCCGATGCCTCCGGTGTTTATGAGGTGATGCTTTTTTCGGAGTTGCTGGCACGCTCTAATGATATTCTGGAAGCGGGTGAAACTTTATTACTCAAAGTTATTGCCGAGCAAAAAGAAGACCAAATTCGTTATACCGTTCAGGATATAAGACCTCTGGATGAATCTTTGGCGCAGAAAATCAAGGAAGTTCATATCCATCTGGAGGCTGCCGCACCAGCCAGCCAGCTTAAGGAATTGTTGGCGGCAGAGGGCAGGGGGCAGGCCAAAATTGTCATTTATGTTCCCTTTAAGCCCGATGAAACCGCAGAAATCACTTTGGCCGGGCGTTGGAAGTTCTCTCCTGAGGCACGTAACGCGCTGCTAAAGGCAGAAGGTGTTACAGATATTCAGGAGCTTTAGGGCTTTAAACCTAATAAAAAGCTTGCAAAACCCGCGATAGCCCTGTAAAAATCCTGCAACTAAAAACACATGCGGAAACGGCAGATTACCTATATGTATGACAGCCATCCGGTGTTCTTTCAGGTGAAAGAACCACTTTCCGCAGAGGCATAACCGGAAAAGGAATATTATCATGACTATGCCCACTTTTACTATGCGCGAACTTCTTGAAGCTGGTGTTCATTTCGGACACCATACCCGTCGTTGGGACCCTAAAATGAAGCAGTACATCTTTGGTGTGCGGAACGGGGTTCATATTATTGATTTACAACAAACAGTGCCGATGTTTGACGCTGCTCTTAAAGGGATACGCGATATTGTTTCAAATGGCGGCCGCGTTCTGTTTGTTGGAACGAAGCGCTCCGCGCAGGAAAAAATCAAAGAATCTGCTAAACGCTCCGGTCAGTACTACGTCAATCATCGTTGGCTCGGTGGTATGATGACCAACTGGAAAACTATATCCAAGTCTATTAACCGCTTGCGTGAGCTTGAAACTCTTTTTGCCGGCGATACCAGTGCTCATACCAAAAAAGAACTTCTGATGATGAGCCGTGAGAGAGATAAGCTGGAGCTATCTATTGGTGGTATTAAGGAGATGGGCGGCGTTCCCGATGCGCTTTTTATTGTTGATACGAATAAAGAAGATATCGCTGTTGCGGAAGCCAATAAGCTTGGTATTCCAGTATTTGGTGTGATTGATACCAATTCTAACCCAGAGGGCATTGATTTCCCTATTCCAGGTAATGATGATTCTTTCCGTGCGATTGAGCTTTATTGCAATTTAGTTGCAGATTCTGTTCTGGATGGGCTGCAGGCTGAGATGGATTCTGCTGGAAAGGATGCGGGTAGTGCTAAGAATCCTAAAGAAGGGCTTCCTGCCAAAGGCAAAGCACCCAAGTCTAAGGAAAAAGCAGTTAAAGAGGATGGCAAGGAGATTGCTGAAAAAAAGTCTGAGGGAAAGCCTGTAGACGACAAGGCGGAGACTGTTAAAAAAGCGGCTCAGGCTTAACCCATAACAATAACAAGGATAGAGAATATGGCTGATATTACGACAGCAATGATTAAAGAGCTTCGTGAAAAAACAGGCGCCGGAATGATGGATTCTAAAGGTGCTTTGGTTGAAGCTGGTGGCGATATGGATGCTGCTGTTGACCTTTTGCGTAAAAAGGGCATGTCCAAAGCAGAAAAAAAATCTAGCCGGACTGCGGCTGAGGGGCTTGTTGCTATCGCTATTGATGGTAATAAAGGTGCTGTTATTGAGGTTAATTCCGAAACAGACTTTGTTGCGCGGAATGAACAGTTTCAGGGCTTTGTTACAAAGACTTCAGGAATTGCCCTTAAAAGTGGCACTGATGCAGAAACTCTTGGTGCTGCTGAATTTGAAGGTGGTAAAAGCGTTAAGGATACTCTGACCGACCTTGTCGGGACGATTGGCGAGAACATGAGCTTGCGTCGTAGCGCTATTCTGGAAGTTAAGTCAGGAGCTGTTGTTGGTTATATGCACAATGCTCTTGGTGATAATCTTGGTAAGATAGGTGTTCTTGTCGGGCTGGAATCAGAAGGCGATCAGGCTAAGCTTCAGGCTCTTGGTAAGCAAATAGCCATGCATGTGGCCGCAGCGTTCCCAAAATACCTTGATAAAGAATCCGTTGATGCCGGCGCTCTGGAGACAGAAAGAGACTTTTTGCTGGAGCAAGCGAAAGCTGAAGGTAAACCAGATGACATTGCGCAGAAGATGGTTGATGGCCGTTTGCGTAAATTCTATGAAGAAATCTGCCTTCTTGAGCAAATCTTTGTGATTGATAATGAAACTAAGATTTCTAAATTGCTCGAAGATGCCACAGGTGATATTGGCAGCCCGGTTAAATTAACCGGCTTTGCTCGCTTTCAACTTGGCGAAGGGATCGAGAAGGAAGAAGAAGATTTTGCTGCCGAAGTTGCTAAAGCAGCGAACGGTTAGTAAGTATTTACTGAAAACGCATACAGCCGCGTTGCTTTGCTGCGCGGCTGTCATTACATTAAGGCAGTTCAAATAACTTCAAAAAGTGGTAATGTCATGCAAACTGGTAAAGTAACAAAAGAAAAAATTGTGCCTATGTCCAACCTTGCGCCTCAATATAAACGTGTTCTTCTGAAAATGTCCGGTGAGGTTCTTATGGGGCCGCGGGAGTTTGGTATTGACCCTGAAACCATTGACCGGTTGGCTCAAGATATAAAAGAGACAATCGAAATGGGCGTAGAGATTTGTATCGTTGTTGGGGCCGGTAACATTTTTCGCGGTGTCTCCGTTGCAGCCAAAGGAATGGAGCGTGTGACGGCTGACTATATCGGTATGCTCGGCACTGTGATGAACGCTCTGGCACTGCAATCCGCGCTTGAGAAAATTGAAGTAGAAACCCGTGTGCAGTCGGCTATTCCTATGCAAGCTGTTTGTGAACCTTATGTTCGTCGCAGGGCGCTTCGTCATTTAGAAAAAGGCCGCGTGGTTATTTTTGCTGCGGGCAGTGGCAACCCCTTCTTTACAACGGACACTCCGGCGGCCCTTCGCGCTACGGAAATGGACTGTGATGCGCTAATTAAAGGAACTAAAGTTGACGGTGTTTATACGGCTGACCCTGAAAAAGAAAAGGACGCGCAGCGTTTTGAGACACTGACTTACTTGGATGTTTTAACCAAAGACCTTAAGGTTATGGATGCAACCGCGGTATCTCTGGCACGGGAGAATGATATTCCCATTATTGTCTTTTCTATTAAAGATAAAGGAAGTTTTGGAAAAGTTGTTCGCGGTGAGGGTAATTATACAATCGTAACAGACAGGAAAGAGGAATAAAAACCATGGCTGAAGTGGATATGGCCGATTTAAGGCGTCGCATGGATGGGGCTTTTGAGGTTTTAAAAAACGAGTTTGCAGGTCTGCGTACCGGCAGGGCTTCGGCGGGCATGCTCGACCCTGTGCAGGTTGATGTTTATGGTTCAAAAATGCCGCTTAATCAGGTGGGGACGGTAAATGTTCCTGAACCACGTATGCTGACGGTGCAAGTTTGGGACGCCAGCTCGGTGAAGGCCGTAGAAAAAGCCATTCGTGAATCCGGTTTGGGGCTGAATCCTCAGACAGAAGGCGCTGTTATTCGTGTGCCTGTGCCGGAGTTAAATGAAGAACGTCGTCAGGAACTAACCAAAGTAGCCGGTAAATATGCGGAAGCGGCACGGATTTCAGTGCGTAATATTCGCCGTGACGGAATGGACGGGCTGAAGAAGATGGAAAAAGATAGTGATATATCTGAAGACGATCATAAACGTATGTCTGATGATGTTCAGAAGCTGACTGATGAATTAATAGGAAAAATCGATACTCAGCTTTCTGAAAAAGAAAAAGATATCATGACTATATAATTATTTTTTAAAGTGATAAATGAAGAACAGCATCCCTAAACATATAGCGATTATTATGGATGGCAATGGCCGATGGGCACAGGCCAGAGGCTTGCCGCGCTCTATGGGGCATAAGCAAGGGGCCGAAGCTGCCAAAAGGGCCGTGCGTGCGGCAGGTGAGCTGGGTGTTGAGTATTTGACTTTGTTTGGCTTTTCTTCGGAAAACTGGAATAGGCCAGCCGCTGAAATCAGTGACCTGATGCGTTTGCTGCGTATGTTCCTGCGTTCTCAAACAGCGGAGCTTCATAGCAACAATGTTAAGCTGCGCGTTATTGGAGATAGATCTCAGCTTGCTGATGATATTGTTGATTTGATTGAAAATGCTGAAAATCTGACTGCGGACAACGATAAGATCACAGTCATTATTGCCCTGAATTACGGGGGGCGTAATGATATCTTGCAGGCCGCAAGCCGGTGGGCGCAAACGTGTAAGGACAAAGGTTTAAACCCTGATTTTGCTTGTGCGGAGGAGTATTTACCCTCTTTCCTGATGACGGACGATGTTCCTGACCCTGATATTCTCATCCGTACCAGTGGCGAAATGAGGATTAGTAATTTTATGTTGTGGCAATGCGCTTATGCGGAGCTGGTTTTTACCGAGGCTTTATGGCCTGATTTCCAGAAAGAGGATATGAGCGCCGCCATAGAAGAATACGGGCAGCGTGACCGTCGCTTTGGCGCGTTGAAAAGTATAAGCGGGGAGTCTTGAAAAAGCGCATTATCTCAGGGGTTGTTCTTGCACCTTTTGTAGTGGCTCTGATTATTCTCGGGGGGTGGTTTTTTACAGCGATGATTGTGGCTGCCGCTCTTGTTTCTCTCTATGAATTTATAGGTCTGGTTAATCAGGGAAAATATTATTATTTTAATTTGTTGGTTGCGGTCTTTTATCTGTCTGTCTGTTTTACATCTTATATTTTTATACGCTTTGCCTTTGACGAAGGGGCGTGGCTGGCGCTGTCTATTATTTTATGTGTCTGGGCTAGTGATATTGGCGCTTATGTTACAGGCAAAACCATTGGCGGGCCGAAAATGGCGCCAAGCCTTAGCCCCAACAAGACCTGGGCAGGGCTAGGCGGCTCTATGTTTTTCTGTGGGTTGGCCCTGTTTATTTTGCAATATTTAGGTGATTTGCCAGAGATACCCTACGTCTTTGTTGTTGGATTGTTTCTGGGGATTGTAGGACAAGGCGGGGATTTGTTTATCTCCTTTTATAAACGCAGAGTAGGGGCCAAAGATACCGGGCAGTTAATCCCCGGTCACGGCGGAATACTTGACAGGATAGATGCTCTTCTGCTTGTATCCCCTGTGTTCCTAGGGGTTTTGTTACTATGTCTGTGAAGAAAATCAGTATATTGGGTTCTACCGGCTCTGTGGGGCAGAGTACGGTTGAGGTTATTTTATCGCAGGCCGAGTGTTTTGACGTGCAAGCCGTGACGGCGCACAGCAATGCAGAGCTTTTGGCGCAGCAAGCAAAGGAGCTGAATGCCAGTCAGGCCATCATTGCTGACCCTGCGGCCTTTAAACCATTAAAAGAATTGTTGTCCGGCAGTGGCGTTGAAGTTTCCGCAGGCAGGGAAGCTTTATTGGAGGCGGCATCCATGCCCTGTGACTTGGTTATGGCCGCCATTATGGGGTTTGCCGGGCTTGAGCCTATTATGAAAGCGATTGAAGCCGGAGCCAATGTTGCGCTGGCAAATAAAGAGCCGCTTGTTGCCGCCGGGCCGCTTGTGATGGCGGCAGCTCAAAAGCACAGCGTTACTATATTACCCGTGGATAGCGAGCACAATGCTGTGTTTCAGGTCTTTGATGAGAAGCAGCGCCGGGCGATTGAACGCATTATTTTAACCGCTTCCGGTGGTCCTTTTAGAAGTTGGGACAGGAAAGATATGGAGGTGGCAACGCCGGAGCAGGCCGTGGCTCACCCCAACTGGGTGATGGGGCGGAAAATTTCGGTGGATAGTGCAACATTGATGAATAAAGCCCTCGAAGTCATTGAGGCCCATTATTTATTTGATATGAAACCGGAAAATATCGATGTTTTAATTCATCCCCAGTCAATTATTCATTCGATGGTGGAGTACAATGACGGCTCCGTATTGGCACAAATGGGTGCGCCGGATATGAAAACACCGATTGCTTATTGTTTGGGGTGGCCGGACAGAATGGCCACACCCGGCAATAAACTCGATTTAAATAAGATTATTAATTTAGAGTTAGAACCAGTTGATAATAATAAGTTTTATGCGCTTAAGCTTGCTTATGAATGTTTGTATTCCGGGCCTGCTTTTTGTGTGGCTTTTAACGCTGCGAATGAAATTGCTGTACAGGCTTTCCTTGATAAGCAAATAGGATTTCTGGATATCGTAGATACAGTGCGGCACATTCTGGATAAAACAGAGCAGCAATCATTAAAATCTGTTGCAAATATTGTTTCGTTTGACGAGACTGTGCGAGAGTTAACATCGCACTACATTAGTGGTGGTGCTGGTAATAGAGAGAAGAAAGAGGTTCACGCCGTATGAATAGTTCTATTTTTGAGTGGTTACAGTTGATCGCAGGAAATGCTTGGCTTTATGGCGGCGCTTTTGTGTTGGTTCTTAGTATTCTGGTTTTTGTGCATGAGTGGGGGCATTACATAGTTGCCCGTATGTGCGGTGTTCGTATTGAGGCCTTCTCTATTGGTTTTGGTAAAGAAATGTTCGGGTTTACGGACAAAAACGGTACGCGGTGGAAATTTGCCATGATCCCGCTTGGTGGTTACGTCAAGATGTTTGGTGACGCTGACCCTGCAAGCGCCAGCCATGTTAGTGATGTTAAGGACAAAGATAGCGAAGAAATCCGTCCGTTAACTAAAAAAGAGAAAGAGGGCGCGTTTTTCGCAAAACCAGTGGGACAGCGCTCTGCTATTGTTTTGGCTGGGCCCGCTATTAACTTCATATTCGCGATTATTCTTCTGGCGGGTTTGTATTTCTTTCATGGGCAATCGGTAACACCTCCTGTTGCTTCGGCAATTATTGGCGGCAGTGCTGCCGAGAAAGCCGGTTTTCAGCCACATGATGAGATTGTTGCCATAGATAATACAAAAGTGCAGCGTTTTGAGGATATCCGCCGTGAGGTACTTGTCGGGCTGGATACGGAGCGTAAATTTAAAATTAAGCGTGATGGTGAAGTTATTGAACTTATAGCATCACCGGAGCGTTTGATTAATGAAGACCGTTTTGGGTTTAAACATGCGCGCGGTCTTTTGGGATTGATTAGCCCCGGTAATGCCATTGAAATAAGCTTTATTAAGGAGATAGATGGTCGTAAATATGACGACCCTGTGGCTCTGCATAAGGCTATCGTTGATCGCTTAGGCACAACATTCAAAATAGCTCTTGACCGCGGTTCTGAAATTGATGAAATCATCGTCCAGCCTTTGGCTGATTTTAATGAAGCGCTTTATGATGCTGAGAGTGTTGAGTATGGATTTCTCGATGTTTCTGATCGTGAAGACGAGATATTTGTAAAGCACGGCCTTGTCGCCAGTATTGCTGAGGCTGCGGATGAGACGTCTCATATTACTCTGAGTACACTCAAGGCTTTGGGGCAAATGGTTTCAGGAACCAGAAGTGCTACAGAACTTGGCGGAATTATTCGAATTGGCGCTATTGCCGGGGATATGGCACAAGCCGGTATTTTTGCTCTGATTACATTTACGGCATTGTTATCCATTAATTTGGGGCTGATTAATTTGTTCCCCATTCCGATGCTGGATGGTGGTCATTTGTTCTTTTATCTCATAGAGGCAGCCAAAGGTTCGCCGCTTTCCGAACAGATTCAGGAGTACGCCTTTCGTTTAGGACTAGCCATACTAGTTGGAATCATGGTATTTGCTAACTTAAATGACATTATACAGGTCATTCTGTGAAATATGGATTGGTCTGTTCCCCCTAATTAAATAAAACTGGATTGTTATGATCGGAATATTGAGATTAAGACTTTGTTTTGCAGTCTTATTGTTTGCTGCCTTTGGTGTGCTGGGAAGTCCTCTCTCTTATGCTCAGACCGGGGTGCGCGTATCGGAAATCCAGATCGTGGGGGTGGAGCGGATCGAGCCGGCGACGGTTTTGACCTATATGGATGTTCGCGTTGGTGACCCTATGGATCAGGGGACAATGGATAAGGCGCTTAAAAGTCTATTCGCTACCGGATTGTTTGCTGACGTGACGCTGCGTCAAAAAGGCAGAGTTCTTGAGGTCGCCGTTGTAGAGAACCCCGTTATCAGTCAGATTGTCTTTGAAGGTAATGCCAAGATTGAAAATGATGAGCTTATGGCCGAGATTTCGTTACGGCCACGGCAGGTCTTTACCCGGACCAGAGTGCAGGCTGATGTAAACAGGCTCTATCAGATTTACCAGCGTAATGGCCGTTTTTCCGCTAATATTGAGCCAAAAGTTATAAAGCTTGATCAGAATCGAGTGAATTTGGTTTTTGAAATTAACGAAGGTGCGGTTACAGACGTAAAAACGATCCGCTTTATCGGAAACAGGCACTTTGATGATGACCGTTTACGTAGTGAAGTTAGCACAAGGGAATCGCGGTGGTATCGTTTCCTGAGCTCAGATGATCGTTATGATCCTGATCGGGTGTCTTTTGACCAAGAGCTGCTGCGGCGTTTTTATCTTTCACAGGGCTATGCTGATTTTCGCCTTGTGTCTGCTGTTGCTGAGCTTTCCCATGACCGCAACCATTTCTTTATTACATTTACAGTTGAAGAGGGTGAGCGTTATCGCGTTAAGGATATTGCTATTAATTCGGCCCTGCGTCACTTTGATGCCGCTGTCCTGAAGCCGCAAGTTACTTTCGAAGTGGGTGATTGGTATGATGCCGATGAGGTCACAAAATCTATTGATAAATTTACAGATGCTCTAGGTGACTTACAGTTTGCTTTTGTTAGTGTGCGCCCGGAAATCAAAAGAAACCGCGAAGAACAAACCATTGATGTTACCTTTGCTATTAATGAAACCCCCCGTGTTTTTGTTGAACGTATAGACATTCGCGGGAATGTCAGAACGCTGGATAAGGTTGTGCGGCGGGAAATGGATCTGGTTGAGGGTGACCCGTTCAATCGTTCTAAACTGGCCCATTCCGAACAAAACACCAGGGATTTAGGGTATTTTGAAACTGTAACGGTTACACCGCTACAAGGGAGTGCTCCTGATAAGACTGTTCTCGATGTTGAAGTGGTGGAGCAATCTACTGGTGAATTATCTATTGGTGCCGGTTTTTCAACAACCGATGGCCCGCTTGCTGATGTCGCTATTCGTGAGCGCAACCTTCTTGGTAGGGGGCAAGACCTGCTGCTTTCTTCAACAATTGCTGGAGAGCGCACCGAGTTTAATTTCTCTTTTACGGAGCCTTATTTCCTCGACCGTGATTTTTCTGCCGGAGTTGATCTGTTCCACATTACGCGCGACCTTCAGGACGAAAGCTCTTTTGACCAAAGGCGTACAGGGGGTGGTCTTCGTTTTGGCTACCCGTTGTCAGATAAATGGCGTCAGGTTCTGCGTTACCGGTTGGAGCGCAATGATATTACAGATGTGAGTGCTTCGGCATCTCGCTTTATTCTGGATCAGGAGGGGCAACGTGTAAGCTCTGCTATTTCCCAACGCCTTACCTACGATGATCGTAACAGTACTCTATTTCCTACAAGTGGCCTAATGGGCTGGGTTGATACAGAGTTTGCCGGTTTGGGTGGTGATACTGACTATCTTTCTGGTAAAGTGGGGGCTTCTTATTATTACCCTGTAGCAGAAAAATGGATTCTTAACCTTCTTGGTGAGGCCGGGGCTATTGGGAGTACAGGCGATAATGATATTCAGATTAATGAGCGGTTCTTTCTTGGAGGGGGCAGCTTGAGAGGGTTTGAACCAGCCGGGGTTGGGCCGCGGGATATTGCTACTGAGGATTCTCTCGGAGGAAATTATTTCTACCGGGGGACGGCAGAGCTGACATTCCCACTTGGTTTGCCAGAGGAAATGGGGATCAAAGGTCACACGTTCACTGATTTTGGGTCGCTATGGGAGCTTGACGATGCTACCGGCGTTAATATCAAGGATACAAACAGCGTTCGTGCAGCCGCAGGTATAGGGATTTCATGGAGGTCACCATTGGGGCCGATCCGTGTTGACTTCTCGGCTCCTTATCTTGACGAAGAATTTGATAAGACAGAAAGCTTTAGATTTAACTTTGGAACTCGTTTCTAATCTGTTAAACAGCTTTCAGACATAAAATTTAGATTGAGTGAGGCATTATGAATACGCAGTATTTTAGAATTTTCTTTTTATCGATAACGGTTATAGGGCTTTGCCTGTTACCGGGGATGGCACAGGCTGAAACCAAAGTCGGTGTTGTTAATATTCAAAAGATTATGAGTGATTCCAAGGCAGCCAAAAGCATTCAAGGCCAGCTTGATACCCACCGTAAATCCTTTCAGGAAGAGTTTTCTAAACATGAGCGGGAATTACTGGATCAGGAAAAGAAAATTATAGACATGCGGGCTGAGTTATCTGCTGAAGAGTTTGCAAAAAAGCGTCAGGAATTTGAAGGCCAGATCCTTGAAACACGGAAGCTTGTGCAACAAAGGCAGCGCTCTCTTGAACAAGCGGCGAGCGATGCATTGACTGTAATTCGTAAAGAGGTTGTCCAAATTGTTGCGGATATGGCCGATAAAGAAGAATATGATCTGGTTGTTACGCGGCAGAACGTTATCCTGGCAAAAAAAGAAATGGATATTACCGACCAAATTATGAAGAGTCTGAATAAATCCCTTAAGAAAGTAGACTTAAAAGTTGAGACTAACTAGAGCTGTACTGTCATGCCTGATCCAAGATTTCATCATCGTTTCGGCACGCTCTCTTTAGGTCAGCTGGCAAAAATAACAGGCGCTGATTTGTCGGACGGCTCTGACCCTGACAGGGTAGTGGAGGACGTTGCGCCGCTGGACCAGGCTGACAAATCGTCCTTAAGTTTTTTTGATAATATTCGTTATAAAGAGCAGCTTTTATCTACAAAAGCCGGGGCTTGTATTGTTTCTCCCGAGATGCAGGATAAAGCGCCGCAGGGCATGGCGTTGCTTTTAACTCCACATCCTTATAAGGCCTACGCCCTTGCGGCGCAGGCTTTTTATCCTCAAAACATGCCGGACTCTTCTGTTTCCGACGGAGCTTTCATTGACCCTGGCGCCCAACTTGGTGAGGGCTGTGTTATTGAACATGGCGCTGTGATTGGTGCGGAGGCAGAAATTGGTGATAGATGCTGGGTAGAGGCTAATGCCGTCATTGGCGGGCGGGTAAAGCTCGGAAATGATTGTCGCGTGGGGACTAATGCGACGGTAACACACTGCCTTGCTGGCGATCATGTGAGGGTTTATCCGGGGTGTCGTATTGGTCAGGATGGTTTTGGTTTTGCAATAGCCCCGGAAGGCTATGTGAAGGTGCCGCAGCTTGGACGTGTTATCATTGGCGATAACGTTGAGATCGGAGCCAATACTACGATTGACCGTGGTTCAGGCCCGGATACTGAAATAGGCTCGGGAACCTGGATAGATAACCTTGTTCAGATTGCGCATAATGTAAAAATAGGTAAAGGTTGCGTTATTGTGTCGCAAGTGGGAATATCCGGCAGCACGGTGATTGAAGATTATGCTGTGTTGGCAGGACAGGCAGGTGTGGCTGGGCATCTGCGGATTGGAACAGGGGCCAGAATTGGTGCTCAAGCGGGGGTTATGCGTGATGTACCTGCCGGAGAAGAGCAGCTTGGATCTCCTGCGCTTCCTCTAAGACAGTCAATGCGGCAATTTGCTGCATTGGGACGTTTGGTTAAAAAGAAAAAATAATTAAAAAGATATAAGACATAACATTTTACAAAAATAATGGGTTAGCGCTATGAGTGATACGGTAGGCAATATAGATATTACAAAGATTATGGAGATGCTTCCTCATCGCTATCCTTTTCTGCTTGTTGACAGGGTTCTGGAATTTGAATCAGGGCAAAGCGCAGTTTGCCTTAAGAATGTAACGGTAAATGAACCGCAGTTTCAGGGTCATTTTCCAACGGCTCCTGTAATGCCCGGTGTTCTTATTATTGAGGCTATGGCCCAGACGGCTGCTTTGGTCGTTGTGGAAGCGATGAAGAAAAAAAATGCCGGAGATATAGTTTACTTTCTTAGCATTGATGAAGCGCGGTTCCGTAAGCCTGTTGTGCCGGGGGACTCAATGCATATTCATGTCAGTAAAATTCATAGTCGCAAGACCGTTTGGAAATTCAAAGGTGAAGCAAAAGTTGATGGTATTTTATGTGCTGAAGCAACTTTTTGCGCTATGATTGTGGAAAGCACAGAAGAAGCGGCCTAATCGCGCTAACCCTTGATATTTGTAACTTTCCGCAATAAAGCGTGATTTGTTTTATTGGTGCGCAGACCTTATATTGATCCGCGTATAAATATAATTTTGGAAAGAGAATGACACAGAAAATTCACCCTACGGCCATTATAGAAGCCAGTGCGAACATTGCTGACAATGTTGAAATAGGCGCTTACTGCGTTGTGGGGGCTAATGTTGTTCTCAAGACCAGTGTAAAGCTACATTCTCATGTTGTCCTTGATGGTATTACAACCATCGGTGCAGGTACGGAAATTTATCCTTTTTCCTCTATCGGCTCACAGACTCAGGACAAAAAATATGAGGGTGAACCCGCCGAACTGATTATTGGTGAAAATAATGTTATCCGCGAGCATGTCACTATGAATCCCGGCACCAAGTCCGGCGGTATGAAAACAATTGTAGGTGATAACAACCTGTTTATGGTGGCATCGCATATTGCCCATGATTGTATTATTGGTAGCAATATCATTATGGCGAATAACGCAACACTCGGCGGTCATGTTCATGTTGGTGATTATGCCGTACTCGGCGGTTTATCTGCCGTGCATCAGTTTGTCCGTATTGGCGCTTATGCTGTTATCGGCGGCATGTCCGGTGTTGAAAGTGATGTGATACCTTTTGGTAGGGTAAAGGGTGATCGGGCTTTTCTGGCAGGGCTTAATCTTATTGGCCTTGAAAGACAAGGCTTTTCAAAAGATGAAATTAAAACTCTGCAACGTGCCTTTAAACAAATTTTTGGCAACGAAGGTACATTTGACCAACGGATTGAAATGGTTGCTTCAGAATTTGCGGACGATAAGCTTGTTATGAATGTTATTCAATTTGCCCGCGAAAAAACAAGGTTTCCTTTATGTCAGCCTCAGAAGAAAATAGAGCAAAAAGCCGCGTAAAAGGCCGTATCAAACGGCTGGGTATTATTGCCGGAGGCGGTAGCGTTCCGGAAAGACTTCTCCATGCTTGTGATAAATCCGGTTTGGAAGTCTTTGTTGTTGGCTTTGAAGGTCAGACAGACCCTGCGATCATGGAAGGCCGTAACTATATGATGACGCGCCTTGGTGCGGCCGGGCAGATCATTAACACGCTCCAGTCGCATGATATAAGAGACCTTGTTCTGATAGGCTCTATACGACGCCCTAGTTTAGCTGAATTAAAGCCGGACATGCGGACGGTTCAGTTCTTTACCCGCATCGGTTTAAAATCTATGGGCGATGATAGTTTGTTACAGGCTCTTCGTTATGAGCTTGAGCTGGAAGGTTTTAATGTCCATGGCGTTCAGGAGTTTGTAGAGAACTTGCTGGTCGGGCCGGGGCAGGTTGGGCGCTATAAGCCTAAAAAAGCCGATTGGGGTGATATTGATCGCGGTATCGAGGTGTCTACTCATTTGGGGCTTATGGATGTAGGGCAGTCCGTTATTGTGCAGGAAGGCATTGTCCTTGGCGTAGAGGCGGCCGAAGGCACAGATGAGCTTATTCAGCGCTGTATTAAATATAAACGTAAGGGCAGGGGCGGTGTTCTGGTTAAAACCTGTAAGCCGCAACAGGATCAAAGTTTTGATTTGCCCACGATTGGCCCGGAAACGATACGGTTATGTGCTAAAATAGGGCTTTCCGGTATTGTTGTTCAGGCGGGACATAGTTTGCTGATTAAACCGCAGGAAGTGGCCGATTTGGCTAACAAACACAAATTGTTTGTTCTTGGCCTGGACTTGAAAGAAAAACGCCATGCCGCGTGATCCCCATATAACAAAGATATGCCTGATTGCCGGTGAAGCTTCCGGCGACATTCTGGGGGAGCATTTGATGAATGCGCTTAAGCAGCAAGCGCAAGGCAATGTCCAGTTTATCGGAGTGGGCGGCCCGCGAATGGAATCAGAAGGACTGCATAGCCTTTTCCCTATGAGAGATTTATCGGTTATGGGGATTTTTGAGGTTCTTCCTCGTTTAAATAAAATTATTAAAAGAATAAAGCAAACATCTGATTTTATTAGAGAAGAAACCCCTGACCTTGTTATTACAATTGACTCTCCTGACTTTAGTTTCAGGGTCGCAAAACAGGTGCAAAAAGAGGGCAGTGGAACACCAAAAATGGTTCACTATGTCGCGCCAACCGTTTGGGCTTGGCGTCCGGAGCGGGCTAAGAAAGTGGCAGCCCTTTATGACGGGATCATGTGTCTCTACCCGTTTGAACCGCCTTATTTTGAAAAAGAAGGCTTAAGCGCATCTTTTGTCGGGCATTCCGTATTGGAAAGCGGCCACGATAAGGTTGATGGTAAAACGTTGAGAACGGAGCTGGGTATTCCTGCAGAGGCCAAGGTTTTGGGGGTTTTATTTGGTAGCCGTATGGGGGAGTTAAATCGTGTAGGGCCTGTGCTCCGTGATGTTGCTGAGAAGCTAGTGCATGAAAATCAAGAGCTTCATATTGTATCGCCGACATTCCCGCATCTGGAAAAACAGGTTAGAAACCTGCTTGAAAGCCTGAATTGTAAAATCCATGTGGTCACAGAGCCACATCGAAAATGGGACTGCTTCGCAGCTATGGATAGCGCGCTGGCAACATCGGGCACTGTTGGGCTGGAGCTGGCCGTTGCGGACGTGCCTCATGTTATTGCTTATAAAGCCAACGCCCTGACTGCTCAGATTATAAAACGTAAGGTAACGGTTCAATATGCGCATTTGGTGAATATTTTGCTCGATCAACCTGCTGTGCCTGAATTTATTCAAGAGGAGTGTAAGCCAGAGAAGATAGCGCAAGCGATGAATATGTTAGACCAGACAAGCCAAAAGTCCGCTTTTTCTAAAGTCAGAGAGCAATTAACGGGACTTACAAAAGAAGTTCCGTCAATACAGGCCGCAAAATTTATTTGGAATCAGATTAAGGTTGGCGCGTAACAATATAAATCTTGTCGTTAGCCTTAAATTTGGTTTCTTTACCGGGTTGTAGCTTTTCTATTTTGGAAAGACTTTCGTTAAAGTCTTTTTTCAGAAACTCGATGCGTTTTTGTTGAAGCACAAGAGAAGAGTTTCCTGTGATTTTATCTATAAGGTCAGGCGATCCAGCTGTTAAAATAAGTGCTGCGCTAACGGAAAGGACGACAGTAGAAACCGCTATTCCTTCTCCGGTGGTCCAGTTTTCTTCAGACATAATTTCCCTCTTTCTTTTAAAGAAAGAATATAGCAACGATCCTTAGGTTATGTCAAGCTCTTCCGTCAATAGGGACGTAAGGGCGTGCTGCCGGGCCGGTATAAAGCTGGCGAGGGCGACCAATGCGCAGGGAAGGCTCCTCGATCATTTCTTTCCACTGTGAAATCCAGCCCACTGTTCGCGCCAGAGCAAATAGCACAGGGAACATCGTGCTCGGGAAGCCTAAGGCCCTGAGGATAATTCCTGAATAGAAATCAACATTCGGAAATAGTTTGCGATCAACAAAATACTCATCTTCCAGAGCAATTTTTTCCAATGCCATGGCTAATTCCAGAGTCGGGTCGTTATCAATCCCGAGATCATGCAAAACTTCGTGTGCTGAATCACGCAGGACTGTCGCTCTGGGGTCGCGGTTTTTATAAACTCTATGACCAAAACCCATCAGGCGGAACGGATCGTCCTTGTCTTTGGCCTTTGCTATATATTCCGGAATATTATCAACGCTACCTATTTCAGCCAGCATTTCCAGAACGGCTTGATTGGCGCCACCATGAGCGGGTCCCCAGAGTGATGCAATCCCAGAGGCTATACAGGCAAACGGATTGGCTTGTGACGATCCAGCCAAACGCACAGTCGAGGTTGAGGCATTTTGTTCGTGGTCAGCATGTAAAATAAAGATGTTATCAATAGCACGAGCATGAATGGGGTTTACCTCATAAGGCTCTGCGGGAACGCCAAAGCACATATAAAGGAAATTCTCGGCATAATTCAGGTCATTGCGGGGATACATAAAAGGCTGTCCCATTGAATATTTATAGGTCATCGCAGACAAGGTCGGCATTTTGGCAATCAGCCTCTGTGCTGAAATGTCCCTTTGTCTCGGGTCCCATATATCGAGCGAGTCGTGATAAAAAGCTGACAGGGCGCCAACAACGCCGCACATAATAGCCATCGGATGTGCATCCCGACGAAATCCGCGAAAAAAGTAGTGGATCTGTTCATTGACCATGGTGTGATAGGTGATTTTTTTATGAAAGCCCTTGAGCTGTTCCACTGTCGGTAAATCCCCATAAAGCAGCAAATAGGAGACTTCCAGAAACGAACTTTGCTCTGTTAGCTCCTGAATAGAGTAACCGCGATGCATCAGGATACCTTCTTCGCCGTCAATAAAAGTCAGGCGCGACTTACAGCTTCCCGTTGATGTGAAGCTGGGGTCCATGGTGAAGTGCCCGGTATCAGCGTAAAGGCTACGAATATCAATAACAGGCGGCCCTGCAGTGCCTTCCTTGACAGGGAGTTTCCAGTTTTCCCCTGTTTGATCATTGGTCAGGGTAAAGCTTTTTTCAGCTGTATCTTGCTGGCTTACTGGTTTTTCTTTGGCGGTCATGGATATTCTGCCTTTCGATTCATATTTATGCTTTTAAGATCATAGAGATATTGCGCTGCAAAATCAATTTGAGGATGCAGCTTGTTGTATGTCTTGAATGAATTGTCTAAAGGCCTTTAAAGCCATTTCTATATGAGGGGCATTTTTAATAACGAAATCATGATTCAAAGTTTCACCGTCTTGGTATGCTTTTAAAACTGTGGTTCCATCATAGTCACATGCGGAAATTCGTAGAGTTAAAACCTCAGGGGCTGCACCAAAGGCGGTGCCTGGCAAAGTTACCATCCCGTAGTCTTTCAAGATCACATCAGTTAATTCTTTGGAGGTTTTAATTCCATTCTGTGCAAGCGCGCTTCGTAGGAAATTAAAATCAGGGTAATTATAAAAAGCACCTCGCGGCGCAGGCACGGAAACGCCAAGCTGACGTAGGCCTTCGGAAACGTACTGGCTCATAAAATTATGGATGGCAGTACAGTCTTTAATATGATTTTCAATATCTTCGTGCCCTTTATAGGCCTCAGTCACCGCTTGCTGGATAGGGGCAGAGACGCAAGCCCATGTTTCACTGGCTATATTGGATAAAAGCCCCTGAAGACCATCGATGGCCTTTGGAATAAACCCTATTCCAACACGCCAGCCTCCTAAAGATAAATGTTTTGACAGCCCGGTGGTTATGGCGGTGTGTGTTGGTGCGTATTTTGCGATTGTATGGTAAGTGTTGTTAAAATTTATAAGGCCATAAATTTCATCGGAGATAATTAAAATGTCTTCTTCGACGCAGACTTTAGCGAGGACCTCCAATTCATTTTCTGGAATGGTCAGTCCTGTTGGATTGTTGGGATAATTTAGTATGATTTTCCCAGGATTTTTGCCCTCTTTACGCGCTTGTAAAATGGTGGCACGCAATTCTTCAGAGTCAATATGGTAACCGTCATTATCCAGTTGCGCCGAAATGTTTATAATACCGGTGTGGAGCATTTTTGCCTGCGGAGCGTAGCTCACCCAATTCGGGACAGGAAGAATCAAATCTCCTTTAACGGCCATTTGCAGCGCGTACAAAATAAGCTTGCTTCCGGGCGCTATGATGACATCATATTGGTCGGTATCCAGACTTGTCTTTTCTTTATAATAAGAACTAACGGCTTCTCGTAATTCTCGTAATCCGACGGTAGGTAAGTATTCTTTACGATGAGCCGCGTCTCCGAGAGCTTTTTGCAAACGCGGGGGAACCGGAAAGGGAGACTGACCAAAACCCATTTGCAGGACCTGTTCTCCTTTAGCGCGGCGCGCTGCCACAAGTTCGTTTGCGGCAAGAGTGGGGGACAGTTTAAATTCGGTGGCTGTTTTTATAAGTTTGGGCATGGCTTTCTTCAAAGGGAGGCTATTATTGCACTGATCGTTTTTCATTCTTCTCTTTATTATGAAATTTTTCAAGTGCATAAGTAAGGCGCGCTAAAGTTTCTTCCTGCCCTAATATCTCAGCAGCGTGAAAGATAGAGGGAGAAACTGTTGTGCCCGTTAACGCTGCACGCAGGGGCATGGCAACTTTTCCTAGTTTTCCGTCCCGCAAATCATCGGCTATCTGTTTGCAAATCTGCTGGATATTGTCATTGTCAAAAACAGTGGCTTCTTCGCATTTGCGTAAAAGAAGTTCAAGAACCTCATTTGCACCATCTTCAAGAATTCCGCTTGCTTTTTCATCAAAACCATAAGGAATCTTTTTGGCATAAAACGCAGCTTCATCAGTGATTTGCAACAAAGTCTTCGCGCGATCTTTTAACTCTGCCATGCCAGATTTGAGCCGTGCCTGCGCCGCATCATCACTCTCTATAGAGATATCGTGACGGCTGTGCAGGAACGGTGTTATTAGCTCAACCAGGTGATCATCATCAGCATGGGTCAGGTAATGCGTATTCAGGCTTTCGAGCTTTTTAAAATCAAAATTGGCAGCGGCTTTCCCCGCACCATCAAGATCAAACCATTCAATGGCTTGCTGACGGGAAATAATTTCATCGTCCCCATGGCTCCAGCCCAGGCGCAGCAGGTAATTTTCCAGCGCTTCGGGCAGGTAGCCCATTTCTTTGTATTCTTCAACACTGGCCGCGCCGTGACGTTTGGAGAATTTTGCACCGTCCGGGCCGTGAATAAGCGGGTTATGGGCAAAATGCGGCACATTCCAGCCCATGGCTTCAAATATAATCTTTTGCCGGAAGGCATTATTGAGGTGATCGTCACCGCGAATAATATGCGTCACTCCCATGTCATGGTCATCGACAACAACCGAAAGCATATAGGTCGGCGTGCCATCACTGCGCAGGATAATAAAATCATCGAGGTTTTGGTGAAGTATTCTGACTTCGCCCTGAACCAGATCGGTGATAATGCTTTCGCCATCGTCCGTAGGTGCCTTAATGCGGATGACAGGCTTTACGCCTTCTGGTGCCTCGGCAGGGTCGCGGTCACGCCAGCGCCGATCATAAAAAGTGCCGCGTCCTTCTTCTTTGGCTTTGGCGCGCATTTCGGTTAGCTCTTCGGGTGAGCAGTAACATTTATAGGCAAGGCCTTTTTCAACGAGCTGGTTTGCAACTTCCACATGCCGTTCGCGTTGCTCAAACTGGGACACAACTTCGTTGTCGTAATCAAGGTTGAGCCATTTCAGGCTGTTAAAAATAGCCAGAACGGCCTCCTCGGAATGACGGGCGCGGTCTGTATCTTCAATGCGGACAACAAATTTCCCGCCGTGATGACGGGCAAAAAGGTAGTTATAAAGCGCCGTCCGGGCATTTCCTATATGCATAAATCCGGTTGGTGAGGGCGGAAATCTTGTTACAACAGTCATGGTTTTTGATTACCCTTTGTTTTGTCTCGCGTCTTGCGATAAAACATTTAGCATATTCTATAAGAGAAAATAAGGGGTTTCACACGTTTCGTGACTTTTATTAATAACACAAAAATCAGGGAAGAGTTGTCAGAGCAAAGGGACAGGCTTATTTTATGGAGTCCTGTCTTTTTGGCGATCGGCATTGGCTTTTATTTTTCCCTAAAATTTGAACCGCCCGCTATTTTTGGAATTGGGACACTTGCTGTTGTGGCGGCGCTTTGGGTTTTATTTCGACCTTTAAGATTAGAGAGTTGGCGGGGTTACGCGCTTTGGCTCGTTACGGGCGGGGTGTTGTTGATTGTGCTCGGTTTTTGCACGGCACAATTTCGTACGGGAATTATTCAAACGCCGGTACTGCTGAAGGAGCGCAGCCCTGTAACGGTAGAAGGCCGGGTTATCGTTATCGACAAGCTGGAAGAGGGTAAGGGTACGCGGATTATTCTCAATGATATTGATATTGAAAGGCTGGAGCCTTCAATAACGCCCGCTCGTATACGCCTGAAGATAAGACAGGAAACAGATTTAAATATAGGTGACAGGGTTTCTGTCCTCGCTGGTCTGAAACCGCCATCCGCGCCGGTGGAGCCAGGGGCCTTTGATTTTCAGCGCTATGCCTACTTCAAGAAGCTCGGCGCTTTTGGGTTTGCCTATCGTGCGCCAGAAGTTATAGAACACGGCAATGCCGGGAGTTTTTCGCAAAACCTCGAAAGTTTAAGGCAGGTTATTCGGAGTAAGGTTGAAGGTAGTCTTGAGTACCCCTCTGCTGCAATAGCCACGGCGCTATTGACCGGGGAGCGAACGAGCATATCCGAGGATGACTGGGAAGCTCTGCGAGCATCGGGATTATCGCATATGCTGGCGATTTCAGGACTGCATGTTGGATTGGTCGCGAGTGTTATATTTATGTCCGTTCGTTTTTTTATGGCGTTATTTCCTTCCTTTGCGCTGCGCTACCCAATTAAGAAATACGCGGCGGCAATCGCGCTTTTGGGAGCGCTTGGTTACACGTTTATTGTCGGGGGGACTATACCAACAATCCGCGCTTTGCTTATGACCGGCACTGTGCTTTGCGCCATTATGCTGGATCGTATGCCTTTTTCGCTGCGGCTTGTCGCTATTGCAGCCTTTTTAGTCTTGCTTGTTTTGCCTGAATCATTGCTCGGTGCTAGTTTTCAAATGTCCTTCGCGGCAGTAACGGCGCTTATTTTCTTTTATGAATTAGCCCGGCCTTATCTGTCGTCATGGCATCGTCAGGCCGGATTTATCAGACGGTTACTGCTTTATTTCGTCGGGGTTTGTATGACAACGGTTATTGCGACACTGGCAACCATGCCGCTGGCCTTGTTCCATTTTCAGCATTTGGCCGTATACGGCATTATAGCTAATTTGTTTGCCGTGCCGCTGATGGCTTTTGTGGTGATGCCTTTTGCTGTCTTGGGTTATGTGCTTATGCCTCTGGGAATAGAGGGCGTTGGTTTGAATATTATGGGTTTGGGAATTGACGGGATTTTATCAATAGCCCACGGCGTTACGGACATACCGGAATCAATCCAGACCCCGGCAGCGATGCCGCTATCGGCGCTACTTTGGTTTGTAAGTGCAGCTTTGTTTTGTATTTTGTGGCGCGGGAAAGGACGGGTTCTGGCGCTTGTACCCGTAATTTTTGCGGTGATCGTTATTGTGCAATATAGCCCACCGGATATTCTTGTCTCTTCATCGGGGAAGTTGACTTCATTTCGGGATAGCCAAGGGAAAATATGGATTTCAAGTCGGCAGAGCGACCGATTTACCGGTGAAATATGGGCGCGGCGTAATGGCCAGTTACCGGAAGATACCCAAAAATGGAGTGAGAACCCGGATATTTTATGCGGTGAAGAAGGGTGCCGGGTTACTCAGAACGGGCAGCGGATTGCTTTCACAATCCATCAAGGCGGGCAGGCAGAAGATTGTGCCTGGGCGGATGTTATGGTCTCAAAAGAACCACTCCGGGTAAAAAACTGTCAGGCAGATACAGCGATCGGTTTCTTTGATCTGTGGCGTGAAGGCGCGCATGCCATATGGCTGGACGGCACCGTTAAAACTGTGCTGTCAGAGCGCGGTATCCGGCCGTGGACGATTTCCAACCGGAGGTAAACGTAATGTTTTGTAATCCTTCAGTTCGTTTGTAGGGTTTACCGCGCTAGTGGGGGGTGGCCTTTGTTTTCATTGGAAATTCCATTAGTTCGTTTGCTCGCCACAATTTTTTTTAACCACTGAGACACGAAGGCACCAAGTAGCCCCGTATCGTCATTGCGAAGAACGCAGTGACGATGTTGAATAAAGGCGCAACAGTGCTGTGTATGTCTTGAGTATAGCAGATATTAAGGTGTTTACCAATATCAAGTCGCTTCTGGTATCGCGCTGACAAAATTGTCACTCATTGTTTTTACAGCTTGCTGAATTAATGCCCAAATCTTCTGCCATTATACATGCGACTTCTTGAAATGATTTTTGCAATTTTATGGCAGTATTTTCTAATGCCGTTGTAGGGTTATAGCCTTGACACTCTAGTAACTCTTGCATGGTCATAGTAGCCATGCCCGTATATGTTCCTGTTGATGACCTTTTATCTGAGACAGGTACTAACGGTTCTCCTGTTGCGGAGATCAGAAGACCATTATATTCCGGCTTAGAATTCTCATTTAAATCCGTAATTCCTCCGTCTTTTATACATTCATCTTTTCCTAATATTTCACATGCTACTTCTCTTGCGGGTAAGCATTTTTTTTGTTTTTTACAGACACTTTCTGTGTTCTCTTTAACTTTGTTATACTCATTATATTTTTCTTCTAGCAGAGCATGAATTTCTTCGTTTTCAATAAATTTACTTCTCATGAAAGAGCTGTAATGAGCTGCTGAGGCATTTGAAAAGTTACAGTCGGTGATACTTTTATAATCTTCTGCAAATGAATCTATGATTTCATCATATATCCCACGGCGAATTGTATATTCGTTATAAACAATATTCGTTTGTAAGCTGTGGTAAGCAAAAATAGCCGCGCAGCCAGATATTATTACAGAAGCGAATGGGATTAGTTTATTTCGAAAGTTTGAAAGCTTATTTTTGGATTTGTCGTCTTTATTACTTTCGTCACTCATTTTTATTGCTTCCTTCAGTGATATGTTCTGAACAGACTGATGAGCTGGCCCTGAATCTTTACGCGTTCGGGATCGAAAATTTGAGGTTCGTAATTATCGTTTTCAGGTTCGAGAATTATTTTGCTACCTGATTTACGGAAGCGTTTCAGGGTAACCTCGGCATCATCAACAAGCGCAACAACAATGGTGCCGTTCTCAGCTGTTTCTGTTTTCTTGATAATCACAATATCGTGATCGTTGATCCCGGCATTGATCATTGAATCACCGTCAACTTCGAGCGCGTAATGCTCTCCGCCAGCCAGCAAATGTGGCGGAATATCCACTGTCTGCCCTTCATCACGAATGGCCTCTATGGGGGTTCCGGCGGCAATGCGTCCATAAAGCGGAATAGGCTCAAAATTGGCCAGCTCCTCGGCAGAATCAAAAACGCTCGAGGAGGTGGGTCTAAGTCTACTCGCCACCTCGGTATTATCATTATTTCCGGGCAAGTACCCTTCCGGCAGCTTTTTGACTTCAAGAGCGCGGGCGCGGTGGGGCAGGCGTTCCAGATAGCCACGCTCAACAAGGCCGCTAATTAGCCTGTGAATACCGGACTTGGATTTCAGCCCCAGCTCATTTTTCATTTCTTCAAAAGAAGGTGCCACCTCACCTTCAGCCATGCGCTCATGGATCAGAAGCAGAAGTTCTCTCTGTTTTTTAGTCAGCATATCTCTTTCCCCGCTTTGTTCTTGAAATATTCTATTTCTGTAAATAAAGCCTAGTTATTATTATGTTTATACACCTTATGTTCTACTTTAGTTCCTCTTTTGTGTCAAGTCCCGGTCATTAATTTTCGTACCGCGCCGCCTATATCGTCCTGTCGCATCAGGCTCTCACCAACGAGAAAGCCGTGGAATCCGCAGCCGGACAAATGGCCGATTTCCTCATGCGTGTAAATGCCGCTTTCGGAGATTTTGATGATATTTTCGGGAATCATGCTGGATAAATCTTGTGATGTTTGCGTATCAACTTCCAGCGTTTTGAGGTTGCGATTATTGATTCCTATCATCTCAACATTAAGGGACAGCGCGCGCGCCAGCTCTTTTTCATCATGGACCTCAACGAGAACATCCATGGTTAGCGTGCGCGCCAAAGCATAGAGTTCGGCCGCTTGCGAATCAGAAAGCGCTGCCATAATAAGTAGAATACAATCAGCGCCTAGCGCCCGTGATTCGAAAATCTGATAAGGCTCCAACATGAAGTCTTTGCGCAAAACGGGAAGGCTGGTAGCAGCTTTGATTTGCACAAGATAGTCATCCTTGCCCTGAAAATAAGGTTTATCCGTTAGAACGGAGATACAAGTGGCTCCGGCAGCTTCGTATGTTTTTGCAATTTCGACCGGATCGAAGTCTTCTCGAATGACTCCTTTGCTCGGTGACGCTTTTTTGACCTCGGCAATAAGAGCCGGTTTTTTTTGCGATGTAAGTTTCGATATTTTGTATTTAAATCCACGACATAGAGTCTGTTCTTTAATTCTTTCTTCAAGATCGGAAAGAGGGGTTTGCACCATTTTGGCCCGTATATGCTTCTGTTTATCAGCGCAGATTTGATCCAAAACGCTCATGCTACAAACTCCTTGTAATTTTGCAAGAGAGACAATGCTTGCCCATTGTCGATAACTTCAGAAGCCTGTTTCATAGCATCAAGGAGGTTTGTGCCCGCATGAATGTTTAGTACGGCGGCTGTGTTTGCCAGCACAATATCGCGATAGGAGGAGGGCGCCCCTTGCAAAAGCTGTTGCAGGGCTTGGGCGTTTTCTTCTGCGTCGCCGCCAAGAAGGCTTTCAGGGCTGGCTGTTTGTAATCCAAAATCTTCCGGTGTCAAAGTACGCTCGGAAATGTTGCCGTTATCAAGCATGGCAATATGCGTTGGCCCGGTTGTGGTGATTTCGTCCAGTCCGTCGCTGCCGTGAACGATCCAGGCTTTCTTTGTACCAAGGCGGTTCAGCGTTTCAGCCATGGGCAGCAACCATTTATCGTCAAATACGCCAATAAGCTGGTGTTTTGTATCTGCCGGATTAGCCAAAGGGCCAAGTAAATTAAAGATTGTACGAAAGCCGAGATTTTTACGAACGGGAACAACATGCTTTATGGCTTTGTGGTGATTTGGTGCCATTAGAAAACAGAAGTTTAAATCCTGAAGCGCCTCTGACAATTTTTCATGCGAGACATCAAGGTTAACACCGAGTGCTTCGAGTGTATCGGCGGCGCCGGATTTAGAACTAGCGGCACGGTTACCGTGTTTTGCCACGGGGACATCGCAAGCCGCAGCAACAAGAGCAACGGCGGTGGAAATATTATAGGTGCCAATGCCATCCCCGCCGGTACCGCAGCAATCAAGAGCATTTTCCGGGGCTTTTATTGTGGCGGCTTTACTGCGTAGAACACGCGCCGCACCTGTTATTTCATCAACAGTTTCTCCACGCTGCGCTATCGCGGTCAGGAATAAGGCTATTTCATCTTCATTGGCTTTGCCGTCCATGATGGTTGTCATGGCTTCGATCATTTCTTCTTCGGAGAGACTGCGTTCGGTTATAAATTTGCTCATGATGTCATAGCCAAAAAGTTTTTCAGGAGAGCGTGCCCCTGTTCTGTAGCGATGCTTTCAGGATGAAACTGTACGCTGTGAATGGGTTTTGTTTTATGGCTCAGCCCCATAATGATGCCGTCTTCTGTTTCGGCAGTAATTTCCAGTTCATCCGGCAGCGATTCTTTTTCAACGATAAGAGAATGATAGCGCGTGACTGGATAGGGAGAGGGCAGGTCTTTAAAGGTGCCTTTATTCTCATGAGTGATGTTAGAAATTTTACCGTGCATTGGCTCTTTGGCGCGGACCACCTTGCCGCCAAAAGCCTGCCCAATGGCCTGATGTCCAAGGCAAACGCCGAAAAGCGGGACGTTATTGTTTGCGGCAAGCGTAATGAGTTCAAGACAAATCCCGGCGTTGTCAGGGGTTCCGGGGCCAGGGGAAATTATAATAGCTTTCGGGGTTGCGGCGATAACGTCTTCAGCAGTGATTTGATCATTGCGGTAAACATGACATGCCGCGCCCAAATCGCCGAGATACTGAACGAGGTTATAGGTAAAGCTGTCATAATTATCGATGAGTATAAGCATGGGGTTACCTTATAAGGAGATTTACCGCGCCCGTCATTCCTTTTATGCTGGTGGTATGAGAAAACAAAGCTATGGCCGTGGCCATTTAAAATTTCTAATTATCGCCGTCTTTATTATGGTTCTATCCGACCGGTTTTTATGGAAGGGTACGCGCCCTTATATTGAAGAGGCGCGCCAAGAACTTGCGGCTAAATCTACGCAGGAGGAACTTACGCTTGTTCGGCTGGAACCTGAAATAAAGCTGGATTCTGAAGATCAGCCGCTTTGGAAAAAGAATGCGGTACCGTTTGATATCGTGCCGGATCAGCCAAGGGTCGTTATTGTTATTGATGATCTGGGAGTGAGCCGTGAGCTTTCAAAAGAGGTGCTGGAACTTGCTGCTCCTCTAACTTTATCTTTTTTACCTTATGCGTCCGGCCTTGATGAATTGGTGGAGCGGGGACGTAAGAACGGCCACGAAATTATGGTTCATATGCCGATGGAACCGATGAACCCGGATCTGGATACAGGTAGCATTGCCTTGCGTGTGGGGCAGCCACCTGCGGAATTTGAGAAAATGTTGGGACTTGGGTTAAGCGCTTTTGATGGTTATGTCGGCGTAAATAATCACATGGGGAGCCGCTTGACACAGGACAAAGAGGCTATGATGCAGCTCATGCAGGAGCTTTATAGGCGCGGTTTGCTGTTTCTTGATTCGCGGACAATTTCTACATCTGTAGCTGCAGAGACGGCGGCAACTTATCAGGTTCCCTACATAGTACGTAATGTATTTCTGGATCACGACCCGTCACTGGAAGCGGTGAAGGAGAGTTTGGTGCGGCTTGAAAAGCTCGCGCTTGAGCGTGGCTATGCGGTTGCCATTGGACACCCCAAGGCCAATACAATTCAGGCATTAAAAGAATGGATACCTACGCTAGCGGAAAAGGGAATTGTTCTGGCACCGGTGAGTAGTGTTGTGATTACTAGATTTACGCAGCAGGCTCAATCGCAAGTTCCGCCGCATCAATAAGGGCGCGGGCCTTGTTGCGGCATTCCTGGTATTCAGAGTCTGGATCACTGTCGGCGACTATTCCCGCCCCGGCTTGTACGTGAATTTTACCGTCTTTGACCAAAGCTGTACGCAAGGCGATGCAGGTGTCTACAGCGCCCCGGCCATCGAGATAGCCGATAGCTCCACCGTAAAAGCTGCGACTGACGGGTTCCAGTTCATCAATAATTTCCATCGCACGGATTTTGGGTGCGCCGCTCACTGTTCCGGCAGGAAAGCCGGCAAATAAAGCATCCAGAGGATTAACCCCTTCTTTTAATGTCCCCTCTACATTGGAGACGATATGCATGACATGGGAATATAATTCGACATTGAATCTGGATGTGACATTAACGCTGCCGATTTCGGCCACACGCCCTACATCATTACGTCCAAGGTCGAGCAGCATTAAATGTTCGGCGCGTTCTTTAGGGTCATTTAGAAGCTCATCGGCCAGCGCTTTGTCTTCAGTCGCAGTTTTTCCGCGCTTTCTTGTTCCGGCGATAGGGCGAATTGTTACAGTATTGTCCCGTACCCGCACGAGGATTTCCGGGCTTGAACCGACGATGGCAAAGCCGTCAAAGTTCAGATGAAAAAGGAATGGGGAGGGGTTTATACGCCGTAGTGCGCGATATAATTCAAAAGACGGCAAGTCAAAAGGCACTGAAAACCGCAACGAAGGCACGACCTGAAAAATTTCTCCAGCGCGAATATAATCAACGGCTGTTTTAACGGAAGCCTTATAATCTTCTGCTGTGGTGCCGGCGGTGATTTGCAGGGGCGCGTTTAAGGCTGTTTCATTCTTTTGTTCGGGCAGGGCGGCATTTAATTTATCCAGAGTGTCCTGTAGCCTTAACATGGCTTTGTCATAGATGTGGCGCGCGCTGTCGTCGTTATTGCCTTTATGTTCTCTAACCGGCGTGCTCAGACACATCATGCTTTTGACGTTATCAAAAATCACCATCATGGTCGGGCGAATGAGGATGCTTTCAGGAATATTCAGTTCGTCCGGATTTGTATTCGGAATATCTTCAATGGACCGGATCATGCCATAACCGAGATAACCGAATAGCCCAGACGCAGCCATGGGGGGCATGTCCTCTTCAATACAATCAATGCGGCTGTCATTGACATGTTGTTTGAGTGTTTCAAAGGGGCTGTCTGTTTTGTCTTCCGGATAGCGCCATGTGAAGTCAGGTTTCAGCCCAATCGCAGAGTAGCGCCCAAGGACGGCACCGCCTTCTACCGACTCAAATAGAAAACTGTAAGGCAGGTCGTGGCATAATTTCAGATAAGCGGAAACCGGAGTTTCCAGATCGGCAACAACCCATTGCCAGACAAGCTGGCTCTGTCCTGCGTCAAAGTTCCCTTTAAAGACTTTAAAGTCAGGAGCGTCAGGCATTAAAACTGCTCGTTACCCGGCCCATATGTGGCGTCGAGCAAGCGCTGATTTATTTTTACGTCATAGGCAGACTGCAGGTGATTAAAATAAAGCTGCATAAATTCACCTTGTACACTCTGCTTGGCGAGATCAACAAAAGGTTGGAGCGTCTCTTCGCTGACTTTGTCCGTTTTGGGTAAATTTACATTTGTTATATGTCCGATAACCAGACCATCTTTAACACGTCCTGTTCCGTATTGGCCTTCCGGGAGTAAGTAAAACAGGTCTTTAACGGTTTTATTAAGAGGCTCTGGTGGCGAATCTGCCCGGACAAGATTGTATGTTTTGATGCTGGCGCCATTTGCGGTGGCTATATCCGTCAGGTTTTTACCCCCGGAATTAAGATCTCTGAGGGCATCTTGTGCTTTTAATTTATTTGCAACTTCTCTTTGATCCTGCATCCATAATTTGCCCAGACCGCCTTTTACTTCATCAAAAGCTTTGTAGTTTTTTTCATTAATAACATCAGCCCGTATTGCAGCGTAGCGGCCACCTGTTAGTTCAATAACCGGGGATATTTCACCTTCGAGAAGCTCAAAAACAGTTTCAAGAATATAGCCCCGGTCTTCTTCGAACTCTTTGCTACCGTCTTTACCATCAGGTGTAGAGCCATCAGATTTAACAGGACCGTATTGCTTCAGTGTTAAATCCATATCTCCAGCAACCTCTTCGAGAGAAAGGCCGCCAGCCAGACTGTCGTCAATATTATTGGCAAGGACAAACATTTCATCAACGAGTCGGAGCTGGATAATGTCTTTTTTGAGGTCGTCTTTGACTTTATCAAAAGGCTCGGTTTCCGGCGCGATGACATTTTTCAGTTTAATGACATGCCACCCCAGTGCCGTTTCTATCGGCCCTACGGTTTCACCGGTGGAGGCGGCAAAGGCGACTTCGCCTATTTCTTTCAGCAGACCTTCTTTTTCAAATGTTTCTTCACCTAAATAGGCATCGCCACTTTCTTCTTTAAGAGACTTGTCTTCATTAACCTGGCTTATAATTGCCGTTGCGGCGGCCTGATTATCGAACACAGCCTGTTCCAAAACTCTGCGTTCGGGTAAGGAGAAGCTGGCAATGTCTTGTTCATAAACAGCGCGCAATTCTTCTTCCTCTACGCCCATCGTTTTTTCCAGCTTGTCTTGAGAAAGAATAGCGATAGAAAAACTTCTGTTTTCCGGGATGGCGTAACGTTCCTGTCCAGCCTGATAAAAGGGGAGCAAAACCTCGTCAGTCGGTATTGTTACATCTTTGATATTGGAGTGAGACAGGAACACAACCTTGACCGTACGTTCCTCATTTTTGTGCTGGTATAAATCAAGTGCCTCTTTTTCCGGACCAAAATCAGTGCCTATTTGTATTGTGTTTCTCAATAACATATTCGTCATTTCAGCTTTGATCATGCGGATAAAGCTTTGCTCTGTCATGCCCTGGTTACGCAGAACGGCCGTAAGAGCAGCCTTTTTGGTTAGTTCCTCTGTTACAAGAGGCTCTATAAGCTTGTTGATTTGCTTCAGGACAATGTTGTCCCCGATTTCCAGCCCCATATCAAGGGCCGCACGTTGCGTAAGATTATTGGATATTTCATTGCTTAGTACCTGATTTACAAAGCCAAGGCGGTATGCTGTTTGTATATCAAGGCTCTGGTTAGCAAGAACCCGGCGTAGGGTACGGTCAAAAATTGTAATGGGGAGTTCCTGCCCGTCGATTTTAGCAATGCTTGTTCTGGAGACGCCACCGCGAAAAAATCCACCAACATCCATCATAACCAGTCCGCCAACGGCAAGAACCATAAACCCAAATAGGATAAATCTCATAAATCCTGATTTTGTGCCTTCACGCATAGCATTAAGCATTTTATAAACCCCTTATATCCTTTGTCTGGGACGCACTATAAAACGCTGTTTTCTATCGGGCAACAGATGATTGATATTCTTGCTAATAATGATAGGTTCGTAATCATGAAAAAATTGATCGCAGGAAACTGGAAAATGAACGGCTCGGAAGCAAACGCTGCCGCGCTTATAAATGCTATTGGTGAAGGTATTGCTGAAAACAAGGGGCTGACGGAAAAATGTGACCTTCTTGTTTGTCCGCCTTCTGTTCATATACATGTCGTGAAACATAAGATAGAGAACGGGCAGCTTCCAATTTCTATCGGCGGACAGGATTGTGCGGCAACAGAGAATGGCGCTCACACAGGAGACGTCTCTGCCGGGATGCTGAATGATATGGGCTGCGGTTATGTAATAGTTGGTCATTCCGAGCGCCGTGCTGACCATATGGAGCGTTGTCCTTATGTTAATGAAAAGGCCGCACGAGCGCATATACACGGTCTTATCAGTATTATTTGTGTTGGCGAAAAAGAAGAACAGCGCGAGACAGGAGAGGAATACGACGTTGTAGGGAATCAACTTGATAAATCTATTCCTGATGGCGCGACGGCAGAAAACACGGTTATTGCTTATGAACCGGTCTGGGCCATTGGCACGGGAAAGAGTGCTACGCCTGATGATATAAAGGCCATGCACGGTTTTATTCGGGAGAAATTGCAAGAAAAGCTTGCAGATTCGGCCAATATGCGTATTTTGTACGGCGGTTCCGTTAAGCCTGAGAATGCTTCATCACTTTTTAAGGTGAAGAATGTGGATGGGGCGCTCATTGGTGGAGCAAGCCTTACAGCGGAACAGTTTTTGGGGATAGCACAGGCAGCTTAAAAGGCAGTTTAAGAATATGGAACAGGTCGTACTGGTTATACATTTGATTTTAGCGCTGGCCATTATTGGTCTGGTGCTTATTCAGCGCTCTGAAGGCGGCGGCCTTGGTATTGGTGGCGGCGGTGGCGGTCTTGGTGGTTTAGCAACACCGGGCGGTACGGCAAGTATTTTGACTAAAGTTACAGCTCTTTGTGCTTTTGGCTTTTTTGGAACTAGCCTGGTTCTTGGTATATTGGCGGGGTCTCACGGCTCTTCTAAAAGTATTCTTGATGAACTGGATAAGCCGCAAAGTTTAGAGATTACAGTTATAGATGAAGAGGGGGCAGGGGCTTCGATAGAAATTCCGTCTGCTCAAGAGTTACCTTCAGTTCCTGTGGAATAACATGACAAGATTTATATTTATTACCGGCGGCGTGGTTTCCTCTTTGGGGAAAGGCCTCGGCTCCGCCGCTCTTGGCGCATTGTTGCAAGCCAGAGGTTTCTCCGTTCGTCTCTGTAAGCTTGACCCTTATCTTAATGTCGACCCCGGAACGATGAGCCCGTTTCAGCATGGTGAAGTTTACGTTACCGACGATGGCGCAGAGACTGACCTTGATTTGGGACATTATGAGCGATTCACTGGACGTCCGGCAGTTCAGAACGATAATATAACCACAGGGCGCATTTACACCAATGTGCTACAAAAAGAGCGGCGCGGCGATTATCTCGGTGCAACGGTTCAAGTTATTCCTCATATCACGGACGAGATTAAACAATTCATTTATGAAAAAGATGACAGTGCTGATTTCGTGCTTTGTGAGATTGGCGGTACGGTCGGTGATATTGAAAGTCTGCCGTTTCTGGAAGCCTTGCGTCAATTTGGTAATGAAGTGGGGCGGGAGCGCGCGCTGTTTATTCATGTCACACTGCTGCCTTATATTCCAACTGCGGGCGAGCTGAAAACCAAACCAACACAGCATTCGGTTAAAGAATTGATGGGCGTTGGTATCAGACCGCGTATATTATTGTGCCGCGCTGACCGGGAGATTGAAGAAGCAGAACTTCGAAAAATCGCACAATTTTGTAATATTGATGAAAACAAGGTCATCCCGGCGCTTGATGCGTCTTCCATCTATGAAGTGCCGCTGACTTATCATGCCGAGGGGCTAGACGATCAGGTTCTGGACTGTTTCGGGATTAAGGATGCCAAAAAACCGAACTTAAAAGTCTGGCAGGACATTGTCAAAAGAGTCAAAGAGCCGGAAGGCAAAGTTAAAATTGCTGTTGTTGGCAAATATACTAATTTGATGGATAGCTATAAATCCCTGAACGAAGCCCTAACTCATGGCGGTATAGCTAATAATGTGAAAACTGACATAAAATATATCGATTCAGAAGTGTTTGAGCAGGAAAACCCGGCTGATTACCTTCATGGCATTAACGGTATTCTGGTTCCGGGCGGCTTTGGTGAGCGCGGCGCAGAGGGTAAAATACGGGCGGCGCAATTTGCGCGTGAAAAAATGCTCCCTTATTTTGGTATTTGTTTTGGTATGCAGATGGCCGTTGTTGAAGCGGCGCGAAATCTCGCCGGTTATGACCGCGCCAATTCATCTGAATTTGGTCCTTGTGATAACGCTGTTGTAGGCCTTATGACAGAGTGGCAGCGTGACGGCGAAAAAGAAAAGCGTGATGCCGGTTCTGACATGGGTGGTTCAATGAGGCTTGGAGCTTATAACGCTGTGCTTAAAAAAGGCAGCAGAGTTGCGGATATATACGGCAAAACAGAGATTAGCGAGCGCCACCGTCACCGCTATGAAGTGAATATCAACTTCAAAGAACAACTCGAAGAAAAGGGGCTTATTTTCTCCGGTATGTCTCCTGACAGTCAATTACCAGAAATCGTGGAATATGAAGACCATCCGTGGTTTATCGGTGTGCAGTTCCATCCCGAGCTTAAATCCAAGCCTTTCGATCCCCACCCGCTTTTTATCTCCTTCATTCAGGCTGCGGTAGAGCAAAGCAGGCTGGTTTAGCGACGACAGTCAGGGCAAAATGCGGAGTGTGTGTTTTCGCCGGTTTTTTCTCTACTTTTTTGCGCCATTTTACGATCTTCAAGCCAGACTTCCGTACATCTGTTAAAGTCCATACTGGGATTTACAAATACCAGTGTATCTGCCCAACAAACAGAGAAAACAGTATTTGTTTTTTTCGCGATATCCAAGGCTGCTTTGAAGAACGCGTCTCTATGGGTTTCATCAGCAGCGTGATAAATTGTTCTAGGGTCTTTTGAATAAAGCCGTACTGTTTCGTTAGTCATGCTCATTTCTTTCTTTAAGCTCATAAAAAAAGACCATAGCTTTTTTGTTTTTGTTATGTCAAGAAAATAAGATTGTGAAATAAAATCTGGTGTTTTTACGATCCTGACGCTAAAAAGAACCCCTGATGAAAACCGTGTATGTTAACAATCTTAAAATAGCCAATGATAAGCCCTTTGTCTTGTTCGGCGGGTTGAATGTGCTCGAAAGTGAGGACATCACGCTCAGGGCTACCGAGATTTACAAAACCATTACCGATAAACTCGGTATTCCTTACATTTTCAAAGCCAGCTTTGACAAGGCCAACCGTTCCAGCATTCACAGCTATCGCGGGGTAGGACTGGAAGAGGGGCTGCGTATATTTGAAAAGGTTAAAAGCGAATTTGATGTGCCGGTGATTACCGATGTGCATGAGATAGAGCAGTGCCAGCCCGTGGCTGAAGTCGTTGATATTATTCAAATTCCAGCATTTTTGGCGCGGCAGACGGATCTTGTGGCGGCGATGGCTAAAACAGGTGCGGTGATTAATATTAAAAAGCCGCAATTTATGTCGCCGTTCCAGATCGGCAATGTCGTTGATAAATTCAAAGAATGCGGCAATGAAAACGTGATCATATGTGAGCGCGGTCATAGCTTCGGTTACGATAATTTGATTGTTGATCCGATGGCTTTTGGTGTGATGAAAGAAATGACCGGCGGTACTCCGATTATCTGTGACACGGTTCACGCTTCGCAGATGAGATTAGCGGGCAGTGAAGCTTCCGGTGGTCGCAGAGCATTAGTGCCGGACTTAACTCGCGCTGTTCTGGCAATCGGGATTGCGGGGATATTTATTGAAGCCTACGAAGACCCGGATAAAGCTAAATGTGACGGGCCTTCAGCGCTACCATTTGATAAGCTGGAAGAGTTTTTGACACAGGCCAAAGCCGTTGACGATCTTGTGAAGGCGTTTGCTTTGGTTGAGATTGCGTAAATTTACCCTTTAAAAGGCTGAGGTTCAAAAACCATTATCCGGCCTTTGTTTTCTTTTATTACTGGCGCTATAGAAGGGTGTTTTTCCGACAGGGCCGTAAGAAAACTAGAAGTAAGGTTTCTCGTATTTTTATAGTATTGTGAATACGGGAATGCACATATAGCCCCGTCTTCATTATAGCTATTTATTATAATCCCTTCTTTTAGTTTGACAGTTTCGGTATTTTTAATATGCGAAAATAAAAAGGGATAACCTCTCGACTTGCTTTCTTTAATGGTAATTTCAAGCTTGTCGGTATCTATTGAAACCTCAGGTTCCGCGCCTTCTTTTGCCGTCATAGCCCACCATCCACCGACTAAATTAAACGCGCCAACACCAAACCCTATAAGAGAAAGAGTTATTCCTACACCATTACTCATCAATACATTCCTTTAAAAATTCTATTTTCATTTAGCGTGCATATATTTAACATAACTATACTTAGGTGTCAACTTATTGTTTTGACATAGGAGCAGAGTGCTTTATCTTTGGGGCCAGACAGTTATTAGAGAAGAGGGATAAGAAATGACAGCCATCATCGACATTATCGGGCGGCAAATACTGGATAGCCGGGGGAATCCCACGGTAGAGGTGGATGTCACGCTGGAAAGTGGAGCGCGGGGCAGGGCGGCGGTGCCTTCAGGCGCTTCGACCGGGGCACACGAAGCAGTCGAATTGCGCGACAGCGATAAAAGCCGTTATGGCGGCAAGGGCGTTTCCAAAGCGGTCGATTTTATAAATACTGATCTTTTTGAGGCTTTGTCCGGGCTTGATGCGGAAGAGCAAATACATATAGACCAGGCGATGATTGAGCTTGATGGCACAGACAATAAAGGCCACTTTGGCGCGAATGCCATTCTGGGGATTTCTCTGGCTGTGGCTAAAGCAATGGCAGATGAGCTGGACGTGCCGCTTTATCGCTATCTCGGCGGGACATATGCGCATTTGTTGCCGGTGCCGATGATGAATATTATCAATGGCGGTGCGCATGCCGATAACCCGGTCGATATTCAGGAATTTATGATTATGCCTGTGGGCGCGCCGGACTTTAGTGAAGGCATTCGCTGCGGTTCCGAAATATTTCACGCTCTGAAAAAGGAGCTGTCAAAGGCAGGGCATAACACCAATGTCGGTGATGAAGGTGGCTTCGCCCCCGCCATTAAGTCTTCGCAAGAAGCTCTTGATTTTATTATGAGCTCAATAGAAATAGCGGGCTATAAACCGGGCGAAGAGGTTGTACTCGCGCTCGACCCGGCTTCGACCGAGTTTTTTAAGAAGGGTAAATATGTTCTGGATGGCGAAGGCAAGACCCTGAACTCAGATCAAATGGTGAAATATTACGAAGATTTATGCGCTCAGTATCCGATTGTATCTATCGAAGACGGTATGGCCGAGGATGACTGGGAAGGCTGGCAAAACTTGACCAGCACGATCGGTGATCGGGTTCAGATTGTCGGTGACGATCTTTTCGTGACAAACCCGGAGCGCCTAGCCAAAGGCATAGAGATGAAAGCGGCCAACGCTATCCTTGTGAAGGTTAATCAAATCGGCACCTTGAGTGAAACAATGGAAGCCGTGGAAATGGCGCAAAAAGCCGGGTTTGGCGTTGTCATGTCGCACCGCTCCGGCGAAACGGAAGATTCCACGATCGCCGATTTGGCTGTGGCTACGAATGCGGGGCAAATCAAAACCGGCAGCCTGTCACGTTCCGACCGTACGGCGAAGTATAATCAGCTTCTCCGCATTGAGGAAATGCTGGGACCGCAGGCCATTTATGCGGGGAGCTCTATCTTGCGCAGTAAACCGTCCGTTAAGAGGCAAGCAAAGAAGAAAGCGGCTTAAGATATAATCTTTATTGTGGCTTAAGGGCAGAAGCGCGGCGGGTTTTCTTTCCTGATTCTGAAGAGTGAGCATTCTTCTCCGCTTGTTCCAATATGGCAACCACTTTGGTGTGATTGTACCGAAGAGCATCTTCTTGCGCTGTCCTACCACACTTGCTCTTTATTGTAGTGTCTGCGCCAACATCAAGCAGGAGTGAACAAACTTCTGAATGCCCTCGCTCCGCTGCCCAGTGCAAGGGCGTGACGCCGATTCCTTCCACCGTTGCGTTAACATTGGCGTTAGCATCAATCAAAGCTTGGGCAATTTCTATATGATTGTTTAATGCCGCCGCGTGTAGAGGGGTAGTCCCAATCGCGCATATTGAATTAACATTCGCACCCTTTGCGATCAAGTATTTTGCCGTCTTCGTAAATCCCATCCGAGACGCTTCGTGTAGTACCGTGCTGCCAAGGTTGTTTGTTACCTCAAGATCAGAACTGTTCATGAGGTTTTTTATTTCTCTCATAGCGTCTGCTGGCCAATAATCACCACTCATCATGACATCATCCATTTCCTTTACAGCCGCTTTGTATATTTCATTCAGAGGTTCGTTTTTCCAGTTCATTGCCTGATCCTTTTTAATTCTCATACGATAAATATCATTCGTTAAGGAGTGTAGCTGATCTTTATTTGTTATGTCAATAAAAATAGACAATCCAGGGTCTAGGGAAAGGTGCGGTATTAAGCCTCTCTTGTATAGTTTACTTGACATATAATTGTGGTTATGTTAATTTTCTTTTCAGAATTTCATAAAGGAAAGAGAACTAAGATGAAAAAGAAGAAGAAAGCACCCGGGTTTCAGACATATTTGGAGCGTAGGGCCGGGTATGTTTTAAAGGGCATTACGAAAAGGCGGGGTAGTAACACGTACATCTCTTTGTTCGATGAAGAATCCCTGGAGCCTATGTTTAATATGGGTGACAAGGCTGAAGAACAATCTTGTAAAGATTTGCATAGCGCTCTTAATGTTAAAATAAAGGCTACCCATCCTTCCCATGCTACAGATATAGGCTTGGTTGTCGAAACAGCTGGAGTTCACCCAGTGTCGGCAAAAATTTATTTGAAAAAGGTTTCGTTAAAAGACCTGCTGTTAATACAGGATATTAAGGCATTTGAAGAAGAAATTAGAGATAACAGCAATAATCTAAACAGAGTAGAGGCTCATCTCTTTGAACGAGGTCCGGTAGACGCTGTGCGTGAAGATTTTAAAGAAAAGCTGAGTGAAAGTTTTTCTACTGCCATAAAAAACAAGGAAAAACCTGTTTATTATTTTGGCGCCAAAATAGATAAAAATGACATTCCGTCTGGAAAGAAGGCATCTGCGCGTCATATAAAAACTTTATATAATAGCCATGATGCACGAGACGAAATTCTTCCCCATAACATGTCCGACTCTCATGAGACACCATACCAAGCCTTGGAAGCATGTTACGGTCAGAAAAATAAAAAAGGATGGGAACCAGGAGAACAGCACTTCATTATGGCTGTGCAATTTACTGCCCGCGCCCAACCGCTAGAACAGGAAGAGATAAATAACTCTATGCTGGAAGGCGAAGGTGGTGGTATTCAAAAACTTTCTCCTGAAAGTCAGGATATTTATAAAAGAATGAAAAATAGGGCTTTGAGAGTTTAACAAAAAGTTGAGTCTTTAGAGTCACTTACGACAGATGTTCTTCTCTCGTTCTCTCTTAACCCTTTGAGTCTATTGTGTTTTTACCTTGACGAGGTGATTCGCATATGATTCTATGGGGCTATGAGAAAACTTATCGCACAGCGCTACGTTATAAAACAAAACATGCTCGCCATTATTGGTGTTTGTCTGTTTTGCTATTTCTCCTATCATGCCCTTTTGGGGGAGCGTAGTTATATTCGCTTAATAAGCCTTGAAAAACAGACGACCAAAACATCCCTGATTTACAAAGACCTGCACACACAAAGATCCGCTCTGGAGGAGAAAGTAGTAGGGCTTCGCCCCGGTTCTCTGGATAAGGATCTTCTGGAAGAGCGGGCACGTTATGTGCTGGGCTATCATCACCCGGACGAAAAAATCATTCTCCGTTAGGGCTAGTATCTTTACCTGAAATGTTGTAGCAATAAAGACCTAAACTCTAGGCAGGGTAAGGATTTTCAGGAGATGGCTGTGGCACCGAAAAAGACAGACAACAAAAAGAAAAAATCGCATTTAAAAACAGTATCCAATAGCGCCCCCGAGCCAACCACGGAAGAAATGAAATCATTTTACCGGGAGATGCTTCTTATCCGCCGTTTTGAAGAAAAGGCGGGGCAACTCTATGGTATGGGGCTGATCGGTGGTTTTTGTCATCTCTATATTGGGCAAGAGGCCGTTGTTACCGGCATCCAGTCCGTGCAGGAAGAGCAGGATTCGGTTGTCACCGCTTATCGCGATCACGGTCATATGCTGAGCTGCGGTATGGATGCAAAGGGCGTAATGGCCGAGTTGACAGGGCGCAAAGGCGGTTATTCGCGCGGTAAGGGCGGCTCGATGCATATGTTCAGCAAGGAAGCTAATTTTTATGGCGGGCACGGTATTGTCGGGGCGCAAATCTCCATTGGCACAGGGCTGGCTTTTGCCCATAAATACAAGGAAGATGGCGGCATTGCCGTGACTTATATGGGGGACGGCGCGTCAAATCAGGGGCAGGTGGCGGAGAGCTACAACATGGCCTCCCTCTGGAAGTTGCCGGTTCTTTATATCATCGAAAACAACCGCTATGGCATGGGAACGAGCGCCGAGCGTCATGCGGCTGGTGAGCTTTACCGCCGGGGTGAAGGCTATGGTATTCCGGGCGAGCAGGTGGACGGTATGGATGTTTTTGCTGTTCGCGACGCAGCACGACAGGCGATTGATTATGTGCGCGGTGGGAACGGCCCTTATATTCTGGAGATGATGACATACAGATACAGAGGACATTCTATGTCTGACCCCGCCAAGTACCGCACCAAGGAAGAGGTCTCCAAATTCAAGGACGAGCATGATCCGCTTTTGATTATCAAAAACCTGATGAATAAAGCCGGTATCAAGGAAGACGAAATCAAGTCCATTGATAAGGACGTTAAAGCGATTGTGAATGAAGCAGCACAATTCGCGCAGGAATCATCGGAACCTGCTGCAGAAGAATTATGGACTGATGTCCTAAAGCCGGTGGAGGAATAAATCATGCCCGTAAACATTTTAATGCCTGCACTATCACCGACCATGACAGAGGGGAACCTCGCCAAGTGGCTTGTCAAAGAGGGCGATACGGTTGAACCGGGCGATGTTATTGCCGAGATTGAGACTGACAAGGCGACAATGGAAGTCGAAGCTGTTGATGAAGGCACTGTTGGTAAGATCCTTGTTGATGAAGGCACAGAAGGTGTGGCGGTGAATGCGCCAATTGCCGTGTTGTTGGAAGAAGGCGAGTCTGAGGGTGACATTGGCGAGGTTTCTTCTGCTCCGGCTCCCGTGACGCCACCTGTTCAGGAAGACGCTCCTGCTGCGGAACCGATTGCTGCAGCTCCTGTTTCCGAGGCCAGTCAGCCGCAAGGTAAAGCCATTGAAAACCGCGATATTCTTTATGCGCAGGGGCAAGTTCTTGAGCCACCACCTTTTGATGAAGCCGCTTTTCTTTCTAAAGCCACAGAAGAATTAACCGTACGTGAAGCGCTGCGTGATGCCATGTCTGAGGAAATGCAGCGCGATGAAACTGTGTTTTTAATGGGTGAGGAAGTCGCCGAATATAACGGCGCTTATAAAATCTCGGAAGGTATGCTCGATGAGTTTGGTACAAAGCGCATTATTGATACACCTATTACCGAACATGGTTTTGCCGGGCTTGCTGTTGGCGCAGCTTTTAACGGACTTAAACCGATCGTTGAATTTATGACGATGAATTTTGCGATGCAGGCAATTGATCATATTATTAACTCGGCTGCCAAAACGCTTTATATGGCTGGTGGCCAGATGGGCTGCCCGATTGTCTTCCGGGGTGCCAATGGCGCCGCATCCCGTGTCGGCGCGCAACACAGCCATGACTATACGAGCTGGTACGCTCATGTGCCGGGGCTTAAGGTCATCGCGCCGTGGTCTGCCGCCGATGCCAAAGGTCTTATGAAAGCGGCGATACGCGATCCTAATCCCGTTGTTTGTCTTGAAAATGAGATGATGTACGGGCAGAGCTTTGATGTGCCGACAGACGAAGAATTTATCATTCCGCTTGGGCGCGCCAAAATCGAGCGCGAGGGCACAGACGTTACAATTGTGGCTTATTCCATTATGGTTGGAAAAGCACTCGAAGCTGCTTCAAGGCTAGAAGAAGAGGGTATTAATGCCGAAGTGATTAACTTGCGCACCATTCGCCCGCTAGACCGCTATACGATTATCGAGAGTATCAAAAAGACCAACCGCCTTGTGAGCGCCGAAGAAGGCTGGCCTTTTGCCGGAATAGGAGCCGAGATCGCCGCGCTCGCCGGTGAACACGCGTTTGACTATCTCGATGCGCCGGTAAAACGCGTCTGCTCCGCCGATGTACCGATGCCCTATGCCGCGAACCTTGAACAGCTCGCGCTGCCACAAGTGGATGAGATTATCCATGCGGTCAAAGAGGTTTGTTATAAATGACACAAACTGCAGAAAATAGAATATTGGCTTCCCCACTAGCAAAACGGCTGGCGGCGGAGCAAAGTGTTGATCTCTCCTCCATCAAAGGCAGCGGACCGCACGGACGAATTGTCAAAGCTGATTTGGCAAAGTCGCCTTCAGCTCCTCGTGTCACGCACACGCCAGCCTCTCTTCCTGCGGGAGAGGATGTTGTTAAAATCCCCAACAATAATATCAAGAAAATTGTCGCGCAGCGTTTGCAGGAATCAAAGCAGACTGTGCCGCATTTCTACCTGACCATTGAATGCCGGATTGATGCGTTGCTTGGGGCGCGTAAAGCAATAAACGATGCCGCAAACGGCGCTTACAAAATCTCGGTCAATGATTTCATTATCAAGGCCTGCGCCAATGCGCTTATGGCTTATCCTAAAGCCAATGTATCCTGGACGGATGAGGCTATCCTGCAATATGCACATGCCGATATTTCCGTGGCGGTTTCAACAGAAAACGGTTTGATTACGCCGATTGTCCGGCAAGCTGAAAACAAAGGTATGCGCCAGATTTCTGATGAGGTCAAAGACCTTGCAGGCCGTGCCCGCGAAGGAAAATTAATGCCCGAAGAGTTTCAGGGCGGCACATTTACTGTTTCCAATTTAGGCATGTACGGGATTAAAGAGTTTGGCGCGATCATTAACCCGCCGCAAGCCTGCATTCTTGCTGTCGGGGCAGGGGAGCAGAAGCCTTTTGTAGAGGATGGCGAAGTTAAAATCGGGACATTCATGACATGTACTCTTTCCGTTGACCACCGCGCCGTTGACGGCGCTATTGGGGCTGAATATTTACAGGTTCTGAAACAATATCTTGAAAACCCTGTTTCTATGCTGGTGTAAGGAAGATGACCGAACAAAAATTCGATATTATTATTGTTGGCGGCGGGCCGGGCGGATATGTAGCGGCGATACGCTCGGCACAGCTCGGAATGAAAGTCGCGCTTGTGGAGTCTCAGCATCTTGGCGGTATTTGCCTGAACTGGGGCTGTATTCCAACCAAGGCGCTTTTGCGTTGTAGTGAGATCAATCACCTTTTTAATCATGCCGATGAATTTGGATTTAAAGTCAGCGGGTTAGAGTTTAATTTTAAGAAAATAATTGAACGTTCGCGCGGTGTGGCCAAGCAGCTTTCGGGTGGTGTCCAGCATCTCCTTAAAAAGAACAAAGTCACGGTCTTTGACGGGTTCGGCAAGTTGGCTGGCAAAGGTAAACTCAGCGTCGAAAAGGACGGTAAGAAGATTGCTGACCTTGGCTCTCCGCATATCATTCTGGCAACAGGCGCGCGGGCTCGCGCTCTGCCGGAGCTTGAGCCGGATGGCAAGCTAATCTGGAGTTACAAAGAAGCAATGACACCCGAAGCACTACCAAAATCGCTTTTGGTGGTCGGATCAGGCGCTATTGGCATCGAATTTGCCAGCTTCTACCGCAATATGGGCGCTGAAGTGACCGTTATTGAGGTTTTAGACCGTATTTTACCGGTTGAAGACGAGGATATATCTGTTTTTGCCCGTAAACAATTCGAGAAGCAGGGCATGAAAATTATCACAAGCGCCAAGGTTACAAAGCTTGATAAGGGCAAAGATAATGTAACGGCCCATATTGAGGCTGGCGGCAAAACAGAAAAGGCGAGTTTTGACCGGGTTATCATGGCGGTGGGTATTGTTGGTAATACCGAAGATATAGGCCTGGAAAAAACCAAAGTTAAAGTCGATCGCGGGCATATTGTAACCAATGAATGGTCACAAACTGATGAACCCGGCGTTTTTGCCATTGGCGATGTTACAGGGCCGCCGTGGCTCGCACACAAGGCCAGTCATGAGGGCGTGATTTGTGTTGAGCGCATTAAGGGCTTAAACGATGTTCATCCGCTCGATGTTACAAATATTCCGGGCTGTACGTATTGTATGCCTCAGGTCGCGTCTGTTGGTTTGACAGAAAAGGCAGCGAAGAAAAAAGGGCACAAAGTAAAAGTCGGCAAATTTCCGTTCATGGCCAATGGTAAAGCGATTGCCATGGGCGAGCCGGAAGGGTTGGTTAAAACTATCTTTGATGCAAAAACTGGCGAACTACTCGGCGCGCACATGATTGGCGCAGAAGTGACCGAATTAATTCAGGGTTATGTTATTGCAAAAACTCTGGAAACTACCGAGGCAGAGCTTGTGCACACGGTCTTTCCGCACCCGACATTATCAGAAATGATGCATGAAAGCGTGTTGGATGCTTATGGTAAAGTTATTCATTTCTAGAGAGACTTCATGTCAAAAGAAAAGGGAAAAAGTCAGGCTTTTACCGTATTTGCAGCGTTGATCATTGTTATGACGTGCCTGGGAACTGTTTTTGTTTTATTTCCTATCAGTAATCCTTTGGATGTTATTGGGGGAACGACAGGTGAGGGTATATTTTACGCCTCACTAATTGGTGTTGGTTTTAGCTTCGTTGCTCTTCTCTTGTTTGGCATAAAATCTTCCTTACTCGATCTGGCTGAAAGTATTGGAGACGAGCTTGGAATTGATGTAAAAGAAGTCGGTTCTCAGTATAAGCAGATAATTCGGGATGAATATCTTGTTTTAACCGGTAAAAAAGAGCGCACAGGCGATCATTACGATGATGAGTAAACTTATGCTCTGCCTTAAAATCCTTGACAATTCCATAATGTTAAAACTATATTCACGCCCTCTGGAGTGTTGAAATGTTATGGCTGTTATAAAAATCAAAGAACATGAACTAGAATTAAGAGCGGCAAATCCCGAACAGGACTTGCCCTATGCTTATGGATTGTTCAAGCGCTTGACCGAGTCTTTTGTTGAAAGTCTAGCCGGAAAATGGCCTGAGCAAGAGCAATATGATTTCTTCCGCAAAGGCTTTAGTAATCCAAATGTTCAAATCATCACCCAAAACAAAAAACCGATCGGTTGTTTTGGTATTATTGAAGAATTCAACCGTGTTTCTGTGCAAAGAATGTATGTAGAGGCCGCATGGCAAGGAACGGGTTTAGGGCGCTGGATTATAGGGCAAGCTCTGGAAAAAGCCCGTGACGCCAAAAAGCCTCTGGAAGCGGAAGTTTTAACGACAAATAATCCGGCCATCGGTTTTTATAACCATATCGGTTTTAGAGTGGTTGGTGATTATAATTATGGCTGGGTAAAACAACATGCCATCCGGCATAAGGATACTGAACTATATGTTCCTGCATGCTTACCTACAGCAAAGCTGGAAAGATAATTTTTTTCTGCTATACCTTATCCTATGACTTATAACCCCGCATTACTGGACAAGGCCAAGCGCCACCCCGAGAAACAAAAGAACCCGGACAGCCCGATGGGCA
>JAJFGW010000015.1 GCA_021775915.1 Alphaproteobacteria bacterium | reverse complement strand
TGCTGGATCTGGACCACTTTAAAAATGTTAATGATACATACGGGCACGAAGTTGGCGACAAAGTTCTCCAGCATTTTTCCGGTATTCTGAAACGGGCCTTCCGGGCAGGCGACATTACGGGCCGGATCGGCGGCGAAGAATTTGCCATTGTTCTTCCTAAAATTGGCCGTGAGGGTGCCATAAACATACTGCAGCGCCTATGTGATACCATCGCCAATATTCCTTGTGAATATGAAGGCCCCGGCGGCGTTCACTCTATTCTCAACTATACCGCCAGCATTGGTTTTACAGGCCCTTTCCTAATTGACGAACAAACTATCGATCTCCTGCTCAGTCATGCAGATGAAGCGCTTTACACCGCCAAAGAACAGGGCCGAAACTGCGTTGTGTCCACGAGTTAGTACTTTTTATCAGGCCTTCCTATTAAAAAAATTTGTTAAAGCTGTTAATCTTTGTTAAAATGTATTAATAAAGTTTGATAATAAGATCAGATTAAGAAAACTGGTCAGACTTTCCCACTCGACCATTCAAATAATAATGCAAGGAATTATGCTATGCGGGTTTTACTGATAGAAGACGATACGTCTACGGCTAAATCTATTGAGCTTATGCTCAAATCCGAAGGCTATATCGTGGATGCAACTGATTTAGGCGAGGACGGCCTGGAAATCGGCAAGATTTATGATTACGACATTATTATTCTCGACCTCATGCTACCGGATATGGATGGCTATGAAGTGCTTAAGCGCCTGCGGGCAGCAAAAGTCGAAACGCCGATCCTTATTCTCTCCGGTCTGGCCGAGCTTGATAACAAGATTAAAGGTCTTGGCTTTGGCGCTGATGATTATCTTACAAAACCATTTGATAAGCGCGAACTTATTGCCCGGATTCAGGCCATTGTCCGCCGCTCTCAAGGCCATGCGCAGAGCGAGATTATTACCGGCAGAGTGCGGGTTAACCTTAGTACGCGCACAGTCGAAGTTGACGACAAGCCTCTGCATTTGACCGGCAAAGAATACGGCATAATTGAGCTCCTCTCCCTGCGGAAAGGCACAACACTGACCAAGGAAATGTTCCTGAACCATCTTTACGGCGGTATGGACGAGCCTGAGGTCAAAATTATCGACGTGTTTATCTGCAAATTGCGCAAGAAAATTCAAAACGCTACAGATGGTGCAAACTATATCGAAACTGTCTGGGGACGCGGCTATGTCCTGCGCGACCCTGAAGCTGATAAAGTAAAAGCAGCTACAGCAGCAGCAATTTAGATAAATACAGAGCTAACGAACCCCCTTTGGGAAGCACCCGCTATGATAAAGCGGGTGTTTTTTTATGCCTTTTTAAAACCCAAATATAACCTTAATAAATCCCTTCGTATAAATAACTCTTCAAGGTAAAAGGAGCTATGAAGAATTTCACAGAATCTGTAAAGGTAAGCGCGACCTGGCTAACCGGATTATTAGCTCTTAGCTATACCCTGTCCTTGTTTGCTGGTTTTTATTACCTCTTTGACCTATTCAGCCACTTTGCATTCCAATATGCTGTGGGCGGTCTTCTTCTGGGGACAGCGCTTCTATACTGCAAAAGCTGGAAATATGCTACTCTGGCGCTTGCTATTTTCTTCCTAAACAGTTTTGAAATTTACGGAAAAACGGACTTGGTGATAAACGATCAGGCTGAAAAACCTGCCTTTACCATCGTGCAATATAACAGGCGTTACATGCTGGATGATCACTCCTCTTTTACGGCGTGGATTAATGAAAACAAAAGTAACTTTGATATGCTGGTATTGCTTGAAGCCAGAAGCTCGCATGTTAAAGCCGCAGAGTCCCTGAAAAAAATATTTCCGTACCAAATCCACGAACCGCGCCAAAATGCATTTGGTATGGTACTGATGAGTAAATATCCGTTTATTAAAATACGGCCCATCCCTTTGAAACGCTATGTTCTGGATAATTTTGCTATTAATGTTGTTGTAGAATTACCCGATGGAAACGACATATCTGTATATGCTGTTCATCCACCACCCCCCACAAGCAAAAACCTTCTGTTACAAAGAAATAGTGATATGTTCACAACAGCAGAATACATAAAGAATGATAATGCCTCAGCCGTTATCATGACCGGTGACTGGAACATCACACCTTACTCTCCCCACTTTTCAGCTTTGATAGACAAAAGTGGTCTAAAGTACCAGATAACTAGCTTACTACCCGTATCTACGTGGCCCTCACATTTTCTGGTACCATTGTTCCAAATTCCAATTGACCATGTGCTTTTCAAAGGGAACTTACAGCTTATTGAAAAAAAAAGAGGACCGGCGATGAACTCGGATCACTATCCAGTCATTGCCACATTCGCATCTTCGCGGTAAAACAAAGTCATGAACAATTTAGCAAACATTCTCACATTAACGCGGCTGGCGCTGTTGCCGGTTATTATCCTGCTGTTTTATATGCCGGGAGCATGGGCGGCGTGGGCCTGTCTTGGGCTTTATATTATTGGCGCAGCAACGGATTTTCTTGATGGCTGGGTGGCGCGTAAATTTGACCAAATTACAGAGTTCGGAAAATTTATGGATCCGATCTCTGACAAGATCTTTGTTGCTACCATGCTGATCATGCTGGTTGCTGTCGACCGCATTTCCGGCATTTTCGTTGTGGCCGTGATTATTATTCTGGCCCGGGAATTTCTGGTGGCAGGCCTGCGCGAATATCTGGGGCCGAAAAACATCAAACTACCCGTTACAAATTTGGCTAAATGGAAAACTGCCATACAAATGATCGTCATTGGCTGCCTAATCGTTGGCCCTTATGACATATATATCGAAGCCGCTGGCCAAATCGGGCTTGGCGTTGCCGCCTTTTTCACCGTTATTACCGGCTGGAACTATTTGCAAAGCGGTATGGCGCATATTAAAGATTAGAGCATGTTCAATTTTTACGAAGCCAGCAAACCGCTCCTGTTTCGCATAGACCCGGAAAAGGCGCATAATCTAACATTAAAGCTCCTAAAGACCGGGGTCGCGCCGAAGATTGCGGCGATTGATGATCCCGCGCTTAAAGTCACGCTCTGGAATCGTCATTTTCCGAACCCTGTTGGCCTTGCTGCCGGTTTTGATAAAAACGCCGAGATCATCAGTCCCATGCTGGGTTTTGGTTTTGGCTTTGTCGAGGTCGGCACCGTGACGCCAAAGCCACAACATGGAAACCCGAAACCGCGTGTATTCCGCGACCCATCAAGCCAAGCGGTTATAAACCGCATGGGGTTTCCTAATGATGGCCTTAACCGTTTTAAGAGCAATCTGGAAAAATTCCTGAGCAGCAAACCGCGCCCTAAAGGAATTGTCGGCCTGAATATCGGCATGAATAAAAGCCAAACTGATCCGGCAAAAGACTATTGTATGCTGGTGCGGCAGCTTGCGCCGCTGGCCGATTATCTCACGATTAATGTTTCATCGCCTAATACGCCGGGCTTGCGTGATCTGCAATCGCCGGAACATTTAAAAAAACTACTGAGCGCCATCATAGAGGAGCGCACCAAAGCCTGTAAGATAGACCCGCCGCCGCTCCTGCTGAAACTGGCGCCTGATCTTGATGAGCAGCAACAGGAAGGCATTGCCAAGACCGTTATAGAGTGCGGCGTAGATGGCCTGATCCTGACCAACACAACGCTGGATCGTCCCCAAAACCTGCAACAGGGCTTTGCCGCGCAAAAAGGCGGCCTGAGCGGCGCGCCCGTCAAAGACAAGTCCACCGCCATTATTGGTAATTTTTATGGGCTGACAGACGGCAAAATACCGATCATCGGGCTGGGCGGCATATCTTCGGGGCTTGATGCCTACGCAAAAATAAAAGCGGGGGCTTCTCTGGTGCAGCTTTACACGGCACTGGTATTTCATGGCCCGGATGTGGTAAGAAAAATAAATGGGGAACTTTTACAATATTTGAAGCGGGATGGCTTTGCCCATATCAGCGAAGCTGTAGGAACAGATTTTGGAAATATTCGAAAAAATAAGGCGGGTCAGGGCGCTTAAAAATATATGGCGTTTCTTTCAAAAAACGCCGGAACCCAGAGCCTTTCGTGCCAACAAAAAAGGCAAGGGCTTCCATTTACTAAAGCGCCCGCGCAAAGACAAAGAAATCATCGAGCTTAGAAAACGCCTTATCACCGGCGGAGGCATTACGGCGATTGGCGTGGTCCTGCTTCTCCTGATTGTCGGTCAACATTCAACGCCGGAATTCACCGTCCTTGTGGCAACGATGATGACGTTGTGCGGCCTGATCGCCTACGACATTATCGGCCGCCGCTTCTGGGAAAAGAAACTAACGCTTAAGATTAACGAGCTTTGCGCCAATCATGACCGCGCCGTGCGTGAAGTCGCCCGTAACCGCAGCGATATCGGCATTTTAAAAGAAGGACTGGGGGACATGGCCCTAAACGTTGAAGCGCAAGGCCGCGACCTGCCCCCCTCTTCCAGCGTTGAAGCGCAAATGATTGAAACTATGGTTTATCAGCTCGGCGCCATCGGAGACAAGCCCCGCTCTGACCTTGAAACGAAATATGACAGCGATATTCTCGAGCTTGAAATGGCACCGCCACCGTCAAATCCGCCGCCCTTAAGCGACCTTGATACCGCGCTATCACCAGATTTCAGCAAATATAGCGATGCCGTCGTCTCCGAACTGGTGAACCACGCGGTACGCAACGACAAAATCGATTTATTTATGCAACCGGTCGTCAATCTGCCCCAGCGTAAAACACGCATGCATGAGGTTTTCAGCCGTATTCGGGCCGGCGGCGGAACCTATTTACCGGCAGAGCGCTATATGGATATGGCGTATAAAGAACAACTAACATCCTCACTGGATAATCTTTTGCTCCTGCGCGCTTTAAAAATACTGCGTGAGCGTGATGGCAACGACAATACGCCTTATATTATCAATATATCAGCGGCAGCGCTTAATGACCGCGCCTTTATGAGCGACCTCGTAGCGTTCCTGTCCAAAAACCATAAAATGGCCGGGCGCCTGATTTTCGAACTATCACAAAAAGAATTTGATGAGCGCAATGAAAGCATTGAGCCTCTTTTAGGCGGCCTGTCACAATTGGGCTGCCGCTTTTCCATGGACAGAGTGCGCAACCGCAAGATCGACATTAAGTCCTTAAAAAGTCGCCATATCCGCTTTATCAAGCTCGATGCCAACTGGCTGCTGTCCGAAGCGCACAGCAAGACCGGCTTTTCGCGTATTGTCCGTATGAAAAAGCAGCTCGACGCCGCCGGGATTGATTTGATCGTTGAAAAGATTGAATCCGAAAATATGCTGCGCGAATTGCTGGACTTTAACATTGACTACGGTCAGGGCTACCTGTTCGGCAAACCCGATCACCACGCCGCTTACCGCGAAGAAAAAGCGGCTTAACCTTTTTTATCTCTTTGGAGAATAAGAACAAATGTGATGTTCTGCCTGTGATTCAAGACCCTGCCACACAACGCCTTCCTTGGCCCGAACCGGAGCGTCATCATTCTCAGGATCACCTGTATACATTCTTGTATAACGAACATCTTTGCTGCCCCCTTTTCCATCAGGAACAGTTACAAAACGAGAAGAACAGGATTGTACCGGTATCGCGGCACCCGTTGTCGACTTATAGTACATTGTTGAAGGTAGTCTTCCATCTTCTGGTTCCGCATCGGATTGTGAAAAATAGTATGTGACAGTCTTATCTTTAGGCTGTTCTACTTTTTCATCTGCCGCTGCTGGTGCAACCGTTAACATCAAAAGCGATAAACTACAAAAAACAGATGCAATTCCTTTGTTCATTTTCGTGCCCTCCTCAGGCGTTTATTATTCATCTGATCGGCAACGTATCATAGACATTTAAATTATGTCAATGAAAATAAACTTTGTAGACTTACAGCACATGACGTTTAAAATAGCCATGAACCAAAACAAAACCATATGGTCATTATCATGAAATTTTCTGTCCTTGCTCTGCTCCTCTTATGCTTCCTCTCCATGCCGGCTTTCGCTCAGGAGCACGCCCTTGCCATGCATGGCGATATGAAATATAGCGCGAATTTTACCCATTTTGACTATGTGAACCCTGATGCGCCCAAAAGCGGCACGTTGCGGATGGCGGGAAATGAGACTTTTGATACGCTAAATGGCTTTTCAACCAAGGGCGTTGCCGCCGACAGTCTCGGGCTTTTATATGACTCGCTGCTGGAAAAAGCGCAGGACGAGCCTTTTTCGATGTACGGGGCACTGGCCGAAAGTGTGGAAACGCCGGAAGACCGAAGCTGGGTCATTTTCAATATCCGCGACACTGCCAAATGGCATGACGGAAAGCCCGTCACCGCCGCCGATGTTGTCTGGACGTTTGAAATTTTGACCACAAAGGCGCGACCTTTTTACAAAGCCTATTACGCCAATGTTGAAAATGTGGAAGCGCTGGATGAACGCCGCGTTAAATTTACCTTTGATATGGCGAACAACCGCGAGCTTCCTCTGATTGTCGGGGAAATGCCAATTTTGCCCGCGCACTATTGGCAAGACAAAGATTTCACCGCGACCACATTGGAGCCACCACTAGGCAGCGGCCCTTATAAAATCGGTAAAATCGTGCCGGGGCGCTCGATTGAATTTACGCGGGTGCAAAACTGGTGGGGCGCGGAACTTCCCGTCTTTAAAGGCCGTTATAATTTCGACCGTGTGACTTATGATTATTACCGCGACCAGAATGTATCGCTCGAAGCGCTTTTTGCCGGTGAGTATGATTTCCGCCAGGAATATACCGCCAAGCTCTGGGCCACCGCTTATGACGCGCCGCCGGTCAATGACGGGCGCATCACCAAAAAGAAAATCAACAACGGCCTGCCGCAAGGCATGCAGGCTTTTACCTTTAATATGCGCCTGCCTAAATTTCAAAATATCGCGCTGCGCAAGGCGATTAACTACGCCTTTGACTATGAATGGTCGAACAAACAATTCGCCTTTGACGCTTATACCCGCACCGACAGCTATTTTGAAAATTCGGAAATGGAAGCAACAGGATTGCCCGAAGGCCGCGAGCTTGAAATTTTGGAACCCTTCCGTGATCAACTTCCCGACAGCGTTTTTACCGAAGAATTCGTCATCCCGAAAACTGACGGCTCCGGTAATAACCGTGGCAATCTTCGTATTGCGATGAAATTGCTCGATGATGCCGGTTATGTCGTCGGCGCAGACAAAGTGCGCACCCACAAAGACACGGGCGAGCGGCTGGAGTTTGAATTTCTAGTCTCCAACACCAACGCCGCGTTTGAACGCTGGTTCCAGCCTTTCAAACAAAATATGGAGCGGCTTGGCATTATTGCGGGCATCCGCATTGTCGATGCCTCGCAATATATCAATCTCATCCTTGCTCATGATTACGAGCTAATTATCGGTAGCTGGGGGCAATCGACTTCGCCAGGGAACGAGCAGCGCGAATACTGGGGCAGCGACCGCGCGGATTCGCCGGGGACGCGCAACTATATCGGCGTCAAAGATCCGGTGGTCGATGCGCTGATTGACCTGATCGTCAGCGCCCCGACACGGGAAGAGCTTGTGCTGCGTAGCCGCGCCCTTGACCGGGTTTTGCTGAGCGGATGGTACGTCATTCCGAATTGGCATTTAGCGGCGTGGCGCATTGCCTACTGGAACAAATTCGGCCTGCCAGAAACGCAGGCGCCTTATTCACTCGGAGTGATTGATACATGGTGGGTGAAGTAAAACAATGAAAACAGCGATCATCATCCCGGCCCGTTACGGGTCTACGCGCTTCCCCGGCAAGCCGTTGGTTAAAATCGGTGGTATGAGCATGCTAGAGCGCGTTGTGGAGGTTGGCAGGCTTGCCGCCGACAAACATGAAAATACCAGCCTGATGGTCGCGACAGAAGACCAGCGCATTGCCGATCATTGCGATGAAATTGGCGTGCTCTGCATGATGACATCGGATGATTGCCACACTGGCTCAGATCGGGTTTTGGAAGCGGCTGAAAAAGCGGGCGGCGGTTTTGATTTTGTGTTTAGCCTGCAAGGCGACGCGCCTTTTACCCCGCCGGACGCTATTGAGGAAATGCTGGATGCCGTCCAAAGCAACCCGGATATTGAGGTCATTACGCCCGTTGTAAAGTTGCGCTGGGCAGAACTGGACTCTTTACGCGAATCCAAAAAAGTTACGCCTTTTAGCGGCACGACTGCGGTCATTGATAAAAGCGGCACGGCGCTATGGTTTTCAAAAAATATAATTCCGGCAATCCGTAAAGAAGAGCAGCAGCGCGACAAGAGTGAGTTCTCTCCTGTGTATCAGCACCTCGGCCTTTACGGTTATCGCACTGATGTTCTAAAACGCTTTGTCGCTCTACCTCAAGGTTTTTACGAAAAGCTCGAAGGGCTGGAGCAATTACGTCTGCTGGAGAACAATATTTCCATTCAGACTGTAGCACTGGATGTAGATGCAGGACTGGCACAAGCCGGGATTGATTCCCCGGAGGATGTGGAGCGTGCGGAGAAGATTTTGAGGGAGCATGGCAATTAATTCTACAAAACAAGTTCTGCGCCCCTCCACCCTGATCGGCACGATTCTGGTTCTGGCGGCGTTTAGCATTGCGATGTTTTTTGAAGGATACCGCGATATTCATTACGCGCCTGCGGCGCTCGCACTGCTCGCTTTTTCCTGCATCGCCATCATCCCGTCTTTTTGGAAAAACTTTCAGGTTCCGGCGACTCCGGCAGCGCTTCTTGTCTTTACACTCTGGCTCTATGTAACACTTAGCCTATCATGGAGCAGCGTCCCCTTTGCCAGCCTTGTGACTTATTTAATTTTTATTGCCTTCCCCCTGTCATTTTTTGCGCCACTCCTCGCACCTAATCGAGAGGGCTGGCTGAAAACGATTGGCACTGGGTTGTTTATAGCCCTTGCCATTGCGTCCCTGTGGGCGATCATTCAATCGCTATTCTTTCAAGACACATTCGGCTCCCGCGCCCATCACCCGCTGCCTAATCCCAACAACCTTGCAGGGCTGATTAACCTTGGCCTTCTTCCAGCGCTCGCGCTGTTTATGATTGTTAAGGAGAAAAGCTGGCTGTTTCTTGGCGCGCTTATTCTGGCGCTGGTCTTTTTCGCCGGGCTGCTTGCCACCGAAAGCCGGGGCGGTTTATTAAGTACTCTCATTGCCGGAACTATTCTTATAACGACCCTGCGCCACCACCCACCTGTTTTCTGGCAGCGCCTTCTGATTTTTATCATTCCAGCCTCCATTATATTTTTCATGATGAGTATAAGCGGCGATGCAAACTTCACCGCCTCGATAAGCAGTAACAGTTCGGCGCTAGCCCGACTTGCCATCTGGCAAAACACATGGGAAATGGTGAAAGACCATCTGTGGCTCGGCATAGGGTTTGGCACATTTTATCTCTATTACCCCGGCTACCGCCAAGCAGGCGCAGACGATTCCACCGGCAACTGGGCACATATGGACCCTCTGCAATATTGGGCGGAAATGGGCGTTATTGCGCCGCTGCTCTTTTACGGACTTTGCATTGCTGTTCTTGTCCGCACAATCAAAGCTATTAACACCCTGCCCAAAGACTCAGCCGAGCGCGCCGGAATCATGGCCATGTTCTGCGGGCTGTTTGCCATGATATTGCACACTCATGCAACATTTCACCTCTATATTATGCCGATCCTGATTGTAACGGGGACATGGCTCGCGCTGTGGTATCATCTGACGGCCAAAGCGCTGGGGGAAGACCATTCCTTCTCCGTTGTGAATATGGAGCGCTGGCAGAAACCGTTTATGGGGCTTGTGACAATTTCTATTGCCGGGCTTATTGGTTTAATGGCCGTGAGCAGCGCCATGGGACAACATCACCTCCTCCGCGCCCACGAGCTTATCAGACAAGGCAAAACCGAGCAGTTCATGGCTGCGATTGAGACGGCCGAAAAATGGGCACCGCGTAGTTTCATTGATAGCGAAATGCAGCTCGCCGCCTTTTATATTGATCTACTCGGCGTTAATGCCAGCGCACTTTTTACGCCTGAAGAACAAGAGCATCTTTATACGCAAACGCTGGAGCTTCTGAATATTGCCGGGAGCCAAAATCCGCCCTGGGCGGAAGTCGATTACAAGCGCGGCATGCTCTATAACACTATGAATAAAAAGACAGAAGCCATAACAGAGCTGGAACGCGCCGTTGAGAAAAACAAAATGCACTTTAATGCGCGGCAGGAACTCGCCACGCTTTATATCCAGCGCGGCCATGTTGAAAAAGCTTACGTGCTTCTTGAAGACGGACTGAAATACCCGCATGCGCCTTCTGTCGATACCGGCTTCGGTACGATCATGAATAGTATCGAGGGCCTGGTCGCCATGAAACGCGCCTATGAGGAAGAAGAGGAAAACCAGTGACAACACTCATCATCGCCCGTCACGGCAATACGTTTGAACCCGGCGAGCTTCCGCGCCGCGTTGGCACGCACACAGATTTACCGCTCACCGAAAAAGGCCGGGAACAAGCCCGCGCCATCGGGCGCTATTTAAAAGAAAACGAGCTTGTGCCGGAGGTGACTTATTCTTCGAAACTCCAGCGCACCATTGAGACCGGAGAAATTGCCGCGAAGGAAGCGGGCTTTCCGCAACCCGCCTACCAGCTCGATATTTTTAACGAGATTGATTATGGCCCGGACGAGAATAAAACTGAAGACGAAGTCATCGCGCGTTTAGGAGAGCAAGCCCTAAAAGACTGGGACGAAAGCGCGACTGTACCGGAGGGCTGGGTTGTTGATCCTGAAGAAATCATTCAAAACTGGCAAGGCTTTGCCGATCAAATCCGCATACATGATGACGGTGAAGTTGCTCTGGTTGTCACATCAAACGGCATCGCCCGTTTCGCGCCGCACTTAACCGGAGATTTCGAAGGCTTCCGCGCAGAACACAGTATAAAAATCTCCACCGGCGCGCTGTGTATTTTTCACTATGTTGATGATCGGTGGATTATCAAGGAGTGGAATTTAAAGCCGCTACTTTAAATTTCCCGGTTTCCTTTTGACGGACATTCTCGACCGCCTGCTTATAAAGCCCTTGGAACGCTGGGTTATTAATATGAACACCATCAGGTTCACCAGGCGGTGGAGTCACATAAAGATAGGCGTCAGGATAGCGAGAACGGGCGGCCTTGCTTTTTCTTTGTTCAGGATCAGCATAAATATTAAAGACAGCGATAGATTTTCCTGCGTCTTTCAAAAGCCTTGCCATACTATGTTTTCCAGTTACAGAATGGCGGTCATTAAAATGGCCCGCCCCGAACAATATAGTTCCACCCTCTTTATGGGTAAGAATAAACTGTGTTGTCGGCCTGTCATCAGTAACAACACCCATACCCCCAATATCCCCCATAACATTCAAAAGAATCAACGCGGGCTTGTCTATACAGCCATAGACTGCTTTATAAAAACTAAAAGGTAAATTGATAAGAAGAGAGAACTTCACATTGCTCTTCATAGCACTATCGTCTGCCTGTCTTTTGTCGGCTGCTATAAAATGAATTTTTTCATTGTCGCGCACAGATTTAGAAAAAGAGGCACTCATTCTGTCCTTGGCATTTTTACTACAAATCCAACTATGTTTACCCTGATAAAGTTTCTTATTTACCTTATCTCTCAGGGCATCAAGTTCACCTTGCCGCGATTCTGAAGTTTCAAGAAAATAATTATCATCCCCTCCTGCAGAAACAGCACCAACGGTTTCCTGACTAAGGGCAAAAAGATCAATCTCTGCACGACGATGGTCTGTATCACCCAGCGCCAGATAATCATATTTTTGTGCCGCCAGCCTCATAAATTCCTGCTGAATAGAATTCGGCGCATAGCTTTTATTATCATCAAGCTCCCGAACATCGGGGGCCATTGCATGGTAAAGGCCAAAGACCAGAGCACCCGCTATAAATAAGCCCTTACTCTTCTTCAAAAGACGCTTCAATATATTGTTTGTTTCAGGCAATTCCGTTTTTCCCTTGCTCTATTAACAAGAGAGTGTAGAACGTTTTTGTGATTATGTCAATATAAAGTGTAATTAGAACCGCCGGGAGCCTTTTCTCACGGCAACCGTCTTCATTACGCCTGGAGGGACACCAAAAATGTAGGCATTCACTGCTTGCAGCAAATTCTTACAATCACCGAACTTAATGTAACGATTATAAAGCGTTATTCCTACGATAGCGGTCATCATAATCAGTCCAACGGCTGTGGTAATACAAAACAGGATGTCCTTTAGGCTAAAGATGCCATACCCCAGACCAATGGAAGAACTGAGAATCCATAGAAGCCACGCTTTGATAGAAATGTCATCTGACGACGTTTCAGCCTTTATCAAGGATTTCACCTGCGGAATGTAGGCACTAAGCGAAATAAACACCACCAAAGGATACAAAAATGTAAAAAAACTATCAGCCATAATATTTAACCCCTCATATTTACATGTTAAATATAAACCTTAGTCGTTAACATAAGATGAAATTTGATGTCTTGGTGTCCTGCTGCCTTAATGGTAAAACCTATTCATGGCCAATTATATTCTCAAACGCCTGCTCTTTATGATCCCCACTCTGCTCGGCATTATGCTGGTGAGTTTTGCGATCATCCAGTTCGTGCCCGGCGGCCCGGTCGAGCGCATGATTGCCGAGCTTCAAGGCCACGGCTCCGATGCCACCGCGCGTATTTCCGGCGGCTCCAGCAGTGATATGGCCGCCGGAGCCATGTCATCACAAAGCACCGGACAAAACAGTCAATATCGCGGCGCACAGGGGCTTGACCCTGAATTCATTGCCGAGCTGGAAGCCATGTACGGTTTTGACAAACCGGCGCACGAACGTTTCTTTCAGATGGTCGGTAATTACCTGCGCTTTGATCTGGGCGAGAGCTATTACCGCGACATCAGCGTGATTGATCTAGTGCTGGAAAAAATGCCGGTGTCGATTTCGCTCGGACTATGGTCGACGATTATCATCTATTTTATCTCGATCCCGCTTGGCATTAAAAAAGCGGTCAAAGACGGGCAAGGCTTTGATATATGGTCAAGCGCGATGATCTTTATCGGCTATGCCATCCCCAGCTTCATGTTTGCGATTTTGCTGATTATCCTGTTCGCAGGGGGGCGCTATTGGGACATTTTCCCGCTACGCGGCATTGTCTCGGACAACTGGCAAGACATGTCAACGTTCCGGCTTGTGCTCGATTACTTCTGGCACATGACCTTGCCAATTATTGCGATGGTCATTAGCGGCTTTGCCGGACTAACGATGCTGACCAAAAACTCGTTTCTCGATGAAATTAACAAACAATATGTCCTGACCGCCCGCGCCAAGGGCCTTGCCGAAAAGCGCGTGCTTTACGGGCATATCTTCCGTAACGCCATGCTAATTGTGATCGCCGGATTCCCCAGCGCATTTCTTGCTATTTTCTTCACCGGCTCGCTACTGATCGAGGTCATCTTCTCGCTCGACGGACTGGGGCTTTTGGGCTACGAATCCATCATCAACCGCGACTATCCGGTTGTACTCGGCACACTTTATGTCTTCGCGCTTATCGGGCTGGTTATGACTTTAATAAGAGACATCGTTTACGTCTATGTCGATCCACGTATAGATTTCGAAGCGCGGAAAGTTTAGGACGGAGACAGATCGCCGCCACCTTTGGCCCCCGGTTCGTCCTTAATCATATAAACATCATGCCAAATTTTTGATACTACTTCATGAATAGACTGTCTTCTATTCTGTACATTATAATCCTTACGGCGCTGCTCCCACTCCGCTAACGCATCTGAAGCAGAACCTTTTAGAAAATCGATGACAAAAAATATGGATAAGTCCGTATCACTATCAAACTTGTCCGCTTCGCCCCTGGGTAAATGATAAAAAAACCTCTCGCGAATAGCTGAATTTGCCACAATATCGGCGGCCGCCCATTTCGAAAACACGGCCTCCTTATCCTCACATGACAAAGAAGAAGAGTCAGAGTGCTTTAAAGATTCTGCTGTAAACGCATCAAGTGCTTCGGCAAATTTTTCAACCATCCGTGCTGGTGACAGGTTTCTAACGTAAGAGCCCCACTCTGCCCTGACAACAGATTCCATCAAATCATCAGGAACAGCTATATCAAGCACGGCCATCTCCGCCTTGTTAAAACAATCCCTCATATGTTCAGGTAAAATTGACATCCTGCCCCCTTTTTGCCTCATTTTATAAAATTTACAGATTGTGGCACTAACAAGCAATCGCTGTCCATAGGTAGATTTCGAGGCACGAAAAGTATAAAACTTGCAATTCCCATAATCATGAGGTAAGCTCTTACAACTTCACCACGAACAAATGAGAAAGTTGCTATGAGTGCCTTACCGGAAAAAGTACAAAACTTTTTAAAACAAGTGGAAAATACTGAGCGTCCCAGCGCAGAAGAACAAAAAAAGGCTCTTCAGCTCGCCCTTGAAACGCTGCATGAGAAAAACATCTATTTACGCAAAAAAAGCGTTTACCTCAATGAGGTCGTCGTTGAGCTAAAAACGGCAAGACTACGCCTTGATGAAGCACGGCGCAGGCTGGAACTGTCCGCTAAATCAGGCGTAGACAATAACACCGTTCATTAAACAGCTTATTCTATGAATGGCTGCTATAGATTTATACTCATTCGTGATTATAATACCCCATGAGTTTTTCACCGATCACCCGCCGCCGCTTTGCACAATTCCGCGCCAACAAACGTGGATTCTGGTCTTTGTGGGTTTTTCTAACGCTATTTGTTCTGGCGCTATCGGCTGATTTTATTGCCAATGATAAGCCCTTGCTGGTTAAATTTGAGGGGGCTTTCTACGCGCCGATATTCAAATCCTACCCCGAAACGGTGTTTGGCGGGGATTTTGAAACCGAAGCCGCGTACCGCGATCCCTTTGTCAAAGAGCTTATAGGAGAATCGGGCTGGATAGTCTGGCCGCCTATCCGCTATTCCTATGACACAATAAATTATAACCTGCCGCAACCGGCGCCGTCCCCGCCAACGAGAGACAATATTATCGGTACAGACGATCAGGGGCGCGATGTCGCCGCGCGGGTGATTTACGGTTTTCGTATTTCTGTGCTGTTCGGCCTTACACTAACGCTGATAAGTTCCGTCATAGGCGTGACCGCCGGAGCGTTTCAGGGATTTTACGGCGGCTGGCTTGATCTTGTTATGCAGCGGCTCACCGAGATTTGGTCTTCGCTGCCGAGCCTTTATATCCTGATTATCTTCTCGGCCATGTTTGTGCCGAGCTTCTGGACGCTTTTGTTTATATTGCTGCTGTTTTCGTGGGTCAGCCTCGTTGATGTTGTCCGCGCCGAATTCCTGCGCACACGTAATTTTGATTATGTCCGCGCCGCCAACGCTCTGGGCGTTTCGAGCCTAACCATCATGCGCCGCCACGTTCTACCCAATGCGATGGTGGCAACCATGACCTTGATGCCCTTTATCCTGACCGGGTCTATTACCGCGCTCACTAGTCTGGATTTTCTGGGACTTGGTCTACCGCCCGGCTCTGCCTCTCTCGGAGAATTACTGGCACAGGGCAAAAACAACCTGCAAGCGCCGTGGCTGGGTATTGCGGGCTTTGTCAGTCTGGCGATGATGCTCTCGCTACTGACCTTCATCGGTGAGGCCGTACGCGATGCCTTCGACCCGCGTAAGACGAATTTATAATTTCTCTGGAAGCACCCGCAAAAATTTGCTACTAATTATTCTGAACAGGGATAAATAAAAAGCACATAAATAAAAAAATAATGGTGCGCAAACACTTCGAAACCCATTCGCAGGGAAAGATTAATAATGGTCAGCTCATTAAATCAGGGCTGCACTATGTTGTGCGCTATATGAACGCGACCGACCTTCATCACAGTATGGAATTACAAGACCATGTTATGAATGCCCTGAAGAAATTGGGTAAGTCACATTACATCATTCCTAAAACAAAAAATTACCTGCGCAAGCTATTAGCAAACGGCCATGCTGTTATTGGCACCTTTGTTAAAGGCAACACACCGTCAGAGCCCGACCGGCTGGCTGCGCATATGTTGATTGTCTATCCACAAACCATGAAAGAAGCAGGAATAGGAGACAGTAGTGTTTTACCCGATAAGGATCTGGATAAAATAGCTATCGCTGCCAATGTCCTTGTCCATCAGGACTTTCGCGGCAATAAGCTAATGCAGCAAATGATGGCAGAATGGCTCAAGATCGCAAAAGAAGACGGGAAAAGTCACGCTATTGCCGAAGTCTGCGTTGATAACGAATTTAGCTGGAGCGTATTTCTCGATTGCGGATTCGCCATTTATGCCAGCGGTCATGACCCGCGTGATGGCTCCGACCTCGTTTATGTCCACAAGCCGCTGGATTACGAATTTCTTTATAGCGCCCGGCCCGAAGACACGATTAAAATCAGGCTGTTTGACGATTATGGTCATATGAACAAGCAAGCGCACCGGCGACTCAACAACCTTCTTGAAAAAGGATTCCATGTGCTCGACTTTGACCGCACAACAAAACATATCCTCATGACTAGGTGCATCGGCACCAAACCGTTAAAAACACTTGAACAAAGCCCTCCCGACCCTGTAAATGATAATAAGCCGCGCTAATTTACAAAAGAGAGCCTCATGCCTGTTATTAATAGTATCGCCGATCAAAAAGATGAAATCGCCGCATGGCGTCAGGATTTACACAAAAACCCGCAAACTAAATACGAAGAAATTTTTGCCGGTGACCTAATTGCCGCAAAGCTTGATGAATGGGGCGTGACCTATAAACGCGGCATGGCCGAAACCGGCATTGTTGCCACAATTGAAGGACAAAAAACAGACTCTGGTAAAACTATCGGACTGCGCGCTGATATGGACGCGCTCGATATTCAGGAAAAAACCGGGCTGCCTTATGCCTCGCAAAACAATGGCAAGATGCACGCCTGTGGCCATGACGGTCATATGGCGAGCTTACTCGGCGCGACCAAATATTTAAGCGAAAACAAGAACTTTAACGGCAAGGTTCATTTGATATTTCAGCCCGGCGAAGAAGGCGGCAACGGCGCGCATAAAATGATCGCTGAAGGACTGTTTGATGAATTCCCCTGCGACTATGTGTTTGGTATTCATAACTGGCCCAAAGAACCGGCGGGGACAATAGTCATGCGCGCAGGCCCCATGATGGCCTCGGTCGATGAATTTAAAATCGAGATCATCGGCAAAGGCGGCCATGCGGCTATACCCGAAACCGCGATTGACCCTGTGATCATTGCCAGCCAGATTGTCACGGCGCTGCAAACTATTGTCAGCCGCAATGTAAACCCGATCGACACGGCGGTCATTAGCGTCACAAGCCTTAACGCCGGCACAGAGGCATTTAACATTATTCCAGACACAGCAACGCTGCGCGGTACGGTGCGCACCTTTAACAACGACTCGCGCCGTATGATTAAAGATCGCATAGAGACTTTGTGTGAAAATATTGCGCAAGCCTTTGGCGCCACAGTAGATTTTAACTATGGATTTGAAACCGATGCCACCGTAAACACCGCAGATGGCGTTGAAATTGCGGCAAACGCTGCCACGGTGGTTGTTGGTACAGAAAATGTTGACACTAATTACTCTCCGACCATGGCCGGCGAAGATTTCGGGGCGTTTTTGGTAGAAGTCCCCGGCGCATTTGTCTTTGTCGGGCAAGGCAACCCGGACGATCCGCACGGCCATAACAGCACAGAACTACATAATCCAAATTATGATTTCAATGATGACGTGATTCCAATTGGCGCGAGCTATTTCGCCGCGCTAGCGGAGACCTATATGCCACTTGAGGAATAGCCTCTAACCCTGCATGCGTTCCATCGCGGCAGAGTTTTCCTGCGTTTTGCTTTTCAGATCAAGCTGCGCCTGATTAAGATTATCCAGAAGAGTTTTATCAACATCACGGAAATCCATCAGGCGTTGCTGAAACTCCTGCGCACATCTTTGGTAGCTTGCAGACAGGCGCTCTTTCTCTTCCTGCGCTGCGGTAAAGGCAACAGAATCCTTAACTGCTAAGGCCTTTGATTCCTGTTCCATAACCTCGATCAGTTTTTTGGCAAGCATTGTCACATGCGTTACTGCTGAAACAGGGTTTTGCGGCAAAGTATTTTGTTCATTCATTGTTTGCTTCTCCTTGGTAGCATGCTTAAATAATAGCCATGAACAAACCACTTCTGCAAATCAAAAATCTTGATGTCAGCTTCAAAACCCCGGAAGGAGTCTTTAAAGCTGTCAAAGGTGCCTCTTTTGATATTAAAAAGGGAGAGACCGTGGCTCTTGTCGGCGAGTCCGGTTCTGGTAAATCAGTGACCGCGCTTTCCGTTATGCAGCTCCTGCCCTACCCTCTGGCCAGCCACACAGACCAATCATCCATTATTTTTGACGGCGAAGAGCTAGTTGGTGCGCCGGACGCCTTTATGCGTACAATAAGGGGCAAGCGTATCGGCATGATTTTTCAGGAGCCGCAAAGCTCGCTTAACCCGCTACATACGATAGAACGGCAAGTCGGCGAAGTCCTGCGCCTGCATCAAGGCATGGACAAAGACGCCGCCCATAGCAAAGTTATGGAGCTTCTGGATATGGTGGGGCTACCGGATATAAAAAACCGGCTGCGCGCCTATCCACATGAACTTTCCGGCGGCCAACGCCAGCGCATCATGATCGCCATGGCCCTTGCCAATAACCCGGACTTACTCATCGCCGACGAGCCAACGACCGCGCTCGATGTGACGATACAGGCGCAAATTCTGGAACTTTTGGAAGACCTCAAAAAAGAACTGAATATGGCGCTGCTGCTCATCACCCATGATTTGACGGTTGTCGAAAAAATGGCCGACCATGTTTGCGTCATGAAAAACGGCGAAATCGTTGAACAAAAAGACAGCAAAAAGCTGTTTAAAAAGCCGGAGCACACCTACACCAAGATGCTGCTGGCGGCACAGCCCAAGGGAGACTCCGTGCCTCTTAATGACAAGGCCGCCATTGTGCTTGAGGGCAAAAATATCAAAGTTCACTTTCCTCAAAAGAAAAACTTCTTCGGCAAAACAACGCAATGGATCAAAGCCGTTGATGACATAGATCTGACTTGCCATAAAGGACAGACACTTGGAATCGTCGGCGAGTCCGGCTCCGGAAAGTCAACGCTGGGCTATGGTTTGCTGCGCCTTACCGGTCTCACCGATGGCAAGGTTTCATTCAAAGGCGATGATATTACCAATTATGGCCTCAAAGACATGCAAGCTTTGCGCAAAAAGATGCAAATTGTCTTTCAAGACCCGTTTAGCTCGCTCTCCCCGCGCATGAGCGTACAAAGCATTATCGGCGAGGGAATGAAGGTGCATTTTAGTGACACGAGTCACTCCGAACGCGAAGACCGCGTTATTGCGGCGCTCAAAGATGTCGGGCTTGACCCGGACACCCGCAACCGTTATCCGCATGAATTTTCCGGCGGTCAGCGCCAGCGCATTTCCATCGCCCGTGCCATGGTGCTCCAGCCCGAATTTATGGTGCTTGACGAGCCGACCAGCGCGCTTGATCTATCAGTACAGGCGCAAATTGTCGATTTACTCAGGGAATTGCAAGAAAAGTATGATCTCAGCTATATGTTCATCAGCCACGATTTGCGCGTCGTCCGCGCCATGGCGCATGAAGTGCTGGTCATGAAAGACGGCAAAATCGTCGAATCCGGCGCAAGCAGCCAGATTTTCGACAATCCGCAACAGGACTACACCATCGAGTTGATGGAAGCCGCCCTGAACCTCAAAGCCCGCAAGGCGGCCTAGCACTTTTTTCCTTGCTTTAACGCCCGCTGCCGTTTAGAAAGGCAGGACTTTAATTTTATAAACTTTGACATTGAAAGAGGTGATTTAGTTGGTAAGCGTAACTGTACGTGATAACAACGTCGATCAGGCGCTGAAAGTTCTCAAAAAGAAAATGCAACGTGAAGGCATTTTCCGTGAGATGAAACTTCGCCGCGACTTTGAGAAGCCATCGCAAAAGAGAAAACGCGAAAAGGCCGAAGCCGTACGTCGCTGGCGCAAGCTGGAACGTAAAAAACGCGATAAAGAATAGTCGCTAACATCTATTATAATGAATCAGCCGGGTTGTTTATCACCCGGCTTTTTTATTGCCCCTGTCATTACTGAACTTGATCCGGGATAACGGAGGATTAAGGCGCGGGAACCCGGCTCAAAGGCGCAGTTTCTTTTTTTAGCCAGGTCTTTTCATCGGCATCGAGATGCGGCGCTAGGTTATCATAGACTTTCTGATGATACTCATTAAGCCACTTAATCTCATCGCTATCCAGCAAATCAATATCAATCAAATTTTGATCAATAGGCGTCAAAGACACTGTGTTGAATTTATATTTAAGCTCTTCGTCACCCGTTTCCTCGACAAACACCAGATTCTCGATCCGGATGCCGTATTCATCTTTGATGCCATTTTCATCTGTCTGATAATAACCCGGCTCATTAGAAACCAGCATCCCGGCTTTGAGCGGTTTATCAAACTTCTCATGAATACCGACACCAGATTCATGAACCGACAGATAGGCGCCGACACCATGCCCGGTGCCGTGACCGTAATCCAGTTCTGCCTTATTAAGAAACTGCCGTGCCCGCACGTCCATATCCCGGCCCGTGGCACCTTCCTTAAAGCGCGCATCGGCAATCGCGATATGGCCTTTTAAGACCCGGGTAAAGCTTTCTTTCATTTCATTTGTCGGCGTGCCGATGGCGCGCGTGCGCGTATTGTCTGTGGTACAACCAAGGTACTGCCCGCCGCTATCTACCAGCAAAAGGCTGTCTTTGGTGATTGTCGCATTAGACTTTTCATCAGCGCGATAATGCACAACGGCCCCGTGCGCCGCCCAGCCGACAATGGCGTCAAAGCTGGTGTCCTTAAACCCTTCGCGCTCTTCCCGTAATTCCCGCAACTTAGCAACGCCGTCCAGTTCCGTAAGGGTGCCATTCAGCGCATTCTCGTCAATCCACTTCCAGAATTTGACCAGCGCCACGCCGTCCTGCACATGACCTTCCGTAATATATTTACGCTCTGTTTCGTTTTTAAGCGCTTTGCGCCAAACAATCGGGTCATCCATATGTTCTGTAGTTGCCCCGGCATCAATCAGCAGCTTATTAAACCAAATGGGAGTCGTATTTTCATCCAGCAGAATTTTGTTATCTTTTGCCAGGTTCTTCAGCGCGTCCGGCATATCCTCAAACTCATGAATTTGTACCTTATTGCCAATATGCTGCTTCACCTCCGCGCTCACTTTTGCCGCCGGGATAAACCAGTCAACATCACCATTCTCATGCAGCACCGCATAAGACAGCGCAATCGGCACATTGGGAACATCACTGCCCCTGATATTCAGCAGCCAGGCAATGGAATCCGGCGCGGTTAGTAAGACGGCCTTTGCCCCGGCCTTTTTTACATCTCCGGAAATTTCTACGCGCTTGTCAGCAAAAGACTGCCCGGCATATTTTTCGGGATAGACAACCACCTCATCCATCGGATGATCCGGCTGATTGTTCCAAATCTCATCAACCAGATTGCCATCGACCGGCACCAGCTCAATCTTCTTTTCAGCGATCTCTTTTTGTAATTTCTCAATTTGCTTCACAGTATAGAGCCGCGGGTCATAGCCTATTTGAGAACCTTCGGGGACATTCTTTAACAACCAGCTCCCCGGCGTGTTTTTATTGTCTTTCGTCTGGGTTTCACCATCATACTGCGTATCACCGAGCTCATTTTTCATTTGCTCGGTGTAGCGCGTATCAGAATAAACAGCGGCCTTGTCCTCAAGAATCAGCGCTTGCCCCGCCGACCCAGTAAACCCGGTAAGCCATGACAAGCGTTCTGCCCGCGCCGGAACATATTCGCCCTGCCATTCATCGGCGCGTGGAACCATATAACCGGCAAGCCCTTTTTTTTGAAGTTCGCCCCTTAAGCCCTGTAGCTTTTCATTATTGTTTTTATCTGCCATAATCTCCAGCAATAGAGGGTTTTGAATATTTTTGCAAGTACACCGCAATGACAAACAAAGACTATAATCAAGCCACAGAGCAACCGGCCCACGTCATTGTTTTTGGCAATGAAAAAGGCGGCTCCGGTAAATCGACAACGGCAATGCATGTGGCAATTGCCTTGATACGGCTGGGCTACAAGGTCGGCACAATTGATCTGGATGCGCGGCAAGGCACCCTGACCCGCTACATGCAAAATCGCTGGAACTTTATCGAAAAACACCGGCAGGGTATTCCCAGCCCGACCCATATGGCAATCCCGCAAAGTAGCAATGAAGATTCCGCCCGAAAAAAAGAAGAAGAACGAAACTTTATAGACATGGCTCTGAACGAGTTAAAGATCCAATGCGACTTTATTGTTATCGACACGCCGGGCACGGACAATTATTTAAGCCGTCTCGGACACTCCTATGCCGATACGCTTATTACGCCTCTCAATGACAGCCTGATCGACATTGATGTTCTTGCGCGAATTAATGCCGAGACTTACGAAATAGAAAAGCCCTCCGTTTATACAATAATGGTGGATGAGCAAAATGCGGAAAAAGTAACGCGCGGCGGTGAACCCATGCACTGGATTGTCTTGCGCAACCGCCTGTCCCACCTTAATGCCCGTAACAAAGAAGATGTCGGTACCCTACTAAACAAAATGAGCAAAATGTTTGGCTTCGAACTGGTCCCTGGATTCGGAGAGCGCGTTATTTTCAGAGAACTTTTCTTAAAAGGCCTGACTCTGCTTGACCTAAAAGAAGAGGACGGTGGCCTGACCGTATCACAGCTTGCGGCTCGTCAGGAAGTACGACAACTTATTTGCACCATAGCCCCTGAAAAGATCAGAGGCTATGCCCGCCCCCCCATGGAAAGAAAAGCGGTGTAACCTATGCATTACCTTCTATTAGGAATTGGTGTTATTTTAGGTACTTACGGTCTGTACCGTTTTTTCCTGAATGCCAATCTCAAACAAATTACCGCCCTTTTAATGGTGAGTGTGTTTACCGTCATTTGTGTAGCGCTCTTTTTTCTCGCCATCACAGGACGACTTCCGGCGGCACTCGGGCTTTTAGCAGCGCTCTGGCCGATTACTCTGGCGCTCTGGCACAAGAGGAAAAAACCGTCGGTGTCATCATCCGGCCCCATGACCCGTTCTGAAGCCCTCGAAGTTCTCGGGCTGAAAGAAGGTGCAAGCACCGAAGAAATCAAGGATGCCCACAAAAAGCTCATCAAAAAAACTCACCCGGACAAAGAAGGCTCGGAATGGCTTGCGGCCAAGATAAACCAAGCCAAAGACATCTTACTAAGTTGAAATAATTGAATAATTAGACATCCCTTGAAACAAAGGCCCTTTTATGCGAAAAAGGCCGCCTGTGATTTAATTAAGTGTGTACCATTTAAATGAGTTCAACTAACGATTTCAAAGCCGTTCGCAAGGCTGTCTTTCCTGTTGCAGGGCTGGGCACTCGCTTTTTGCCTGCAACCAAAGTCATGCCAAAAGAGTTGCTACCGCTGCATGACAGGCCAGTGATACAACATGCTGTTGAAGAGGCGCGCGCTGCCGGGATTGAAGAGTTCATCTTCGTTACAACACCGCGCAAAGAGCTTCTAACAAAGCATTTTACCCCGCAGCCGCATCTCGAAAAAATGCTGGAGGATGTTCAGAACTGCGAAATACCGAAAGACAAACTGTTTGAAACCTACCAGCAAGACCCACTCGGGCTTGGCCATGCGGTCTGGTGCGCGAAAGATCTGGTGGGCGACGAGCCTTTTGCGGTTCTTCTGCCTGATGATGTTTTCATTGCCGAGCAGAACTGCCTGTCACAGATGATGGAAGCGTATGAGACGCATGGCGGTAATATTGTCGCGGCTATGGATGTATCAAAAGAAGACACGGCGCGATACGGTATTCTCGACATTAAATCCGACAACGGAAAAATTGTTGAAATAAAGAACATGGTTGAAAAACCCGGCCCGGAAAAAACACCATCAAACACGGCCATTATAGGGCGCTATATCCTACAACCCACCGTTTTTGACCACCTTGCCACCTTCGATAAAGGTGCAGGCGGGGAAATTCAGCTTACCGACGCCATGGCCAGACTAATCGGCAACCAACCCTTTCACGGTCTACGCTTTGACGGCACACGCTATGACTGCGGCACGAGACTAGGCTATATTGAGGCCAATATTGCCTTTGGCCTGCAAGACCCGGACATGAACAAAGACATTAGAAAGATACTGGAAAAATATAATGCCAATGCCTGATGAACAACAGAACACAGAATTTACCCCGCAAGCCTATAATTTCGATCCTGAAATTTTGCGGGAATACGACATTCGCGGACAAATAGGTAAAAATCTGTCTGAAGCAGATGCCTTTGCTCTGGGCTGCACCTTTGGCACCTACATTAAACGCAAAGGCGGCTCTCAAGTCTGCGTTGGTTATGACGGGCGCGACAGCTCCCCTGCTCTGACAAGGGCCTTGATTGACGGTCTTCTTACAACGGGCGTGACCGTTGAAAATGTAGGGCTTGGCCCCACCCCTATGCTTTACTTTGCCGTGAAAGATCATATGGCCGATGGCGGCATCATGGTCACAGGCTCGCATAATCCGCCGGATTATAACGGCTTTAAAATGACCCTGCAAAGCTCTCCTGTTTTTGGCGAGATTATTCAGGAGCTAGGGAAAATGGCCGCGAAAGGTGACTTTGAGCACGATGAAGGGGCTTTACGCGAAACCAATGTCATTGATAATTATGTTGAACGCCTGCTACGCGATTTCAAAGGCTCGCGCCCCATGAAAATCGCATGGGATTGCGGCAACGGCTCAACCGGGGAGGTCGTTCGTCACCTCACGGAAAAGCTTGATGGAGAGCACATCCTGCTCTATGACGAAATTGACGGCAACTTCCCTAACCATCACCCCGACCCTACCGTTGACAAAAACCTGCAGGACCTTATCAAAACGGTTCTGGATAACGGTTGCGACCTAGGCGTTGCTTTTGACGGCGACGGCGACCGTATCGGCGTTGTTGACGAAAACGGTACGATCCTGCGCTGTGATATATTGCTGACGATTTATGCCCGTGAAGTCCTGGAAGAGCGCAAAGGTGCGGCCATTATCGCAGACGTCAAATGCAGCCATGTTTTATTTGATGAAATTGAGCGTTTAGGCGGTGAGCCTGTGATGTGGAAAACTGGCCACTCCCTGATCAAAGACAAAATGGCGCAAATGAAAGCGCCGCTGGCCGGAGAACTCAGCGGCCATATTTTCTTCGCCGACAAATGGTATGGCTTTGATGATGGTATGTATTGCGCTATTCGCTTGATGAATGAGGTCTGTGATGCCGAAGGACCGCTTTCCTCCCTGACCGCACATTTACCGAAACTATACAACACACCCGAAATAAGATTTGATGTTGATGAAAGCAAAAAATTTGACCTTGTTAAAAAAATTGTTCATGATCTAAAAGCGTTGGAGAGTAAAGAGTTTCAGGTCAACGATATTGACGGTGTTCGCATCACAACCCCCGAAGGATGGTGGCTGTTAAGAGCGTCTAATACGCAAAATGCCCTGGTGACCAGAGCAGAAGCGGATAGCCCTGAAAATCTTGAAAAAATGAAACAAATGGTTTGCACGGAGGTTGAGAAAGTTGGTTATGTCGTTACCTTCCCGGAATGATACTGAAAAGATGGAGAGCTCTCCCTTGGATATAGAAATACTAGAGCTTCTGGCATCCCGTATATGTCACGATTTGATCAGTCCTGTTGGTGCCGTCCATAATGGCGTTGAATTTCTTGAAGAAATGGGAATAGAAGGAGGCCAGGAGGCCGTTGGCCTCATTGCTCACAGCGCCCAGATGGCTGCCGCCCGTCTTCAGGCTTTCCGCATGGCTTATGGTGCCGGAGGACGCGACCCGAATATCAAACCCGAAGACGTCCACAAAATATTTGATGACCTCATTAGTACAGACGGCAAAATCACGCAGGACTGGGACCCTCACGGCCCCATGGGCCACGATGAGATACCACTTGGATTCTGCAAAATATTGATGGGCACTATGATGCTGGCTCAGGAATGCCTGCCTAAAGGCGGCATGATCAGCGTTTCCCCCGGAGAAAAAAGCCAAACAATCATTACGGCAACAGGTCAAGACACTCTCGTGCGCGAACAGGTTGACGAAGCTCTTTCCAGAACTATAGCAGTGAAGAATCTCGACCCGCGTCTCGTACATCCGTATGCAATTTCAGTGCTCGCCCATCACTATGGATTTGAGATTAATATATCTGAACACAAGAGTGAGCGCACCGTTTTTACACTGACTTATCAATAACATCTCAATAACACTCCCAAAATTCTCTTTCAAATCACCCGCCTATTAACCTTAAATTCAGTATTTTTGAAGTAATATCACTGTATGCCAAAACTTTGAAAACGTTCAAAGAAACACTGTTTTCGTATAGAGTTAGATAGACGCGATGAACGAAACGTTGAAATACACCCTGGGGAAAAATAATGGATGACCTGATAACAGAGTTTTTAACAGAAACAAGTGAAAACCTTGGGGAGCTGGACGTTGGTCTTGTTAAGCTTGAACAAAACCCCAACGACAAAGAACTCCTGTCTCAAATCTTTCGAGTCATCCATACCGTTAAGGGTACCTGCGGTTTTCTTGGCTTGCCTCGCCTTGAAGCTGTCGCCCACAAAGGGGAGGATGTCCTCGGTCTTTTCAGGGACGGCACTCTCGAAGTTACGCCTGAATATGTAACGCTGATTTTTGAATCTCTTGACCGCATTAAACTTATTCTCGATGGGCTGGAAAGTACCGGCTCCGAGCCTGAAGGCGACGATACAGAATTAATCCAGAAACTGGCAGATGTTCTTAAAAATGCAGGCGTGACGCCTAGTGATGAAGTTATAATGCCGGACATGGCAGATATAATAATTGAGCCAAAAACGCAGGAAGAAACCCCGGAAGAACAACCCGTGGCAGCTGAGCCACCACCAGCCGCCGCGCCAACACCAGCAGCGGAAGACGCTGACCAGGCCGTCCCCAAGGAATCTTCCGTTGCTAACCAGTCATTACGCGTCAATGTTGATGTGCTGGAAAATTTAATGACCCTTGTCAGCGAGCTTGTGCTAAATCGTAACCAACTCCTGCAAATTCTTCGTTCACAAGTAGACAGTGAATTTACCGCGCCGTTACAGCGTCTGAATCATGTTGTCTCGGACTTGCAAGAAGGTGTGATGCAAACACGTATGCAACCCATTGGCAATGCCTGGGCAAAGCTACCGCGTATTATTCGTGATATTAGTATCGAGCTCAACAAGAAAATAGACCTCGAAATGCTGGGGCAAGATACAGAACTTGACCGTCAGGTGCTGGAGCTCATTAAAGACCCTCTCACTCACATGGTCCGCAACTCGGCCGACCATGGAATCGAAACACCAGATATACGTGCCGCTGCCGGCAAGCAGGAAACAGGAACGATACGCCTGAATTCCTATCACGAAGGCGGCCATATCATCATTGAAATTGCCGATGATGGTAAAGGTCTTCCGCTGGAGATGATCAAGAGCAAAATTTTATCAAATGGGCTGGCCACAGCAGATGAAATTGCCGAGCTATCACCTCAGCAAATACAACAGTTTATTTTCAAAGCGGGCTTTTCCACGGCTGAAAAAGTGACCTCCGTTTCCGGACGTGGTGTCGGTATGGACGTGGTTCGCACCAATATTGAGAAAATCGGCGGATCGATTGAACTGAAATCCGTAGAAGGTCAAGGCACTTCTGTTATCATAAAAATTCCGCTGACACTTGCCATTGTTTCCGCCCTGATTGTCGAATCAGGAAAAGAAAAATTTGCTATTCCTCAACTGGCAGTAAAAGAATTGGTTATGACGTCAGCAGACGGTGACAGCCGTATCGAAACAATAAAAGGAACACCGGTCTTCCGGTTGCGTGATCATTTGCTACCACTTGTGCCGCTACAGGAACTATTGAAAATCAATACGGACACACCTTCCTCACATGAGGATGAGACAGACAGCGAAAAAGAGAGCCGGGAAGCAGACGAAGCCCGCTACGCTAACAAATATATTGTTGTCACTCAGGTCGGCTCTTATACGTTCGGCGTTATTGTCGATCGTGTTTTTGACACTGAAGAAATTGTCATCAAGCCAGTACCGAATATCCTGCGCGACCTCGACATTTTCTCAGGAAATACCATCCTCGGCGACGGCAGCGTTATTATGATTTTAGACCCGGCCGGTATTGCCAAAAACTCTGGTGAAATTGAGGCCGCTGAAACAATGGGAGGGGGGGCCGCCGCAGAAGCTAAAATCGACAGCGGAATGGCAAAAACATCCCTGCTGCTTTTTACCGCCGGCAACGCAAACCCCAAAGCCGTACCTCTCGAGCTTGTTTCACGACTTGAGGAAGTTAAAACAGCTGAAATCGAAAAAGCTAACGGCGCGTTTGTTGTCCAATATCGCGGCGAACTTATGCCTCTCATCCCCTTTGACTCTTCCATGGAAGTTATGGAACTCGAGAGCAAGCCTATTCTGGTCTTTTCCGACAAAGGAAGCTCTATGGGACTGATCGTTGATAAAATCATTGATATTACAGAGCAACATATCGACATCCAGATAGCAGGGACCAAGGACGGCGTTCTCGGCAGCGCTATCATTGAAGACAAAGCGACCGACGTCGTCAATGTTGAGCACTTCCTGCAAACGGTCAATAAAGACTGGTTCAAAGATCATGATGACAACCCCTATGGGGCTAACGGTAGCGATAGTAGCGGACAGAGAAAGCGGGTATTACTAGTCGAAGACAGCCCCTTCTTCCGCAATATGCTCACACCCCTTCTCAGGGTTGCAGGTTATGAGGTCACAACGACAGAAAGTGCCATGGACGCGCTGAAATTATGCGACGCGGGGCATGATTTTGATATCATTGTCAGCGACATTGAAATGCCGGAGATGAGTGGCTTTGAGTTTGCAGAAAAAGTTAAAACACAGGAAAACTGGCAGAACATACCACTTGTTGCCCTGTCCTCTCATACAACACCGCAAGATATGGATCGCGGCATACAGGCCGGATTCACAAAGTATATTGCCAAATTTGACCGCGAAACCTTACTAAACACGCTTTCCCAGACATTATCGGAAAGCTATGGAGAAGCTTCATGACAACAGCAGCAAATGCAAACACTCAAGAAACTCAAGACTTAGAAGCAGAGATTGCTTCTGGTTCGGCCAAAGATTTTCTGACCATCACAATTGCCGATCAAATGTTTGGCATCCCCGTACTACAGGTACAGGACGTGCTTGGATCACAAAAAGTGACAAAAATCCCTCTGGCTCCACGAGAAGTTGCTGGCGCATTGAATTTACGCGGGCGCATTGTCACGGCGATCAATGTTCGCGAACGACTGGGCCTGGACCCGCGCCTTGACGATGAGGAAGATATGAGCGTTGTCGTCGAGCATGAAAACGAGCTTTACAGCCTGATCATAGATAAGGTCGGAGACGTCCTAAGCCTGAAAAACGAAAACTATGAAAACAACCCAGCAACGCTGGACTCTGTCTGGCGTGAGATATCCATGGGTATTTTTCGACTGGAATCTCAGCTTTTAGTTATTCTTGATGTGCCTAAATTACTGAAAGGAGTCCATGCCTGATGGACAGACGACTCTGTACACTATAGATTGTAACGCACGTTTTGTAGAAATATAGTATTAGCTGTGGGGGATATAAGTGAAATTCTGTTTAGTTGTTGATGACAGCCGTGTCGTACGAAAAGTTGCGCGCCGCATAGTTGAAGGATTGGGGTTTTCCTGTGATGAGGCAGAGGATGGCCAGAAGGCCTATGATGCCTGTCAGGGTACCATGCCTGATGTGATTTTGCTGGACTGGAACATGCCAGTCATGAGTGGCATAGAGTTCCTTGAAAAACTACGAGAAATGGACAATGGTAGTGGGCCAAAAGTTATATTTTGCACCACTGAAAATGACCTTGGTCATATTCAGCGCGCTATGAACTCTGGCGCTGATGAATATATTATGAAGCCTTTTGATAGTGAGATCATTGAATCAAAATTTGTACAGGTTGGACTAATGGAACAAGCGGCGGAGTAAAAAAATCTCTGCCCCCAGGGAGTAACACACTGATATGACTCTGTTACCATCAAAAACTAAAACAAAAGAAAAAACCGATGACGGTGATGATGGCAAAATCAAAGTCATGCTGGTTGATGATTCGGCCGTTATCCGCGGACTTATTGCGCGCACACTAGAAGCTGATAAAGAAATTAAAGTTGTCAGCTCCGTTCACAACGGTCAGATGGCTGTTAACAGTGTCAAAAAATCACGTCCCGATGTTGTCGTCCTTGACCTTGAAATGCCGATAATGGATGGGATAACAGCCCTGCCACTCATCCTGAAAGAGAAACCAAATACAAAAATTCTCATTTGCTCAACATTAAGCCGTAAAGGCGCCTCCATTTCAATGAAGGCTCTTTCCCTTGGTGCTACAGAATGTCTGGTCAAGCCCACAAGCAACAGCGACATCGGTACATCTGATGATTTTCAAAGCACACTTCTGCGCCTTGTTAAAACACTGGGAAAGTCACGCAACGGTCCAAAGGCTGCGGCAACGGCGGCAACAACGGCAACAGTTGCCGCAAAGACTGAACTAAAAACATTTCCCTTGCGTGATAGAACTCTGGCTTACAATGGAAAACCGGACCTCGTCGCTATCGGCAGTTCCACCGGCGGACCACAAGCTCTTTTCCAGGCATTGAGAATTGTAGCCGGCATTGATGTGCCCATTGTCATTACCCAGCATATGCCTAAAACCTTCACCGCTATTCTGGCTGAACATATCGAGCAAAACTGTAAAATCCCCTGCCATGAGGGAGAACAAGGCATGCCAGTCGAAAAAGGGCATGCCTATGTCGCCCCGGGCGGCTATCACATGGAAATTGTTCGTAACAATGGAAGGCTTGAAGTTAACCTGGATGAAGGACCTCAAGTGAACTATTGTAAGCCTTCCGTTGAGCCCATGATGAAAAGCGTCATTGACCTATACGGAAATAAAGTGCTCGGTATTATGCTAACCGGTATGGGTAGCGATGGTATAGAAGGGTTTAAGCTTCTTGCAGATAAAGGCGGATATATCATCGCCCAGGATGAACAAACCAGTGTCGTATGGGGTATGCCAGGAGCCGTTGCCCTGGAGGGACTGTGTACGGAGGTGTTACCTATACATGAAATAGGGCCCTGGCTGAAAAAAAATGTTATAGACTAGACTGTGTGTAAACAAATTACAGAGATAGTGCAAATATGCGTATAGCTGACTTCGATCTATATAAAGACATGCTGATGAAGCAATCCGGCCTTACATTGTCAGCGGACAAATGTTATCTCTTGGACTCGCGTCTGACCCCGGTTGCTAAAAAATGGGATTTTGCTTCTCTGGATACCATGAGCGTTGCTCTACGCGGCATGCCAGATCCGGCTCTTGTCAAAGATATAGTCGAAGCCATGACGACCAATGAGACTTCCTTTTTCCGTGATGGCAAGCCTTTCGAGCTTTTCAAAGAAGTTGTTTTGCCCTATATCGCAAAAAGCAGATCTACTCAGCGTTCTTTGCGCATATGGTGCGCGGCCAGCTCCAGCGGCCAAGAGCCCTACTCTCTGGCCATCACAGCGCTTGAAAATCAGCACCTTATTCCTGGCTGGAAGATCGAAATTGTTGCGACCGACATCTCTGATGACATTTTAGAAATAGCAAGAAAAGCAGAATATTCACAGTTCGAGGTACAGCGCGGCCTTCCCATTCAGCTGCTAACAAAATATTTTGAGCAAAATAATGAAAACTGGAAACTAAAAGAAGAGGTCCGCAACATGGTTAAGTTTCAGAACTTTAATCTGTTAAACGACATGGCGACTCTTGGCCTTTTTGACATTATTCTGTGCCGCAATGTTCTGATTTATTTTAATGAAGAAACGAAAAAAGAGATCCTCATCAAAATGGCAAAGCGTATACCCTCAGACGGTTTCCTGTTTTTGGGCGGCGCCGAAACTGTCTTGGGTATTTCAGAAGACTTCACTCCTATGAGTGATTGCCGCGGCCTCTACGTTCTCCGAGAAGGCAACTATGACATGGAAGCTCTGGAAAAGTCAGCTGCCGGATAGACAAACCAGGAAATATCTCCTAAACCTATTCCTATGAGTATAGAAAATTCACAAACGACTGCGCAGGAAACGATCCGTGACCCACGATCGGTAACCATAAAGCGTGCCCTTATTTCCGTTACCAATAAGAACGGGCTGGATAAATTTGCCAAAGAACTACAGGACTACGGCGTAGAAATCCTATCAACCGGCGGCACAGCCAAGACTCTAAAAGAGGCAGGTATCAACGTCGTTGATGTCGCTGATCACACAGGGTTCCCGGAAATAATGGACGGCCGCGTTAAAACACTTCACCCCAAAATTCATGGTGGTATTCTCGCCCGCCGGGATAACGACTCTCACAAACAAGCCATGCTGGACAACAACATTGGCAATATTGATCTCGTGGTCGTTAACCTCTACCCCTTTACCGATGTGGTGCAGGATGGCGGAGATTACGAGACCTGCATTGAAAACATAGATATAGGCGGCCCGGCCATGATTCGCGCCTCTGCCAAAAACCATGAATTCGTTACCGTTCTGACTGACCCACAGGATTACGCCCTTGTCCTTGAAAACATGAAAGAGCATAACGGCGCCACCACCTATGCCTTGCGCCAAAAACTGGCCGGAAGCGCTCTGGCTTTAACAGCCACCTATGATTCTAATATTGCCAGCTGGATCGCCGCACAAATCGATGAATACGAATTCCCTCGCCGAATTAGCTTTTCCGGTGACCGAAAGCAAACACTACGCTACGGCGAAAACCCGCACCAAAAAGCAGCCCTGTACCTGGATGGAAGCAAACGCCCCGGCGTTGTTACCGCCAAACAATTACAAGGCAAAGAGTTGTCTTACAACAACCTCAATGACACAGATGCCGCTTTTGAACTGGTCTCAGAATTTGAGGAGCCCACAGTTGCCATTATCAAACACGCGAACCCCTGCGGCATTGCTATTGGGGAAACACCGTTAGAAGCCTACAAACAAGCTCTGCTTTGTGACCCGGTTAGCGCCTTTGGCGGGATTGTTGCCTTGAATAGAACGCTGGACAAAGAAACCGCAGCAGAAATTATAAAGGTTTTCAGCGAAGTCATTATAGCCCCCTCCATCGAGACAGAGGCGCTAAAAATCTTACAAAGCAAAGAGAAGCTGCGCGTCATGACGACAGGTGCCATGCCTGACCCAACAGCCCACCGCCGGTTGGTTAAAACATTATCCGGCGGCCTGCTGGTACAGGATGCCGATGACGGGCAAATAACAGCCGAAGATTTAAGAATTGTTACGGAACGGGAACCAACGGAGCAAGAGCTAGAAGACATGATCTTTGCCTTCAAAGTGGCAAAGCACGTCAAATCGAATGCGATTATATACGTTAAAAATCAAGCCACCGTTGGCATCGGCGCCGGGCAAATGAGCCGGATAGATTCCACAAAAATAGCCGCGCAGAAGGCCATTGATGCCGCCAAAGCAGCCGGGTTTGAGGATACTCTGACGAAAGGCTCTGTTGTGGCCTCAGACGCCTTCTTCCCCTTTGCAGACGGCCTGATTGCCGCCGCAGATGCCGGTGCCACCGCTATTATCCAGCCCGGCGGCTCAATCCGTGACGAAGATATCATAGAAGCCGCCGATGAACGCGGCCTTGCCATGGTATTTACGGACATGCGTCACTTCCGGCATTAAACAAATTCAAATACTTACGCCAAAACTACGCCGATATTTTAATATACTTCTTGGCCTGTTTATTTATGTTACACACAGCCCCCACAACAAAATTACCATAAATACATAAAAATTTACGATCTATTAAGGTTACTAGTGTTGAATGGTTTATACGAACGGCTTAGGATGTAAGGGTGTTAATCAACTATTAGGGACGAACATGTCCGAAGAAACCCCTGAAAAACCTAAATATAGTGAAGTTGGCGACCCTGATTTTAAGGTCGACCTGGTTGTGAATGAAGGCGCAAAAGTTGCTGTTTTTCACAACAAGCCGTTCAAAAGTGACTTGTCATGGCTAGAATTTAACCTGAAGACAAGGCATTTGGACTTCGTTATGGATGATGGCGATATTCGCAATTTTGGTACGCAGGTACCACCAGAATTCGCCAGGGATATGCAAAACGCATATCAGGTGTTGATGGTGCTGATGGATGAGAAGGAAAAAGAGCCGGATAGCGGCCAGTATTTTCCCCTTATTATCCATCAGGATTAAAAGTAATAGAGGAGTAAATAAATG
>JAJFGW010000014.1 GCA_021775915.1 Alphaproteobacteria bacterium | reverse complement strand
GACACGCGTGGTAAAGGCATAAGTCTGTATCCGGCATGGTACCGCCGTTATCGGGCTATTTTATAGTTGCAAATGACAACTTAAAAGTCGCATCGAATGATAACAACGGACTCGTTGCTATCGCTGCCTAAGACGGTAGTTATTAGATGCAAATCAATTCCTTTTTCATTGACCTGAATTAGGTGGGGCCGGGCCGGGCCTAGCAACAGAACCGGCCCATTTTCTTTAAAATTCTGAGTCTAGCAACAGAAACCGCCACTTTTTAGGTTCAGGCACAGCAACAAAACCTATTTATTTTCCCTAATAAATATTTTATTTTTTATAACTTGCATTTCCGTATAAAAGATTTTAGCGTTCCTCCATCAAACGTAAAAATTTAGGGAGGATACTATGAAATTAGCTAAAGCTTTGGCAGCGCCATTGGCGTTTACCTTTTTGGTTGTCGCGGGATCGCCTGCGGATGCGCATCACTCATTGAAGCATGATTCAGACGAGCGTGCGGAGTTGGTAAAAAAAATATTACCGGCGACAGTTGGGGTGTCTACCATGACAAAGGCCAAGGGGCCTGCGGGTTCTTTTAAACAGCAACCTAAACAACCCGGTGCCGCGCCCAATCCTTTTCAGGATTTTTTAGACAAGTTTAACGAGGGCAATAAAGACAATAAGCCGAATCTCCGTCCCGGAGGCGCTGGTTCAGGATATGTTGTCGATAAACAGGAATGTATCATTTACACGAACAACCATGTTGCCGGAGATGCTGATGCCCTTAAGGTTCGCTTTGAAGATGGTACGGTACGTAACGCGACGCTCATTGGTAGAGATGACAAGGTTGATGTCGCCGTGATAAAAACAGACTGTGATACGCCGCTTTCTCATCAGGTTGAGCTTGGTGATAGTGATGCCATGGAGGTCGGGGAAACTGTCATTGCCATAGGCCAGCCGCTTGGTTTGGGTACGACGGTAACAATGGGTATTGTTTCGGCTACAGGGAGAAATATTGGTTCTGGCCCTTATGATAATTACCTTCAGACAGATGCTTCTATTAATGCCGGAAACTCCGGCGGCGCGCTGTTTAATCTTGCTGGCGAGGTTATTGGTATGAATACGGCCATTATCTCTGGTGGCGGCGGTGGTCAGCAGGGCGGTCAAGCTGGCGGCTCTATCGGAATTGGTTTTGCTATTCCGTCCAATCTGGTCAAGGCTGTCGCCGATAAAATACAGAGTGCTAAAGATGGTAAAGTGCATCGCGGCTGGTTTGGTGTTCAGATCGGCGCTGTAACGGATAATATGCTTGATAAGCTCGGCATGGATAGCGCCCATGGGGCGATAATCGCCGGGGTGATTCCTGACGGTCCGGCGGCTGATGCTGGTCTGAAACAGGGTGATGTCATTTTAAAATTTGATGGCAAAACTGTTGATACGGCGCGTGATTTACCGCGTATCGTTGCCATGGCAAACGCTGGTGACAAAGTGGATGTGACTGTTTGGCGCGATAACGCAGAAGTGACAATCAATGTTACGATTGGCGATTATGATAAAGCGCAGGCACCTAAACCTTCTGGGCGGCGCGGCTTTGTTCCGAACGGCCCTAAATAAGCATCGTCATTATCTGATTTTTATATCCGGCGGCCCTGATGGAAGTCAGGGCCGTTTGGCTTTTATCAGCCAAAGACCGCTGGTGACAATGGTTACGGCACCGGCTCCCGTCCATAAGTCGGGAACATCCCCAAAAAGTGTGAAGCCGAACAGAACCGCCCAGAGCATTTGAACGTAATGGAACGGCGCGGCAATGGCGGGCGGGGCATAGATAAAAGCAAGAGCAATGCAGATAATACCGCCGGACGACATCGCCCCTAAAAAGATAAAAAGAGGTAAATGCACGAGCTGAAATAATTCAAAATTCATGGCATAGAGAACGGCAGAGCAGGCAAGCATGACAATTTGCGGTATTAATCCCCACGCTAGCAGTGTCTCCCCTTCGTGACCTATTTTCCTGATTAGAATGTTAGACAATGAAAAACACAGCGCTGAAAAAATAACTGCCGCCACGGCCGGTTCCAGCGGTATGACGCCGGGGCGTAATATCACCAGAATGCCGACAAATCCAATCGCGATAGCGAGCCATTGCTGCAAATGCACTTTTTCCTTTAGCAGGGGAATGGAAAGAAGCGTGGCAAAAAGAGGGGCGATAAACACGATTGAATATGTTTTTGTCATCGACATGTGGCTAAAGCCGTAAACGACCCCGGCGACCTGTAAGAAAATTAGAAATCCTCGAAAAAAATGAAGTTTGAGTTTTTTCGTTTGAAAGGTTTGTTTTAATCCGCCAAGCCAGGGGGACATCACTAGCAAAGCGGCGGTAACCAAGGCTGCATTTGCAAAGATCAGCAGCCCCATACCGTAAAATTCGCTTAAATATTTATAGGCGGCATCGCCGCAGGACCAGAGACTAAAGCCCGCAATAGAGAAAAGAATGCCTTTGAATGTATGGTGATCATGAAGAGTCATGGCTCTGATTATATAAGCTCTTACTGTTTTTTCCACAGCTATATTGAGGTAAAGATGAGTCCGCTATGGATTTATAGGGGCAGTCTATGCGAATCATTAGGGGTAAGAAGTTTATTTCCTTGATTTCCCCCCTGCAAATCTGCGACTGATTAATTATGAGTGATAACGAAGAAGACAATGTCCTGCGCTACGATAAAATGGTCGAGCATGCCCTGCGCGGTGTGGTCAAGCAGGCCGTTGAAGAAGTTATGGAAGATGGATTGCCCGGTGACCATCATTTTTACATTACCTTTATGACTGATTTTCCTGGCGTGAATATACCGGATTACCTGCGTGACCGCTATCCGGGGGAAATGACGATCGTCCTGCAATACCAGTTTTATGACCTTGGCGTTGATGACGAAAAGATGAATGTCACGCTGTCCTTTAATAATGTGCCGGAGAATCTGGTTGTGCCGCTGGCGGCCATTACTATTTTTGCCGACCCTTCTGTTAATTTTGCGTTGCAGTTCCAGCCCTTGGGCGAAGATGGCGGCCCTGATTTTGATCCGGAAGGCTTCCTTGATGATGACGAGGGCGAAGGCGATAAGGACACGAAAAAAGGTGATAAAACCGGCGAGGTTGTCTCACTTGATCAGTTCCGCAAGAAAGATTAAATGTTCTGGCGTCCTGATTTTGATCCCCATCACGAACCGCACAAAGTTCTTATTCATAAGGGCGATTTTGTTGATGAGTCCCGCGCCGGGCGCATAGTCCCTTTCAAAGTTTATTATCCGGTAGCGCACTCTCTTGAGAATTTGCCTGTTATCATCTGGTCGCACGGACTGGGCGGCAGCCGCGATGGCGCCGCTTTTTTGGCGCGTTATATAGCATCTCATGGCTATGTTGTTGTTAATGTTCAGCATGTTGGAACTGACACATCTATCTGGGAGGGTAAGCTGGGGCATCCCTGGGATATCATCAGAGCGGCGGATGTTTCGCGTCAGGATTCTCTGGACAGGTTTAATGATGTCCCTTTTGTTCTGGATCAGTTGCCCGGTTTTGCGCAGGAGCACCCTGACATAGGCGCGCATATGGATTTGGACCAGATAGGGATGTCCGGGCATTCTTTTGGCGCTCTCACCACGCAAGTTATGGCTGGGCAGCCTTTTCCCGATAAAAACGAAAACCTGGCCGTTATGGGTGATGAGCGTTTCAAATGCGGAATTTTATATAGCTTTGTCCCAATGATGCATTTAACCGCTATGCCGGGCAAAGACCTTTATGGCCCGATCAATATCCCTTTGTTTTTCATGACGGGTACCGCGGATGATAGTCCGACCTCAGGGCAAGATTACCATTACCGAATGCCGGTTTATGAACATGCAGGGTGCCCGGAAAAACATCTACTGCTTCTGGATGAGGGCGACCATATGGTTTTTGCCGGAAGCCGAGGTAAGCTTGCCGTCCACCCCAAGCGCAAAATCCATGAAGATATTATAAAGGTCACTTCGCTTGCTTTTTGGGATGCTTATCTGCGCAATGATGAAAAGGCAATGGAGTGGTTGACGGGGGAGGGGGTAAGTACATATTTAAACGCTGAAGCAAAACATGAGCACCGATCATTATGACTGCCTACGCCATTGAAATTTCAAAACTGAACAAAACCTATAAGGCTTTGGGTAAAAGTCCTGAAAAAATCGCCCTGCATGATGTGGATTTAAAAATTCCCAGAGGGTCTATCTTTGCGCTGCTTGGCCCCAATGGGGCCGGTAAGTCGACTATTATTAACATCATGGCAGGGCTTGTGAATAAAACTTCAGGAACTGTTAAAATATGGGACACTGATATTGATGAAGATGAGCGGCAGGCCAAGGCATCAATCGGCGTGATGCCGCAGGAAATTAATCTCGATGCATTCTTCACGCCGCAAAGATTGTTGGATATTCAGGGCGGTTTGTATGGCGTGCCGAAAGCGGAATTGCGTACAGCAGAGCTTTTAAAAATGGTGGGGTTGGAAGAGCAGGCACAGTCACATGCTCGCAGGTTGTCGGGCGGAATGCGCCGGCGCTTGATGATGGCCAAAGCCATGGTTCATACGCCGCCTGTTCTGGTGCTGGATGAACCGACGGCCGGTGTTGATATAGAGATGCGGCGTCAATTATGGGACAATGTGCGTGAATTAAACAGCAAAGGCACCACAATATTGCTTACGACGCACTATCTGGAGGAAGCGGAAGAGCTTTGCGATTATATTGCGATTATCAATCATGGCCGAATTGTTGCTAATGATGAAAAGGAAGCGCTGCTTTCGCGTGTCGACCAAAAAGAAATTACGTTCCGGCTTGATAAGAAAGTTGAGACCGTGCCGCAGGAACTGGCTATGTTTCACCCCGTCAAAAAGGGGCATCGTAGCATTACGTGCCGTTATAGTCCCGGTGATCATGTCGTTGGGAAAATGATAAAGGCCTTTCAAAAGGCCGGTTACGGGATTGTTGATATTTCCACTGATGAAAGTGACCTTGAGGACGTTTTTCTGCAATTGACGCGCTAGAGCGCTGAATACGGAGGAATGCCCGCGGGGTGCATTGTGGAGACAAGCTCTCACAGTATGATATAATGGGCATTGACCATTCGTAATGGAGAGGGAGTTTTTATTATGGCCGGGTTTCCTGAAAAAGTACTTGTTATTGATGATGATCCGATGCTTCTTGAAATGGAAGAGCAGGCCTTAAGTCGGGCCGGTGATATAGAAATTAAGACCTGTAATGGCTACGAAGAAGCCCTTTCCAGTGTTAACGGCTTTGTACCGGATCTTATTTTGCTTGATCTCAGAATGCCGGGAAAAGACGGTACCGAAACTATTAGCGACCTGAAGGCCGTTCCGCAAATTTCTAAAACGCCGGTTATTTTTGTTACAGGAGAGCATCGCGTTACAATGCAGGACGAATACAAAGAGCTTGATGTGATCGGCGTCATTCACAAGCCTTTCAAGCCGTCTGATTTTATCATGAGCATTCAGAGGCTCTGGCAGGCGTATCGTTTTGCTCCCGATGAATAGCAAAGAAAAAGATTTACTAAGGCTTGACAGCAACAAGCCCGACGCTCTCCCTGCCGTCATATTGCAGCATTTCAGGGAAATCGGGACGGGCCAAAAATTCCGCCTTTTCCACTTTTAGACCGGCCTTCTCGAACGCTTCTTTTAGTATATCGGGCGTGAAAAAATGCATTGTATTTGGCAACTTGTCTTTTAGTTCTGGTGGATCGCATATCTCGTGTATTTTTTCGCAGTAACCTGGCCACTCTTTTCCGGCTTTGACGTTTTTCTCAAATTCAGGAATAAAGCGCCGCATGGTTTTCACATAAGGTGAATCGCAAACAACAAAGGCCTTGCCACCTGATGCAAGCCAGTTGGCTATTTTTTTTGCGCTTTCTTCTACTTCCGGGCCATTGAAAAAATGCATCACCCGGCAGATCAAGACAGAGCCGAGGCTGTTTTTTTTAATATTAAGGTCTTCATCGGGGAATTTTCCAGGTTTTAAAGTAAGGTTCTTTTTAAGTTCATCCGGCGCTTGATCTTCAAGAAGCTCCAAATGACGCTTATCAATATCATTAGCAATAACTTTTGCACCATTACTGAGAGCTTCCAGCGCTGAAATACCATATGCCGCGCCGATTTCCAGAGCTGGGCCGGGGCCTTTAACTGCGAATTTTGTAAAAGCTTCAGACACACTATCTCGCGTGGTCGTCATAAACCCTTGCTGGTTAAGGGTCGGTATCCAGCCTTCTTTTTCTGGGGGTATTTTTGAATTTTCAGTCATAATATCTTTCTTTTGTATTTTGACATAATATATAGCAAAGTATGGCGTACAGTCAAGGTATTTTCAACTAGATATCATAGATAGATTGATTTACTCTCCGTATATTCTAAATGTTATAGAAAATTTATAAACCAAGGGGAGAATATCATGTCCGCAGATGCCACACTGAAAAACCGCCGTGTTATTAAAGCGCCGCATGGCACGGAGCCGTCCACCGTTGCGGGATGGTCAACCGAAGCGCCGCTGCGTATGTTGATGAATAATCTTGACCCTGAAGTCGCCGAAAACCCGGACGAGCTAGTTGTTTATGGCGGGATTGGCAAGGCAGCGCGGAACTGGGAATGTTTTGATAAAATTATTGAGACACTTAAAGCTTTGGCGATTGATGAGACATTGCTGGTACAATCTGGCAAACCTGTCGGCGTATTTAAAACCCATGAAGACGCGCCGCGCGTCTTGATTGCCAATTCCAACCTTGTGCCGCATTGGGCGAACTGGGAGCATTTCCGCGAACTCGATAAAAAGGGCTTGATGATGTACGGCCAAATGACAGCCGGATCATGGATCTATATTGGCTCGCAAGGCATTATTCAGGGCACCTATGAGACGTTTGCCGAAATTGGGCGGCAACATTATGACGGCAATCTTAAAGGAAAATGGATTTTAACCGGCGGGCTTGGCGGTATGGGCGCGGCACAGCCTTTAGCAGCGACGATGGCGGGCGCGTCGATGCTGGCGGTGGAATGCGTGCCTTCTCATATTCAGCGCCGTATTGATACGCGCTATCTCGATCAGCGCGCCGATACTCTCGATGAGGCAATCGACATCATTCATAAATCCCACGAAGAAGGCAAGCCGGTGTCCGTCGGCTTGCTTGGCAATGCGGCTGAAATATTCCCGGAAATTGCGCGGCGGGCGAAGGAAGATGCGCGTTACCGCCCGGACGTTGTCACAGACCAGACCAGTGCGCATGATCCGCTCAATGGGTATTTACCGAAGGGCTGGAGCCTTGATAAGGCCGAAGAAATGCGCCGTAAAGATCCGGAGGCTACTGTTAAGGCGGCATGCGCATCCATGGCGGAGCATGTGCAGGCGATGCTTGATCTTCATGAAATGGGGATTCCGACGCTCGACTATGGCAATAATATCCGGCAGGTCGCCTTTGACGAGGGTGTTAAAAATGCCTTTGATTTCCCCGGTTTTGTTCCCGCCTATATTCGTCCGCTTTTTTGCCGTGGGATTGGCCCGTTCCGCTGGGCGGCATTGTCCGGAGATCCGGAAGATATTTACAAGACCGATGCTAAAATAAAAGAGCTGCTCCCTGATAACAAACACCTTCATAACTGGATCGATATGGCGCGGGAGCGTATAGAATTTCAGGGTCTGCCTTGCCGTATTTGCTGGATCGGGTTGGAGGACCGGGCGAAAGTTGGTCTCGCCTTTAATGAAATGGTCGCCAGCGGCGAACTTTCTGCGCCAGTCGTAATTGGAAGAGATCACCTGGATAGTGGTTCAGTCGCTAGCCCTAACCGCGAGACAGAAGGCATGAAGGATGGGTCTGACGCCGTATCAGACTGGCCGATGTTAAACGCGTTACTTAATACCGCATCCGGCGCGACATGGGTGTCGCTGCATCATGGCGGCGGGGTCGGGATGGGATATTCCCAGCATGCCGGGATGGTCATCCTTGCCGATGGTACTGATGCGGCGGCGAAAAGGCTCGTGCGCGTTTTGACCAACGATCCGGCAACTGGCGTGATGCGTCATGCTGATGCGGGCTATGATATTGCGATTGAGTGCGCAGAGGAGCAGGATTTGAATTTGCCGATGATTTGATTTTTCTGATTTTTATTGACATAATATAGAGTATTTTGGTACTGTTCTCTCTTAATTATAAGTAATGAGACAGAGCAGGATGAATCTCTACAAAACCGCCGCCAAATTTATGAGCCTGACCATGCTTTTTGGCATGGTGTCGTGTACGACAATGCCGGACACTACCATCCATAACGATACGACGGGAGGGGTTTTCGTCCACGATGGAAAAAACAAAAAAGAATACGCAAAGCAGAGCCGGTATGATTTGCGCCCCTATGCGGATATCATTGTCGAGAAGGCTTTAAAGCGCCTCAAAGAAACACCGGACAAGCCGTTAATTCTCATGCTCGGGGAAGATCATTATGTTTTGTCTCATCCCGTGATTCAGATGCTGGTGCTAAAAAAGCTAAAGGATCATGGTGTTGATATCGCCTTTGGAAAAGAGTTTGAGCATAACAACCTGGCCAAAAATTTTTATAGGAAGGTGAAGGGGGTGCAAGAAAAAGAATCCTTATCTGCATTTATAGCGGAGAATGATCTAAATGGGAGTCTGTCTTTAAAGTCTTATATAGCTTTTGGAAATTTTGTCTCTAATGCTTACTCTCATAAAACGCTTCTTAATTTTATTCTTAAAGAAAAAATCCCTAATCGTTTTAACGACACGGCAACGATCGGTACGCAACTGAACAATGATGATCCTCAAACCAAACGGGCGATCAAAGATCTTTATCCAGAAAATATAGAAGATGACCTTAATGTTAGAGAGGCGCAAGCCATTCATATCCGTAACCATATGATGGTACAAAACGCCATTGCTCATACGAAAAAAACCCGCCCACGTGTTTACGTACAACATTGTGGCGCCGCACATCTCATTGGCAGCAAAAAGGACCAGTTTTTATATCAGCATAGCTTGACCACCTTATTCAAAGATATGGGCTACTCTGTATTGGTTGTGCCATTGCTAAGGCGTACTTTAGATGGAAAAAACCTTGTCCCTCCTGACTACAATCTGGAAGACAAGGAAATTATATGGTTAATGAATCCGCCGGAAATACATAATGATCCGGATATTGAATATAACGCTCATTATGGGCAAAGGTTCTTTATTAGAAAAATGATGGAAGCTTCGGGGCTTAATCCGGCCTTGGTTAGTCTTGATGATGCGATTGTCCAATATAAGGAAGAGATGATGGCGCTTTTTGAAAAATGGAAAAAAGAGGCTGGAAAATTTTCTGCTAACGATGCCGCGCCCCTGCCTGCCCTTGCTTATGCCATAAATCACGCGTAAAAAGAGTTGTTAGCTTGCCAATTGTGAACAATATATGTGGGAGTCCTAATGTTCGAGCTGGAACTCAGCCCCGGAGACTTAACGCTTACCGATTTGCGGCGAATTTATGATGCGCCGGTAAAACTGTCTTTGCATGAGGCTGCCGCAGATAAAATCGCAGCCAGCCGCGCTGTTGTTGAAAATGTTCTTGATACAGGAGAAGTTGTTTACGGCATCAATACCGGCTTTGGCAAGCTGGCCAAAGAGCAAATCAGCGCTGAAAAGTTGGAGAAATTACAAGAAAACCTGATTCTTTCGCACTGTACCGGCACCGGCTACATCCTGTATGAACAAATTACGCGCCTTATAATGGTGCTAAAAATCAATGGGTTGGCACAGGGCTATTCCGGTGTGCGCCCGGAACTGATTGAGGCTTTGATTGCGCTACTTAATCATGAGGTCTATCCGTGCATACCCGCCAAAGGCTCGGTCGGCGCGTCCGGTGATCTCGCGCCGCTGGCCCATATGAGCGCTGTTTTACTTGGCTATGGTGAAGTGAGTGTTGGGGGTAAGATTCTACCTGCTAAAGAAGGGCTAAAAATTGCCGGATTAGAATCGATGAGCCTTGCGCCCAAAGAAGGGCTAGCGCTTATCAATGGTACGCAGGTCTCCACAGCCTTGGCGTTAGCCGGATTATTTACCACAGAGAATTGTTTTGCCGGGGCAGTTATTACCGGCGCGCTTAGTACTGAGGCTGCCAAAGGTAGTGCCGCTCCTTTTAAACCGGAAATTCAGAATGTCCGGCGGCAAGCGGGACAAATAGATGTTGCCGTTAAATACCGCGCTCTTCTTGATGGTAGCGAGATCGGTAAGTCGCATAAAGATTGTGACAGGGTACAGGACCCTTATTGCCTGCGTTGTATGCCGCAAGTCATGGGCGCTTGCCTTGACACCATTCGTTTTACCGCGCAAACGCTGGAACATGAAGCCAATGCTGTGACGGATAATCCTTTGGTCTTTGCCGATACAGGAGAGATTTTATCCGGCGGTAATTTTCATGCCGAACCGGTCGCCATGGCGGCTGATATGTTGGCGCTGGCGCTGGCAGAAATTGGCAGCATTTCAGAGCGACGCATTGCCATGCTCATTGATGAAAATCAGAGCGGCTTGCCGCCTTTTCTTGTTCGTGATGCCGGGATTAATTCCGGCTTCATGATCGCTCATGTCACGGCGGCGGCGCTGGTCAGCGAAAACAAGCAAAAATCTCACCCGGCTTGTGTCGATTCTATTCCAACATCGGCGGGACAGGAAGACCATGTCAGCATGGCAACACACGGCGCGCGGCGCTTGCGTGATATGGCGGAAAACACGGCGACAATCGTGGGGATCGAATTGCTGGCGGCGGTGCAGGGGCTCGAGTTTCACCGCCCTCTTCAATCATCAGGGACACTGGAAAATATTGTTTCTACGATTAGAGAGCACGTAACAAATTATAAAGAAGACCGTTATTTTGCGCCGGACATTGAAGCGGCAAAAAATTTGGTAGAGGGTGATGATCTGATCGAATTATGTAGTGATCTTTTGCCGTCATTTAAAGAGATTTAATTCATGGATATTTATAATCTAAAAGCAGGCACTAGCCCGCTTATTATTTCGGTTCCGCATGCAGGGACATTTGTACCGGAGGATATAAAAAAATATTTCACCGCTATTGCGCGCACGCTGCCAGATACCGACTGGCATGTAGACCAGCTCTATAACGATTTTGCCAACGCCAATAACGCGACTATAGTTAAGGCTAATTATTCTCGCTATGTTATTGACCTGAATCGTCCGTCAAATGATGAGCCTCTCTATCCTGGACAAACTAAAATTCCTTTGTGCCCGGAGGAAACTTTCGACGGACAGGCTCTATACGAAGATACTTCGGATATGACGGGCCGTATCGAAAAATACTGGCAACCGTACCATGATGAGCTGGCGCGGCAAATTGAGCGGGTAAAAGGAATTCACGGATACGCGATTTTATATGACGCGCATTCCATTTGCCAAATTGTGCCGCGTTTATTTGAAGGCAATTTGCCGGATTTGAATTTGGGTACGGTTAATGGGATAAGCTGTGATAAAGGCATGGCAAAGGCCGCCTTTGAAGTGGCGCAGGATTCTTCTTATAGCGCCGTGTTAAATGGTCGTTTTGTCGGTGGTTATATCACGCGCCATTATGGCGACCCTGAAGGTAATGTCCATGCTTTGCAAATGGAACTGGTGCGCGGAAATTATATGAATGAAGACGGCTTTGTTTATGACGAGGCACGGGCGGCACAGCTTAAACCTGTATTAGAGCGTGTTCTTCATGCCATTACGAACAATTTCGACGCAGGGATTAAACCCAAACCGGTATGATAAATCTGCCGGACTTTCAATATCCCAGAGGACAAAATTAGCCTTCATACCTTCTTTGATCATACCACAATCATCAAAGCCTAGCGCTTTTGCCGCATTGCGCGTAACGCCCGCTAATGCTTCTTCCGGTGTCATGCGAAAAAATGTGCAGGCCATGTTCATCATCAGCAATAGCGAGTGCGCCGGGGAGCTTCCGGGATTAAGGTCGGTGGCGATTGCTATTGGCACTTTATGTTTGCGGAGTAAGTCTATCGGCGGCACTTGTGTTTCGCGCAAGAAATAAAACGCGCCGGGGAGTAACACCGCAATAGTACCGCTGTCCGCCATCGCCTTAACACCATCTTCATCCAGATATTCAAGATGGTCTGCTGACAGGCCATTATATTTTGCCGTTAAAGCCGTTCCGCCCTGATTTGAAAGCTGTTCGGCATGGAGCTTAACAGGAAGGCTCAGCTCTTGCGCTTTTTTGAAAACGCGTTCTGTTTGCGCTGCTGTAAAACCGATCCCCTCACAAAAGCCATCAACGGCGTCAATCAACTCTTCGCTATGTATTGCAGGCATCATCTCATCGCAGACCAAATCAATATATTCGTCGGGTTTGTCTTTATATTCTGGCGGCAGCGCATGGGCACCTAAAAAAGTGCGCTGCACGCGCATTCCTGTTTCATCGCGCAGGCGTGTAGCGACACGCAGCATTTTGGCTTCATTGTCCGTATCCAGACCATAGCCGGATTTAATTTCTACGCCGGTGACACCTTCGCGCATGAGATTTTTCAAGCGTGGCAGCGCGGCATTAAATAACTCGTCTTCGCTCGCTTCCCGTGTGGCTTTGACGGTTGAAACAATGCCGCCTCCGGCGCGGGAAATTTCTTCGTAAGTTGCTCCGTTGAGGCGCATCTCAAATTCTTTGGCGCGGCTGCCGCCCCAAATTAAATGAGTGTGACAATCAATCAGCCCCGGCGTAATCCATTGCCCGGCAGCATCATGGGTGGTTTTGGCTGCGTTTTCCGGCACGTCCTCTTGTCGCCCTATCCAGGCAATTGTGCCGTCCTTCACAGCAATCGCGCTATTTTTAATCGCGCCGTAACCGTTATCTTCAGCCATTGTCGCCAGATTGGCGTTAATGTATATTGTGTCCCACATCACTTTTCCCTATAGTAGACATAACTTAAAAACGAGAGCTTATATTATGCCGCAGTTTTTTGCAAATACAGCTTTATTGCCTGAGGGTTGGGCGAACGATGTTCTTATCACCGCCGATGAGGGCGGTTGGATTACGGATGTTAAGACCGGGCAAAAAAGCGGCGCTGCGCAAATTCTTCCCGGGCCGGTGATCCCCGGTATGCCGAATCTGCACTCCCACGCGTTCCAGCGCGCGATGGCCGGGCTTGCCGAGCGGGCGACCGGCGATAAGGATAGTTTCTGGACATGGCGTGAGGTCATGTATGATTTTCTCGATCAAATTACGCCAGAGGACATGGAAGCCATTGCCGCGCAGCTTTATATGGAGATGCTCAAAGCCGGTTATACGGCGGTGGGGGAATTCCATTATGTGCATCACCAGCCGGATGGCACCCCCTATGATGATCCGGCGTTGCTTTCGCGCCATGTGATTGCGGCGGCAAAAAAGACCGGGATCGGCATTACCCATATGCCCGCGCTTTATGCCCATGGCGGCTTTGGCGGCCAGAAACCTGTATCCGGGCAAAAAAGATTTATTAATGGTTCTGATGCTTTTCTCGATATTATTACCGCCCTGCATCGCGACTATAAAGATGATCCGCAAGTGCGCATCGGGCTGGTGCATCATTCGCTGCGCGCTGTTACGCCGGAGATGTTGAATGATGTCACGGCAAAGGTTCATGACATGGACTCTGATGCCCCTGTGCATATTCACATCGCCGAGCAGACAAAAGAAGTCGATGACTGTATCGCGTGGAGCGGCCAGCGTCCGGTTGAATGGCTGCTGGAAAACGCGCCGGTGGATGAACGCTGGTGCCTTATCCATGCCACGCACATGACGGACGAGGAAACGGAAAGCCTGGCCAAAACAGGTGCCGTGGCGGGGCTGTGCCCGACGACGGAAGCAAATCTTGGTGACGGTCTGTTTAATTTGCCGCATTATCTGGCATCCGGCGGCAAGCTTGGTATTGGCTCTGATAGTCATATTTCAGTCAGCATGATCGAAGAACTGCGCACGCTGGAATACGGCCAGCGCCTGCTGCGCCGGGAACGCGCCGTTGTAAAAACGCCGGGCAATCCTTCCGTTGGATCGTCTTTATACAAAATGGCGCTGGCGGGTGGCGCGCAGGCCATGGGGCGGCCCATTGGCGGTCTTGAGGTCGGGAAGCGCGCTGATTTTATTGTGCTTGATCCGGAAAATCCTGCGCTGTTTTCAAAGAAAGATGACCTTACTCTTGATGCTATGGTCTTTGCCGGGAACGTCAATCCGGTCAAGGACGTCTTTAGCGGCGGCGTGCCTGTTGTAAAAGACTTTCGGCATGTGAGAGAGTTGGAAATATTTGAAAAATATAAAGATACGCTGGCAAAATTATTGGCGCCGAAAGGTGATGATGCACTGAATGAACGCCTGCGCAATGCTGCCGCCCATGACGATACGGGCGCGGTAAAGGCGCTTCTGGCGGAAGGTGCAAACCCCTATGATACCGATGAAAAAGGACGGACGGCTTTTAACCGGGCGGCCAGTAACGGCCTTGAGGCGCTTGATCTTCTGACGCGGGAAGCCTTTAACGATACGCAAAAACCTTTGGGGCAGCGGCGCTGGAAAGAGTACGAACTCAATACACCGTCAGGCTCTTATCAATCGACCTTGATTACCTACGCGGCGAAAGTCTCCTCCGTTGATCTGGTGCGCGAAATGATTAAGGCCGGCGCGGACATTACCATTGTTAATGGCAGCGGCTGGACTTTGCTTCATTGCGCTGCCGTTATGCCGGGGCGAAGCGCTGTTTTGGGCGAACTGGTCACGGCCTTTCAGAAACAGGGGCACGGGGACTTAATTGACGCCTTATCAACTCATGTTTATGAAACAGAATATAACGGTCATAAGGTCGTGTTTGGTAGAGATCTGACGGCCGCGGGACTTTGTCAGGCGCGTATTGATCAGGATTCAAAAGTTCCGGCGGAGTTGCCGGACTATATGGCACTTCTCGGGCCGTTCTGACCCCAGGAAAAATAATTCATTGAAATAAATGGCGACCCGTACGGGATTTGAACCCGTGTTGCCGCCGTGAAAAGGCGGTGTCCTAGGCCTCTAGACGAACGGGTCGTATAAAGCCTTCCGATAAGACAGGCATTTATAATGGGTCTGTGCCCTAAAAATCAAGCTTTCTTTTAAAAACAAGCTATAGAAAATTAAGTAGTGCCTATGAACCTAGAATATCAATCATTTTATTTATTTTGGTTTTTAGGTCGTGATCGTCCAGTTTAGCTATTTTTTGGATGATTTTTACGGTCAGGGCGTCGGTTTTATGGTTTGTTTGGTTCGCTCTGCTCGTGCATTTAAGGCTGACCCCTTCAAAAAAACGCCCGTAAGGGACATCGAAAAAATGTTTGAGTTTGAACAGGCGGCTACTGGATAGCCTGTTGCTACCATTTTCATATTTTTGATATTGCTGGAAAGTGATTCCGAGCTTGTCGGCAATGGAGGACTGGGACAAGCCTGCATATTGCCTTAATTCATACAAATTGCGGCCAATTTGCTTGTCTATTGGCGAGCCGGAGCAGTATAGTGCTTTTTTATTATTGTTTCCCATTTTATAAATATTTCCTTTTTAGAAATCAATTTAAGCAAATAATTTCCAAAATAGCAATACCTGAAGTTGTATTTGCCGTACATACTTTCTTTTATGGATAGAGAATGGTTGGAAACGCAATTTAAGATCCACCGCGATAAAAGCAAAGCGGATCTTGCTAGAGCACTGGGGCTAGAGCCGCCTGCGGTGAGCAAGATCCTGAGCGGTGGGCGGCAGATCAAGGCGCAGGAATATGTGACCATGCGGCTGTTTTTCGGCATGCCTGCGGAAGGGGAGCGGGCGGTTATGCCGGGCGCTGGGCGCTCCTATGTGCTGGATACGCTCGATTTTGCGATGAATGAGAAGGAGACTCCTGAAACAGAAAGTGGTGATTCGTGGGTGATTCCGGCGCATTTGTTTGAAGGTCGGACAAAATCCCCTCCTGAAAAAATCAAGATTTTTGCGGTGCAGGAAGATGCCATGATTCCCGAGATATATCAGGGGGAGCAGGTCTTGGTCGATTTGTCCGATAAAAAACCATCTCCTGCCGGGGTGTTTGTGGTCTCTGACGGGCTGGGCTATATCATCCGTCAGTGTGAATATGTACCGCATTCCGACCCGCCGGAAATAAAATTGTCAGCCAGAAACAGTAAATATGATTCCTATGTAACGTTGCTGGAAAAGGCCGAGATTATCGGGCGCGCTATTGCTAAGTTGCAGTGGCTTTAACGAGGGCCGGCAAACTTATTGAGTAGCTTTTTAAGGCCGTGTCCTTCTTCCCAGGTTTGTGTGTCCTTGGCGACCATCATATCGCCGGTCACGTTTAGGGCCGTCTGCCCCATGTCGAATACGCGGTCTGTGGGAAGAATCATTTTGTAAATTTCTTGGGCTTGCGCTGTATTAAGCCCGGCCTTGGCCAAAACCGGATCAAGAAAAATGATGGTTGATGCCGGTGCGCCGGGTGCTCCGAATGCTGTCGCAACAGCAAGCCCCATCGTCGCGGCAAGCTGCCCTATGGTGGGGTCTAGCCCAAACATCACCAGTGCAGAAGATGCGGTAACTCCCAAATAAAGAGATGTGCCCATCATGTCGAAATTTGCCCCAAGCGGCACAACAGAATTGACAATTTTATCCGGCACGCCCATTTTTTGTAGACTTTTCTTGGTCTCTGGCATGGTCGCGGCGCTGGAGGAAATGGTAAAGGCCGTGCTTGCCGTTTTGGCAATTTCTTTGAAATCTTTTTTGTTGCAGCCATAAAGCCATGCTGCCCCCGCCAGCGCTACGCCGCAGGTGGCCATTCCGGCAGTAATCGTGAGGTAAAAGCCGCCATAATTTCCAAGTTGTCCAACGCCGCCATCATTGATGATACCGGTCATCATTAGAAATATGGCCGGTACGCCTAAGTAATTCATATAATCATTGAACAGTTTGTCCATGGTTGTGGCGCTTTTTCCGGCCCACTGCCCTATTTTATCTATAGCCGGAGCGGTGTGGCGGTTAATAAACGTGTCGGCGACTTTATTAAATTTCGCAGTAAGTTTGTCTTTATGAGTTACAGCCTGATTAAAGCTGGAAGCGATGCTTGATTTTGCCTTTTTATAGACAGCGGCAAAACCGGCGGCCAATCCAATGCCGTGTAATATCCACTCTGATGGATTGAAGGCTTTGCCTGCTGCAGCCGCCATGGCTTCCGAGGTTCGTTTAAGAGCTTCCGGCGTTTCGAGCGCGGGCAGCATGTCCGCCATGCCGTAGGTGACGCCAAGCCCGATAAGAATGCCAAGGGTCATCGTTCCGGCAAAACGGGCGAATGTTCCGATTTCCTCGGTAATATTTTTTTCAGAAAAAGCTCTAAAAATACTCAGGCTGATAAAGGGCAGCGCAAAATAGGGCAGAGCCTTGAAAAAAGCGCCGGGGATGTTTTGGATAATATCAGGGGCATGGCCTAGTAGGTTGATGTCAGTGGCATAACCGCCTAGCCCTAAAGCACAGCCACCCGCAGCAGCGATTAAAAAGCGGAATTCCTTAATTTTATCCCATGTTGTCCTAGGTTTGTCGCCGGGGGCAAGCTGCTGGCTAATTTCGTCAAAAGTAATATGGTTTGCGCGGCAATATTGCGCGAAAGAAGCGACGTCATGAACGATTTTTTCCAGCGGGTCTTTACTGGAGAAAATATTAAACACTGTTTTTAAGAACCCGTCCTCGGCCTTGCCTTCTTCTTGCAGGGCATAAAGCTGTGCTTCCAAGGCTTGCACATCTTCAAAATGTTGCCGAATTGAATCATAAAAGCTTTGTTGTGAGAACGGCGTTTTAACCGGGCCGGTTACGCCAATATTGTCGGGGTTGATGGCAAGCCCCTGATCGTGAAGCTGCGTTAGGATTTCAGACAGTTCAGGAAATGTTAGCGCGGCACGCCCCAGCCGAACCTCTTCCCAGTGCGGCACTATGCGGGCAATGGTTGCCTCTTGTGCCGGATTGTCATTCATCAGGACAGCCAGAAGCTTACGGTTAAAGTCCCGGCGGTTAAGAGAGCTGCTGGATCTTAGTGTTTCCATAGAGACGTTTGTAGCGTATTTTATCAGCATATGGCAAACAAAAAAGGCGCCGCAAAGGGCGCCTTTTTGCAGTTATGCGCGAAGGTTCGCGTTAATTCTTCTTGTGAGGAGGCAGCTTCTTCTCTTCGAACATGACGTGCATGCCGGCTTTGCCTGTTTTCTCATTCCAAGCCCTGGAATCATATTTGCGGAAACGGAGCTTTTCTGTCGCGCCTTTTCCTTTTTTCACGTAATAGGTCGTGCCGGTCGGGTTGCCATTTTTATTTTTGGCAGGGCTGACCAAACGAACTTTTACTGCTACGCCTTTTTTAGCCATGTTTTTTGCCTCGTTAATCTAATTTGAAGCCCGCACAATAAGGATTTCCCTGTGATTGTCAAGAAATAGATGTTAGGTTTTCTTCGAATTTGATCGAATCGAGCGTTGTTATTTTCGTATGTATGAAAAACAAAAACCATATATAAGCCTCATAGCTTGCTGGTTGTGTCTGTTTTCTATTCTAAGCTGGAGCATTTTGCCTGCTCTTGGTGGTCATGTGCGGCAAGCTGGCGGGAGTTTCCTGCTGGAAATTTGTACGGCGCAGGGTATAGAATTTATTAGCCTTGGTGATGATTTTGACCCGGAAAGTGATCCAAAAGCGCCGAATGAAAGACAGCTTGCTTCTAATCATTGCCCGCTTTGTTCGCTGCGTTTTGCCGCTATTCTGCCCGAAAATCTCATGCAGAATATTTTGCCTTCTTTGGAAGTGCGGGAGGTAAAGTGGCAATTTGTTGATGGCGTTTTAGTTAATAATACGCGTTATTTGTTCGCCCATCCCCGCGCACCGCCTTACGCCTCCTGATTCTGAAATTTACTGACTTTAATGAAATTTAACCCTCAAATTAGGAGGATATTATGCGTATACGCACAACCCTACTTATGGCAGGCATGGTCTGCTCTTTCTCACTTTCACCCGCCTATGCCGATCAGGCTGTTCACCTCGGCAATCATGGCGTTCATGACCATAGCGCTAGCACAGCAAGCGACCATGCGCCAATTGGTGTTATGGGCGATCATATACACGGTGCCGGAGATTTTATGCTTTCATACCGCGCCATGCATATGGACATGGACGGCAGTCGCAAGGGAACCAGCGATATTGATCCGGTTACAATTGCGACAACAGAGGCCAACCGCTTTTTTGGTGTGGCGGGGCAACCGCCAACCTTACGTGTTGTCCCGACTTCTATGACGATGGATATGCATATGCTGGGCGGCATGTATGCTCCGACAGACTGGTTAACCTTAATGGCTATGGCGAACTATCTTGAAAAAGAGATGGATCACATAACATTTGCCGGTGGGGCCGGGACGGCTGTTCTTGGAAATTTTACAACCAAAAGCAAAGGATGGGGAGATACGAAGCTTAGTGGTCTGGTCAGACTCTCTAAAAATGATACGTATGGAATTCACCTGAATATGGGGATAAGCCTGCCGACCGGTTCTATTGATGAAACGGCCACTGTGCTGGCTCCGAACGGTGCTATGCCTCTATTGCGTATGCCCTATGCCATGCAGCTTGGAACAGGAACATATGATTTGTTGCCCGGTGTAACTTATATTGGACACAAAAATGCGTGGAGTTGGGGGGCACAGTACGCGGCTGAAATCCGCCTTGAGGATGAAAACGATGAAGGCTATGCGTGGGGCGACAAGCATAGCTTTAGTGTATGGGGGAGCTATGAATGGGCGCCGTGGATTAGCACTTCGGCCCGGCTTACGGGTTATACGCAGGATGAAATTGACGGTATTGATTCGCAGATCGTTGTGCCTGTTCAGACGGCTGACCCCGATAACTATGGCGGTGATGTACTGGAGCTTAGTTTGGGGGCTAATCTGCTGGCGACAAAAGGAGCCGTGAAAGGCCACAGGCTGGCTATTGAAGCAACCGCGCCGCTTTACAGGAACTTGAACGGGCCGCAGCTTGAAACGGACTGGTCAGTAATGCTTGGTTGGCAATACGCTTTTTAGGACGAGTCACGGTTCCGAGGCGGAGTTTATTTTCTTTTGCCTCGGGGCCCTTTTTTCTTGCGGCGCTTATACGTGTCTTTGCGTCGTGCTGGCTTTGGCGTTTTAAGCTTAAGACCGGGAATATCGGCACCTTCGTCATTTATAAGCTCTAAAATCGTGCTTCCTGTTAATCCGTCGGCTTCTTTTAAACGCACGGTAAGTTGCGCGCCCATGCGGTAAACACGTCCCGTGTTGCGGCCTATAAGCGCATGCTGGTGCTCATCATGAATGTAATAATCATCGGGTAAGGTGCGGATAGGGATAAGCCCGTCAGCGCCGGATTCCTCTAGCGCGACAAAAAGTCCGAAGCGCGAGACGCCGGAAATGCGCCCGGCAAATTCCGCGCCGATATGCTGTACAAGATAACCGGCGGTAAAGCGGTCAGTGGCGCTGCGCTCGGCTTGCATGGACTGGCGTTCAGTCTGCGAGATATGCTGGGTTTTTTCCTCCAGAGCGGCGACTTCTCCATCATCAATGCCGCCCGCGCCAAGGCCGTGACTGCGGATCAGGCTGCGATGCACCAGTAAATCGGCATAGCGCCGGATTGGCGAGGTAAAGTGAGCATATTTATTCAGCGCCAGCCCGAAATGCCCGATATTGTCCGGGTGGTAAATGGCTTGCGATTGCGCGCGCAGCACGACCTGACTGACTAAATGTGAAAAGGGATGGTTTTTGGCTTGATGTAGTACGGCGTTGATCTGGGCGGAACGGATCACTTGCCCTTTGGGCAGTGAAAGTCCGAACCCCTCAATAAATTCGCGCACGCTATCAAGCTTTGCCGGGTCAGGCCGGTCGTGGATACGGTAAACGCAGGGCGCTTTCTTGTCTTCTAGCGCAGAGGCGGCGGCAACATTGGCCAGAATCATAAACTCTTCGATAAGCTTGTGACTATCCAGTCGTTCGCGCATTTTTACGCCGGTCATATCGCCTTTGTCGTTAATCAGAATTTGCCGTTCGGGGAGATCAAGGTCAAGCGCACCGCGTTTTTCGCGGGATTTCCACAGAACATCGTAAGCCTCATAAAGTGGATTGATCACAATATCCATGATCGGGCCTGTGGCATCATCGGTTACGCCGTCTTTTGCCGCTTGCACCTGCTCATAGGTCAGTCGCGCAGCAGAGCGCATCAGTCCGCGCACAAATTTATAGCTTTTAAGCGCGCCATCTTTGCCGATCTGCATATGTACGGCCATACAGGCGCGGTTCTCATTCGAGCGCAGTGAGCATAAATCATTGGAAAGGGCTTCGGGCAACATTGGGATGACGCGGTCGGGGAAGTAGGTGGAATTGCCGCGTTTGTAAGCTTCGCGATCAAGCGGGCTGTCAGGTTGCACATAGTAAGCGACATCGGCAATAGCGACAATTAAGTGAAAGCCGCCACCATCAGTTTTTTCGGCAAAGACGGCATCATCAAAATCACGGGCATCAGCGCCATCAATGGTCACGAGCGGAATATCGCGTAAGTCTTCGCGGCCTTTTAATTCCGGTTCTTTCATCTTTTCGGCGGCTTTTAGCACCTCATCCGGGAACTCTTCGCGCAGCCCCATTTCATGGGCGCTGATTAAGCTGATGGCTTTGGGGTCTGATTCAACCCCGATGACATCGACAATGCGCACTTTTTTGTTTTTCAGGCCGCGTCCGGGTTGTAACTCGCCAATGGCCAGGTCGCCCTCTTTTGCTCCGCCAAGATCCGTTTGCGCGACATCAAAATTATAGCGCGCCTTTTTATCGGTGGGCTGGAGGATGTAATTGTTTTTCTGACGGCGGATGACGCCCATCACCCTGTCCTTGGGCGTATCAAGGCGACGAATAGTCCGCGCCTGGTAAACTCCATCAGCTTGTCGTTCCAGACGCGCCAGGATACGGTCGCTCACGCCTAATGACGGGTGGCCCTTTTTATCCGGCATAATTTCAATGCGCGGCGGATTGCCCTGTATATCCGTATTCCATTGCGCCGGTCTTGCCAGAACATCACCGTCAATATCAATGTCGATGACTTCAATGACGCTGACAGAGGGCATGGCATCGGGGACGCTATAGCCGCCACCAGCTTGCTTGACGATGAGGCCGTCATTTTCCAAAGCCCTTAAGGCTTTTTTGAACGGAACGCGGGAATCTCCCCTAATGCCGAACGCTTTAACAAGTTCGCGCTTGGTCTGGGGGGAGGGGCTCTGCGTTAGAAACTCAAGAATCTCTTCGGGACTGGGTATGCTCATGCCTGCATCAATATAGTAATTACCTTCAAAATAAAATCTTTTTAGCTGGGGGCGGGCGTAAATATTTCCATTTGCTGTGCCGGTTGTGGTTTGTCGGGGATGTTTTCATCTTCGCTTAAGACAGCATTACTGGCAATCATAGCGCCGAGAACAAGGGCTGTGAACAGAGCCGTAATCGCAGGTTTAGGAAAATAATTCTCTTTTATATAGCGCAGACTTTTCGGTGAAAATATATTTGGCTCAAGGCCATCTTTTTTCTTCTTAGGCATGTTTTATCTCCCTGTCTTTCTTTTTTAGGGAATTATAGCCTGTAGCGCGTAAAAATGGAAATTTGAGGGACTGTAAGGCGTAAAGTCATCCAGTTTTTTTCTTGCTGGTCGCTTTCTTTTTCGCCGGTTTTTTCTTGGTGGTTTTCTTTTTCGCTTTTGTCTTTTTAACGGGTTTTTCTGCGGCTTTAGCGGCTTTGGCCGCTTCTCTGGCGGCGCGTTTTTCGGCGACTTCGGCGATGACAACAACGGCGCGGTTTATGCCGACTTGCAATACATCATCGTCTTTTGGCAGGGACGAGAACACGTTGTCATGTTTTAAGAAGGGCCCAAAGCGGCCAATCCCGGCGGTAATCATTTTCCCGCTTTCCGGGTGCTCGCCAATATCGCGCGGCAATTCCAGAAGTTTGAGCGCCGCTTTTAAATCGATATCGGCAATCTGTGTACCTTGCGGTAGGCCTTGACGCTTTGGTTTAGGCGCCGCCAGTTTTTTTGGTTTTTTGGGCTTCTTGCCTTTGTTCTTATCTTTGGCAGCCTTTGCTTTTTCGTAGACCTCCAAATTCTCTTTGTACGCCTTAAATTCGTCTTCGTAAGCTTTTATATCTTCCTTAGATTCAGGCGGCGGATCGATTTGCACGTAAGGGCCATAAGGGCCACGCCGCAACGATACGGTTCGCCCCGTATCTGGGTCAACGCCGAGCTCTTTAGGCTCGTTGGCAAGCTTCGCATACTCAGGATCGTCAGCATCGCCGTCGCCGTCTTTGACAACCAGAGGCCGGGTAAATTTACATTCAGGATAATTCGAGCAGCCGATAAAGGCACCGAACTTACCGAGCTTAAGAGAGAGCTCTCCATCATTACAGGCCGAACAAACCCGGGTCATTTTTCCGTCATCGTCTTTGGGGAAGAAATGCGGGCCGAGCTCTTCATTCAGGTGGTCAATGACTTCGGTAATCGTCAGGTCTTTGGTGCCGTCGATGGCTTTTGTAAAATCAGTCCAGAACTGACGCAGTGCCTCTTTCCAGTGCAAATCGCCATTGGCGATAACGTCCAGCTCTTCTTCCAGATTTGCGGTAAAGTCGTAATCGACATAGCGCGTAAAGAATTTCATCAGGAAGGTTGTAACAATACGGCCCCGGTCTTCAGGGACAAAGCGGCGCTTTTCCAGCACAACATAATTGCGGTCTTTCAAGACCTGCATGATTGAGGCATAGGTCGAAGGCCTTCCAATACCGAGCTCTTCCATCTTTTTAACAAGCGAGGCTTCGGAGTAGCGCGGCGGCGGCTGGGTGAAATGCTGGTCGGGAATGACTTCCGCTAGTTTTGTGGCATCACCCTGTTGTAGCTTCGGCAGGCGCCGGTCCTGATCCTTTTTATTTTTATCATCGCCCTCGTCATCATCGCTCTCGCTTTCCTGATAGAGGGTCAGGAAGCCGTCGAAGGCAATGACCGAGCCAGTCGCGCGCAGGATAACATCGTCAGTGCCATCGGAAATATCGGCTTTGACCTGGTCCATAATGGCATTTTCCATTTGGCAGGCCATGGTGCGTTTCCAGATGAGTTCATAAAGCCGCGCCTGATCGTTGTCGAGCATACTGGCCACATCTTCGGGTAAACGTGATAAGTCCGTAGGGCGGATGGCTTCGTGGCCTTCCTGCGCATTTTTGACTTTGGTTTTATAGATGCGCGGCGCGTCCGGTACATATTTATCGCCGTATTTGTCTTTAATAACGTTACGCGCTTCGTTAATCGCGTCTTGCGAAAGTGTGGTGCCGTCTGTCCTCATATAGGTAATCAGCCCGACACTCTCGCCTTTAATCGTCACGCCTTCATAAAGTTTTTGGGCGGTGCGCATGGTCTTAAAGGCCGAGAAATATAATTTCCGCGCGGCATCTTGTTGCAGCGTCGAGGTAATAAACGGTGCCGGCGGGTTGCGCCGTACCTGTTTCTTTTCCAGCTTCTGGATAGAGAGCGCTTTATTTTTAATACGTTCTACGGCTTTTGTGGCTTCTTCTTCGTTTTTGATGTCGAGCTTATCGAGCTTGTTTCCGGCCAGATGGGTAAGTCTTGCAGTAAACGGCGCGCCGTCAGGGTTTTTTAGCCGTGCCTCAATTGACCAGTATTCATCAGCATTAAATTTTTCAATCTCGAATTCACGCTCGCAAATAAGGCGCAGGGCAACCGATTGTACGCGCCCGGCAGAACGGGAACCGGGAAGTTTGCGCCAGAGTACAGGCGATATATTAAAGCCGACAAGGTAATCCAGTGCGCGGCGGGCAAGGTAGGCCTCGATCAAAGGTGTGTCGAGATCGCGCGCGTTTTCAAAGGCCTTTTGCACAGCGTTTTTTGTAATCTCGTTAAAGGTAACGCGGTAAAGCTCTTTCCCATCGAGCAATTTATCGTCATTGAGCAATTCTTTTATATGCCATGAAATGGCTTCCCCTTCGCGGTCGGGGTCGGTCGCGAGATAAATAGCTTTGGATTTTTTAGCGAGCTTTTTGATTTCCCGGATTTGCTTGTCGGCTCGCTCGCTCGGCTGCCATTTCATCGCAAAATCGTCATCAGGCTCGACCGAACCGTTTTTAGGCGGCAGGTCGCGTACATGACCATAAGAGGCAATAACCTCGTAATCAGGTCCGAGATATTTGTTGATGGTCTTCGCCTTGGCGGGCGACTCAACGATGACAATATTTGGTGCGCTCAAGCGTTTTTTACTCCTGAATCAATAAACACTATTTAAGGAACTGACACGGAAAGGGGGTGTTCGTCAATAGTTTAGCTTATTCATCCACCAGCATGGCGCGGTTGCCGGGCAGGCGTTGAAGGCGGCCTGCAAGCTCCAGCTCCATCAAAACGGTCTGTACCAGAGCGGTGTTTAAGCCGGTGTTGCGGATGAGTTCATTCACTTCGGATGCTGTATAGGACAGGTTTTCCAGAACAATATCGCGGGCATCTTCAAAACTTTGTGCGTCTGGCTCGTCGTTTGCGATAACTTGTCTTTCAAATGCACTAAAGCCCGAATCTTCCAGAGTGTTTCCGGTGAAATTATTTATGTTTTCCAGCACATCTTCGGCATTGCGGATAAGTGTGGCACCGTCACGGATCAGGGCATTTGGCCCGCTGGCGCGCGGGTCGAGCGGGTGCCCGGGTACGGCGTAAACATCGCGTCCCTGTTCACCGGCAAGCCGCGCCGTGATTAGTGAGCCGGAGCGCAGTGTGGCCTCGACAACAATAACGCCTTGTGACAAGCCGGAAACAATACGGTTGCGGCGCGGAAAATCGCGCGCCCGGGGGGCTGTGCCCAACGGGTTTTCGGCGATGATCAGGCCTTTTTCCTTTATCTCATCGTAAAGTTTTTGATTTTCTGACGGGTAAACGACATCAATGCCGCCGGCAAAAACGGCAATCGTGCCAGTTTGTAGTGACCCGGCATGGGCGGCTGTATCAATGCCACGCGCGAGGCCCGAAGCAATTGCTTGCCCGGTGTTGCCAAGGTCAGTGGCTATTTTTTTAGCAAATTTGCGGCCATTGAGCGAAGCGTTGCGTGCTCCGACAATGGCAATGCAGGGGCTGTGCATTAGTTCGGGGTTGCCGAAAATTGATATAACAGGCGGCGCATCTTCCAAGGCGGACAGCGCCAATGGGTAATTCGGTTCGCAAGCGGTAATAATGTCACCGCCCAGTTTTTGAATGGCGCGATATTCTTTTTCGATCATGCTACGCGGCGGAATTTTAAGGGGCCGTTTGCGGCCGCCGCGTTTGGCTAGCTCAGGGATTGCCTCCAGCGCCTTATCCGCAGAACCGTAATAATCCATAAAATTGAAAAAGGTGATCGGGCCGACATTTTCCGTGCGTATTAGCTGCAGCCACGAGAGCTTTTCTTCCACGCTTAACGGTGTATTTTGCTGTAGTGCTTTTTCCATGATGGTTCTTTTTAACCACAGATGGGCACAGATAGACACAGATTTTTTATATTGAGCTCTTATTAATATTTCTAAACGCAAAGTACGCTAAGGACGCAAAGTTTTTTCGGCGCTATTTGCCAATAGCTGTATCCTACTTTGCGCGACTTAGCGTACTTTGCGTTTTAAATCTTTTTACGCTTTCTTCTTCCCAATCTTCGGCTCTTCGCCTTTCATCAGACGGCGGATATTGGCGCGGTGCTTGATCCAGACCAGCAGGGTGATAATCGCGCAAACGCCGGTCAGGTTGGCGTCGCCGTAAATAAAATTGGCAAGGGCCGGGCTGGCAAAAATGGCGATAAGCGCGGCCAGCGAGGAATAGCGGAAAATCAGAACCGTGGTGAGCCAGATAATGCAGGTGGTAAGTCCGACCATTGGCGCCAGTGCCAGCAGCATACCAACGGTAGTGGCAACGCCTTTGCCGCCCTTGAATTTGAGCCAGACCGGAAACATATGGCCGATAATGCTGAACAGGCCGGCGGCTATGGCAGATTCATAGGAGCCGAAATGAGCCGCAATCAATACGGCTGCCGCGCCCTTGCCACCGTCGAGAATAAGGGTCGCCAGCGCCAGTAACTTGTTTCCGGTACGAAGCACATTGGTCGCGCCGATATTGCCGGAGCCGATTTTACGGATGTCGCCATAGCCCGCGATTTTTGAGAGCACGAGTCCAAAAGGAATAGATCCCAGAAGATAACCCAGAATTATAGCCGTTAATTCTATCATTTATTTCCCAGCAGTAAATCCAGCACCGCCATGCGGGTCGGGACACCGTTTGCCACTTGCTTCAGGATCAGGCTGCGTGCCGGATTATCGGTGATATCATCGGCAATTTCGACATTACGGTTGACTGGGCCGGGGTGCATGACAAGAGCACCGGGCTTTGCCAGTGCCAGTTTTTCAGCCGTTAGACCGAATTCAGAAAAATAAGCATTTTCGGATGTGATGGTTCCTTCCGCCATGCGCTCTTTTTGCAGGCGCAACATCATAATAATGTCGCAGTCTTTCAGGCCGCCTTCCATGGTTTTGAATTTAGCAATGCCGTCGACCGGGAATTTTTCTGGCATCAGGTTTTCCGGCGCGATAATGCGGACATTGGCACCCATTTTGGTTAGCAGGATCATATTTGAATTCGCAACGCGGCTATGGGCCACATCGCCGCAGATAGCAATATTCAGGTCTCGTAGTGTTTCTTTGTGCTGCAAGATTGTAAGCGCATCAAGCAGCGCTTGCGTGGGGTGCTCGCGGGTTCCGTCACCGGCGTTAATCACCGGGCAATCGACGTGACCTGCGATCAAGGAAGGCGCGCCATATTCGCTGTGGCGCATGATGATAGCGGCGGGGCGGGTGATGGCCTGAAGCGTTGTCACGGTATCAAGCAGGGTTTCGCCTTTTTTAACGGCGCTATGCTCAATATCAATATTAACCCAGTCGGCGCCGCCATTTTTTGCTGCCATTTCAAAAGAGGTGCGGGTGCGGGTTGAATCCTCGAAAAAGAGCGACAGGACTCTTTTGCCGTTAAGGGTGTCCGTTTTAAAAGATGTGTCTTCAAGCCGGGCCGCATAATCACCGGCCAGATCAAGAATGGTCTCTATGTCACTGGTCGAGAGTTGATCAATACCGAGCAGGTGTTTTTGTGAAAAATCTGTCATGGAGGGCACTTTATTTTAAAATGGATTGAAATTCCAGAATTTGTAGGTACCCGCCAAAACCAGACCAATGGCAAAGCCGGGGCCGGCTGGAATTTGCAGGCGTGAAAAGTCAGGCTTTGTTTTTGTTTTCTTTGCAATTTTGAACGCTTCATATACGCCGTGTATAAGCCCGGCGAAGGCCCCGGCTGACATAGCGAGCATGATGGTATCAGGCCCCAGCCACAGGCCGCCCGCGCCGATAAGCTTTACATCGCCCAGACCAAGCGTGTCTGTCTTGTAAATATGATTGGCGATAGCCCGGACAATATAGAGGGAGGCAAAGCCGATAAATCCGCCAAGAAAAATATTTTGTACGGAAACAAAGCTTGTCAGTGTTGTCAGGTGAAATACAAAGCCCAGCGTGGCAAAGCCCAGAACCATTTCATTGGGCAGTAGTCGCGTCTTCAGATCGACCACAGACAGGGCAATCAACAAAGTAACAGCGCCGCAAAGGCATGCTAAGGCAATCCATTCAAGCATTATGCAGTAACATTACACCAGAGCCCGTTCAAAACAATGCTTATGTGGATAGTTTTTGGGAAAAGATAGTGCATATTTTCAGTGGATAGCTTTTTGGCGGTGATTGCCAGCGCTGCACGCCATGGTCTACTTTATATATTGGTAGGTTATAAGTTTATGATTCTGCCCACATAAGAGCCACGCGTTGTTGTTTTGATAGTCAAATTCTAGTCTGATCCGGATCAGTGAACATCTATGGATGACCAAAGTACAATTTTAGTCGTTGAAGATAATGATTTTGTGCGTATGCAAATCGTTAGCTACCTTGGGGGGGCTGGATATACGATTCTGGAGGCTTCGGAGGGCGCGGCTGCGCTGGACCACGTGATGTCAAATGACAATGTTGATCTCGCGATTGTGGATGTCAGGATGGAGCCTGTGGGTGGCTTTGAGTTTATTAAGGCCATCCGTGGCCGTGATATTGAAATGCCTGTCATTCTTGTGACGGGAGACCAGACTCCGGATCTGTTGGAGCAGGCTGGTCAGTGGGGTGTAAGTGCTGTTTTGATGAAGCCGGTTGAGAAAGACAGGTTGATCAAAACTGTTTCAAGGACGATAGAAACAAGCAAGAGGCTTGCTTAGTTATGGTGGGGATGAGCGGTAAATACATGAAAGGCTTTGCGGAAAAGGTGGCGTTGTCACGGCTTTTTGTCTTGTTGGTATCTGTGCTTGTTTTGCAGGGCTGTGCTGATGTGGATGTGCCGGGGACGCGTAACGTAAATATTCCCTCTCCGATGATGGCGGACGAGCGTCCTGAGGCTATTAATGAGCGGCCGGACAGTGTTCTTTATTTGCCTTTGGGGCAGGATGTTCTGGTTCCGATTGTTAGCGCTGATGACGGGTTGCCGTCTGAGCATGTCGGGCCGTTTGAACTGCGCTCTGAAACTTTGGCGGGGGCTTTGCAGCTTGTTCTTGCTGAGTATGATGTGTCTCTGGCTTTTGAAACGGAAGAAGGTCTTAACCGGCGCATTACAGTGGCTAATCTGCGCGGGCCTCTTAATAAGGTTGTTTATCGCGTCTGTTCTCTGGCGGATCTTTACTGTGCCTATGAAGATGGGTTGTTGATCGTTAAAGAGACGCAGGTCTTTACCGTTAAAATTCCGCCTATCAGTCAGGATCCGAGTTTTATGAGTAATATCGCGGCGGGGCTTGCTGCTATTATTGGCAGTGCCCCTATTGTTGATCAGTCGACGCGTACTCTTATATATGAGGCAACAAACAGAACGGCTGAATATGCTTTGCGTTATTTTCAGCGAATGAGAACCAGTACGGCGCTGATTGTGTTTGAAACATATATCTGGGAAGTTACTTTGGAGAGTGGTAACTCAACTGGCATTCGTTGGGACGCTCTTGAGTCTTTTGGTAAGTTTACCGGCAGTATTAATCTTGCTGGTAATGTCGGGGCGGGTTTTACGAATCCTGTCAGTATCGGTTTGCCGACAACCGGATTTGAAGAGGGCGGTGCTTTTAGCCCGAACGATATTTTTGACTTCCTCTCGAAATTTGGTGCCGTGAAAACAATTTCCCAGCCGAAAATTACTGTCTTGTCCGGGTCGGAAGCGCGGTTGCGGGTGGCGGATACGCAAAATTTTGTTTCTAATGTGTCGCAAACAATCGATAGTGGGCAGGTGAGCACTTCTGTGAACACGAGCAGTGTTGATACCGGTTTTACGCTAACGATTAGCAGTAATTGGGACAACTCAACGGTTTATGCTGATATTGATATTGCGTTGACGAATGTTTCCGATATTGAGGATTTCTCATTTTCATCGCAAGGAACGGGCGGCAATGCGACATCGACAACAATTCAATTGCCCAATACTGCGGAGCGAGAGTTAACAACTCAGGTTCGTGTTAGGCCTGGGGATTCGCTTCTGATCGCCGGTCTGGTGAGTGAGCAGGATAATTTTGATTCGGCTGGGCCGGGCTTTACAAGCCCAATTGTGCCGACAAGCAGGACGGCTGAAACGACAAATCTTGAGCTTGTGTTCTTGCTCAGGCCGCGTGTTGTTGTTTATGTTAGTCCGGAGGATGAAGAATATTATGGTGCTGTCAGAGGGGCGGCGCATAAGAAGCTTTCTCCGCTTGAATATGATTTTTCTCCGTTTGACACATCATCAAATGATTATGAGTCAGACAATTATGGTGGCGAACCTCCTTTGGGGTCTGTTACGTCTGAATTTCTCGATCCTGGAACTCCCTTCTAGGAATTAAACTAAAAACAGGTGTTTGCTGGCGTGTTACAACAGTTTTACTATAGTAGCGAAAGGCTCTTTAGCAGTGGTGCTGCAAGGGGGCGAGGGTTTGTTGGTGTGCCGAGGGTTATGAACAAGGTTGCTCTCATATTGTTTGTCGTTTTTGCGATGGCTCTGGGCGGGGCTTCTTTTGCCTATGCGCAGCCTGCCGGTTTTGGCGACCCTGGTGCCAGAGGCGGTGGCGGGGCTTCTGGTGATCTGGTTCCTGTTGATGCGCAGGTTGATGGCGGTGATATTACAGTTGGAGCAACGGCGCAGGTCGTTGTGCTGTTTCGTAATGATAGTGGTCGCCCTATTCAAACGGGGGCTATTCAGCTTTACCCTTCTTCGACGGTGTCGGCCGGCGTGGCTTTGAATCAATGTGGTTCTGAAGATTTACCTGCGGGCGCGGTCTGTGCCGTGGGGCTTTCGGTTAAAGCCTTGCAGGCGGGGTCCTGGCGTATTGAGATGCTGGTGCGGCATAGTGGCCGGTCTCGATTGGTGACGACAACGCTGGGAGGTCGTGTTTCGACAGGTGAGGGGTCGGAAGATAAATTCATCAGTGATATTGAATCTATCCCGGATGAGCTTGATTTTGGAAGCCTTGAAACAAGTCAGCCCATCGTAAAGGCGCTTGTGATGAGAAACATCACGTCTGAGCCTATTGATATGAATGCCATTTATATTGAGGCTGCTGATCAGGCAGGGTATTCGCTGCGGACGGATTGTACGCGGCTTGGTCCCGGACAGGCCTGTATTATAATTGTGACGTGGTCGCCCGTGCTTAAAGGCGATGCGTCCGGCGTTTTGATTGTTGAACATACCGGGCCGACGACGGTCTCTAGCGTAAATCTTTCAGGAGATTTTGACCCTACCAAAACAGAAGAAGCGGAGATCTTCCCGGAAGCCGTTCCCGGAAAGGGTTTGATGGTTTCTTCGCTGGAGGAAGTTGATTTTGGCAGTGGGATAGAGACGGTTTCGGCTATTACTGTTTCTCTTGTGAATGTTGGTGATGCACCGCTTACAATTAGCGATATCAGGCTGGCGAGCCCCGATAATGGCGGGGTGAGTATTAGTAAAACAGGCTGTTTGATTGATCTGGTTTTGGATCCTGTTGAAGCTTGTCCGCTGACGTTAACCTGGTCTCCTGTTCGCGAGGGACAGATTCTCGATGATGTGCAAATATGGCATGATGGCGCCCGAGGCGTTCTTGTGCTGCCGGTGCGCGGTGATGCGGACAATATTGTCAGTAAGGATGCCAAACCGGTGCGTCTGGCTAGTGGTGGTGTTGTTAGTGCCAGCTTGGGCGGCGGATCAACGGAAGGTCTCGTTTTTGTCAGAGATGAAACCATTGATCCGGTTAGTGTTCTAGATGGGTTTGTTGTGACATCGCATTCGCCGCGACGGGCCATTATTGCCGGGCCGGGGGGCAGCCGGATTGTTTTTAATGGTGAGGAAGTTGTGCTGGGCGGTATATTATGGAACGTAAATATTCGCCCCAGCGGTGTTGAGTTCAGAACCGGTGACGAGAAAGTCCTTCTATTATTTGATAGATCTTTATCTTCTGTTAACCGGGTTGCCCCACAATCAGGGAGCGGCGGTTCTTCTTCCGCTACAACGGCTGCCAGTGGTGGCGGTTAATCTCTTATCCAATAACGGATGATTGCCTATTATGAATGATGAAGATTTACCAATAGGAGAAACTTCTCTGCCAAGCGCGGAGGATGAAGTAAGTTCGGAGCCTGAACGCCGTGAAAAAGGTGATGATCGGCGCGCGGATACCGGTTTGCCGCCTGATGGTATAGAGCGCAGGCAGTGGCACGACCGCCGGAAAGCGCGGGCTCAGGAAGGCCGGGAACGTTATCTGGATATGGTGCAGAAGGAGCGCGTTATGCTTCTGGATCAAGGGGTTGTTCGTACGACGGACCAGCTTCTTGATATTGCCGGTGCAGGCGGCGCATCGGAGCTTGAGGAAGAAGGTATCAAGGACCGGGCGGCAGGAGACCAGTTGCGCTCCATTTTGCCGGTGCAATCCTGGTTGCCTTTGAGTATTCACCTGATCGATTTAAAAGAAGGTGTATTGCGCATTGCGCCTTTGCACGAGCTGAACGATCGTCAAATTCAGTCTTTGATGTCAACGGCACAACGTAGTGGTTTTAGCGTCGATCGTATTGAAATAGAAATGTGGGACCGTGCCGAGCTTCTGGAGACGTTGCGTTCTGTGCATGATCTGTCTGCTGACCGTACTGAAAAAACTTTGGCGCAATGGCTGGGAGATACCGATAACGGTTTGTTATTAAACCAGTTTCAGCGTGATATGATGGCAGAGGCATTGCAAGTGCGCGCTTCCGATATTCATTTGTTGCAGGATTCTAATTCTGATTCACCGAACTGGATAAAATACCGGATTGATGGTGATCTTGTTCCTATGCATTTGTTGCCTCCTGAGGCCATGGCCCGCCTGACAACGCTCTTGAAAAGAGATGCGGGACTTAACTTTGGTGATAAAACAACACCAAAAGACGGGCGTTTTGGTTTTTCATGGCAGGGGCGTAGCATTGATGTTCGTGTTGCTGCCGGCCCGCATGGGCAGGAGGGGGAGAAGCTGACCCTTCGTTTGCTGGACAGGGCGGCTTTGAAGGGGTTTGATGAGCTTTTTCGGCGTCATGAGGATGTCGGGGACTATCTGGCCAAGCTTCTTTCTCCGGAAATTAAGGGCGGCGGGGGCTTGATTTTGCTTTCTGGCCCCACTGGTTCGGGTAAAACGACAACCATGTATGCCTGTGTGCAGCAAATTGACCGGCGACGGCGCCATGTTTTAACCATTGAAGACCCGATTGAATATGAGCTGCGTTATTCGACGCAGTGGCAGGTGCGCCCCGGTATGCCCGGTGGTGAATTCCCTGACCTTATTCGCGCCGCGATGCGTCATGACCCGGATTATATTGTGATTGGTGAGATGCGGGATGGTGATACGGTTGAAACGTCGCTACGTGCCGCAGAATCAGGACATACCGTGATTTCAACTATTCACGCTGATACCGCCTTGCAGACATTTGAACGTTTGCGCTCGTTAATGCCGCATGAGCGGGAGCGCTCCTCTACCTATACATTGGCGCAGCAGGTTAAATGTGTTTTAAACCAAAGGCTTGTTAGGACTTTATGTCAGGGCTGCGCTCATAAAGACGAGGCTTCGTCTTATCTTGATGAGCATGAAATTACGCAGCTTGGGCTTGATGATAAGACTGAAATTCGCCGCCATAACACAAGCGGTTGTGACCTTTGTAATCGTACCGGAGTTGTGGGCAGAACCCTGCTTTTGGATGCGTTGTTGATTACGCTGGGGCCGGGGCAGAGGAATAATGTATACGAAGCTCTGATGAAAAATGTGAACAACCTCACAAGCGAGGACGGTGTTATGGTTCATACGCGCCGTGAAGGGCTCGTAGATCTGGTTACAAGTGGCCTTGTGGACCCTAAATCCGCCCTTTCCCATCTGGAAGATTAAGTTATATAATGATAAAGGGTTATTAAAAAGGTTCGTCGCGATGCAGCAATGGATTGTCGAAATTGCTTATGATACGACATCCGGGCCAAAAAAGGCCACGGAGTCCTTTTACCTGCCGACTGTGGATGATGTGCGCCGGGCTGTGTTTGAGAATGGCGGTCATGTGTTGTCAATCAGGCCGCATGAAAGATCTCCTATCGAACGGCTGTTTGCCCGCTCTACATGGTGGCAGGTGCAGCTTTTGCGCGGTATTCAGTTTCGCTCAACGGCGACCTCTCCCGGGGTGGCGTTCTGGCGTATTATTGAGGCGGAAACGAACCCGATGCGCCAGAATATTCTGGCGCCGGCGCGGGAGGCTTTGGCAAGGGGGATGGGGGTTATCGATGCCCTGAAGGCATTGAAAATTTTCGATCATGGAACTATTGCTATTCTGGCGGCCAGTGAAAAAGCCAATAAGTTACAGGAAGGTATTCCCCATGCCATTCATTCGGTGACGCAAAAGCGTAAGAATACAAGGGCCATTGCCGGAACCATGTCATGGCTTGGTTTTGATGTGATTACGATTGTGCAGTCTTTGTTTTGGGGCAAGGGCATGGTGCTGGAATGGTTTAGGGGCAATGCGCCGACAAACCCGGCTGAGCTGGAAGGTTATTTAAGCGTTGTTGGTAATCTGGAGCTGACATGGAATGTTCTTATTGCGATTGCGACAGGCGCCGGGCTTTTTCTCGCATGGACAGTTTTTTCTTACTGGATCAATAAAGGCAAGACTGACTGGCCGACGGCGCGGATTGTGCGTAAAATCCCTCTTGTTGGTGGATATTTGCGCGACCTTGGTTTTGCAGATTCGATGATGGCAGCGTCCCGAATGTTGCGCGGTCTGGTGCCGATTGGGGATACGCTAAAGCAATCGTCCGAGGCGACAACTGTGCCGGAGGTTTCTGCATATTGGACGGATTCGAGCCAGGAGTTGGAGCGAGGCGTTATGTTAGGCGCGGCGCTGGACCATAAACCTTTGAATCGCAGTGAACGTTTGGAAGTCGCAAGCTTGTCTGATTTGACACAAGTTGCTACAGTATTAGAGTCTATTGCCGAAATGCGTTCTGCTGCGGCAAAAACAAAACATTCGTTGATTGTCTGGGTTGCTTTTGCCCTGACAGGTGTCTTTCTGGTTCTGGCTTTCGGTAGTGCTATTTATGCTCTAACGGTGATGAATATGAGTCTGGACAGTATGATGGGCGGATTAATGCAAGGAGCAATATAATCTTGGCGCTCATTTCCAAGGATAAAAAGCTGATAGATAAAGTTTCGGGTTCGGCAAAGGATGCGGACAAGGGGCTTGACGCTGGCAAACTTAAGCCGGGTATGGCTGATTATATCGCCGGCGAAGCTGACCTGTTTGTTGAGAATTTGGTTCCTTATTTGCCGCAGGAGCTGGTGGGCGGCTCGCTTCCCCATATGCCCGGCACAGAGGAAGAGGCCGTATGGAATGCGGCGTCCCAAGCGGCGGGGACAGAGCGTGTGCATTATACTTATACTGTTGATGAAAACCGGATATGGTATCTGGCCTGTCCGTCATCTGTGCTGGCTTCAAATCCGGATAGCTGGTGCCCTTTGGCGGCGGCACTGCCGGGAAACAGCGAATACTGGGACCGTGAAACGGTCTATCTTTATGAGCAGGAAGGGGTGGCCTCGGCATTGCGTTGGGACCCGGAAACGGCGCGGATGCAGGTTTTTTTGGGCGCGGCACGGACGCTTTTGCCGCGGATCCAGAGCATGGACGCTAATTTTGTAACAATTAACGCAGAAGTGGCAAAAATAGCGCCTTGGCGCAACAGGCAGCTCAGAACCGAGAAACTATCGCGGGCAAGCGCCATGGCGCTGCTTTATGCGGGACTAGCCATTAATGCGATGGTCATTATTGTTCTTTTATTTCAATATGTTCTTACGGGATTTGTGGAACGGGACTTGAAAACGGTTAAGATGAGGTCGGAAAAACAATCTACGGATTTGATGTTTAATGCGCTGAATGCGCTCCAAAGTGACACGATCAAGCATATGGTCAGGATTCAGGAGCTTTTAGACCATTTGTCCAAAATTGACGGAACATTGGTAAAATATGATGTTGGCAAGGGCAAAACCGTCTGGGAAGCGCTTGTGCCGCAGTCTTTCACCAGTTGCGGTGGGCCTTTGGGGGGATGTCAAATTCAGCCGGGTCTGGAGCCGGATGGCCGGGTTAGAATACGGGGAACAAGGTAATGAAAGTCTCCTTTTTTGTTAATATTCTTTGCTAATTGATTGATTTATATTGTTTTAACTAATTCGAACTAAGCTTGTAATGAGGGGTTCAGAATAAGAGCGAGGGGAATGTTTTGGATTTAAAGTCGTTTGATTGGCGTTCGTTGCAAAAGTATCTTAATCCTAGCGCAGCGAATGACCTGAATGATTTTCTGGAAAGGCTGCCGCAAACTGCGGGGCAGACGGTGTTGATTGCTGCAGGGGTAGCATGGATGGCGGCGTCAGGGCTTGGTTTGTATACGGCCGTGAATGTTAAGGCTTTGATAGAGCTGCGCGCCGAGCTAAAAGAAACGCAAGCCTTGAAGCCTTTGGTGCCAACTTTGCGCAATGTGCCGGTGAGCAAGAAGGCCGTGTCCGCTTTTTCCGTAGGGCTGAAGAAGACATACCCTAACTTGGCGATCAAGCAGCAAGGGCCGAGCATCCAGATTACGGCAAAAACAACCGGTATGTTTGGTCCCTGGCGCGAGGCGATCGGTCATGTGCAGAATGGCGGTACGGGCTGGCGGGTGAGTGTTGATAAGCTCTGTGTTGGCCGGGAATGCAAGGGGCAGGCGCTGGGCGTACTGCTCAAAATAAACAAAGTTTCGGTGGATATACCGAAGGGTTAGGGCTTTTTATTTATGTTTTAAGGGGTTAGACTGTCTAGGGTAATTTATTTGGGTTAAAAGAAAAATGGAGTGGAGATCGTAATGTTTGAGAGATTAAATTATAAAAGGATTGGCGAGCGCGGCAACGTGCTGTTCCTGATCCTGAT
>JAJFGW010000013.1 GCA_021775915.1 Alphaproteobacteria bacterium | reverse complement strand
TTGCGCCGGACGGACGGTCTGTGGCTTGCAAGCTCCAATATCCGGACATGGCCTCGGCGATTGAGGCTGACCTTAATCAACTCCAAATTATTTTTTCGATATATGGGCAATATGATAAATCCATATCGACCAAAGCCATTCATGAAGAGCTTTCAGCGCGGCTGTACGAAGAACTGGATTATGAACTGGAAGCGCGCTATTCCCGGCTTTATGCATGGATGTTGCGTAATGAGGACTCCGTGCATGTGCCGGAAATCGTAGAAGAGCTTTCTACCAAACGGTTACTGACCGGTACATGGCTGGAAGGAAAAAATATTATGGGGTTTGTTGATGCCCCGGCGGAGCAGCGCAACAAGCTGGCGATGAATATGTTCCGTGCCTGGTATGTGCCGCTTTATTATTACGGCGTTATTCACGGCGATCCGCATCTGGGTAATTATACCGTGCGCGAAGATGATTCTATTAATCTGCTTGATTTTGGCTGTGTCCGCGTGTTTCCACCGGAATTTATTGGCGGGGTGATTGACCTCTATAAGGCGCTGATGACAAATGATACGGCGCTGGCTGTCCATGCCTATGAAACATGGGGGTTCAAAAACCTGACCAAAGAGCAAATTGAAACGCTGAATATCTGGGCAAATTTTCTTTACGGCCCGGTGATGGAAGATAAGGTCCGCACAATTGGCGAGGCAAAGGGCGGGGTTTATGGACGGGAAACAGCGCAGGAAGTTCATAAGAGGCTACGTGAAATGGGTGGTGGTATTATTGTGCCGCGTGAATTTGTGTTTATGGATCGGGCGGCGCTGGGGCTAGGCTCTGTTTTCATTCATCTGAAGGCTGAAATTAACTGGCACAATTTGTTTAATGAAATGATTGAAAATTTCAGCGTTGAAAAAATGCGAAAATCCCAGAAGGCCGCACTAAAAAAATTCGATATTCTCCTTGCTTAAGGCGCCATAATGGGGGCCGGTAAAGAAGGGTGGCTTTCTTTTAAAGCGTGCAGGGATAAAATATTTGCCTGTGTTTGTGCCGCCTGAAAATCTTCTTTTAACTTGTCTTGCATGTGATCCGGAAGTTGTCCCCATATGGTGCAAAGGTCGCTTGCGTGGCCAACCCAATACTCAGGTTGAAGCAAAGCCTCTATCTGGTCATTCTTCACCAGAACATCCAAAAGATTTTTTCCGTCTTTGCGCTTATTTAGAAAATCACTTAATTCCAAAACTTCATTTGTCTCGGCAAGGAATTCCATGACTTTTTCAAAATGACCAAAATTGGCCGCCCGCATTAAGCAAGTTTCCCCGCCCAGTCCATAATTCATGCGTAAATTATCAAGGGTTACTGTTTCGTTCTGTTCTTTTAAAAGCCCGTGAATCTGGTCTATGTTGTCCCATATTTTTTTCAGGCCTAAAGCGACAATCGGCTGCCTGTCTTTTACGCTTTCTTCAAACTGGTATAAAACACTGGTCAGGGTCTCAATAGAAAAATCTTCGTTTATTTCCAGCTTCTCAGAACAGCTCTTCTCAACAATACTGGAAAGAAGAACGTCAATATCAATTTTTTCCTGGTGGGTTTTGCTGAGGTTGTCGTAAAGCTTCAGGGCTTCTTCCGGGCGATCGGCAAAAACATTGGAGTTGAATACCATTTTTTCTGCTTCTCGCTTGAAGGCAAACTCAACAATAGAAAGGCGTCCGCCTCTTTTGAAGAGGAAAAACTTTGTGTCAGGAATTTCGCCGTGCTCTTTCCATTTTTTATTAAGCTCTGCAAAAGAATCCCATCCTGATTCCGTGTAAAGAGCATGGTCGCCATCACGGTCGCAGAGCTGAGCATCCTCTAGCCTTAAATGGTCGCCGTGTTTTTTTAATTTATTTTGTATGTGGTTTATATCACCGTTTCTGACCGCATTATGCATTTCCGTAGATGTGATATCCATTTTTTTGAGCTGATCTTCTCGTGTCTCACGCCCTTCCAGTTTGGCGACAGCGCTTTTTATTTCATCAAAATCTTTTCTCAGGCGTTTGGTTTTGTCTATGTAATACCAGGTGTCTTCCATTTCATCGCTATGGCCAACCCAGATCTCCGGTATAAAGAGCTCTACGAATTCATCATAGTTAGTTCCCATTTCCATCGCTGTTCTGTTGTTTCCAAGGTTTTTTTTGAAATCCTGGATATTAATTTTTTGGTTTTTATCTTTCATAAACTCAAATAATTTTTTGAGGTTCATCCATGTTTCTCTATATTCAAAAAAGCTCTTTCCATTCGGCGTTATTGAAAAGAGGTCTTCTTTTGTAAATTCCTTTTCTTTGGTAAGGTCCCCGGCTGTATGGCTGTCCCACTCTATGCCATCATATATTTGGTGGTTTTTTTCAAAGCCTAATAACGTGCCAATAGTTAATTGTGTATCTTTATTCATGTTTTAGCTTCCCTCATAAAAAATCGTTTTACCCAGTCCGTGGCGACGACATACGCGCAGGGCAACTGTTTGGGTAATTGATGCGTCGTAAGGTATTAGAATAGTTTTTACTTTTTGATCCAGAAAGGCATCTTCCAGTTCTAATGTGTTTTTCGCGACACATACGTCTTCATCTTGTCGCAAAACATCAGCTTCCCAGCCTTTTTCAATCTCATAAAAAAATGAAGATCCTGCATTTTTTGGTAAATTACAGGCCGCTTTTTTTCTGGCTATAACCGGCAATAGTTGTGCCGTTAATTTAGCCATAGGGCCGGAAGCTTCCTTGTTAACAGCATTTTTTTTCTGGGTACTCATTTTTGTTTCCCTTTTTATGCGGTCCTAAGCTTTGGAGGCTCCTTTGCCAGATAGTGCGGTAAAAAACATTCCAGATCGTTGTTGAGAAGCATTTTGCTCAGGTTGTCAATTTTGGTTTCGGCCTTTTGCGTCGGTAGAGTATTCCGCATCAAAAAGGCGTCTCTGACCGTATCGCAAAGCGTCCCTGTCTCTGCCCCCAGTACAAAATCCAAACCTTTCCGCATAGTGCTGTGCGCGTTATTTGCGTTGCGATCGATGTAAATAACGCGAGCATCATTAAAGGCACGTTTTAGGCTGTCGTTAACTTCTCCTTCGCCAACAACGAGAAGACGGTCCATGCTTTTGTTCCAGATGACGTGGAGGGGAAGCTCAGTTGGCTCGTTTTCACTTTTATCGCTTTGTACAATAATTGTCGTCGCTGCTACGCCGGTTTCGGATTTGTTTTCTGCTATGGCCAGAGATTCATCTGTCATGCCTTCGGTACCCAAAGAGACAACGCCAGAACCGCTTAATGCTTCATTCCATAGGCATGATAAGTTATGTTCCCGCAGTTCCGGGGCCGCCAGCGTTGCCAGCAGGGCATATTGTGATAGAAGATGGTCAGCAGCAGGTGCCATTTTTTCGTTTTGGCCTTCGTCCTGAAGCTGGGGCGTCATGTCTATGCATTTTGCTTTTTGCAGTGGCTCTTGATTTATATTGTCCGGGTTGCTGTTAAAGACAACAGGGCCTGCGCCTTTTTCGGCAATTTCGTCAATGGCTCTGCGCACGACAGATGCGGGCATGATTTCGCTGTTCTCAGCCGTAATGTCCGGGTAGGAATTGCGTAAATAGTCGCATAGTAAGTCGCGTATGAGCTCAACACGAATGTCCGGGTCATTGCTATCAAACGGGTTTTCATCGAGAAGCTCAGCCACGGTTTTTCTATTGCTGGGCATGCCTTCAATCAGCTGCGGATCAACCAGAGCACAATCAGCCGCAAGCTGCATGAGCTGGTTTCCGAGGTCTTCTTTACCGCGCTCATAGCTATTGGCAACAATCCAGTCGAGAATAACATAGGTAATATGTGTTCCCAGGTTACGTTTTATATCTTCGGGAGCCTCAGGAATGTCCATTTCGTCGAGAAGGGGAATAATGTCAGGACCGTTTTCGTCTTGCGGCGGCGCGACAGAGGGTTTGGGCATCATGGCTTTGGTAATGAAGTAATTGATTTTTCTGAAATCAACAGAGACTTCTTTTTTGAATGTTTCGCTAATATCATCAAGAAGCTGCGTTAAAGTGCCCGCCTTGTGCCAGTTGGAATCAGGGTTCACGGTTTTGCTGGCGGCATCCATAAATTTTGCCAGATTCCCCGTTGCCTGCATGACATCCTGCCAGCGTCGCAACATATTGAGCTGGTGCGCTGGAATTTCTCTTGTTTCGCGCAGCTCCCGCCATTCTTTTAGTTTTTGTTTAAAGACGTCGGGGTCTTCGTCCCAGATATGGCTTTGTGCATTATAAAGCGTTGAGATAGGCATTCCGGTAAGGATTTGGCACCATCTGTGCTGCCAGCCTTGCAGGGTGGCATTGGCAACAGGGTCCGGCACAACCCTTGAGCTTAACGCTTCGGGAAGTTCTAAAACCTCGTCGCTATCATCTTCGGTGTTACCGGTCATAAAGATAAAGAAGCCGGAGCCCATTTTACTTCTCTGAAAATGCAGATCAGACCGGGCATGATCGCCTTTTTCTTTTAAAGGGTTCCGTACCCGACATTCGGAGATTTCATTGATGGCAAATTGCATGAAACCGTGCAAAACACCGAAAGTGCCCCGTTTGGCCCGGTTAAGCTCGTCGAGAATGAGAACGCGTCCTTCTTCATAGGCCTGAAATGCAGGACCCTCCTGAGATGCCATGCCAAGAGCGTTACCGCCGAGGTTATCAAGCCCTTCCTTGGCGCTAACTTGCTTTAAACCGGCAATGGCGATTTCAATATTTTCGCGCGTATCAAGTCGTTCGCCAGTTTCATTGCTATGAGCCTGTTTTACTCCGGCCCAATCAATGCAAATTTTTCCATTTTCTTCGGAAAAGGCATTGCCGAGACAATCTTCAAGAATGTCGATTGACATAGGATTCAGCACTTGATCGCGCTGCTCTTTGTTTTCTGCCAGATTATATTTTTCAATCTTGGTATTGAGCGCATCATAAAAACTTTTATTAGCATTGAAGTCGAGAACTGTTTCAAAGAAGAGCTCATAAAGATTCATGTTGGTGCAATCAATCTTGATAGCACCTTTTTTAGAGCTGACATTTCCCGCCATTTCGCCGAGGAATGTTTTGCCGGCACCGGGCGCACCTTTAAGGTACATGGCGCGGCGCTCGTTACGCGGATTTATGGAACTCATCACTTCAAAGAAGAGTTTTAGCATTTCCGGGGTGGGCATATCGCGAATCAGCATGCCTTCGACCTCATCGAGATCGCGCTCCGATGTCACCATCAGGGGCTTTTTAAGAACGCCTAGATAACGGGTTAATTTCTTCTCACCATTCTTGCTGACAACATAGCCAAGACCCATGCCAGGGTAAGGCACCCTTTCACCTAAAGGTTTTTCAATGGATGCATAATCTTCGGCTGAAAGATCCCTTGCGGGTTTCTCCAAGATACTAGACATTTAACCTGTTCCCTGTTCATACGTCACCTTTTATCATGGTGACTTTTTTATTTATATTTAGTGTCGGCAGTGTAGCGCAATTTTCAAAAACATTTAAGCGGATATTTGTATTTTTATAAAATTTCCCCAGCGAGTGTCATATGAAAATTATTTTATGCCAAATTTCCTATGGGCACGCTGAAACAGTTTCTTTTTCTTTGCCCACGGTACGGCCGTAAAGCTTTTTAGGGCACGAATTTTCTGGAAAATTAATCCGACAATTCCCGCCGGGATGCTATTGGGGTCACCATCGCGATGGACGCCAATTTTCTGTGTCGGATTTCCTGTTTTGATTCTATCGGCAACGACTTCCATTTCTGTTTTTACGCCATTGTCTTTTGCCAAAATGGCAAATTCCAGCGTGGCATATTCTGTTGTCGAGAGCAGGGTATGAACAGCTTCCACGGCCTCATCCTTATCACTAATATCGCCATCGGAAATAACCATCATGTGAGTGTAGCCGCTATACTCGCTGCTTTTATGGTCTGCCAGAACTTTGGTGATTTTCTTGATTGATGGTGCCAGATTGGTGCCGCAATTTATGCCGTCTTTTGCTTTCATAATGTTTTTTTCAACTTCGCGTGGGTCATCGCCCGGCTTGGCTAGTATGATAGGGTCGTCATTTCCCCACAGCGCAATATAGACATTAGCATCCACTTCTTTTGCCGCCTCATAAAGTATGATGGAGGAGAGCAGGGCAATCTCCATAGGTTTGGCGCTGCCCATTTTGTACATATCCATAGTCATACTTCCTGAACCGTCGATCAACAGGACAATATCAATAGTTGTCGGTTTATGATCTGTTTCATCTTTTTGAAAACGGTCAAGGTCTTCTTTTTCCAGTTCCTGTCCCGTGATTTTTTTAACGATCAAGTTTTGATGTGCTTCTTCGTCCAGACGATCCATTTCTTTGCCTTCCGGCAGCATCTCCAGATCTTGCGAACGTTTGATTGTTTTTTCAATTTGCATCTCGCGAATTTTCTTTAAGACCCGCGCTGTCTGTCTGACATACCCTTTTAAGTGCATCATCAGCGCTGGGTAGCTTTTCCAGTCCATGCTGGCTATATCTTCGAGCGTTTTTGATTCGCCGCCGTCGCCGGCACTATCGGATGATTGGTCGCCTTCTCCTTCACCGTCTGCTTCTTCCCCTCCTTGTCCTTCACCCTGTTCTTGTCCTTCGCCTTCTTGTTTCTGCTGCGCTTCCATTTCCTCTTTCATTTTCTTTAGCGCATCTTCCAGATCTTTTTTGATTTGCTCTAGCGTTTTTCCATCGGCGCCTTCCTCGTTTCCATCGGCGTCCTGTTCTTGCCCGTCAGAATCCTGACTTGGTTCCTGTCCTTCAGGGTGTTCAGGCGGCAGCTCGACATCAGGCATTGTCTGGGTTTGCCCGTCATTATTATCAACGTCTATGGTATCGCCATTTTGATTGGTGCCGGCTTCGGACGGATCAAAACCCTGTTGGTTTTGGCCGGGATCTTTTGCGTTGTCTTGTTTCTCCGGATTGTCCTGATCTTCTTGATTGTCGCCAAAAGGCTGTTCGCCGGGACCAAAATCTTGCTGTTGGGATGGATCTCCCGGTTGTCCGGGTTGCCCTTGGCTTTGGCTCTGATTGCCTTGAGAGGGGTCTCCGCCTTGCTGCCCGTCTTCTGACGGTTGCCCGTCCTGAGATTCCCCTTCGCTGCCGTCTTGGTCTTGTCCTTCTTGTCCTTCTTGGCCTTCTTGGTTTTCTTCGCTTTCTTCCGCGTTATTATCCAGCTCTTGATCCAGCTCTTCTTCCAGATTGTTTAACAGTTCGTTGGCAATATCCTCGATATAAAGGTCCCAGATCTTTTCAATAATTTCATTGCGCTGGGTAGCGCACGAGTCTGTCAGGCCGTTAAAATAGGATTTTCCGTGCCAACGGTCGCGCGGGCGGGGCTGAATGTTTTCAAGCCCTTCAAGTCCGCCGCATAGATCTAATAAATACCGAAAGTCGGAGGACAACCCTTTATTTTCTCTATTATCATTTGCCGTTTCGGAAGGAGGGGGAATGGCATGGTTGTTTTCGTTCATACGAATTTGGTTTGGCCTGACGCCGAATTTTTTCCAGTTTTCTTCATCATTATTTTCAAACAGGCCGTTATTTTTGAAAAAAGACAATTCAACAGCATTTATAATATTTATGAAGCGTTGTTCCGGCCTGTTTTGAAAATCTTGTTCCTCAGAATCCTCATCCTCTATTGCTTTGTCGAGTTGCGCCATCTGCTCATGTATCATCTCCAGCATCATGTCTCGCATTTCGGGCGGGATTTTATCGTCTTTATTGTGTAGTAAATCCTGTATTTGTTGTTGCAGGTCTTCTTTTGCCTTTTGTTCCTGAGCTTTTATTTTTCCTTCTTTGTCACCTTGCCGATTACGAAAATAAGAAAGCGCCGTGGCTCCAAAGTGACTGTTTGTCATGAGGAAGTGGTTTAGGGAGTAAGCGTAGTCCTGCGCTTTTTCCTGTCCTTTGCGTTCGGCATAGCGGTTGGTTACACATTTTTCGGCGGCACTCCAAAGCATTTCGCGCATTTCCCATTCGAGCGCTAACCGCCGTAGTTTCTTGTAGTCGCTGTCGGAAAGTTTCCCTTTATTCTGCCAGTATCTATTTTGATTATTTTTCTGGCTCTCTTGTTTTTCCTTCAAAGCCAGCATCTGTTCCCTTATTTTACGGTTTTTTTCAGGAAAAACAGTGCTGAGTTGTCCGGTGCCGATTTCACGAAACATAGTGCTATGTGCGTGCTCTAGTCCGGAAATCAGGCTCATCAGTAAGTCGATATTGATAACATTTTCTTCAGGATCATATTGAAAGCCGCTA
>JAJFGW010000012.1 GCA_021775915.1 Alphaproteobacteria bacterium | reverse complement strand
TGGATTGCCGCGTCGGCGTTTCACACCTCCTCGCAATGACAGCGTTTCATTACTACCTGCCATCGCCTGAAGCCTGACCATTAAGTAGGCTTTTGCAGAGGATTTTTTAGTCAAAAAACTTGACACTCAAGGAATAAATTCCTATAATTGTCTCCATGACACATGAAAATGACCGGCCGGGGATGGCCTCACCCAACAATCCCAATAGTTCGGTTAACCCCAACAATCCCAATAACCTCCCTGCAATTTCTCCTGAAAATCAAAGCCCCATGACTCAAATGGCGACGGAATGCCTAACGCGTTGCGCTTTGCCTTTTGATGGCGGGCTTACGGCGGCGGACATGAAAGCCGCGCTGGAAGACTCGCTTGTTCCCGATGCCGATCAAAGCGCCATGCTTGCGCGGCAGGCGCAATTGCTGGATGCGCTGTTTTACCGTTTGCTTGTCAAAGGGCTGACCAGTCCGCGCTGGAGCATGGGCGATGGCACTGATTATGTTGATGATGACCGCGTCAATCTGGCGCTGCGCTCGCAGAAGCAATGCCGCAGTACGGTTGAGACTCTGGCGGCGGATAATATAAAAAATGACGAACAAAAAGAAGGATGTTCAAAATGACAAAGATAACAAGAGGTTGGCCACCAAAACGGCGCAAAGAGCAAGCGGAAAGAATGCGTAAAACCAAGCCATGGACGAAAACAACCGGCCCCAAAACGGACGAAGGCAAGCAGGCCGTGCGCCATAATGCCTATAAACATGGTTTCCGTAGTGAAGACATGAAAGACATTCGCCGTTTACTGCGGGCGCAGCGTGATTTTGTAAAGGCGGTGAAATCAGCTCAACACGCCCCTTGCCACGACCCTTCATCCGCTATAAATTTATGCCATGAATAATAACTGGTATCGCAGCCGCTCCTTATTTACCCGTCCCGCAAGACCGGAACCGCCAAAGAAGAAATGGCGGGTGCGGTATGTGCTGTGGAATGCGCTCAAGCGCACCTGTATGGCGATTGGCGCGATGGTGTTGTTTAGCGCGATACTCGGCACAACGCTTTCTATGATGGCGATGAAGGACGTTTCTGCGCCTTCGTTGCCGGATGAAATGGTGCTGTATTTGCCGCTGGAAAAGGCTCTGGTTGAACATAGCAATGTTGCCGGGTCGTCCTACAGTTTTCAGGAAAAAACTCTGACTATTCGTGATGCCGTGAACGCTCTTGATCGTGCGGCTAAGGACGAGCGGGTCAAAGGCTTTGTGACAACGGTAAGGGGCGGGGCGCTGAGCCTGACCCATACGGACGAGCTGCGCGCGGCGATTGCGCGGTTCCGGGAGAGCGGCAAGTTCGCCTATATTTATGCAGAGGGCTATGAGGGGCTGGGGCAGTATTATCTGGCGAGCGCCTTTGAGGAAATCTGGCTGCAGCCGATGGGGCTTATTTCCATACCGGGGATGCAGGTTGAGATGCCTTATGTGCGCCCGGCGCTGGACAAGATCGGTGTGGAGCCGCAGTTCTTTGCGCGCAAGGAATATAAGAACCTGTTTGAGAGTTTTACCGATAGTGAAATGTCGCCCGAGAGCCGCGAAGTGATGAGCGCTATTCTGGTTGATATTGGTGCTGCCGTGGTGCAGGGCGTTTCTGCGGACCGGAAACTGGATAGTGGCGCTTTTCAAAAGCTGGTTGATAAGGGGCTGTTCACCGATGCGGAAGCGCTGGAGTCCGGGCTTGTTGACAGACTTGATTATGGCGATGAATTTAGCGGCATGGTGAAGGAGCTTGTGACGGGCGATGCCGAAAACAAAGACAAAATATTTGTGAAGTTGGGGCGCTATGCGAAGGAAGCGCCGGGCGGCGCAGCAGCCGGGAGTCCTAAAGTGGCGCTGATCTACGCGGTGGGGCAGATTGTCCAGCGGGACAACAGCAAAGGCGGAAATCTCGCGGCGGCGGACAATCTGGTGGAGACAATTCGCGATGCAGCGTCTGATGAGGACATAGGCGTTATTGTGTTGCGCGTTGACAGTCCCGGTGGGTCGCCGACGGCGTCGGAAACAATTCGCCGCGCTGTTATCAAGGCCAAAGAGAAGGGCAAGAAGATCGTCGTGTCAATGGGCGGTGCGGCGGCGTCGGGCGGGTATTGGATTGCGGCGGATGCTGATTATATTTTTGCCTCGCCGATGACATTTACCGGCTCCATCGGTGTGACGGGTGGTAAGTTTTCGTTGCAAGCCATGTGGGAGAAGGTCGGTATCAAGTGGGACGGTGTGAGCTGGGGCGAGAATTCCGGGCTGTGGTCATTTAACCGGCCTTATTCGCCGTCCGAGGCAGAGCGCATGAATGCCATGATGGATAATGTTTATGATAGTTTTGTCGCGCTTGTTGCGGGCGGGCGCGGTATGACCCCGGAGCAGGTCGATAAAGTCGCCGGAGGCCGGGTCTGGACGGGGGCGCAGGCCAAGGATGTCGGGCTGGTTGATGAGCTGGGCGGGCTGGATATGGCGCTTGATTATACGGCCGGTCTTGTCGGGGTTGCGGACCGTCATGCTTTGCGGGTTGTCGTGATGCCGCGGCCTAAAACGACCTTTGAAAGAGTTGTTGAATTGCTGGATACGCAGGTGCGGATTGGTGAGTTTTTCCGTTCCAATAGTGAGATGTTTATGACGGTTACATCTTCGCTAAAAGAATTTACCTCTTACGGTCGGCCCGAATTTTTGGCTGTAAGGTAGTATGAGTTTCCCCGCCATTCTCGATCCAGCCCGTGCGCATGACTTTGCTTGATTGTGCTATAGCGACCGCGCCGTCTTTGTCCACGAGTATAAACCCGCCGTCACCATTCACTTTTTTGACAAGATAATTAATTGCTTCTTGCGCGGCATCGATGGCACTAAGTCCGCAGCGCTCAATCAGGAAGCCGATATGGGCGGCCAGTACGGTGCGCATGAAGTCTTCACCGATTCCCGTACAGGACACAGCGCCGCTATCATTGTCGGCAAAGCACCCGGCGCCGATAATAGGAGAGTCTCCAATCCGTCCCGGCATCTTTGCGTCCCAGCCGCCGGTTGATGTCGCCGCCGCCAAATTACCATTTATGTCACGCGCAACCGCGCCGACAGTGCCGTGCTTTTTGTTGCGTTCAATCATATGCGGTACTTTCTCGTGCGCTTCTTTGAAATATTCGGGCGTGACCATTGCAATGTCATGGGCCTTGGCAAAATCACCGGCACCGATGCCGGACAACATGATGTGCTCTGTTTTTTCCATCACCAGCCGTGCTAAATCTACCGGATTGCGAATATTCAGGACAGCGGCCACAGATCCGGCCTCTAGCGTTTTACCGTCCATGATTGCGGCGTCTAGCTCGAACTCCCCTTCGGCGTTGGCTGCCGCGCCATATCCGGCGCTAAAGAGCGGGTTGTCTTCCAGAAGTTTGACGCAGAGCGTAACCGTATCCAGAGCCGTGCCGCCAGCCGCCAGAATTTTGCGGCCTTCTTCGAGAACATGCGCCATGCTCTCTTTGGACTCTTTTTCCAGCGCCCGTATTTTGTCCACGTTTTCACCCGCGCCGCCATGGATGGCGAGGCTAAAAGATTTTTGTGATTTTTTTGTCATTATCTTCTTCTGTCGTTTTGTCTTTGAAAAGTTCTATCAGTGTCGTTTCCAAATCTGGCCAGCCCATGATGATGTGGTCCGGGCCGATATTATGTTCCAGCACAGCGATAGCGGCGTTGAGTGTATAGGCGATGGGCTGAATATCGCACGGCAGATGAATTTCTGCTGCTAGGGCCGCTTTGACATCTTTGTGGCGATCGCCGATATACCAGATATTGTCATCTTCGCAAGGCTGCTTGTTCATGAGCTTCAAGGCTTGCAAAAGCGGATCGGGGTAAGGTTTGGAGCGCTGAATATCCTCACGGAAGATCGTGACCTCAAAATAGCGATCCAGATCAAATTTCTTCAGGACATCATGACCGTAGCCTTTGCCAAGCGCGGTGCTAACAATGCCCATACGAACATTGCTTTCTTGCAGGAAATCGAGAATGTCGTAAATGCCGGGGCAGGGCTCGACAATTTGCTCCACCGGTTTGCGGCGCATTTTATGGACAGCGCGGTGAACCAGCAGCTTCTTCCGCTTGCCGCCGCGATATTCCACCAGCGCCGGGCTTTCGATCTTGCGGTTAAAGACCCACGAAAACAGGCGCGCGCCTTTATGCGCCAGATCATCCAGCCGCTCCACAACATGCAGCAGCCACGGGTTAATGTGGCGCACCGTGGTGCCGTCCATGTCAAACAGGACGATGGTGGGTTTTTGTAAGCTCATGGCTGGTAGATTATCCTGTTTCTTGTCAGAAGGCTACGTTACAGGGACGTTGTAGGAATTTATTCGTTAAATGGCAAGTTTTTGTCTATAGCGGACTTAGCGCAAAAAAGTTTGTATAAAGTGAAGTGGCGTTGTACTATATACAAATAACTTTGTGTTTAGTGCACTATATACAAAATTTTAGGTGAAAAGCGATGTCCTCTATAAAAACCCCCTGTGTTCCCGATATGCTTCCCATTGATATTGAATGGAAAAGTCTTGTTAGCTTGATCGGACAGGCGGGGCGCGCGATTGCCCGTTATGACGGAACTTTGGAAGGCATTGTCAATTCGGCGGTTCTTTTGTCGCCCCTTACCGCAAGGGAAGCCGTGATGTCCTCCAAAATAGAGGGTACGCAGGCGACGCTGGTCGAGGTGTTGCAGCATGAGGCCGGGGAAGAGTTCGGGGTAGAGAAAACCGGCGATATTAAAGAGATCGTAAATTATCGCAAAGCCTTGTTTATTGCGGAAGATTACCTGAAGGACAGACCGCTTTCCTTGTCCCTTATCCGGGAGCTGCACGATATATTGATGGACAGCGTCAGGGGGAAAGATAAAAAACCCGGCGCGTTCAGGGCAGACCAAAACTGGATTGGCAAGCCCGGCGACCCGATTGAAAAAGCGCGTTTTGTGCCGCCGGAACCGCTTGTGATGAAAGGCGCGCTGGATAATTTGCAGGCGTTCATGTCCGGCGATATGGAAGACCCGCTGGTGCAAATGGCGATTATTCACGCCCAGTTTGAAATCATTCACCCGTTTAATGACGGTAACGGGCGTTTGGGGCGTATGCTCATTCCGCTTTTTCTGTACCAGAAGAAAATCCTGCAAAGGCCGGTCTTCTATTTGAGCGAATTTCTGGAAGAGCATGATGAGGAATATAGAGAGCGCCTGCTGGCCATTTCAGAGTCAGGCGATTGGCAGGGATGGGTGAATTTCTTTCTGAAGGGAATCTTGGTACAGGCAGAGCGCAATGCGGAAAAGGCAAAAAGAATCCATGATTTGTATGAAAGAATGAAACGGGATTTCAGTAACGTAACAAATTCTAAATACGCGCTGGCGGCCCTGGACAGTTTTTTTGCAAGACCGATTATCAATGCGAGTGATTTTTACGAGATGTCCGGAATGCCGACCAAACCAACGGCGCATAACATTCTAAAGGCTTTGATGGGCGCGGGCTTAATTACCGTCCTGAAGGAAGGCCGCGGCCAAACCCCCGCCGTTTTTGCCCTGCCGGAATTGATCAACGCGTCCGAAGGGCGGGATGTTTTTGTGCAGAAGAAGGGGTAGGGATTTATCCCTCAAATGTTAAGTTTAAGACCGCGGTTTCTTTTTTGGCAAAAATCATTATGGTGAGGGACAGCCGGATGATGAATCTGGCCGGGGCTAATTACCTCCTCAAGACGGCCTAATACAGCATCAGGCCGTTACCAATGATGCTGCTTTCTCGATCTATGGTCGGGGCGGCGGCGGAATATAATAGCGCTTGCGTGAATACGCTGCGCCGTTCGTTGGACGGTGATTACTCCCCGGCTGCCAGAGAAATCTGGCGGCCGTTTTCATTATGAAACGCGCGCGCGGGGAGCGGGGCAATGGATGATCAGGACAAAGCACAGCTACTGGAATGCAACAAGGCGATGATCGAGGGGCAGTGGCACACGACGCAGGCGCTGTTGAAATTCCAGCGTTATTTGGAGCAGGAGGAGGAGTGAGGGGGTTGTAGATGCGGTGTAATGGAATTGCAACTTTGGAACTGTTTTGCCGAATAAAAGAGAAAAGGTTGGGCTGTAGGAACCTCCTTTCGGTAGCGGGTTATCCCTTCTTTTTTAGGGAGCCGCCGTAGCAACCGAAGTACCTTAAGACCTTATCCGCACCTTATCCTTGTTACAGGGGGCGCAGACCTGTTCTGCCGATACAGATCAGGTGCGGGTGACTTTAAGGGGTTGTTTAGTTACATATCCCTTCAAAGCCTGACCCGCTTTGGAATTGCCCGGTTTCACCCCTTTTGGTCACTACACGGCAGTTATCGGACTAACCGCCCGGCAGTCAGAGGTGTATATCAAGGCTTTGATAAACATAGTTCCTCCTTAGTTAAGGGTTATAGCGAGTATTAAAGCATGATTCGCCATAAGAGATAAAGGTAAAAGAGGGGCGGTTTTTATTTTAACAGCTCTGTGGCAGCATTTAATAGTACTCCAAAAAATCCCGTAACACCTAGAATGGTCAAAACGAAAAAGATCATCGTGACTGTTATGCTGTAATTGGTGGGGACGTGTTTCAGGCTGCCCTTTATACCCTGAACGTCATTGTTCATCTGAGTAATGATAGGCTCAAGCCTCACCAGCGCTTCCTTGATAGATGAAACATCGGCCTCCATCTTTGTCATTGGCTCTTTCATCCCTTCATTATCGCCTGTAGCTATTGATTCTGCAAGTTTTCTGGATGTTGCCCTCAAAATCCTCTCCTGGATTTCGTCAAGTCCTGCGCGTTGGGCTAACTTCTTTTTGGCAGCCCCTTTAACCTTCTTTGCTGTCTTTTTGTCCTCGGTCATTATTTATCTTCCATTCCAAATATTTTCTTTTGCAACTCAATCATGTCGTCCCATTATGGATGCATACCTTTGCCATCAACTGTGACTGAAATACCCTCTGAGTTTTCCACGACATTCAATGTCATTTTCATACCCTAAATTACGTATAGAGAATAGCGCCGGGTTTGACCACAATAATAAAGATTATCGGGGTTTGCTTCCAATAAGAAGGAATTATCAGGAAGTTCCCTTTAGTCGTCATGCCCACCTTGCGCGAGGGTCAGGATGGGGCTTGTCGATTATTTAAGCTCCGCACTTTTTTGATCAATAAAATTCATGACCTCTATGTAGAAAATGTTATCTGCGGAGTTGTTTGCTTTAGAGCCCATAGCGTCATACTTAAAATTCTTTATAATACCTTCATTTGCTCTCAAAACGTCTTCAAGTGGATGGGATGTTACGTCATGTATATTATTCTTTTTGAAGAGCTCTTGATGTCGCTTTTTGGCTCGTTCAAACGCTGTCTTAAAAAATGCTTTTGTCTCCGGCTCAAGCGGATCAAATATCTTTATTAAATCATGAGAATAGGGGGCTTTCTCTTTCCGATCCAACTCGTAAAGAATTTTAATAATTAACTCTAATATAACAGATATAAGGAAGTGGTCTCTAACACCACGTTTTAGAGCTTCTTCTTCTCCGCTTCCTTTGGGCAAAGGAGGGGAATATAAAAAACAATCTATGAGAAATCTCTTTTTCCTAACACGCTCTTGTATATCTGAAATTTGTAAAGGCACTTTCTTTTTCTCCCTAGCTCACAAACACTGCGTCTTATGCCGCAACCAGTGGCCTGCCAAAACGCAAGCGAGTACGGCTTCGCCGGCAATTCTATCTCTACCGTCCCAAGCTTTCATATAAAAACGTTACGAAAACGTCCGGGGGGATCATGCCTTTGCCCATGGTTTCATCGAAGTCTTTTGTGGGTTTGGCGGCGATGATTTGCTCTAAGGTTTTGCCTTCACTGATCGCGGTTTCTACGCTGGCGGTCATGGTGGCTAGGGCGTCTCTGTAAGTTTGCAGCTCTGCTTTATTCATCAGGGGGCCGTGGCCGGGGACGATGATTGTGTTGTCATCGGCGAGGGCGCTGTAAATATCAAGCGCTTTGATGACTCCTTTGACGTTACCGCCATGTTCGGTGTCGATGAACGGGTACATATTGTTGAAAATTGTATCGCCGGCAACGATGACATTCTCGTTTGTGAAATGCGCGGCGGCGTCGCCGTCGGTGTGGGCGTTTGGTGTGTGAATGATTTTAATATCATCGCCGTTATAATGCAGCGTCATTGTGTTGTCGAAGGTGACAACGGGCAGGCCTTCTTTTTTGAGGGCGGGCATGTCGCGTTTGAAGTGAGTGATGAACTGGTCTGTGCTCAGACGTTCATAAACATTGTCATGGGCAACGATGAGGGCGTCTTGCGCGCCGAAATGCTCGTTCCCGCCGGTATGGTCGAAATGGTAATGCGTGTTCAGGACGAATTTAATGCTCTCATCGCTGATAGTTTTGATGGCTTGCTCAATGATTTCGCCGCGGTCTTCGAGCTGGTCGTCAATAATGAACGTGCCGTCAATGCCGGTGGAAACGGTGATGTTGCCGCCGCTCGGGCTGACCAGAAAATGGAGGTTGTCGCGGATGTTTGTGATTTTGGTGTCTTGCGCATCTTGCGCGTGGCTAGGGAATGACAGGGCAAGCAGGGCAAGGGCGAGTATAAGGTGTTTCATGGTGTCTCCTTTTACGGTGTCTCTTTTTAGAGAGCTTTTTTGACAATGTCTTTGGCGGTGAGTTGCGCGGTTTCATATTGTTTGTCCGGCGCGTCCTGGTCCTGGAAAATATCGGGCAGGTGCATGTTTCTGACGCGGCAGTTTTGCAGGAGGTCGGCGCGGTTCATGTAATCCAGCACGAAGGCGCCAAAGCCGCCGGAGGAGCCTTCTTCGATGGTGATGAGTTGTGAGTGATTAGTGCCTAGTTGGGTGATTAGTTTTTCATCCAGAGGCTTGGCAAAGCGCGCGTCGGCGACGGTAACGGAGTGGCCTTTTTTCTCTAACATTGCGGCGGCGAGGAGGCATTCTTCAAGCCGTGTGCCGTAGGAGAGGAGGGCGATTGAATTTTCGTCATTGCGAGGAAGCCCGGAGGGCTGACGCGGCAATCCAGTATCTTTGCTTGTGGCTCTGGATTGCTTCGTCGCTGACGCTTCTCGCAATGACGAATTATAAACAATCCTCCCTTTACCGATTTCAAGCACTTCACCTTGCGCGGGAATGTCTACACCTGTGCCGTTGCCGCGCGGGTAACGGAAGGCGATGGGGCCGTCATTATAGGCGGCGGCCGTGGCGACCATATGGGTGAGTTCGGCTTCGTCGCTTGCTGCCATAAGCACCATGTTGGGCAGGCACCCCAAATAGGCGATGTCAAAGCTCCCGGCGTGGGTGGCGCCGTCTGCGCCGACTAATCCGGCGCGGTCCATGGCAAATTTTACCGGTAAATTCTGGATGCAAACGTCATGCACGATTTGATCGTAGGCGCGTTGCAGGAATGTGGAGTAAATCGCAACGAAGGGTTTGTAGTCCTCAGACGCAAGGCCGGCGGCAAATGTTACGGCGTGTTGCTCGGCTATGCCGACATCGAACATGCGGTCGGGGAATGCGTCGCCGAATACATCTATGCCGGTTCCCGAAGCCATGGCGGCGGTGATGCCGACGATTTTGTCATCGCGCTTTGCTTCGTCTATGAGCGCGTTGGCGAAAGTTTTTGTGTAAGACGGTGCGGCGGGTTGGGCTTTGGCTTGCGCGCCGGTCACAACATCGAACTTGGCAACACCGTGCATTTTATCGGCGCTGTTTTCCGCCGGGGCGTAGCCTCTGCCTTTTTTGGTGATGACGTGGAGCAGGATCGGCCCTTTGTCAGTGTCGCGGATATTACGCAGCACCGGCAGCAAATGATCAAGGTTGTGCCCGTCGAGAGGGCCGACATAGTAAAAGCCCATTTCCTCGAAGAACGTACCGCCTCCGAGCGCGACGCGGGCGGTTTCTTCGGCGCGGGCGGCGGCCTTTTTCAGCGGCGGCGGCATCATAGAGACCACTTTTTTCGCAGCTTCGCGGGTGTTGATATAGGGCTTGGAGGACGTCATGCGGGAGAGGTATTTGCTCATTGCGCCGACGGGCGGGGAGATCGACATCTCGTTATCATTGAGGATGACAATCAGGCGTGAATTCATGTCTCCGGCATTGTTCATGGCTTCGTACGCCATGCCTGCGCTCATTGAGCCATCACCGATGACGGCAATGACATTATTCTCGCGCCCGGCGAGGTCGCGCGCCACCGCCATGCCAAGCCCTGCGGAAATGGACGTACTACTGTGTGCGGCGCCAAACGGGTCGTATTCGGACTCGGTGCGTTTGGTAAAGCCGGACAGGCCATCGCCTTGTCTTATCGTGCGGATACGGTCGCGTCGCCCGGTGAGAATTTTATGCGGGTAGCATTGGTGCCCGACATCAAAGATCAGGCGGTCTTCGGGGGTGTTAAACACAGCGTGGATTGCGGTGGTGAGCTCAACCACGCCAAGTCCTGCGCCCAGATGGCCGCCGGTCTGCGATACGGCATCAACCATCTCGCTGCGGAGTTCACCGGCGAGGGCTTTTAGCTCGTCATCGCTAAAGCCGCGCATATCGGCGGGGATATGCACGCGGTCGAGTAACGGCGTGGTGCTGGAAGATTTCAGCGTTTCTACGATTTTCTTTTCTGCTGTCATGACCCTATGTCTTAACGCCAAGAAGCCAAAAACACCAGATTCTTTTGCGTTGACATAATCGAAAACGCTTCGGGGATATTATCTGTTTTGCAGAGTTTGCAGGAAATCAAGAGCTTTATTTGATGTCGTGACATGTGCGCCTATTTGAACCATCTGTTCAATATATTGAGGTATATAATTTTCATTCCCCTTATTCTCTCCAATGCAGTCTTCTAAAAGAGCAACTTTGTATTTTTTCTTTAGCGCGCAGTAAACATTTGAAGATAGACAAGCGCTGGCATTAAAACCGGACACCAAAAGGTTTTTAATATTACGCTTTTGGAGTTCATCGTGAATGTCGTCCATCCCAGGCTCTCGCCAGCCTTCAGGAATACTGTCTCTACCCCATAAAGCCGCATCGCCCAGTTTTCTGATAATTATATCAGAGTCTTCACTTTTCACTTTGTAGAGCTCACCTTCATACCCTTCGTGGGCAGCATAGATAACCACGCAGGTGTTAATGTTTGCGGCCCTGAAATGCGGCATAATCGTTGCGATTTTAGAGGCAATTTCTACCGTATGAGGCGTACCGAATGGTGGGTGGCGTCCTCCGGGCGAAAGATTTGGATCACAAAATACGCGCTGCACATCAATGACGACATGAGCAAAGCTTGAAGGCTTAATGCGCTTGAATCTGTACTTACCGACACCAAAAAATTCCGCAAGCGTAAGGTTTTTCGGTGTCTCTGCGTTTTCTTGTGGGTTTGTAAACATAGGGGAGGCTATCATAACAAATAACATTATGTCAAAGAAAAGTCAGATTCTTTTGCGTTGACATAACTTAACGATTTTTGCTAGGTTTCATAAAAATATAAGGGAGACTTACCGATGATCGAGAAAATGCAGGATATGTCGCCAAACCAGAAGCTGTTTACTTCTGCAGCGCTGGGGCTTGTATCGGGCGCTGCGGCTACGTTTTTTTCATTGGGTGCGCTTGTTGGTGTGGGGGCAGGGGTGCTTTTAATAACGTACTCTAAAACTCACCAGGAAATGGTGAAAAACCTTGGTTCTTGCGCAGCATCTTTTTTGGTGGCTTCTGCTTTATCCTATGGGCTTACGTCTGAAATGCCGGAGGATAAAGGGCCAGCTATTAAAGAGGCGGTAGTTACGATGGTAGCAGCGCCTGTTCTGCGCCGCTGATTTGAATTTTAGAGATGAAGGAACTCGTTCAGTGTTAGAAAAAATACAAAATATATCAAAGAAGATGTCCAATAATCAGAGGATGTTTGCGACTGCCGTTCTTGGACTTGTCGCAGGTGCCCCTGTGGTACTGCCTTCTTATTATCCGCTCTTAGGCGCGGCCATGATGTTGCCTATTGCTCTGTGGGTTGCAGGGGCGAATGCAGGGAACCGCAAAGAATTTTATAAAAATTGGGGTGTATCTTTAGCTTCTATAGCTGCGGGCGCTTTTTTAGCCATTAATTTGCAAACTTCTCCTTATCAGACATCGGAGCTGCAAGATAGCGCTGCGCCAGTTAAGGTAGCGATGACAAAAGCACCAATACAGAAATTGCCTGCAACCTATCAACCTGCTTAATTCGACACTTTAAAGGAACTTGCTTAATGTTAGAAGAAATGCAGCAAAAAATGAAAAAGATGTCACCAAACCAGAAGCTGTTTACATCCGCAGCGATGGGTGTCGGGACAGCTATTTTATCTGAAATTGCAATCGTGCTTGGTTTTGTAGGAGTGGCGGCATCCATAGTTCCTATAAGTAACCTCGCAAAGCCTAAAGATGATGTTCCTCTCGATTTAAAACAAACGTTTCAAACCAGAGCGCTCATAGCATATTGTGGCATGTGGATTATAGGGCGCCTTGCTGGAGCAATGCTTATTGGCGCGCTTGTCGGTGCTCCTGCTACAGAAGATCATTCTCCTACAAAAGATAACAATAAGCCCAAGATAATAATCTCAGACCCACAGCAGGCACAGCTTGCTATCACAAGAAAGCTGTCTGTTTAAGCTCTCCGCATAAGGACGTATTCAGCCAGTTCTTTTAAGGTGTCAGCGCGGGAGCCGAACATCTGTAAATGGCGTGTGGCTTGGGCGACCAGCATTTCGGCGCGCATTTTTGCGGCGTCTTTACCCATTGTTGAAACGAAGGTTGATTTTCCGGCCAGCGCGTCCTGATTGGCGGGTTTGCCGGTGGTATCCGGGTCAGCCTCGACATCTAGTACATCGTCGGTGACCTGAAAGGCAAGGCCGAGATCGTGAGCGTAGTTACAGAGCGCCTTGCGGTGCGGCCCATCGGTTTTGCCAAGAATGGCTCCGGCTTCGCAGGCAAAGGCCATAAGGCCGCCGGTTTTCATACGCTGTAATCTACTAATCGTGCCAACATCAAATTCTTCTTTTTCGCCGATTAAATCCAGAATCTGCCCGCCGCACAGACCGTGACCACCAGCGGCGCGTGCCAGCTTGCTGATAAGCTCGGTGCGGACATGCGGGTCTTCGTGGGTTTCAGGGTCGGCCAGTATTTCAAATGCCAGCGCCAGCAGCGCGTCCCCGGCCAGAATGGCGGTGGCATTGTCAAAGGCTTTGTGCGTTGATGGCTTACCGCGCCGCGTATCGGAATCATCCATGGCGGGTAGATCGTCGTGAATCAGGGAATAGCAATGAACAAACTCCAGTGCCGCCGCCACGCGTCTTGAACGGCGCGGGTTAACGTTAAACAGGTTTGCTGATTGTATAACAAGGAAGGGGCGCAGCCGCTTTCCGCCATTTAGGGTGCCGTAGCGCATCGCTTCATAAAGGCGATCTTCCGGTAAATCCGTTTCGGGCAGGATTTTGGCAATCGTTTTATTGACGGCGTTAAGAACCTCGTCCATCTCATTTTGTAGGCTTTGGGGCGCTTTTCTCGGGGAGGGCATGGTGAGTTACTCCTCTTTGTCAAACGGCTCTGTTTTGATGGTGCCGTTTTCGTTAATACTGATTTTCTCAATTTTGGCCTGCGCTTCACGCAGTTTTGTTTCGCAATGTTTCTTTAAGGCGATACCACGCTCATAGGACGTAATGGAGTCTTCCAGAGCCGCGTTTCCTGTTTCCAGATCGCGCACAATGGTTTCCAGCTCGCCCAGAGCTGTTTCAAACGTTAGCTTCTCAACGGAAACAGGGTTGTTCATTCTTCTCTTTCTTAATAAGGCGGAAGGTAGTGTATGCCAGATAGGAAAATTCCTCAAGTCATGATCGGCGGTGTTCTTGTATTAATAAAACTGTTTCGTAAAATAAATTGACTCCTGTTCTAGATTCTGCAAAAAAGAGTTTCATAATTTACTGTTCCGGGAGGTTTAAGATGAACAAAACATTTATAGTGGGCGCTGCGGCAAGTTTAGCGCTTTTTGCTAACGTGGCTTTTGCGGGGGACGACCTTGATATAAGTACTCATATACAAAAGGTTTGCGATAGTAAGATTACTGAAGAATCAAAAGGCTTAAGTGAAGCCAGAGCAAAGTTGGCTGAGTTTATTAAGGTAAGCCAAAAGGACAGGGAGAAAGGCTTTTATACGCAAGCCCGTACTTTGATAACGGATCATCTTGAAACTTTAAAAACGATCCATGATTCAATCTCTCCGGAGACTGCTCAAAACATAAAAGAAGCGATGGGGTCTTATAAGGAAGCCCGGCAGAAAGTTGGAAACACTTCGGAGGATGTTGTTTCCTACGGGCTTAGAAGTTTGCACATTGCTATCCAGAAAAAAATAGAAGGCTTGCTGACAGCGGGATTGCAACAAGAGGGTTTTGGTTTTGAAGATAGGTATTTGACGAAGAACGGCGAAAGGACTCCGTGGCGTTTGCACCTTAATTTGGGGGATGGAAAAGAGGTTTTGGTCTTTTATCAGCCCGGATATCCAGAGTTCTATGCGACAGCCTATGAACAGGCCGCTGTGGCCATGCGATACCAGCCGCTTACAGGTGAGATTACAGTGGGGCAAGAAAGAGATTCCCACGCGTTGAGAGATCAAAGAATGGAGCCGGTTGCAGAACTAAATAATATCAGCGTTCTTGATGGCGTTGATATCAAGACAGTCGTTGATGCTATTGATGAGACAGCATTGACCAATGCTTTTATCCGTTCATGGTACATTGATCAGAACTATGAGATTTTGTCGCGGAATGTCACATCGAGAAGTGAATCTTATCAGAAACAGCGTGCGGAATGCAGCAGGGTTATAAAGGCGTTACAAGAGACCTTACAGCCCTGATTTTCTAATCTTCATAAAGCTTTAACTATGCTATGCAAAATACGGAGGGCTGCCCATAAGTCTTTGCAAGGCAAAAATAAAAGGCT
>JAJFGW010000011.1 GCA_021775915.1 Alphaproteobacteria bacterium | reverse complement strand
GGCAAGTCCTCGCTGTCGACCACACCGCGCAGGAAGCGCAGCCACGGGTAAATCAGCCCTTCGCAGTCATCGGTAATGAAAACCCGCTTCACGTAAAGTCGGACGGCATGCTTGCGCCCCGGATCGTATAAATCCATTGGTCGCATCGTCGGGGTGTAGAGCAGGGCGGTATATTCAAATTTGCCTTCAGCGCGCCAGTGGCTGGTCATCATCGGTTCGTCAACGCCAAAGCCGATATGCTTGAAAAATTCAGTATGCTGTTCTGTTGTAATATCATCCTTCGGGCGCATCCATAGTGCTGTTACTGCGTTCACAGGTTTTTCGCTATCTTCCTGTTCCTGATTTATAAAAATCGGGAAATCAATATGATCGGAATAAGTCTCAATCACTCGTTTGAGTTTTTCATCCATCAGGAAATCGCTGGCATCGTCATTAACATGCAGGATAATTGCTGTGCCGCGCTCGCCCATAAGCTGCCGGGCTTCCTTGCTTTTGGCTTCGCGCACGGTAAAGCCGGTCTTGCCGTCTGATTCCCATAGCCACGCTTTCTTGTCTCCGGCCTTGCGGCTGATCACGCTCACTTTGCTCGCGACCATAAAGCTCGCATAAAAACCGACACCAAATTGGCCGATCAGGCTCACCTTGTCTGTGTCGTCTCCGGCATCGCTAATCTTTTTCATTAAGTTGGCCGTACCGGATTTGGCAATAGTACCCAGATTTTCAACCAGCTCATCATGATTCATACCGATACCGTTATCAACGACATTGAGCGTGCGGTCAGTGGTGTCTTTGAAAACACGGATTTTGAAATCCGGGTCGCCTTTGATGAGATCCGGCGCGGCAATGGCATCATAGCGCAGACGGTCGCAGGCATCGGACGCGTTAGATATAAGCTCGCGCAGGAACACGTCGCGGTTGGAATAAAGCGCATGCGCTACAATATCCAGCAAGCGTGATACGTCCGCCCCAAAATTCAGTTTTTCTTCTTTTGCCATTATACTTTACCCTAACCATTCTCATTTTTTGATGGGTTATATATGGCGTGAAAACCGCCGCTTTTCAAGGGTTCAATGCCCTTTAGCCTATTTTGGACACAGAGCAGGTTCTTGCTGTGGGTTCATAAATCGTCCCGGGTGAACGAGGCGGCCCCTTAATAGGGCATTTATTGAGATCTTGTCGCAGATTCTGTCGCCGCTGGCTGTTATAAATTTTGTATTCTTTATACCTCTGGCGCCGGTAAAATCAGAGCCATTGAGGTGGTCACTGTCATAGGTAATCGTCGCGCCCGAGAGCAGGGCCCACTTTAGTTTGGCCGACCCTAGAAATGCTCCGCTTAAGTCCGTATTGGTCAGGTTGCTGCCTTGTAATATAGCGCCCTGTAGTCCGGCCTTTAGCAGCGCGGCCTCTTTCAGATTGGCACCGCTCAGATCCGCTCTTTTCAGGTTTGCTGCGGTCAGTGTGGCATGTTGCAAATCAACGCCCTGCATCTGGGCTTTTTCCAGATTGGCTTTTGTCAGATTGGCGCCATGCAGCCGGACACCTTGTAGCTGTGCTTCTTTTAGGTTGGTCTTTGTCAGATTGGCTCCAAACATGTTGGTCCATTGCAGTTTGGCTCCTTGTAAGTCGGCCCCTTGCAAATTGACTCTTTGTAGTTTGGCTCCTTGTAGGTCAACACCTCTCAGGTTGGCGCCGCTTAGATCAACGCCGGACAAATCTGTTTTTGCCATGATTTTCACATGACTCATGTCTTGCTTTGCTTCGATGGCAGCAAGAAACTGTGCCTTGTTCATGATAACTATCGGTTTTGGTTTTTCGGTTTGTTGCTCTGTTTTTGACGGTTCAGGCGTTTTTGCATAAGCAGGCGCAGCCAACAAACCCAAGCCCAGTATTGTCGCCAGAACAATTTTCCCGGTGCTCGCTTTGAATATCTCTGTGAGTGATTTCTTCATGATGCTTCCCTGTATTTCTATCTTTTTATTTTATTTTGGGCGGAGACGAGCACAAATATGGTTTTGGCGCCGTTACCCCCGTTGCAAAATAGCCGCGTGAATTTGGTTTAACACCGCATATTTTATCTCCACGGGAGTTTACAAGCTGCATTTTTTCTTGATTTCTTGCATTGTAAAAATTGGTTCCGGCAACTTTGCGGCTATAGGTAATAATAGTTTTTTCAAGATTGCTGTATGTCAGGTTGGCGCTTTCCAGATTGGCGTTTTGAAAGTTAGTTTTATACAAGTTAGCGCCTTGTAAACTGGCGTACCGCAGGTCGGAGCCCTGTAGGTCAGCTTCCTGCATTTTGGCAACTTCCAGCCGGGCCCCATACAGATAGGAACTTTTTATAATGGCTTTTCTTAAGTCGCTTCCCCGTAATTTGGTTCCGCTCATAATGGCGTGGCTAAGATTTGAATTTCGTATCAAAGCGCCGCTCATAATTGTGTCTCGCAGGTTCGCTTTTTGCAGGTCGGTGTATCGCAGGTCGGCCCACTGCATATCGGCATGTTCCAGATTGACGCCCCGTAATTTAGCCCCGCGTAGTTTGGCCGCGAACAGGTTGGCTCTTTCCAGATTGACGCCACTCATGTCAATGCCGCGCAGGTTGGCACCTTTTAAGTCTGCCCCGAATAAATTCGACCCCGGACGGACTTTTACATTGCTCATGTCTTTGCCTGCTTTAACAGCGGCAAGAAACTGCAATCTGTCCAGTTCAACCCTTTGTTCTGTCTTATCAGCTTTTTGCGTGGTTTTTGCGGGCTCTGTCGGTGCTTCTGCATAAGCAGGCACAGTTTCTGCAGGGATTAAGCCTAGTCCCAGGACGGCAGCAAGAACAAGCGTGCCAGTGTTGGCTTTGAATTTCTTCGTGAGTGACATTTTCATGCTACTTTTCCCGTATTATCTTTATAACCCCAAACATGATGCTCTGATTTGTAGCAATGACAGTATGGTTACGTCAACAAAAAATATGTAAAAATTTACATAGAAAAACTAAGGGAAAAGCATTTCTTTTTCCCAGTCACCATTATTCTCTTCGCTGTCATCTTTTTTTGTATAAACAAACCGTGTATGCAGGCGAAAGCCGCCAGCATGCCAGAACTCAATCATATTCGGTTTTAGACGGTAGCCACCCCAATATGGCGGGCGGGGAATGTCTTCCTGTCCTTCATATTCCTGTTCATATTTTTCTATTCTGGCTGTCAGGGCGTCGCGGCTTTTCAGGGGGCGCGATTGCTGTGAAGCCCAGGCACCAATACGGCTGCCGCGCGGGCGCGAGGCATAGTAAATATCAGCTTCTTCATCGCTAACATGCTCAATTGTTCCTTCTACGCGGATTTGTTTGGCCAGGCCTTTCCAATAAAAACACAGAGAAGCAACGGGGTTGGCTGCGAGTGCGACACCTTTTCTGCTTTCCTTGTTTGTGTAGAAGACAAAGCCACGGTCATCCAGTCCCTTGAGCAGCATAATGCGGGTGCTTGGCATACCGTTGGGGCCAACAGTGGCCAGACACATAGCGTTTGGGTCGTTGGGCTCAGTTTCTTCTGCTTCCGTCAGCCAGTCCTGAAACAGCTTCAGCGGGTCTTTTGGAGCGCTTCCTGTTTGTTCCAGTGTTTTTATAGTCTCTGAATTGTCCATTTTTTAGTGGCCTTCTTACCGTTTTTGCCCTACATATTTTTGCGAAGGATATTTAATTTTTATGCGTATAACAGCATTCGTATAACCTGAAAAGAGGACTTTTGGTATGAGAAAAATAGTTTTGATGAGTTTTATGGCACTGTCACTGGTATTGTCACTTTCCTTGACAGCCTGTCAGACAAATAACTGGGGTGATAAACAAACGGTAGGCACAGGCGCAGGTGCGCTTGCTGGCGGTTTGCTCGGTTCGCAGGTCGGTGGCGGTTCCGGTAGATTATGGGCCACGGGCGCAGGCGTTCTTTTGGGCGCGTTGGCCGGGGGCGAAATTGGTGCTTCTCTGGATCGTGCTGATCGCATGTATATGCAGCAGGCGCAAACCAAGGTTCATACAGCGCCGATCGGTGATACAATCGCCTGGAACAATCCTGAGTCAGGGAATCAGGGGAGCTACACAGCCACACGTGATGGTACAAGCACCTCAGGTCGTTATTGCCGCGAATATCAGCAAATGGTTATGGTCGGTGGTAAGCAGCAAGATGCTTATGGCACAGCCTGTCAGCAGCCTGATGGTAGCTGGGAAATTGTGAAGTAACATTGGAAAATATCGGCCTTGTGCCTGTATTAATTCTCTGGATTATTCCTGCGTTTCTTCGGTTTGGGCGTATTGCTGAACTTTTTTGGCAGAACCTCCAAGCCCCGGCGCAATGACGGCTTCGTGGCTGGGTGTTTTTGGCGCTGCTCTTGGTGTGGCAGCGAGGGGCGCGATGTCCGGTTTAAATCCTAGTTCCGGTCTAAGCTCGTCCGCAGAGGCGAGTTTGCGCTGGTATTGCGGGCTGGCAATGGTGTCTTCCACGGACTGTTTGAGGTCTTTCAGCCCTTCAATGTCTTCGGCAATTTCTTTTAGATTGCTTAGCGTGACATTGTGGCCTTGCCTGTGGTCTTTAATAACGCGTTTGCCCAGTACTGTCAGGTTTTTCCATTTGGTGTTGTCTTTTTTGCTTTTGAATTCTTTTGCGGCATAAAATTCCGGTTCTTCGCCGTTTTCTTTTGCTGTGTCATAGGCTTTTCCGGCGGCATGCAGGGCTGAAGCGCACCACCCTAAAACCTTTCCGTCGGTGAGGGCTGAATTTTGCTGGTGAGCCATTTTCAGGAAGGGGATAGAGCTGTTTTGTTGTAATCCCTGTGCGATAACATCCTGATATATCTCGTCGATAAGTTTGTCGTGAAGTTCTTTGTTAAACTCATCGTCTGCAAAAGGGCTGTAGTTTTTGTCAATACTCAGGATAGAGGAGGGGTCAATGGCTGTTAATTCGGAAATCAGGTAGCCATTGGTCCTGACATGGGTGTCGGGGCTTGTGTTGATGGCGGCGCTCAATATGTCTTTTTCGTTATAGTCATGCCACGCCATGTCTTGCGCGGGTTTTGCAAAGGACATCCATTGTTTTAATGTTGTTTCGTCATAGATTTTACCAACTTCTCTGGCAACCCTAAGGGCCGTCGGGACTACCCCTTTCTTTGATATTTTTTTAGGATCAATCTGGTTAAGGGCATATTCCGTTGGTTCCATGGCGATAACGAAGGGGTAATGTTCAGGGCTATACAGGGACTTTTTGTTCAAAATGCTTAACCCGCGCCCTAGAGCAATGCGACGAACGGCGTCTTTGTCACGGTGAAAGGCCGAGATGATTGAGCTAAAGACATCGGCACACAAGTTGGAACGGGCTATTTCCAGCGCATTTCTTTTGCGAATGATGAGTTCCGTTGATTTGCCTGTCCTGTTGCCAGGGTTGCTGTGATATTGGGTTGCATCAAGCGCGTGCCAGGCGAGGTGGTATGCGTGGCGCTTTGCTTCTTTCAGGCTATCGAACTGTTCAATATTGATCGTGCATAAGGCAAGAACCGTATCCCTTGTGACCATCCCGAAAAACAGGTTTTGGCGGGCAACGGCGGTTCCCAGTAATATAGAGTTTTCGGACGGCCTTTGTTTTTGTAGTAAATGCATTGCCGTTTCAGATGCCGGGTGCTGTATAATGTCCTGTGCACTCAGCCCTAATGCCTCTGTGCGCTGTCCTTCATGGTAAACAATGAAATGAACAGTAAGGTTTTTCTGATAATCCCTGATTTCGCGGGTTATCAGATTACAGGCATGTGCGACGGTATCTATCTGTAGCGCCATACGATTAAATTCTCCGTTTGTGTTTACCTCGACTGCTTTGTCACTCTATCACTCGATTATTAACAATTTCTCAAGTTTTCCGCGCTTTTCAGGGCTAGACCTTGGCTTAAAAATGTGTAGGATGCACTGAGATTAGCTTTCTTAAGGAAATGGAAAATGACAGAGTCTAATAAATTTATGGCAGGCAAGCGTGGTCTTGTGATGGGCGTGGCCAATGATCGTTCAATCGCCTGGGGTATTTCACAGCAATTGGCGGAGCAGGGCGCAGAATTGGCCTTTACATATCAAGGAGATGCGCTGGAAAAGCGGGTAAGGCCGCTGGCTGAGTCCGTCGGCTCTGACATAGTGCTGCCCTGTGATGTGACCAGCGATTCCGACCTTGATACTGTCTTTGATACGTTGAAAGAGAAGTGGGGCAGCATCGACTTTGTTGTTCATGCGATTGCCTTTTCCGATAAAAATGAGCTGGACGGGCTTTATCTTGATACCAGCCGTGAAAACTTCTCCAAAACTATGGATATTTCCATTTACTCCTTCACCTCCGTGGCGCAGCGCGCAACGCCTTTGATGAATGAGGGCGGGAGCTTGCTGACGCTTACTTATTACGGTGCCGAGCGTGTTATGCCGCATTACAATGTAATGGGCGTGGCCAAGGCCGGGCTGGAGGCCTCCGTGCGTTATTTGGCTTCCGATCTAGGGCCGAAGAATATCCGCGTTAATGCGATTTCCGCCGGGCCGATCAAAACACTGGCGGCCAGCGGTATCGGTGATTTTCGTTACATTTTAAAATGGAACGAGCTGAACTCTCCTCTGCGCCGCAATGTCACGATTGAGGACGTAGGCCGCAGCGGCCTGTTCCTGCTCTCTGATTTAGGCAGCGGCGTTACCGGCGAAGTGATGCATGTTGACAGCGGTTATCACACCGTTGGTATGGTGCAAGTCGACAGCGCCGCCGAAACCGCCGAGCTCCTCCAATCCATCACGCCGAAGAAAAAATCTTCCGAGGCAGCATGAGCGGAAACCGTTTCGGAACATTATTTCAATATCAAAGCTGGGGCGAATCCCACGGCAGCGCCATTGGCTGTGTTGTGGATGGCGTGCCGCCGCGCATCGCTCTCACCGAAGACGACATCCAGCATTACCTCGACCACCGTAGCCCCGGCCGTTCGCGCCACACGACGCAGCGCAAAGAATCCGACACCGTAGAAATCCTCTCTGGCGTGTTTGAAGGCCGCACCACAGGCACACCGATTAGCCTCATCATCCACAACGAAGATGTCCGCTCCAAAGACTACGATGACATCAAGGACAAGTTCCGCCCCGGCCATGCCGACTTTACCTCTCAGGAAAAATACGGCTACCGTGATTACCGGGGCGGTGGGCGCTCTTCCGCACGGGAAACGGCAATGCGTGTGGCGGCGGGAGCCATCGCCCGTAAAATCCTCGAAACCCAAATAAGCCCGGATGTCATTATACGCGGCGCGGTGGTGCAAATTGGCGCGCTGCCTTGTAACCCCAAAAAATGGGACTGGGGCGAGGTTGCCAAAAACGATTTTTATTGCCCGGACGGCACAATGATCAAAAAATGGGAAAAATTTCTCGATGAGCGCCGTAAGGCAGGCTCCAGCGCAGGCGCTATCGTCGAGGTGCAGGCCACCGGCATTCCCGCCGGGCTCGGCGCGCCGGTTTACGATAAGCTCGATGCCGATATCGCCAAAGCGCTGATGAGCATTAACGCCGCCAAGGGCGTAGAAATCGGCAGTGGTTTTGGCACGGTAGAACTCGGCGGCGAAGAAAACGCCGATGAAATTCGCAAAGGGAAAAAAGGCGCCGCATTCCAGTCCAATAACGCCGGCGGCATATTGGGCGGGATCAGCAGCGGTCAGGACATCATCGCCCGCGTCGCCTTCAAACCAACCAGCTCAATCCTGACCCCGCGCAATACAATAGACAAAGACGGTAACGAGACCGAGATCATAACCAAAGGCCGCCACGACCCCTGCGTCGGCATCCGCGGCACCCCCGTCGCCGAAGCCATGCTTGCCTGTGTTTTGGCCGATCATTGGTTGCGCCATAAAGCGCAGTGTCTTTAGGCCGTCATTGCGAGGAGGGCGCAGCCCAACGAAGCAATCCAGAGCCACAAGCAAAGAAACTGGATTGCCGCGTCGGCGTTTCA
>JAJFGW010000002.1 GCA_021775915.1 Alphaproteobacteria bacterium | reverse complement strand
TTTTTTTTTTTTGTTTTTTGTTTTTTTCGTTTTTCTTCCTTTTTCCTCCCCTTCTCTTCCCAACCCCCCCCCCCCCGCGACTACAAACCAAGCTCTTTATATTTTTTCTGGAGCATTAGCATGTCCTGCCAGACCAGTCTTTTTTGGGAGGGGGTGCGTAGGAGGTCGGCGGGGTGATAAGTGGCCAGGGCCGGGACCGTTTCGGGCTCGTTATCGAATAATTCTTTTGTTAAGGGGTGGTAATCATGAAATTGGCCACGCAGGCGGGAGATGCCTGAGTTTTTATTCAAAAGCGCTTTGCCTGCAACGCCGCCGGTGACTATGAGTAATTTTGGTTTTATCAGTGCGATATGTTTTTCTATAAAAGGCAGACTGACGTCTATTTCCGAGGCGCTGGGCGTGCGGTTTCCCGGTGGGCGCCAGTTGAGGATATTTGTAAGATAAACGGTCTCTCTATCAAGGCTGATACAGGCCAGAATACGGTCGAGTAATTGACCGCTGGTGCCAGCAAAGGGTTTGCCCGCCCGGTCTTCGTCTGCTTCCGGTGCTTCGCCGATTAGCATGATTGGTGCTTGCGGATTACCATCGCTGAAAACCAGGTTGGTTGCTGTTTTCTTTAAAGAAATACCGTCAAAAGCGGCGACGGCATTTTGTAACTCTTCAAGCGTCTGCGCTTTTTTTGCCAGCGCGATAGATTCTTTGCGCGCGTCCGATGCTCCTAAAAGCGGTGCGGGTTGAGCCTGTATATTAGCGGGTTCTTTCTTTTGCGGCAGAGCAGGCATAGCGGTGGCATCGACCGGACTATCAGCCAGCGCTTCATCCGCACCATTCTCAATGTGCCACTGCAAGGCGACTATGGCAGCTTGTCTTTCCATATCTGATCAAAAACACTATATTTATACTACGATCCCTTATGAATATAGGATAGACTCTGTTGTTGCAATAAGGAGGGCTCTGTTATGTCTGAAACGGCCGAAGCTGGTTCTGTAAGGGCTGACCGGGAAAGTATGGAATATGATGTTGTCATCGTCGGGGCCGGGCCTGCTGGGCTGGCTTGCGCGATTCGTTTGAAACAACTTTCATCCGCGCTTTCCGTCTGTATCGTTGAAAAAGGTTCGGAGGTCGGGGCGCATTCACTTTCCGGCGCTGTGTTTGAAACGCGGGCGCTTTATGAGCTTGTCCCCGAATGGCGACAAAAGGGTGCACCGTTGAGCGTGAAAGCAAAACAGGACAGCTTTTTGTTTCTGACGGCGAAAAAGGCCTTTAAGTTGCCGACTCCGCCGCAGATGAAAAATCACGGTAATTACATTATCTCCCTTGGTAATTTTGCGCGCTGGCTCGCAACGCAGGCCGAAGAACTAGGTGTTGAGATTTTCCCCGGCTTTGCGGCTGCTGAGGTGCTCTATGATGGGCAGGGCGCAGTAAAAGGTATCGCCACAGGCGATATGGGGATTGGCAAAGACGGTGAAAAGACGCCAAATTTTGAGCCGGGCGTTGAGCTTCATGCAAAGCAAACAATCTTTGCCGAAGGCTGCCACGGCAGTCTAACCAAGACTCTTATTTCCAAATTCAATCTACGAGAAGATAGTGATCCGCAGACTTACGGTCTTGGGATAAAAGAAATTTGGGAAATTGCGCCGGAAAAACATGAAGAGGGCAATATTACGCACACAGTTGGTTGGCCCATGGATAGTAAGACCTATGGCGGTTCATGGCTCTATCACATGGCGGATAATCAGGTGTCCGTCGGTTTTGTCGTGGGGCTGGATTACAAAAACCCCTATTTGTCGCCCTTTAATGAAATGCAGCGCTTTAAGCTTCATCCCGAAATTCGTAAAGTTCTGGAAGGTGGGCGACGCGTATCTTATGGCGCGCGGGCTTTGGTTGAGGGCGGGTTTCAGTCTTTGCCGAAACTAACATTTCCCGGCGGCATATTAATTGGTGATACGGCCGGGTTTATGAATGTTCCTAAAATCAAGGGTAACCATACGGCGATGAAATCCGGTATGGTAGCGGCAGAAGCCATTTTTGAGCATTTGGAAGAGGGTGTTAATGGTGCCGAATGTACGTCTTATTCAGAAAAACTTAAAAAGTGCTGGATATGGGACGAACTATATAAAGTGCGTAATATTCGGCCCGGATTTAACAAGGGGTTTTTGTTTGGGCTTATTCACGCGGCATTTCAGACTTTTGGCGGCTGGCGGCTGCCTTATACGCTGAAAAATCACGAAGATTATGCGCAGCTTAAAAAGGCAAGCGATTCCAGTGTGATAGACTACCCTAAGTCTGATGGGGTCTTAAGCTTTGACCGGCTGACTTCGGTGGGGCTGTCAAATACGATGCATGGAGAAAACCAGCCGGCTCATTTAAAGCTTAAAGACCTTTCAATCCCTGTTAACCAAAATCTGTCAGACTATGATGAACCGGCTCAAAGATACTGTCCGGCTGGTGTTTACGAGATTATAGAGGAGGCGGGGCAGAAAAAATTTGTGATTAATGCGCAAAATTGTGTGCATTGTAAAACCTGTGATATTAAAGACCCTGCGCAGAATATAGACTGGACAGTGCCCGAAGGGGGCGGCGGGCCGAATTATTCGAATATGTAGAGAAGCTTAACCCTATGATTATAAAACATTTTCAGATTTTTTCTTTGATGAGCCTCCTTCTTTTGTCTGGAGGTGCTCAGGCTGTAAGAGCTGATGAGACTGAGGATGCTGTATCTACTCCCGCCTCCGTTCCTGCTCCTGTTCTTGTTCAAAGCGAAGGGTTTGCGGGTAAATATCTCTCTAGCCATTTTGCACAGAGTCGTCACGACTGGAGCACGGCAAATCATTATTTAGGTGATATTTTAACCGGTGATCCTGAAAATATTGAATTGATCAGACGGTCTATGATCTTGGCGATGGGGTCCGGTGATCTGGCGCTGGCGGTACGAAGGGCGGAATCTCTTACGGCTGTTGAAACTGAAAATGGTCTGGCGTTAATGATCTTGGGTGTTAGCAGCATGGTTGCCGGTCAGATGGGCGTTGCTGTGCAGTATCTGGACCGTATGGAACCCGGAGACATGACTGATTTCATCAAACCTATTTTGAAAGGTTGGGCTGCGGCTGCGGCTGGCGATCTTTATACGGAAGGGTTTAATGAGACGACCATTCACAATTATCATGGCGGACTTCTTTCCGCTTTTTTGAATAAAACGGAAGACATAACAAAATATGCTGATGCTCTGATTGGCGTGGGCTCGTTATCCAATACAGATGCTGAAAGGGCGGCAGATTTGCTCGCCGTTCTGGGGCGGTTGCAAGAGGCGACGATTTTATATGAAGGTATTTACGCTATAGATAATCAGAATAAGAGCATTGCCGCCAAGCTGACAGAAATTCAAAAGGATGGTGGTGGTAATATCCGGGATCTGGTGGAGGCTTTTCAGGTTAAAACTCCTCAGGAAGGCGCCGCGATGGTCATGTATGATATGGCTTATATCCTGTATCAGGAGCATAGTGATAGTAGCGCAAAACTATTTACTCATATGGCCTTGGCGCTTAACCCTCACATGGTCGATGCGCAGTTGCTTCTTGCTGATACCTTAACCCGTAATGACCGGTTTGAGGAGGCTATCAGCCAGTTGTCCAATATACCGGAAGATCACCCTTCTTATCTGGCTATACAAAGACATGCTGCGGAGTTGTTATCTGAGGCGGGACACCATGAACAGGCTTTGGAAAAGTTGAATGCTTTGTTTGTCGAGCATAATGATGTTGAGTCTTTGATCCGGGTTGGTGATTTGTATCGCCATGAGGAGAATTTTAGTGGTGCCCTGAATGCTTATAATAAGGCTACGCAGCATATTGGTGATGAAATTCCGGAGAAATATTGGTATTTGCTCTATGCCAGAGGCATGGTTTATGAGCGTCAGGGCGATTGGGGCAGCGCGGAGTCTGACTTCAAGGCCGCTCTGGTTTATCGGCCCAATCATCCCTATTTGTTAAATTACCTCGGCTATGGCTGGGCGGATCAGGGGATGAATTTGGAGGAATCCCTTGAATTGATTAAGCGCGCCGTTGCTTTGCGTCCTCAGGATGGCTACATCATCGACTCGTTGGGATGGGCGCAATATATGATGGGTAATTACGAAGAAGCGTTGCCAAATCTGGAGCGCGCTTCTCAGTTGCTGCCGTATGACACCACGATTAATGACCATCTCGGTGATGTGTACTGGCGTGCCGGGCGACGTACGGAGGCGCGCTTTCAGTGGGAGCGTGCCCTGAATTACGGTGAGGGAAACTCTATACAGGAAAAGCTGGAGCATAAGCTGCGCTTTGGCCTTGAAGGTCTGGAGCAGGTTAAGCAGGCTGGCGCCGAATAAAATCTTTTTACCATCATGCAAACAGCACAGAAAAAAATACTGACGGTACTGGCACCGGCTAAAATAAATTTATATCTCCATATTACGGGGCGGCGGGATGACGGCTTTCACATGCTGGATTCGCTGGTGGTGTTTGCGGATGTTGGCGATAAAATTAGTCTCAAGCCGTCCCGCGCGTTTTCCTTTTCTATCGACGGGCCTTATGCGCGGGCTTTCAAATCTTCTGAACGAGATATAGGGGATGCCTCCGGCAACCTTGTGGTAAAGGCGGCTCGGAGATTGGCAAAAGCTGTGAACAGGGATTTGATGGTCAACATCAGGCTGACCAAAAATTTACCGCTCGCTGCCGGGATCGGCGGCGGCTCCTCAGATGCGGCGGCAACAATATGGGCGTTGCTGAAATGGTGGAATATAGAGCCGCGGGATGTTCCTGATTTTGATGTTTTGTTATTATCATTGGGGGCGGATGTTCCTGCTTGTATGGCGTGTACGTCTGTTAAAGTTGGTGGCGTTGGCGAGCTTATAGATCCGGTGCCGGGTGTCAGTGAAATTCCTGTTGTGCTGGTTAATTCGAGAAATCACTGTCCGACAACGGATGTGTTTTCCCGTTATGATGGATCTTTTGGTGCGCCTGTATTTGCGACCGTACCTGTTTTGAAACAGGATTTCATCGCCTTCCTGAAGGAACAGCATAACGATCTACTCGAGGCCGCTATAGGCCTGGTCCCTAATATTTCGAAAGTTCTGGAAATTTTGGAGGTGCAGCAAGGCTGCGTTCTTGCGCGCATGTCCGGTAGCGGCGCCACTTGCTTTGGCTTGTTTGATAATGAGCTGGAGTCCCTCGATGCCGCTGAGCAAATTTCAAGAGAGAATCCGGATTGGTGGGTACGGGCAGGTGTGTTGAACAGGGGGCAGCGTTACTAACATAGTTCTTGTAAGTCTATTTCCTCGAACGCGTGCCTTGATTGTGTAAGACAAGCAAGGTGTGATCTATCAAAATTTGAGCTGCTTTTGATGGTTGCTTTGTCAGGAAGCCTGATCCTCGGCCCGCCTTATAAAACTGATTTCTTAGTTTTATGCTTTTGAATTGTGTGGCTGTGATGTCTTCAATAGCGCCTGTTTTTCTGTCAGTAAGCCACCAGTGTGTATTGTCTCCGATGCGACCAACGCAGGGCTTATAATGTGGCATGTCAGAGATGCCTTTGTCGCTTAAATGAAACAGGGCTTCTGAGGCCGCATAACATAGGCCAAATGTATAATGATCATCATATTTTTTTTGTTTTAAGTACTTATCTTTAATAACATCGCGCCATTTTTCTTTAAGCGTAATGTCCAGCGCCTTACGAATGTTAGATAATGTTGATGACATGGCTTATCCGGTCTTTTGCACAAACAAAGTTTGCATAATATGCATTGAACGGCGGTCTCTTGTCAAATTTGTATAGGATTAAATGGAAAAACGAATTTTTTCTGACAACTATTCATCCCGCGAGCCATATTCGTTAGAAGATCCCAGTTCGCTGGTCATCATATGAACGAGAAGCGCTTCGCTGGGGCGACCATCTTGTTTTAAGTCATAATTAGCTTGATAGGCGCGGATGGCATCTTCGGTGAGGGTGTCATTCACGCCATCTGCCGGGCCGGGGTAAAGGCCGACGCGGATGAGTTGTTCTTGAATCTGGGCGGTAACGGCGTATCTGTCGCCGGATGTTTCGTTTGCATTTTCTTCGGTTTGAACCATCGCCGGTACAGGAATTAGTGGTCCGGCTTCTATATATTCAACGTCCTTGTTATTTTGAGAGGCTAATTTTTTCTGTGTTTTTTTCGGTGAGGTTGTATCACGCGGGGCTTCTACTTTTTTATCTTCTTTGATTTTGCCGTAAAGCCGTTCAACTTCCTCTGGGAACAGCCCCAGAGTCTTTGCTAGCTGATCCATGGCAATTTTAGCTTCGGGGCTCCCCATATCGGCAGCTTGCTTGTACCAGTAAAGGGCCGTATCCGGCTTGGATTCTCCTGTTAAGCCATTCTCGTGGATTAGACCAAGATTATAGGCCGCTTCCAGAATGCCTTCTTTGGCGGCTTCTTCAAAATAATGGGCGGCTTTGGTGGGGTCGTATCTGGTGCCAATGCCTTCAATATAGGCAATTCCTAAATTATATTGGGCTTCCGGGTGTCCTGCTTCGGCCGCTGCGCGGTACCAGCTCACCGCCATATTAATATCTTCACTTACGCCTAGCCCTTGATGGTAAAGCACGCCGAGATTATAGCGGGCATTGGCAATGCCCCGGATGGCTGACTCTCTGAACCACAGGGCAGATCTCTCAAAATTGATTTCTACGCCGCCATGGCCGGCGGTATAGATGGCGGCGAGGTCGTGCTGTGCCTCTGGCATACCTTCAAATGCCTTGTTTTCAACTTCTCTGATAACGGAGGGCAGGTTCGGGTCTGGAAAAATGCGATCTCTTAAGGACTTACTGCTTTTTTGTCCGTTTATAAAGTCAGCAACGGTCTCTTCTTTAATTTTTTTCGGAGAGAAAGAAGCCTTTTTTGCCTTTGTTTTTGGTTTCGGAGCTACTTTATCAAGTTTTTCCGGAACACTTCCTGCTGCGGGGGCGATTTCGTTGAGTTTTGCCGCTAAGGCTCCGGGGTTTTCGTTCAGATTGGCTAGTAATCTCTCGTCATCCAGATCCATAGGGTCGATTTCCGGCGCTGGTTCCGGCTTTTTCGCTATAGGCGCTGGTTTTGGTTTGGGCGCCGGTTTTACTGCCGGGGCGGCTTTTTTTGGTTCTGGTGCCGGTGGTTCTGTCTTTTGAGGCGTGCGGGTTGCTGTTTCCTGTGTTTCTACAGGTTTTTCAGTCTCTTCGGCGAGGGCGCTCTCAATTGTCTTTGTAAATTCTGTTGTCGCCGGATTTGTCAGCTCTTCATCTTCGTAGTCTGAGAGGGCGGAAAATGAAGGCGGTTCACTGGTTTCATAAGCGATGACATCATTTTGAACCTGTCCTGTGCGGAGGACGCCATCAAGCTGTACCTGATTAACGACCCATCCGCCAAAAACGCCAAGCAGAATCATGGCGGTAATAGCAGCTGTGCGCACGGGGGCGTGCCGTTGCCACCAAGGTCCGTCCTGTACTTGTGATCTCATTTTATCGTTTGCCGGGGCTTGCAGGCCGCCATTTTTACCCGCAACATTTTGATCTGTTAAAAGAACCATGGCCTTTGATTGCAAGGCGTCCTGTGTTTCGGTTACGGCGTCCTCGATACGATCCAGCTTACGGATCATACGCGCTTTTTCTTGTGCGGCTTTGTCGAGGCGGCGGTTAATACGGGCATGCTGGGAGATAGCCTCCTCAATTTTATCAGCCATAGAAGCTGCTTTTTCGATGCGTGCGGCTTGCTCTTTTTGGATCTTTTCAAGGGCTTTTTGACGTTTTGCGATGGCGCTTTCTGTTTTATGGAGCTTATCCTGAACCGTTAGATAGGCGCGCTCGCCCAGATCGGACTTTTCTTCCAGATCGGCCAGCATGTGTTTGAATTCTTTTCGGTCTTGCTCACTGCGAAGCAGGCGCTGCCCCACCTGGTGCAACAGCGTGATAATCTCGTCATCATACGAGTTGTCTTTTTCGGCATTGTCTTCTGCCAACGAAAAACCCCTTTAACCGATCTTATGCGAATTAAGGGGCAATATAGCCAATCTGAAAAAATAGTGCTACGTCTTTCTTTGCTTTTTTCCACATTATCATATTATTCAGGCTTGCTTTTGAGATGGTTCTTGAGTAAATTTCCCAGCCATTCTATATTATCTCGCGGATTGGGGCGTGGCCAAGCGGTAAGGCATCGGTTTTTGGTATCGTGATCGGAGGTTCGAATCCTCCCGCCCCAGCCATCTAGTCTTCTATTTCCCGAACAGAGAGAACTTTCTGCGCAGAAGGCCGCGTACAGCGGCGTTTTGGCATGCGTACATTTCCGTCGAACAGCAGAGAATGCTGTTTTCGTCAAATTTTGCTGTGAATTCTCTGTCCCTTGATTTCCCGTTCGACGGATTGCCAAATTCCCTGTTTAACAGGGAATTAACAGGGAATTTTTTAATTTTTAAGAACCTTAAACGCAAAGAATCCAGAGAAACACTGGCTTATGCTATGACCAGCTCTTAAAATAACAGGGAATTAACAGGGAGAGCTATGCCGTCTGGTGAATTTTAAAGCTATTCAGAATGCACTGTCCGACATGATTGTCAGAGCATCCTTCACGAAGCGCTATTTCTTTCAGCGTTTCTCCGGCAAAATGATCTTCTCGCCAGATAACTCCTCGTACCAGTCTCTTTAGTTTGTCTGGCGGAAGATCAAAAATATCTTTTTGCCTTTCTGGCTTGATCACTATGGCTCCGCGTTTTGCGCGCCCGGTCTTGTATGGCACCGTGATCTCAAACTCATCTATACACCCAGCAACGCTCACATTCAGATGCTTTTCAACCAGCTTCTGAAAGGCTGCGGGTTTTAGTTTGATGGTTACCATGTTTAGGTCAATCGTAATCTTGTCTACGCATTTACGGATCAGGTTACAGGACGGGATGTCTTCTTGATGCTTGATCACATGATTCAGAACCGGCCCTTCATCTTCACCGCATAGCTTTCTGGTTTCATTCCTGACAGCCTTCTCGGTTACAGCTTCGATCTCATGTGCCGGCAGGCGCGCTATTAATCCATTCGGATGATCTCTGTCCTGCAATAAATTTTGCGAGATGTAATAGCGATACTGTTTGCCATGGCGCTTTGTGAAGGTAGGGCTGTATATCGTGCCTTCCAGATCGTAAAGCAAGCCCTGCAGCATGTGTTGTTCCTTTGTCTGCTCTGTCCGGATTACGGCCTGTTCTTTCAGTTTTTCCTGCACCTGCTCCCAAGCATCAGGTGGAATGATGCCTTCGTGCAGGCCCTCATGGATTTTGCCTTTGTGTGAAATTTTTCCGATAAAAGCCGGGTTCTTCAAAATCGCGTACAGCGCCCCGCGTGAAAAATGGACACCGCCATATTTTTGTCCTTTCTGCGAAATTCGGACAGGGCTTTTTATACCATCATGCTCCAGTTCTTTTTTAAGTTCTCTGACAGTGCCAAGTTCCAGGTAACGATCAAAGATATGCGTGGCTGTTTTAATTTCTTTCAGTTCGGCTACCAGCTGCCGGTTCTCGATCCTGTATCCAACAGGTGGTTTGCCACCTTGCCACATACCCTTTTTCTTGCTAGCCGCGATCTTGTCACGGATACGTTCCCCTGCGACTTCACGTTCAAATTGGGCAAAAGACAGGAGAACATTCAGCGTCAATCTTCCCATGGATGTTACGGTGCTGAAAGACTGCGTGACGCTGACAAACGTGGTGTTGTGCTCATCAAAAGTCTCGACAAGTTTGGCAAAGTCCATCAGCGAGCGGGTCAACCTGTCAATTTTGTAAACAACAATGGTGTGAACCTTTCCCGCTCTGACATCATCAAGTAATTTGTTCAACGCTGGCCGTTCCAGTGAACCACCCGAAAATCCGGCATCGTCGTACTCTGTGGCGCTTGCAACCCAGCCTTCCGAACGCTGGCTCATGATATAGGCCTCACAAGCTTCACGCTGAGCATCCAGAGAATTGAACGACATATCCAAGCGTTCATCGGTCGACTTGTGGGTATAAATGGCGCATATTTTCTTTGCATTCGTCATGTCACCATACACGCTTCCTTTCAGCAGGAAGTCCAGTTTTTTACTTAATATAAGGCGCTGGTTGTTTTAGGGATAATGTTTGGGTTATAATAAAAAATCAGGTTATAATTGCCTTTGTTAGGTATATTTCATGATTGATTTACATCTTTATAAATCCCCCAAGGACGGGCGCACTTGTGCGCTTGTTACGGCTACGACATCAAGTGATCATGATGCTGTATTTTACCATAGCGGTTATGGCGTAGCGCCTGACTATGCTTTTGAATATGCGCAGCAGTTGCATAGCGTTCTTGATCAGGAAGTAATTGTAACAGGCGATCAATCACTCCTTGATGATTGCAGCTTTAAACACCTTGTTCATGCTTAAGCATTGATGTCTTCATTTACCCACTTTCTTTAGGCCGAAGAACACCCAGCCGTTCCAGCGTTTGCCGGTAATGTCGTTGGCAATTTTTGACAGGCTGCTATAGACCCGGCCTTGGTATTCAAATCCATCAGTTTTCACAAGGATGCTGTGCTTTTTACCGTTATGCGTTCGAACCAAACGCGTACCGGGTTTAAGAGTATTGTTCCGTTCCTCGAAACAGGTCGGGTTGCGTTTATAATTCCTGATCAGCTGATCCAACCTAGCTTGCTGTTCAGGCGTCAAGCCTTGGCCTTCCTGTTCCCGGATTTTGTATTCCAGGCTTTTCTCCAGCATTGTCCGGCCGATCCGCGCATGTGGTTCCCGGCCCCAGACAGTTGCCCAGCGCGCCCTTAATTCTTTCAGTGGTAGCGACTTAAAGTCCGTTTTCATCTGAAATAACCTGCTTCCATAGCTTGTAAAAACTCTGTTCCAGAGACCGGAACTGTGTCTCCAGGGCCTGTAACAAAGAGATTTGGGCGGCATCATCACAATCCAGAGTCTGAAGGGCTTTAAGTAACCCGTCAGTCTGAACTATGTCACTTTCAAGTGTATGTAATTGCTCGTGAATGCGTACCTTCATTGTTTTATGCCCCCATTTATTAACGTCAGGACCATACACGCTTCCTTTCGGCAGGAAGTCCAGCCAAACTTCCTATAATTCCTTCTTATTGGAATTAAACATAGAGGTTTCTATACCAATAAACATTTTAAATGATAGTATTCTGGAACACTTAACTTAATGGAGTTTTATTATATGGCTAAAGCTTTGAAGGCTCAGCTTCCTGCTCCTGCGGATCAAAATGATTTTGAAGACTTGTGCGAAGCAATTGCAAGGGAGTACTGGCGTGACCCAACCGCCGAAAGGTTTGGTAATCAGGGGCATGAGCAATACGGTATTGATATAATGTCTCCGTTAGCACAAGAGGCTGGTGAAAGCCGTGTGCTCGCCATTCAATGCAAAAAGAAAAAACTGAATACTGGAAGAAAGCTGTCAAAAGCTGATATTGACGGTAGCCTCGAAAAAGCTGAAAAACTTACTCTAAAGCTATCGCGCTTAATGGTTGCGACAACTAGCTCTAAAGACACTAATATTCAAACCCATATAGCTACAATAAATATAGACCGCGATAAGAAAGGGCAGTTTCCTGTAGCTGTTTGGTTTTGGGAGGATATAGAAAAAATCCTTCAAGAAAAATGCCCTAATACCTATCTTGACTATTTAATGTCCTTACTGCCCGAAGGGGGCAAGGCCGCCGTATCTAAAGATTTATTAGTTGAAGCCTTGCGCGTGGCGGAGGAATTAGTAAAAGACAATTACATAGAAAGAGCGAAGGGTGTTCTGTCTGTCTTGTCGAAGCAAGTTTCACAATTAAATGATCCAGAAATCGAAGTCATTGCTAGTCGAATTGAAGCTCTGCTTCTTGTAAGAGATGAAAAATCCGATGAGGCCACCACGTTACTTCTAGATGTTACAACCAAGCATAAAAGAGACATACATTCTTGGGCTTTACTATTTGACAGATATGTTGAGAAAAATAATCTGAAAGATGCAGAAAAAATATTAAAAACCATGCAAAAAGTTGATGAAAATCATCCTCTTACCAGAAATGCTGGATTAATATACAAGCTTCATGCTGACCAAGAGATAGAATATCCCGAAGATAAACTGGAAGGCGCAGGCAAAGAGAATGCAACTGCGTATTTAGTCTATCATCTCTATGCTAATAAGAAAAAAGACAAGAAAAAGAGAGATTTTTATTTAGAAAGGCAGAAGGAGGTAAATCCGAATGCCTCCACTCCCATTTCTTTCGATATAATTTATAAGGTCTCGGACTTATTAGAAGATTTAGACAATATTAGTTTGGCAGAAGTTGAATCCGTTTGGAGCTTTGTTCTAGAAAAAGAAAAAGAACTCGAAACGAAAAACCCCCTTGCTCTTACACAGGATATAAATATCACGGTTGAGAAATTAAGGCTGGATGTTTTAGTGCTGCAAAACTTTAAGCCAAGACATGAGATCACAGCTTCTTTGAAAGAAGATGCTATCTCAAAAATATGTAAGTCTTACTTCGATTATTACGTTTATCACAAACTTTTAGAAATACTCAGATTGATGCCATTTGATAGGCAAGAGCTATCAAAGATAGTAGAGTATCTCAAAAAGCAGAATGAAGAGTTAAAACCTGACTTAGCTAATTTGCTATTGGCCCATGCTCTGTTCAATGATTCTGAGATTGGGTATGCAGAGAAACTTTGTGAAGAGATTTCTCTAAGTCAGCAAAAAGACTTTTTAAAAGCCCTAAAAAATAAAGAAATAGAAGGGCTAGTTGCATATTTAAAAGATGTGCATGTAAGTATTCTACACCCGCTGATTGCTGCTATTTCTGATTTTGAATTGGGGTTGGAGGTAATAAATAACCTTGGTGAAATTGAAGACGAGCAAACACAATCATCGCTTACGCATATGAAGATTTTTTACCTTACACAAAGAGAGGGAGAAAACCTACTAGAAGAAATAAAAAAAGAAATTCAGTTTGATAAACAAGGATTTCATCTACTAAATGAAGTCTCAGGGTATGCAGAGAGCAAGAAATTTTGGGATATAGAAGCTGAATGCCTTAGGTACATGCTGAAATTTGAACTTTCTGATAAGGAAAGAGTTCAAATCGAAACACGTTTAGCTGTTGCGTTGTTTAAGCTTGAAGATTGTAAAGGAGTTCTAGAGAACAAAGACTATATTCTTAAGAACTTGGCAAAGCTACATCAAGAGAACCAAAAGGTAGCAATCAAGGTTTTGGTTCTGAGTGCTATTAAGGCGCATCAACTTTCTCTCGCTTTAGAAATTCTAAAAGATACATTTTCTATTGTTGAAGATGAGTTTGAATTTCATTTTTATAAAGCAGATGTAGAAATAAAGTTGGAGCAATATGAAGATGCTCTGGAAACTATTTTGGAAGGTTTGCGTAAAGAGAAGCATGTTTCACGAGATATGTATCAAGCTTGTTTTATGCTCTTAAATGATCTTACCAATGCCGAGTTAATTAAAAACGAGGGTGAAAAGTCTGTTACAGACAACGTGTATATAAAAATCTCCGGCATAGATTCATGGTTTTATATTGGAAATAAGAAAGAGATCGACGCAATTAAGCTAGCATCGAACGATGAGAGATACGCAGCCCTATGGGAACAAAATGCATCCTCTGAAATTGATTGGCCACAAGATCAATACAAAAAGAATTTACCTAAACGGAAAATAGAATTGATTGCTTCTGAGCCTGTCTATATCAGGGTGCGTTCTCAGGAAATTCTGAATAAAGCTGTAGAGGAAGGCTCTCCTCACATATGGGCGGTAGATGCTGAAGATCCGGAGCAAGGGATTGAGAACATGAAAATGCTCTGGGAACAAATGAAAAAGCCTTCAGAAGACTTCTTTAAAGACTATACAATAAATGCTTATCCATTCTCATTCTTAGCAAATGTTGAAGGGGGCATGGGTAATGCCATTAGCAAAATTTGTACAAAACAAGAAGGCTTTATTCATATCAATGATGGTACAGACACAACTCAGAAAAAACAAATTCAAGCTGCACATGATGCCTTAGACGGAGCACCGCTTTTTATAGATGCTATATCTCTTTTATTCTTAATCAACGCGGATTTGCACGAGGTTGTATCAGAAAATGTTGAGCAATTATATTATACGCCATCGGTATCTGGTTATATAAGAGAACATGCCTCTCGCTATGCTCAGTCGCGTTTCCAAATGGGACGTATATCATTTGGAAAAAATATGGAAGTTATTCCTTCTGATTACGATCACAAAAAAGAATTAGAAGTTAAAAATAGTTTGTTAGAGGCGGTAGAATACTTTGAAGCGCATGCTACAAAAGAAACAAGTGATTTCTTATCATCTAAAAAAGTCGATATTGAAAGTCTGATTTCTTCTGGTATTTCCGATCCGTTTTCTGCGGCACGATCAAAGGGGGTAAATATAATTAGTGATGATTACTTTTATCACAGAGCAATAGAAATACTAAGTCGTGAAGAACAGCCGTTCCCAATATCAAGTATGGCTATGGTAAAAGCCCTTCATGATAGGGAGAAAATTACGTGGGATGCTTATCTGGATTACGTCTCGTGGCTTTTGAACTATCGCTGCAAGCACATAACGATTTCACCAAACATCATGCAGGACGTTATCCTTGCAAAAAGCAAAGGTGGCATAGTAACCGTTCAGCCTAAGAATATAAGAAAGCTACATCTTGATGTAACTTTATCTGTGCAATATGGCGTAACACCAGAGTTGGCAGCAGATATAATATCAGGGTTTCTTATTCAGTTAATCCAAGACCCTGCGATTACCTTTGATACGCTAAGGCAAATTTTAGCTGAATTTTTAATTCAAGCTTTGAAGGGCAGAGATAAAAGATTTGGCGATTATATTTTATCAAGAACGAAACAGGCTATTGAAGGCACTGGGTTGATTGTTCCTGTAACAGATAGGGATCAAAAGTTTGAAATAGTCGATTCTCAGATCAACACTTACTTCGCTGAGTTTAATCCTCTCTATGACAGCATACCGCTTATATTGGCGAGATCATCACAGTGAGGGTATAACTACTACATGAAAACTCTATACATTGACCACAACATTTTAGCAGATGAAAGCAACTGGGAGCTTCTTGAAAAGATTATCAAGGAGAATGAGCTTACGCTTGTGCTTTCTGATTGGAATTTAGTCGAAATTGCTCAAGCAACAGATATACCTCAGGCAACAAAACGGATAGAGTTTTTAGAAAGCGTCAATCCACTATGGTTAATTCCCAAGGTAAACATTTATGAAGCCGAAGTGAGGCAATTTGTCCTAAAAAACTATTTTGGTCATACAATCGAAGAACTTCCTAAGTTTATTACAAGTTATACTGTTTCTTTATCATACGACTGTGGAACAGAAACACCGATAGGAGCTTCCCCTCGTAAAATGGTAGAATCTTGGCAAAGAGACCCAAGCGGTTTATTGCCTATAGTAGAGGGGAAAAAAGAAGCAACCCAAGCGGCTAATTTCATGAAAACTGTTAGTGAAAAAGATAAAAAAGCCAAAAAAGACGTGCTTTTTAAGGAATGGGTGCGTCCTTTTATTCCTCATAAGAAAGCTGATGCTATATTGGTAGCAAGAGAAGAACAGGAAGTGATACTTGAGTATTGCTATAAAAACAGAGTTTTGTTTTTTGATGAATGTCCTTCGCTAGGAGTAGAGGAGCAAATAACTGACATACGGGCTAGAGACAAAGTACGTCCCCCAACAGACCAAGATGCTATAGACTTGGAGCATCAGCTATTGGCTTTGCCTCATTGCGACTACTTGGTGACTGCTGATGGTTTTATAAGGTATTGCATTAAATTTGTTGCTCAATCTATCAAAGTGGCAGTTGCAGTAAAAAGTTTAGAGGAGCTTGAGGCTTTACTCAGTTAACTTCCTATAACTCCCCATTATCGGACTTTATTTTCCACAATCTACCTTATCACTTAAACTTGATGTCTTTAAGGATTTCAGAAGGTTCTAGGTTGAGACCCTTAGCTATCTTGCAAAGTCCTTGGACCGTGATGTTTCTACTCCCTCTCTCAACATGACTTATGTACGTTCGGTGCAAATCAGCCTCAAAAGCCAACTCTTCTTGAGAAAGGCCCTTTTCTGTTCTTAACTTCTGGATTCTAGCGCCGAGCTTTTTTGCAATATTCATGTAAAAAGCTGGCTATATCTGTGACTTACAGTCTACAGCCTACTCGTCACAATAAGCTTGATATACGGGCCATTGTATTGAAGACTAAAGGTCACAATAAAGGGTTATATGATTAAACAGGCGAAATACATAAAATTAGGCCGGAAAGGCAAATGGGAGCCCATTTGCCTGGAAGACGGCACCCTGCGCCTTGGTTACTATGAAGTGCCCCACGAAGTTGCTCTTACCGGAAAGAAAGAAGCCATTCGTGATATTTACATGGGGCAGGGTAAGTCTCAGCAGGCAGCCACAAATTATGCGCGGCAGGTGCTTGATTTCTATCAGGCTGATGCCGAGACAGTCTGGATCACATTCTCTAATGGTTTTATGTGGTGGTGCTATGCGCAGGAAGGCGTAGAATTTCTAGGGCAGGATAAAACAAAATACCCAGATGGGAGTCGTCTGAGGCGTACGGCGGAAGGATGGAGTAATCTCTCACTTACAGGGCAGGAGTTGCGTTGGAACGAACTTAGCGGTCGATTAACCCGTACAGCATCTTTTCGCGGTACTACATGTGAGATAACCGATATTGCCCTGGAATATCTCGATAGAAAAATTAACGGACAAGAACTGCCTGCTGTTGAAGAGGCTAAGAGCGTTCGGCAAGATCTTCAGAAAAAAGCCGAGGCGCTAATTTCTCTTTTGACGTGGCAGGATTTTGAATTATTCGTAGATATTCTTTTTGCAAAGTCTGGCTGGGTTAGGGTTTCAGAGACTGGCAAAACGATGAAGGATATCGATATAGAACTCATTTTGCCCGTAACAGGAGAACGGGCTCTTGTGCAGGTAAAATCTAAAACAGATCAGACAGAGTTTGATTCCTATGCCAAAAATCTTCAGGAATATTCAGCCGACAAAATATTTTATATCTACCATACGCCGGCATGTTTGTTCGAAAATAAGCATGACAAGTTAAATCTGATGAATATTGAAAAGCTTGCAGACGCTGCGTTACGGACAGGTCTTACCGATTGGCTGATTGAAAAAGTGTAGCTACTTAATCTTATTTTTTTACCGAGTTAATAATAATGATCAATTCGTCCAATTCCTCAATACTTAAAGAATCTAAAGACGCGTCTAGCTTTTTCATGGCACCTTCTGTCAGGTTTTCTTCACGCAACTGGTGAGAATTAATTTTTAAAACCTGTTCTGTCGCCTTGCTCTTTCCTTTCATGGCATCCACAAGAACGCGCTTGACTATGGCTTCACGCACTGTGATATGTTTTTCTTCTCCGTTTTCATTTATTATAATTGTTTTGTTTAACCCGTCTCTAAAGAGCGTGCCAAAGTTTTTGGTTCCTTTTTCCCTGCCTTTGAGATTACCTGACTGTCCTTTTTTAAACTGGGTTTCTTTAGGCGGTTTTCCGTACCCGACTTCATAAGGCTTATCTTTATCGCTCATATTACTCTCCTTTGCGTATAGCTTTTTCACCAGTTAATTTTTCCCAGCGCTGAATAATGACATCACAGTAATGGGGGTCGATTTCAATCAGGCGTGCCTGACGTTCGGTTTTTTCTGCAGCAATTAATGTCGTGCCAGATCCTCCGAAAGGATCGAGAACAATTCCTTTTCGTTTTGAGCAGTCTTTGATGGCGTCAGCGACAAGGTTTATAGGCTTGACAGTCGGGTGCATGGCGAGATCTTCCATACGGTCTTTCCGCAGGCTGTTGACGCCAGGGTATTCCCAGACATTGGTACGATTTCGGCCATGTTTGCCGAGCCGAACATTATTAATGTGGATATCGTCGCCACTTTTAAATACAAATACGAGTTCGTGCCGGGAACGGTAAAGCGATCCCATGCCACCGTTATCCTTGACCCATACACAAAGGTTTTTAAGCTCGTATCCCGTTTCTTTTCCGGCATCTAATATTTCGTTCATATGACGCCAGTCCATACAGCAAAAAGTGATAGTGCCGGGGGCGGAATATGTACGGAAAAGGGTCATTGATTTGACCAGAAAGATTGTAAACTCTTCAGGACTCATTTCTCCGACGCCCATTTCGAATTCCCGGTGCTTTATTGCGCCTTTACCGCAAACATGGCCGCCAATCGGCACGTTATAGGGCGGATCGGTAAAAACCATCTGCGCTTTTTTATCTTGCATAAGAGCCATGTAGCTGGCCTCATCAAGGCTATCGCCGCAATAAAGCCTATGGTTACCCAGTAGCCAGAGGTCGCCAGCTTTTGTAATGGAGGATTTATCTGTTTGTGGCTCTATAACTTCATCAGCAGGGTCTAGCTTTTCAGCGACGCCTCCATCAATGAGGAAATCTATTTCACCCATTTCAAAGCCAGTGATCTCGATGTCAAAGTCTAGATCTATTGATGTTAGATATTGTAGCTCGATCGTCAGGATATCCTGATCCCAACCGGCAATTTCTGCGAGTTTGTTATCAGCTAAGATATAGGCGCGCACCTCGTCTTTTGACAGGTGATCAAGACGAAGAGTCGGCACTTCGACTATCTTCAGTTTCTTTGCGGCTTCCCAACGACCATGGCCCGCAACAATCATGTTATTTTTGTCGACGAGGATAGGGTTATTGAAGTCGAACTTCTTGATACTTTCAGCAATCTTACCAATTTGTTTATGGCTATGCGTTCGAGCGTTACCCGCATAAGGTTTTAATGTGTCAGTCTTTAAATATTTTATATCCAGCATAAAAGCTCCTTTTGGGTTGGGCGTGTTTTGATTTCAACGCCTAAGGAGCATTATCTACAAAAAGTATTAACCCCTTATTGCTAATCTTAATGAAAAATTAAGAAAGTTCAGTTTGTGCTGGATTTTTTCCATAGTGAATGTGGTAATTGGAACTATAACAATTAGCGTACCTATAAAAAAACAGAGGGATTTTGTTGACTCTTTTTTGTGTTATGTCTATATAAAGGTTCTAAGTGAATATAATCAAGAGGCTGGAATTTTCATCGTGTCATCAGAATTGCTAAAAAAGACCAAACAGATTGATATAATTGTTGGATCTAATTGCAGGTTTCTTAGAAATCAGGCTAGGTTTAGTCAAGCTGATCTTGCCAATGAATTAGGCATCACCTTTCAACAAGTTCAAAAATACGAAAAAGGCAGTAATCGTATTGCTGTTTCTACAATGTACAAAATGAGCAAAATATTGGAGGTTGGCATACTTGATTTTTTTAAGGGGCTGGATCCAGATACTAACCAGATTAAATTTTCAAAAGATGAGTTAGAAGTCATAAATATATATAGAAATATTTCTTCTGATCAGATGCGTAAAGAGATTAAAAGTGTAATAAAGCGGTATACAGCAGAAACTATTAAAAACTAAAAAGTGTATGAAAATGAAAAACTGCGTAATTGAATATAAGTTTCATGATTTGGAAACGAGCTGTAAACTAATTGAAAATACATTAAAAGAGTTTATACAGGACAAACGTCTACACCTTACCGAACAAGGTTTTTCCCGGGCGAAGCGTTTGTTATCGACGGTTCTTTTTGATGAAACAAACTTCAGTAGAGCAAGCATCTATAGCTATCTTTGCCATCTCCACGAATATAGAAAAGACTACCCGATTGATGTGGGTGCTGGAGGAGAAGCGGAAGATATGTTAATATATATAATTGGAGCCGCAGATATAATGGAGGGTGCTATGGCTTGTTCTGATGAACAAAAAGAACCTAAAAAGAAAACCTTTGAGTGCTTTATACCCTCTGTTCTTGCAAAGAGTAGTGTTCGGGTTTCTATATGTTTGATAGCTATTGTAGCCACTGGTTTGGTAGTACAGTCTGTTAATACATCATCAACTTCTAATTGGAAGAAAACCCCCGTGACAGATTATGCTTTGGTCAATGAGGTTGTTGACGTTGCCGAGTTGAAAACCACTGTTAAAACAATAATGAAAATTGAGAAAGAGCGCGGGAATTTTATCCATTATAGAACAGTCTGGAATACAATCAAAAATCTTGACGCTGTTGCAAGGCATGGCGAAGTAAATAAGTATGAAGAACTCAATCTTGTACAATATGCCGAGGCAAAGAAATTCTTGCAGAATTGGCTGAAAAGATTGAACGCATAACTTTTAAGCCTGCATTGAAAAACACATTCCAATTTTATATAAAAATTTGAGGTGCCCCGCCGCGAAGCGGTTTGCGTAGCAGACCGCGTGCGGCAAATCTTTAAAAGAGCAACTCTTAACCGAGTCGTTTGCGCAGCAAACGCCAATATTTCTTCTTACAACCTGTTGTGTTCATTGCCTGAATCACAGTCCTTCTTTTTGTTCGTCATTTTGGGGGGAGGGGGGTCCCCTACTTGTTATAAACCCCATAAAAAAAGCGCACCAAGTGCGCTGTCACCTTGGAGTGTAGCAAAAAACGCGGCAAATGACAAGTTTTCAAAAAACTTACAACGCCGCCAAAAAGCGGCATAGCGGAGTCGCAAAGTGACAAAGGGCTGTAACCTTAAGTAGTAAATTTTTAACCTAATCATATTAGAATTGTAAGATAAAACAGGTTTAAAAAAAGGGGGGTTCCCCGGGACATTTAAAATGCTATGGCGCGAAACATATGTTCCGCGCAGAGGTGGCTTGTTGCCGTGGTAAAGGCTAAAATTTCAGATGTGAAATATTAATACAAACATCTGAAGGGGAATGAAGAGATGAAGATTTTACAGTTGATTAAACAGCATAAATTTAAAGCGGCGTTACTGGTTCTGATCGCGATAGGCGGGTTGTCTTTTGCTGTTTTGGAGTTCCAAACTAAAGAGAAGATAGTTGATTCAAAAGGTGGATCCCTATGTGATGGTGAAACCCCAATCATAATGGTAGATCAATGCAGTGGTTTCCAAGAATAGAATGTGCAACGACTGGTAAGGAGATATAAATATGACTGATATTACGAGTTTTCAGGATATATTGAGTGACATTAATTTTACCGGTGGAGCTAATAAAGGAGAGCTGAATCACAGTGGTGGTGAGCGCACAGAAATTCCGCAGGATGGTAACGGGGTTCACCAGGTTTTTTATACTATGCTGTCCAGTCCAGCAGACGCTGCTGTTGTTCTTAATTACTACAGCAATAGTAATAGTGTAATCCTGACACCGCTTATTCCTAATGGTGACCCCAGTCTTACCACTACTCAGACATTTATCATCCAGAATGTTTTGCATACGGCGTTAACAGATGATTTTAGTGTGACCTTTGAAGATGTTGCCAATGTTCAGTTTAATATAGGTGATACTTCGAATGCGGATATTACTTTTGGTCAACTTACTAATAATGACACTAAAGTACTTGGCAGCACATTTGATGTTAATTTAGGGGTTACCAACCCTCTGGAACACGGCGATA
>JAJFGW010000001.1 GCA_021775915.1 Alphaproteobacteria bacterium | reverse complement strand
CCTGACGCTGTACAATTCACGGAAAATTCGCCGTTTAATTACGCTGACCAGACAAAAATATTTGTCATCGATGATGTAAACAAAAATGATGTCGGGCAAGTGGCGTCCGCCTACCGCGAATTATTCAAGGCCTCCGGCGGCGGCGCGCTCGGATTATTTACCGCGATCCAGCGCCTTAAAGCCGTACGCAGCCGCATTATTGAACCGCTGGAAAATGCGGGGCTGTCTCTTTACGCCCAGCATATGGATGATATGGATACCGGCACGCTGGTCGATATTTTCCGTGAAGAAATTCATGCTTGCCTGCTCGGAACCGATGCGGTGCGCGACGGCATTGATGTCCCCGGCGAGTCCTTACGGATGCTGGTTTATGACCGCGTGCCATGGCCACGACCAAATATATTGCACAAGGCAAGACGCGAAAAATTTGGCGGGCGGCGCTATGACGAGATGATGACTCGCCTGAAACTACGCCAGGCCTATGGCCGCCTGATCCGCAGCAACAACGACAAAGGCGTATTTGTGATGCTCGATTCCGGCCTGCCTTCAAAGCTGCACGGCGCTTTCCCTGAAGACGTAGAAGTCCAGAAATTGGGGCTGGCAGAGGCGGTCAAAGAAATAAGCGCCTTTATTTCCACGTAACTTTACTAAGGCTGGACCGGACCAGTAGAGACTTTTTGTGTAAAGCATTTTGCTGCTGCTGGCGGCCCAAACCGCTCATTCAACCGGACAAGAACCGCAGCCCCTATATCTGTTAAATTATTCTCGATTGTTTTATTACAGTATTCCTTTGTCAGCCCACTCTCAAACAGGGTTCTCATTCGTTTCCAGGGAATGGCCGGTTTGTATTTATCTCCATTACAAACATTAAATTCATAAGCCAGATCACAAATATTTGGCCTTTCCTCGGTCATTTCTCCTCCGAATGTCGACAGGTATAAAAGGTCATGATATAAATCTATTTCTTCTACAGGATCTGACAAGCGCTCTTCGCTAAAATGTTCTGCAATAAAGTCATCAACCACTCCCTGCATTTCCTGACGAACTTCTTCATATTTAGAGTGTGCGTAAAGGAAAAAGGAAAGAGACGCGACTTCCTTCTTCTCCATAGAATAAAATTCGCAAAGGTTTTTTGCTTCCTGAGATAAAGCGTCGAATGCCTTTATTTGTTCAAGTGTATTTGAAGCTGCGGTTAAACGTTTAAAATCTTCTCTGGCGTCCAATTCAGCTTTTGCCGTATCTAATCTATTTTGAACCCTCTTCAGGGCTGACAACTGTCCTTTCTTATCAAGGTCTAATAACGCTTCACGCATTCCCTGATAATACAGCTTAATTGGTTCACTCATTGTTGGCCTCCTTGAAAACAAAGTCTGCATCAATGTTGTAGTCATCGCATTAAATTATGTCAAGACAGTTCTCTTCAAATAATTTTTAGTTGCGTAAAACGGCCTAAAAAGCGATAAATAGCGCTGTTCAGGGACAGAAAAAATGAAATTATATAGCTTTACAGCGCATAATCGGAAGCCGCATGAGCTTTTTGCTCCTTTAGCGCAGCAGCCTTACAGCCTGTTGTTTGACAGCGCCGATACAGAGCATGAGCTTAGCCGCTATAGTTTTATTGCTTTTCACCCCCTTGAAACGATTGAATCAAAAAACGGCAAAATCACCGTCACCAACAATCAAAACCAGCTTTCCTTTGACGGTCAGCCCTTTGATATTGTCAAAGAGCGACTTGAGCTTTACGGGCTGGATAGAGAAAGCAATGACAACCTGCCACCATTTCAAGGCGGCGCTGCCGGATTTTTTGGTTATGATCTGGCGCGGTCACTGGAAAACCTGCCGGAAGAAACAGAAGACAACCCGTCCATGCCGGACATGGCCGTGGGTATTTACGATCAGGTTTTTGCCTATGACCACCGCGAGAAAAAGGGCTGGTTTATGGTTCATGCGGCAAACGAGCATGAGGCCAAAACCAGACAACTTCATTTTCTAAAATTAACCTCCGCCTCCTCCCTTGCAGGAGAAAGTAATGTGGAAGAATGGGCCTCATCTCATACCCGCGACCAATATGAACAAGCCGTACAACGCGTCATTGATTATATTTATGCAGGCGATGTTTTTCAGGCCAATATGTCACAAAGATTTGAAGCAGCTCTGCCACACAATTTTAACCCTTACGCCCATTACATGACATTGCGGGAAATCAATGCTGCGCCGTTTTCTACCTTTATGAATTTTGGCAGCGTTAAACTGGCCTCCGCATCGCCCGAACGTTTTCTTTTTGTTAAAGACCGCGCGGTTGAAACACGCCCTATCAAAGGCACACAAAAACGCAGCCTCGAAGAAGCCGTTGATCAGTTCTACCGCAACCAATTAGAGAACAGCGAAAAAGACCGCGCTGAGAACGTCATGATTGTTGATTTGCTGCGTAACGATCTATCCAAAACCTGCGAAGACCATTCGATTGAAGTACCTCAGCTTTGCAAACTTGAAAGCTTCGCCAAAGTGCACCACCTTGTTTCAACAATTAAAGGCACGCTGCGCGCAGACCAAAGCCCTGTTGATCTACTGCAGTCCTGCTTTCCCGGCGGCTCTATTACCGGCACACCGAAAGTTCGGGCTATGGAGATCATTGAAGAGCTGGAACAAAAGCGCCGCGGCCCTTATTGCGGGTCGATGGGCTATATCGGTTTTGACGGCACCATGGATACGAACGTAGCCATTCGCACACTGGTTTATGATGGAGCAAGTGTCAGCTTTAATGTCGGTGGCGGCATTGTCGCAGACTCAAAACCGGGCGATGAATATGATGAAACACTGACCAAGGCCGAGGCTATATTTAAAAGCTTTGACATCACAGAATTAACAAAGAAAAAAACCGGATGATCTTACTCATCGATAATTACGATTCATTTGTTTACAACCTCGCGCGCTATGTCGGAAAACTGGGGCGCGAAAGACAAGTGGTGCGCAATAACGAAATAACAATTGAAGAAATTGAAACTTTAGCGCCAGAAGCGATTATCCTTTCACCCGGCCCCTGCACACCGAAAGAGGCAGGAATTTGCAATTCACTAATCCGGCATTTTGCCGGGCGCATACCCCTTCTTGGAATATGTCTGGGACATCAATGTATCGGCGAACAATTTGGCGGGCAAACAATCCGCGCGCCGCAACCTTACCATGGCAAGACCAGTATTATCGAACATAACGCAGATGAACTTTTTATGGGATTGCCTAACCCGTTGGCAGGAGCGCGCTACCACTCCCTTATGATTGATCTGGCAGCCAACTCTCCACTACAGGTCACGGCTCGCACCGATGATGAGAACATCGTTATGGGGATAAAACATAAAGATTTCCCGATTTATGGTTTGCAATTCCATCCAGAGTCAACTATGACCCCATACGGCCTAGATATTGTTCGCAATTTTATGGCAGCGTCTGACCAGTGGAACGAAAAACAACATAAAGAAATAGCATGAGTAACATTATCTGGCTAAACGGAGAGTTCGTTGGAACGGGCAGGCCTCTCATTTCCCATGAGGATGGCGGGTTTATGCGCGGGTTGAGCGTATTTGATACAATGCTCGGCGCAAATGGACAACCGGCCAATGCGCAGGAACATTTTCAAAGACTTGTTCATGATTGCAAAACTGTTTTGCTCCATGAGCCGGACATAGGTTTGGACTGGTTCATAAGCACGGCGGAAGAGCTGTTAAAGAAAACCGGGCTAACAGGAGGACATGCGCGCATCCGCACGCAAATCACCACCGGGGTAACAGCAGAAATGATGGGCAAGCCGGAAAGCCCGATGATTATAATGAGCGCTGTTGCAACAGAAATTCCTGATACACCGGCCCCCGTCCACGCATGGATTGTTAAAGATTATCCGCGCATAGCAAATTGTATTTTTGAAAATTGTAAAAGGCAGGACTACACACGTTCATATTACGCCAAACATAAAGCGATCGAAAATGGCGCTAACGAAGCGATTTTGACCAATACAGATGGCAATATTGCCTGCGCCGTCACCAGCAGCGTGTTTATTGTCGAAGGTGAAACGCTTGTAACACCGCCTCTTACAGACGGTGTCTTATACGGTATCACACGTAAATTAGTTATCCGGGAACACCAAGCGCTTGAAGAAAGCATCAGTATAGACCGCTTGTTTAATGCCGATGCCGTTTTCATGACCAACAGCATTCTCGGCATTCGCCCTGTACAAAAAGTAAATGATACGGTTTTTGAGAATATTATCTCTATCGATCTGGCCGCGTAAACTAATTTGACATAAATTTAATTCCCCTGTAAAGATTATGAGTTTTTAATTTTAAAAAGGATTTTGCACATGCCATTTAGTGAAAATCAGCTTTTTTATACGGCCCTGCTATGGACTTCTGCGCTTCCCGGCGGTGATAAGTACGCGCCGCAGATTTGTGAGCGCTACAACAGGGAGAAAATTAATTTTCCTTCTTTGAATATCAAAAGAAAGCCCCTCTCATGGGATGAATACTGCTTTAAAGAATTAGAAAAGGGGCAAGAAAGAGCAACGTTAAGTAAGGAAGAGTTTAACAGGAAAGCTACCGAGGACATGAAAAATCCCGTACCACCGGAACAACTGGACACTTTTTTTGATAATTTATTTACCGCATTGAAGGAAAAAAAAGAATTTCAGAGGCCGGATACAAACTGTCGTAATACTTTTTATATCCAACTGAGCAAAATGACCGGAGCATCATCCGACCACCCGGCCTTTCCCGAAACTCCTTTTTCTGATGAACTTGAGAATGCGATGCTGGCGGCAAACATAAAAAGAGGTCAGATGCCGCAAAATATATGGATGTATGTCCATGATGACGGTCATATTTTTGTGTCTCAAAAGTGGACAAGGTTTTCACTAGATTACCCCGGAAAACCGGAGCTACCATATAAGCACATGGCTATTAAGCCAGAAGACATGGACTCCTGTCCGCGCCTGACCTGGGAAACTCTGTATCGTTTAGTACCCTTGCAACCGGGACAAAAATATAAATCCGGATGGATAAGTATTCTGGGTGAACGCTGCGAACATGAAAAAACAGCCCGAGAGGGCGAAGTTATAACCGTTAGCAATTCTGACGTAGAGGATGTTGCCCTTCTGGAATCATTGAGCGATGAAGACATTTTAAATTTTGATCCCGTTATAAAGTTATCTTTGGCCGAAGAAGAACGTCAATATAAAGATGGTTATAAAAACCCCCATGGAAAATCCTATATAGAAAAGACAGATAAGCCCAATATCGTTAGACACATGTTACCAGACGTGGCTTATATGGAAGTTAAAGAGCCAGTACAGATTGGTTACGGTTGGCATTTTAGTGTGGCAAAATCGGGGGACTTTATTATACGCGATGGTGAGCACAGTAATCCACGTGTAATGCGTAAAGAAACCATTGAAAGTGGCAAGGTCAGGTTTGTTTTTCCTCAAGGTTTGCAGGCGCCGAGGCCCAAACTGAATTAAAGTTATTTTAAGCCGAGCTGCGGCTTAAACTTCTCCAGTAATAACATCGCCCTTCCACGCCTCATCGATATATGACTTTGTCACCAGCGCACTTATGATCTTGTTAGCATCAGAAGGGTCAATATCTCCGGGCACAGCCAGGACATAAACAGAGTCATCACGGCCATCATGCTGTAGCTCGGCAGACTCCGCCAATTCTTCGATTTCATCGAAATCAACCTGACTGTGCCGCGCTCCGGCAGAAAGCCGTAAATAAACATATGTGACCTCATCGGTCATAGAAGTTCCCTTCATAACAATTAATGTTTTAACTATTATGACAGGGCAGGTTTAACACCGGGTAAACAACTGGTTAGTAAAGAATTACTGTTTTTTAAGGTCAAAGCCCGTTTCAGGCCAACCCACGCCTTCATGGCCGTAATTGTCGCCCTTGTTAACTTTGGTACCGGGGCGCCAAAAAGTCACAAGGTCATTAAGCTCTGGCCGGTCACGCTCGGCGGGCTGTTCGGCAGGTGTCCCAAGAAATATAAAGCCCGCAATATGGTCTTGCTCATCCAGCCCCAGTTCACTACGAAAGCTTTCATTATAGGAATACCATTCCGTGACCCAGTTTGAGCCAAAACCAAGAGCATTGGCGGCCAAACATAAATTTTGACAAACCGCACCGGCGGAAAGAATTTGCTCCCACATCGGATGCTTGGCTTTACGGATACGGCTGACAACACCGACAATGACAGGCGCACGCATAAAACGCTCCCGCTCCAACTCCAACTTGGCCGGCGCGGCTTTATTGTCCTGTTCTCGCCATGCCCATTCAATAATTTCTCCAACCTGCTCACGCGCTTCACCAGAAAACACTAGAAAATACCAGGGACAAAGCTTGCCATGGTCAGGCGCACGGCTGGCGGCCTGTAAAATAGTTTTGATCTGCCCCTCATCAGGCCCGGGAGCGCCAAGCTGTTTAACCGGAACACTGCGACGTTTAAGCAGGTAATCCAGAACCTCTTCCGAATTCTGCGCGGCGATAATATCATTGCTCATAAAAAGAACTCCCTTGGCTTACAACCCTTTTAAAGTAGACTATAGAAGGAAGGAAGAAAAGCCATGCAAGATATGACAGAGAAAATCATTGATTTTCTGAGCACAGAATTAGCCCAGCCGCCAGAAAAGATACATCTGCGCACCAGGTTACGTCAGGACCTTGGCATAAACGGGGCCGATGCCGCAGATATTCTCGAAGCTTTTTCCCTGACATTTGATGCTGACATTGATGATTTTCGTATCAATGATTATTTTGAGGTAGAAGCAGGCGTTAATCCTGTGCTCTCATACATGTTATGGATGCTGGGCAACGGCAAACCTCTCAAAACGTTAAGAGTTGCCGACCTTGCGCGCGCGGTAGAGATCAAGAAACTGAGGTAGAATAACAATTACGTTGTCGCCAGCTTTTTTTGCAGCTTCTGCATGTCCTTGATACTTTGATCAAGCATGGACTTTAAAGCGCTACGCAAATGCGGCTCAAGCTCTTCATCGCCCTTTGATGACATGGAGATAACCTTGTTATAAAGGCTCCGTGTTTCTTCGGTAACATTTAGCGTAATGACATGCTCGCTGATACTATCGTCAATCAGATCCCTAATATAACCACTCATATTAACCTGCATCTCATGCAATTTGTCATACTGGTCATCACGAACCATTAGACATATACTTTTCATATTTTTGCTCATAAGGGCACCTTTCGTTTCTTTTATAATATAGAATTATATAACGAAATATATATAAAAGATTAGGAGAATTCCTAAACCGCCAAAGCAGGCTCCTGATTCCAGGCCCTGAATTTTTCTACCACAACATTTTCAAGCGACACTTTTCCTGTCCGGTAATCTTCTACGCTCATACGGTCTCTTTTATCTCCCATGCTGCTTAATACAGCATTCGCATAGAAAGCCTCTGCCGCGCGGCACTCAAAATCGGCAGGTTCATTAACAACCGACTTATCTGTAATAGGGTCATAAACCGCCCGTTTTTCCGGCACGCCTGTACGAAACAGCAGTTCATTTTCATGCAACCCATGATCCACCGGGATATGTGTTTCGTTAAAGAGCCTGCTAAAAATCGGCATTGCCACAACCGGCAAGCCATGCGCTTTGAAATAAGCCGACAAGCTGTAACCCGCCGGGTAAATGCCCTCACACCCAACAATATGAGCATTACCGGAATGCTGTACAGCAAAGCGGGCCTTATGCGCTTTGGCAAACCCCACGTTCAAACGTGACATATGTTGATTCCGCCCGTTCACACCATCACGTGACCGCGCATATATATTATTATCTGACAGTCTTTTAAGGCTGGCATGCATGGAATATGCCGTTGCCGGATCATCTAAATCAATATAGCTTTTCTGTGTTGCCGCATCCGTGAAGCGCACGGCAATTTTATTGTTACGTCGCAAAGAGTGAAGCAGGATATTGCGGGAATGATCAGCATAGTTTGATCTCCAAAACCCATCTCCCGACTGCAAAGTCAGCATTTTTTGCCAATGGCGCGCCTGCAGATTTTGCGCCGTAACCGGCCCATGCCAACGATTCTGCTCATCAAAAAATATCTGGCTGATATTATTGTGCCCCTCTTCATAGCCAAGAACTGTTTTTTCGCCGCTATCCGCCAGCCCTTTTAAGACCTTCATATGATGGAGCTTATGGGCAGGCATAGCATGAAGCTCACCAGCAAGAACAACAAGCGGGGTATCGTACAGCCCTTGAGAATCAAGCTTTTCCCGGCGCACCAGAATAGAATCGACGGCCCCGGCAGCACTACGCACAATGGCCGCCGCATCTGCGTCAATCTGCGCCTGTGTCATGTTTATATCTGTCAAAGACCTGTAGTTCACAATTTTCGCCCCATAATAAGATTACCGAGTATAAGGCAATATTAAAGGTTATGTCAATAAAGCTATTCCTCCGCAATATCCTCATTCCAGAGCTCCGGCTTTTCGGCAATGAATTTACTCATCAGTTCCTTGCATGACGGGTCATCAAGAAGCGTGATTGCTACGCCCCGCTCACGCAGAAAGTCTTCATTACCGCCGAAATTATCGTTTTCACCGACAACAACCCGGGGGATTTTGAATTGCACGATTGTTCCGCTGCACATCATGCAGGGACTCAATGTCGTATAAAGCGTCGTCTTTAGGTAACTTTTCTGCCGCCCGGCATTGGTCAGGGCCGACATTTCGCCATGCAGGATAGGGCTATCGCTCTGCACGCGCATGTTATGCCCGGCACCGATTATGTTTCCCTCACCGTCAACCAGCACCGAACCAATCGGGCAACCGCCCTCCTCGTAACTCTTGAGTGCCTGCTCATAAGCACGTTTCATATAATAAGCATCGTCCTGCATGGTTTTATCCTTTTCCTGTATCGCTTTAAGCCGCAAAATTGCTTATAACAGAGTATGGTTTTAAAAAACAATATTTTGGCAAGTATGGACGTCTCCCCCTTCGATGAAATGCAAAAAGCCGTCGATATTGTCGACGACAGCAGGCACCCGACCAGCAAAGTCGCTGCCACCATATATGGCATAGACCAGCAGCGCCCTTACAGCATTTCAAAAACCAATTATTGGCCAACATCCATAGAAGATAAAATTGGCACGGAAGTAAGCATTGGCAACAGCAGCGGCACCATCCACGCCGAAACAGCCTGTATTATCAAAGCCCCTTACACAAAAGATGCAAGCCTATGCATAACCGATCCCTTTTGCCCGAACTGTGCCAAAAACATTGCCGAAGCTGGCATAAAGACGATCTATATCGACCATAAAGGCTTTGCCAAGGATTTTGCAGAACGGCGCGGTCATCAGTTTAAAAAAATGTCGATGCAAATTTGCGAAAAAGCGGGGATCAGCGTTTATGAACTACATCGCAAGGAACAAAAACTTATTCCCATCCTTGAGGTTTCTGAGGCCTACCACCCTTATGATGAAAACCCGGTAGAAATAGAAGCCGTACCGGAGGCGGACGAAAACATTTTCAAAGATTTTATCGCCATAAAGAGTCAGGAAAACAAAGGCCGTAAACTGGCTGTCGCTTTTGCCCGCGACAAAAACAGAAGAGCCTTTGGCATCACCGCCATATCACATCCAGCCATGGGGTATTCAAGCGACAAAGACATTGAAGAAATAGAACACCCGGAAAGCAAATATAGCTTCATGATGGAACCGGTAAACAGGTTACTAATGGCTGCCCCGCGCAATGGCTTGCACATTGTAAATGGCCTAGTGTTTTGTTCACAAATCCCCACCGCGCGCGAACAAGTAAATATAGTGGGCGCTGACCTTAGCAGCATCACCATCCGCAACATGACAAAAGCACGTGATGACTGGGCATTCAAGGCGATGGACGCGCTTGGCAAGGCCGAGATTTTGAGTTTTTATGAGCTTTAAATATCCAGCAAAAGACGCTGCGGGTCTTCAATCGCTTCCTTAATACGCACGAGGAAAGTAACCGCCTCACGGCCATCAATGACGCGGTGATCGTAGGACAACGCGATATACATCATGGGACGGGATTCAATGGAACCGTCCGGCATCACCATCGCGCGCTGCTGAATATTATGCATACCAAGAATGCCGGATTGCGGCGTATTCAAGATCGGCGTGGACAGCATCGAGCCAAATATACCGCCATTTGTGATGGTAAACGTACCGCCAGTCATGTCGGCCATTTCGATCTTGCCTTCACGCGCCTTGGTTCCCATCTCGACAATCGCTTTTTCAATTTGCGCCATGGATTTAGTATCACAATCTTTGATAACAGGTACAATCAACCCCTGCGGCGTACTCATAGCCATGCCAATGTCGTAATAGTTTTTATAGACAAGGTCGTCACCATCAATCTCGGCATTCACCGCCGGAATTTCTTTCAGCGCATTCACGGTCGCCTTGGTGAAGAACGACATAAAACCAAGCTTTATACCGTGTTTCTTCTCAAACTTTTCTTTATAGTCCTTACGCAAATCCATCACCGCGCCCATATCGACCTCGTTAAAGGTTGTCAGGATCGCCGCCGTATTCTGCGCGGTTTTCAGGCGCTCCGCTATACGCTGACGCAGCCTTGTCATACGCACGCGTTCTTCACGCTCGCCTGTGGCGCGCTCAACCTTCTCTTCTTCTTTAACCGGGTGAGTACTTACGGCCTCCGTTGCCGGAACTTCCGCCGCTCTGCCGCCATCCTCAACAAAAGCAAGGACGTCGCCTTTGGTTAAGCGGCCATCTTTGCCCGTACCTTTGATTTTAGCCGGGTCGATATTATGCTCGTCCACCAGCTTACGCACGGCAGGCGCTAATTTTTGCTCTTCTTCCGCAGGCGCTTCTTTTTCGACTTTCTCTTTTTTCGGGGCAGCAGCGGCAACAGGCTTTTCATCATTTGCAGCACTGCCTTCACCAATCTCTCCCAAAAGAGCGCCAACTTCGACGTTATCGCCCTCCCCGGCAACAATCTTGCTTATGACACCAGCCTCCGGCGCATTAACCTCCAGAGTGACCTTGTCCGTTTCAAGCTCAACAATAGGCTCGTCCACGGCCACCGCCTCGCCTTCTTTCTTGAGCCACTGCGCAACAGTTGCTTCGGAAACAGATTCACCAAGGGCCGGGACAACGATTTGAGTCATGAGATTTCCTGATCATTATGAGTTATTTACGCCACTCTATAATGTGGCCTGAACAGGCGCGGAGGTCAACTATGGTTTCTGCGGTGAAAGTGCCAAGGCAGACACATCTGTTTTTTGAACCTGCTGACGGTCTGTGACGCTCATATTGATGAAATGCAGTACGCTGTCCGGTTTTACGACGGTAGAAAGCCGCGCATACCCCAAAACGAGATACTTCCCGGCCTCTACCATCGCATGCTTAACATTGTCACCATCAAGATAGGCGCGCGGGATAATAAAGTGCCTGCGCCCCTTATCATCGCGCTTGTGAAAAATAGCCAGCGATTTAGCACAAAAAGCACCGCTTCCTGATTTAAGATTAAACTCCATCAGACAAGGCTGCGGCTTTTCATTCAGTTTCAAGCGTTCCATCAGATTAACAAAACGGTCATGTTTAGCGTTAGGTTTATTGGTATAACGCACCATAAAATCTTGCCACGGTAATTTATGGTTCCGGTGAATGACAACGGAATCATTGAGTCTATCAAAGTTCCCTTGCTTAATCAGATCAACCACGCCCCCAACAAAAGCAAAGCTTTTCGGACGCCTACCTACAAGATCATCATCGTTTGTTATAATTTTTTTGTCTTTGCCCCGAGTGTAAGGCGCTCCCGCTTTTTTATTAAACTGCGCTGAAAATCCGGTCGTGTTCCAATGAATTTTATAACCTCTGGAATCGTCGTATTTATCCGAATTACTTTTGGATTGCACCTGTTCAGGCCACTCACAGTTCTCTTCGTGCTTCTGACCGCGATTAGTATGAAAATGCACGCTCGGCCCGACAAGGTTATCACCGCATATGGACTTGCTGCCCGCATGATGATGAACGGACACTGCACAAAAACGGCATTTCAGGAAACCTTTATGGCTGGCGTCATCATAATGGATATTATCACCACGCAATACCGCGCCGGGAAGCTCAACAATTTGTTCCTCTTCCTTCGCTCTTACGTAGCGCGCCGTATCCATTCTTACCTTAGCCATGACCCCCTCAACTGAATTCTATATGTCTGACCGACTATGCAGACAGTGCCAGCTTCGGATAAACAGGGTCGTCACGTATAATATTTGGTGCTCTTGAATCTCTCTGTGACCGTATTTCCGTGGCCTTTTCAAACAAGCGGCGTGCCTGCCCCCGAGTTTCAGAGCCAGTTCCCTTTTCATCAAGCATTCTCATACCTTTGCGGTCAAGATGGCCGGCTTCATGGGTTAGGACATGATTATAATAATGATCCTCGCTATCCGTTTTTCTAAAGGCCGCCTGACTTGCCGCAATCTGAAAACGTGAAGTTAATTTACAGAATCCGTAAAAACCAAGGCCCAAAGTTGCTACAGCCACAACTGTCCCCAGTTTTGGGTCTGAAGTTCCCGCAACAAGCCATACCCCTAAAAGACTAGTCGTCCCTATAGTGCCTGCAAGTCCGCCCATCAAGGCCATAATCTCATGACGTGCCGCCCATGAATAGAGTCCTTCGGTGACCGTACCCAGTCCTGTCCTATAATCGCGCTCCGGATCTTCAGGCGTATTCTCCGGGATTTGCCCTTGATATTTTTTAGCCATAACTGCTCTCCTCTTGTTTGCATTCGCAGGAGTTTATAGCAAATATTCTGCTTTATGTCAATAATTTTAAACGCTCAGCGCTTCATCAAGGAGCCGCTTTTGCTCAAGAAGATGACGTTTCATAAGGCCAGTGGCGGGAGAAGACGCTTCGGGGCGACCGGCATATTTAGGGCGGCCTGCCTTGTGTTTAATTTGCGTCAGCACTTCTTCAATCCGTTCATTGACGAAGAACCATGCCCCCATATTACGCGGCTCTTCCTGGCACCAGACAATATCTGCATTTTCAAACTGCTTTAAATCCTCACCCAGCGCATTCGTAGGGAAAGGATAAAGCTGCTCCAACCGCAGGATGGCAACATCATCAATACCGCGCTCTTTACGTTCCTGATACAAATCGTAATAAACTTTACCGGAGCACAAGATAACCCGCTTGACCTTTTTAGAAAGCGCCATATCATCACGGTCATCATCCCACAAAAAACGGTGGAAGGTGCTTTTCCCGGTGAACATTTCTTTTGGAGACACGGCAAGTTTATGCCGCAGCAACGACTTCGGCGTCATGATAACCAGCGGCTTGCGGAAGTCGCGGTGCATCTGCCGCCGCAATACATGGAAATAATTTGCAGGGGTTGTACAGTTGCAGACCTGCCAATTGTCTTCCGCCGAGTTTTGCAAGAACCGCTCCAGCCTTGCTGAGCTATGCTCCGGCCCCTGCCCTTCATAGCCGTGCGGCAAAAGCATCACAAGCCCGGACATACGCAGCCACTTTGACTCGCCGGTCGAAATAAACTGGTCGATGAGCACTTGCGCCCCGTTGACAAAATCACCGAACTGCCCTTCCCAAAGCACAAGCGCTTTAGGCTCCGCGAGCGTGTAACCATATTCAAAACCAAGCACGGCCGCTTCAGAAAGCGGGCTGTTATGAACCTCAAACCGCGCCTGTTTTTTATCAATATGATCAAGCGCTATATATTTATCTTCATTTTCCTGATCATGAACAACGGCATGACGCTGCGAAAATGTGCCGCGCCCAACATCCTGCCCGGACAAGCGCACAGGAAACCCTTCATCAACCAAGCTACCAAAGGCCAGAGCCTCCGCTGTCCCCCAATCAAATCCGGTCTCGCCAGAAAACATTTTTTCTTTGGCTTTAAGCTGGCGCGCAATTTTAGAATTGATATTGAAACTTTCTGGAACACTGGTCAGAGCTTTGCCGATTTTCTTTAACAGCTTCTCGTCGATCGCCGTAACGCCGCGCCGTTCTTCGCCGTGGGCCTCAGACATGTCACTCCATGCCCCATCCATGGAATCGGCTTTGTTCGGCTTGTAGCTTTTGGTCGCCTCAAAGGCCTCTTCCATATAGGCATTGAATTCATCGTGAATTTCCTGTGCCTCACTTTCGGACAAAGCGCCTTCACCAACAAGTTGTGCCGCATATTGCGCCCGCGTTGTTTCGTGGTTTTTGATCTTTTTATACATGAGCGGCTGGGTAAAAGACGGCTCATCGCCTTCATTGTGACCGTGGCGGCGGTAACAAACCAGGTCGATCACAACATCTTTTTTAAACTTCTGCCTATATTCAATCGCAATGCGCGATACATGGACAACGGCTTCCGGGTCATCGCCATTAACATGAAAAATCGGTGACGAGAGCATTTTCGCAACGTCAGTTGGATGCGGCCCTGAACGAGAAAATTGCGGCGCTGTTGTAAAACCGATTTGATTATTGTGCACAATATGAATTGTACCGCCAACACGATACCCCGGGAGATCAGAGATCATAAGCGTTTCAGCAACAAGGCCCTGCCCTGCAAACGCAGCGTCCCCATGCAGCAGCAACGTCATTACTTTCTCTGAATCAAAATCATCGCGCTGCACCTGCTTGGCACGCACCTTACCAATCACGACAGGGTTCACCGCTTCCAAGTGAGACGGATTGGCGGTTAATGACAAATGAATGACATTACCGTCAAAATCACGATCACTGGACGTGCCAAGATGATACTTCACATCGCCTGAGCCTTGCACATCTTCCGGGTTGGAAGAGCTCCCCTGAAACTCCGAAAACACAGCCGTAAAAGATTTACCCATGACATTGGTCAAAATATTCAGGCGGCCACGATGGGCCATACCCAGCACAATTTCTTCCAGGCCAAGCTGCCCGCCGCGCTTCATAATTTGTTCAATCGCCGGAACAATAGACTCGCCGCCATCAAGACCAAAGCGCTTAGTGCCTGTGTATTTTGTGTTCAGGAATGTTTCAAACCCTTCAGCAGCCGTTAAGCGCTGCAAAATAGCGCGCTTGCCGTTAACGGTAAAATCAGTGTGGTTGTGAGCGGCCTCAATACGCTCCTGTATCCAGCTTTTTTCGTCCGGATCGGTCATATGCATAAATTCAACACCGATAGTGCCGCAATATGTCTCTTTTAAGGTTTCAAGAATTTCGCGCAAGGTCGCATGATCCAGCCCCATCACATTATTCAAAAATATAGGACGATCATAATCACCGTCCGTAAAACCATAGTGCGCCGGGTCAAGCTCCGGGTAATACCCCGTTTCTTTCAAGCCGAGCGGGTCAAGATTAGCAATCATATGACCACGCACACGATAAGCCCGGATCAAGAGTAACCCTCTGATAGAATCAAGCGTGGCTTGCCGTACCTCGCTTTCACTCAGCGCTCCGGCAACAGATGATGGCGCGACTTCCGGCATTTCAGCATGGGTTGCTTTGACAAAGCTGTTAAAACCACGCCCATCCTTACGGTTTTCTTCAGGCGTCCAGCTCGCCCCGTGAAGCTCTTTTAAGACACCGACTTCATTATCATTAAGGTCACCAAAAAAGCTGCGCCAGCTTTGGTCTATTTTCTCCGGATTTACGAGATATTCGCTGTAAAGATGAGAAATATATTCGGAATTAACACCAGTGAGGAAACTCAGATTACTTTTTTGGGTCATACTTTTAAGGGATCTCTTAGGTTGTTGCGCTACGTTCTTTTAATATTTGTAGATTAACATTCGCGGGAGCATCTGGAAAGATTACATACCAGAGCCTGTCACTCCCTGTCATACATCATGCAATGCTTTGGAAAGCATAGACAGCGCGACATCTTCCTCATAACTGATGTTCAAAACACTCTCCGTGTCATAGGATTTATCTCTCTTTAAAAAGCGCATAACGGCTTCCAAAAACAATCTTATTTGCGTGAAAAGTTTAACCGGCATTGATGCACCATCATCAAACTCGCGAAAAGCTTTCGCAACGCTCAGGCTAATAGACATCACATTAGCCCTAAAAGCATCAATGTCTTTTTCTGCCAGCTTACCGGAAATAATAGCGATAGCCTTCTTGCAATCATTCGGTACAGCATCGAGCCCTTCCGCCCATTTTTTCCAGTCCTGCTGCCTTGTGCAGGTTTCGGCCATGACTTCATGCACAAACGCCGATTCAAACATACCGCTAGCTTTTTCAACAACAATGCTTTCAAGCTCATCGAGCTCTTCATAATCAGCCTTGGCACCGCCGGTATCATCCACACTACTCACCCACAGACCGGCGCGATAAGGAAGAGAGATAAGAAGCTCCCTCTCTTCATCAGAAAACTGCTCCAGAAATGCCATAGCGATCGTCCTCTTCTTCTAAGCCGCAGCCGCGCTGCCGTCTACGGGGTTACCTTCCAAATCAAGTTGTAGAGCCTTTGAAAGCGCCACCAACGTCGCCTGCTCCGCCTTACTAATATTCAATACTTCATCCAAAGTAGGAGGCTGCTCTTTTTTCAAATAAGCGCTAAAACGACCGCAATAATATCGGGAATATTTTTTTATTTTATCCGGCAACGCTTCGTCCTCATCAAACTCGCGATAAGCCATGGCCACGGCCCGTGCAATATCCATCAAGGTTTGCCTGAAGGACAACACCTCTTTTGACTCCATGTGCTGATTCAAAGCATCAACAGCCCGCGCGCACTGTTCGGGCACATTATCCAGCCCGGCGCTCCAGTCTTTCCATCTGTCTTTATGAGCAAGCGTTTCCAGCATTACTTCTTCAACAAATTCTGACTTTAAGAAATCTTCGGAGTAACCCGTAATAATGCATTCCAGCGCATGCATCTCAGCTTCATCAGCGTCATCACCGCCGTCCTCATCGCTTTCACTCACCCACAAACCGGCCCGGTAAGGAAGCGACACAAGCAAAGAGCGCTGTTCTTCTGTAAAACTCTCAAGATAAGGCAAAAGGGGATCCTTTCTTCGTCTCCGTCCATTCTAGACCGGATCGTGACCAATTGGAATCATTTATCGTCATCAAAGTGCAACGCCGCCTTCAAACGTTCCAGAGCCTCACCCTCAGCCGGGCTTATATTCATAAAATCGGCGGCCTGCGCTTCACCTTTTAGCTTGCTTGTAACCTTGCCAAGAAAGCCCTTCAGAATATTCTCATCGTCACCGGCACCCATGCCGAACTCGCCATAAGCCGCCGCAACAGTCTCCGCAATACTAATAAGCGTCTTCCGGTAATCCTTCAGGTCATTGTCATTGACGTTACTTTTAAGGACAGAAACGGCCTTTTCACAATCAGACAGAATATCAAAAGAATGGTCCGCCCAAACCGGCCACCTGTCTTTTTTACTTAAGGTCAGCCGCGCCACTTCCTGCACAAATTCAGATTGCTCATGAACACGGGCAATGGATTTAATAATATGTTCTAAGGCCTTCATTTCACGAATATCATCGCCTTCACCATCCTCGTCATCAGAATGACTCATCCAAACCCCAACGCGATAAGGAAGGCCAATCAAAAGCCCTATATCCTCCGGCTGCATACTTCTAAGCGCTGACATTACCTCATCCTCCTTCTTAAGCGGCTATCGCCTGCTGTACAGCCTCACCAAGGGCGGCTGGACTATCAGACACAACAAAACCGGCATCTTGCATTGCTTTTATTTTAGATTCAGCCGTACCCTGCCCGCCGGAAATAATCGCCCCGGCATGCCCCATACGTTTCCCCGGCGGCGCTGTAACGCCCGCAATAAACCCGGCAATTGGTTTTTTATTTTTGGCATTTCTATAGAATTCAGCAGCTTCTTCTTCTGCCGTACCGCCAATTTCACCGATCATCAAAATAGCTTCTGTTTCATCGTCATCCAAAAACAGTTCCAGACAATCAATAAAGTTCGTGCCATTAACCGGGTCGCCGCCAATACCGATACATGTTGACTGGCCCAGCCCCGGCGCGGTGGTTTGCGCCACAGCTTCATAAGTCAATGTACCGGAACGCGACACAATACCGACTTTGCCGCGCTGGTGAATATGGCCGGGCATAATACCAATCTTGCATTCATCCGGAGTAATAACGCCGGGGCAATTCGGCCCGATCAAACGTGAATTAGAACCATCAATCGCGCGCCGCACCTTGACCATATCCATCACCGGAATACCTTCGGTGATACAAATAATCAGCTCAATTTCCGCATCCACAGCTTCCAGAATAGCGTCACCGGCAAAAGGCGGCGGCACATAAATAACCGAGGCATTCGCGCCCGTTTTGTTCCTTGCTTCGGACACAGTATCAAAAATAGGAATATCAAGATGCGTCTGCCCGCCTTTGCCGGGGGTTACACCGCCCACCATGTTAGTGCCATAGGCAATCGCCTGTTCCGTATGAAAGGTCCCCGTCGCGCCGGTAACACCCTGACAAATAACCTTAGTTTCTTTATTAACAAGAACAGACATATTTTACCCCTTAGCGTTTAAACTCAGCTTTTGATTCTAGGCAATTACCGCCGGATATTCAAGGCCGAAGCAAAGCTTCTAATTTCTAAAAAATTTACCCTTTTCTAATGATTTTCGTGTATTTTCCGAAAATAGAGGAGTGTTATGGCGAAAAAACGTAAATCAGCTCCAGGCGGTTGGAAGAAGAAACTTCTTATGACCTGGAACGTATCAAGATATGCGGTGCCGCTGCTGGCTGCGTTTGCTGGCGGCTTCGCTGCGCATGACCCCCTAGTTGATGCAAAGAATACAGCGCTGGATGCTTTTAATAAAACAAAGCAAAGCCTGACGGTTACATTCAATGCTGAAAAAGAAAACGAGCATACTCTTGAAGTAGAGCACCTTTCTCAGGAACAAACTAAAGAATCAAAACCAGATATAATCGAAGAGACATTTGTTGAAGAGGCACCTTCTCAATACAAGAAGAAGGCCGAACCAAAAATAGCACCTAAGATAACCGCGAAAAAACCACCGAAAAAAATTTCCAAAGACTTTAAAAAGCAGCAAGTAAAAAGCGAGCCTGACTTACTATTACCGGCAGTCAAAAAATATTTGAAAAAATATAGATTCACGATACCCACAGAAGTTAACAAGGCTATTTTGCTGGCATCAATCGGCCATCGCGATCTTTATAATGTATGCATTCTAATTGCCGCCGCCGAAAGCTCCATGGGCAAAAACATGAGCAGCAAAGCCAGTACCGCAGAAGGCTTGTTCCACCTTATAAATAGCACTTATCTGGAACTGGCTTATAAATATAAAAGTGGATTGCCCGAAGAACTGCAAAAAAAATACCGTCTCGATAAAATTGGTAAGTACAAAACTGGTAAGCACAAAGGCAAGTACTATGCCCCCGAAAAAATCAGCGCACAAATTTTCAAAGGAAAGAAAGACCTCTTTGTAAACGCGTACCTTACAACCAAATACATACTGGAAAACCTGAAGCACTTGAAAGCCACCCTACCTGACGTCAAAGCCAACGGAACATATATCTATATAAAACATTTTCTCGGCCCAAATGGCGGTAACCAGTTCATAAAAATCATAGAACATGGCGGCTACAATGACCAAGCCGCCAGCGGTTACGATAAATTAAAAAGTCTGGTTGATGCCAACGAATCTTTATTTTTCAAAATAAAAGGCTCCTTGAAGCCCCGTATCAGCCCTCTGTTAGGTTCAAAAAAAGCAGCGGAAAAATTTATTAAGCTGGCAAAAAACAGAGGGCGTAGAGATCACAAACCGAGTCGTTACTTCAAAGTTGACGCCAAAAAACATAAGAGCATCTTCTTTGATGAAAGCGGCGTAGAAAAATCAATCGTCGATGTTTACCGCGCAATAAGAAAAGAGGGCTGGAAAGAAAAAAAGATTGGAGACGTTTATAAAGCTATACAAAGAAAGGTGCCCGCAATTCCTCTAACTTCTCTGCAAAGCACAGAAGCCATAAAGAACCTCGACAAGCAAATCACAAAAGCTGCGTATAAAGTAAAGGACGAAGAAAAAACGCCTGCCATAAAACCGATCTAGATCTAAGCCGCCTTCACCGCTTTTTGCGTAGCCTCAACGACCTTCTCCGCCGCATCGGCGAGGTTATCCGCCGCAATGATTGGCAAACCGGAATTCGCCATAATCTCTTTGCCCTTATCAACATTGGTGCCTTCAAGACGCACGACCAGAGGAACGCTCAGCGATACTTCTTTCGCCGCCGCGACAACACCCTCGGCGATAACATCACACTTCATGATGCCGCCAAAGATATTAACCAGAACGCCCTTTACTTTCGGGTCAGACAGAATGAGCTTGAACGCCGCCGTGACTTTTTCTTTATCAGCGCCACCACCAACATCAAGGAAGTTTGCGGGTTCGCCGCCGTAGAGTTTGATAATATCCATCGTCGACATAGCCAGCCCCGCCCCATTGACCATACAGCCAATATTTCCATCCAGCGCAACGTAAGACAGATCGTATTTATGCGCCTCACGCTCTTTTTCATCTTCTTCGGTTTCATCGCGCATATCAGCGACTTCTTTTTGCCGGAACAGCGCGCTTTCATCGAAATTCATTTTTGCGTCCAGCGCCATCACGCCGCCATCCTCAGTGACAATCATCGGATTAATCTCGACAATCGAGGCATCAAGCTCGACAAAAGCTTTATAAAGCGCCATGAAAAATTTCACCGCGCTCTTGTTTGAATCACCAGTCAGACCCAGCGCGAAAGCCAGCTTACGCGCATGAAAAGGTAAGATACCGGTCGCCGGATCAACGGACACTTTATGAATTTTCTCGGGACTTGATTCTGCAACTTCTTCAATATCCATACCGCCTTCGGTCGACACCATAAAGGTCACGCGGGAACTTGCCCGGTCAAGAACCACAGAACAATAATATTCCTTTGAAATATCCACACCGTCCGTCACATAAAGGCGCTGTACTTCCTTGCCATCAGGGCCGGTTTGTTTGGTCACAAGCACCTGATTCATCATGGCTTCCGCCGCAATACGCACTTCATCGGTTGTTTTACAGAGCCGTACCCCGCCTTTATCGTCGCTAGCATCCTTGAAATGCCCCGCTCCGCGCCCTCCGGCATGTATTTGCGCCTTGACCACGTAAAGAGGCCCAGGAAGGCTCTCAGCGGCCTTAACGGCCTCATCAACACTCATCGCCGCATGACCTTCGGGGATAGCTACGCCGTATTTTTTAAGAAGGATTTTGGCCTGATATTCATGAATATTCATTAAAAACTCCGTATTTTCAGTATGTTACTCGAAATTACCGCCGGATTACTACCAAAATGGCACCATAAGAACGCTATTCTATGTAGCATTTTCAGGCTTTCTTGCAAAGGCAACATACAAAACCCTCACAAAAAAAACTTCTGAATTTTGACTTTATGTTAATAAATTTCGTAAAATATATATAGGCGTGTGAAAAAACAGGTAATATACAAAATTTCAGGGTGTTACGGTTTGGTAGAAAATAAACAAACAGGATACGAAAAGAGCTCTCCAGATAGTTTAAACAAAGAGAGCAATGAAGTTCTGCGTGATATTACAGGCACGCCTCTAAACCCTGCGGAAATTAAACAGCTAAGCAAAATTTTCAATACATTGCCGGAAGGGTTGCAAAACCTGGTCAATGGAGAAGCGCTTGATGAAGAAGCGCCTGAAATTAAAACAGCCCAACCGAACATAAGTCCTGATACATCTGCGCCGCAAAACACGAGCCCCATGGACGCCATGGAACAACTTCAAACAAAAATTAATGAAGGCGCCGCGCTTTTTGAAAATATGACAGAGGATAACTATGATGACGAAGCCCTTAATGAAGTGGCGCGCAGCATAGATAAAACTACAAACGAGATTACAAATGAAGCTGTTGAAACGCTGAAAGAGCAACAACGTTTTAATCATGGAGAAGACAAAGAGAGCCCCGAAGAAGACAACAGCATTAATCATGACAAACATGCTTTTGCCGCGTTAGCCACAAGCCAGGAAGCTCTCAGAGTTCACCGCTATCTGGATGAAAAAGACCAGCGCGGCACCCTTGCCGGAAAAGGCGACGAAAAAGACGATGATCCACGGAACATAATTGCCAAACAAATGGCGGCGGAAATGATGTTGAGTAATCTATCAAACTCACTCAATAACTTTGCCGATAATATTCTAAACCACGACACCCTTAGCGATGAGGAAAGGGCAGAGCTTGAGCTGCAGATAGTTGGCTGGGAAAAAGAGATTGTTGCTCTAGAGATAAAAAGAGAACCAATTCAAACAGAATATGATGCCATTCAAAAAAGGATGGAAGGTTACACAAAAGAATTATCCAGCCTGCAAGAAGAAATTGAAGGAGTAAAGGTCTCTGTGGATTCTCTTAGCCAAATCACTAAAAATATTGAACAAGATCGTGCAGAAAAATTTCAAAATCTAGGGCCAGCTTCTAAAGAGTATCATGAATCCCGAACAGAGCTTCTGGATGAATTTTTTGATACAAACACAGGAGGCGGCCTCTATACCAATATTGAAATTCAAAAAAACGAGGATAGAACAAATACCATTATAATAAATGGAGAGCCCGCAGGAGACAAAGTTTCACAAGAAACTCAGGATAGGTTTATTACAGCGAATACAACCATCAACGAGATATGGGATGGTATCGGACTTAGTAAAGACGCCCTAGACATGGTTGAAAAATACAAAATAGACACAGAAAGTAAACTAGAAAAATTAGAAAGCAGATCGAAAGAACTTCATGATCTTATGGAGAAAGATGGAACAAGATCAGAAGAACTAAAAAGCCAGCTCGCAGAAATAGACAACCAGGTAATAGAACTAAGAGAAAAAATAGACCATGCTCAAACAACGCTTGATATTGACAGCTTTGTGAAAAGAAAAGACATACAGGGTCTAGCAACGAAAATGAAGGACGACAGCCTCCCACTTGAAAAGCGTCAGGAATATGCGCAACAGATTCTTGATGAGGCAGAAACTTTTGACAAGGAAAATGGTAGTAATATAAAAATGCATCTACTAGAAGAGCATCCAGACGCATTTGCTGCACAAAATAACGAGCAAGCCATAGAGGCCAAACAGAATCTTGAAAACTCTGCCGTAATAGCAGCCGAGGCCGAAACAAACCTAAAAGATATAAAAGGGGATTTCATGGATCAGGCTCTCCATGAAATACAGAGTGCTTTAGGTTTTGATACAGCCGATCATCATGCCACCGCTATCAAAATGGCGGAAGAAAGCTTACAGAAAGCAACACAAGCCCATACAACAGCAGAAAACACAATGCAAAAAATAAATGATACGGCTAGCACTGGATTAAATAGCTTTGCAAGCGAAATACACAACACAAGCAGGACAGGAACATCAGCGGCATCAGCCGACAATAATGGTATTCCACTTGAGAATAGCCTCTCTGAAACCCACGCCCACGCAGGACAACCGAGAAATGTTGCGCTTGATGTGCAGCAACCTGCACCCGACAACACCGGAGCACCAGCACCGGATGATCCGAACAACAAAACCATGAGCGTTAGTACCTAACGGCGTAGCCTAAGCCGCTTTTCTTCCCGCAAACAAACCCTCAACCGCCGCGCGTTCTTCGCGGAGTTCGGACTCTGTGGCATCCATGCGGGCACGGGAGAAATCGTTGATCTCCAGCCCCTGAACGATGCTATAGGCTCCGTCCTTACAGGTCACGGGATAGCCGTAGATAATGCCTGGCGCGATGCCGTAAGAACCGTCAGACGGAATTGCCATGGAAACCCAGTCACCGTCTTCGGTGCCCAGCGCCCATGAACGCATATGTTCAATCGCCGCACCCGCCGCGCTCGCCGCAGACGAAGCACCGCGCGCTTTGATGATGGCCGCGCCGCGCTGCTGTACCTCGGGAATAAACGTGCCTTCGTACCAATCCTGATCGACTTTAGAAAGCGCCGCCTCTCCCTTAATCGTTGTGTGATGAATGTCAGGGTACTGGGTTGAACTATGATTGCCCCAAATAATCATCTTTTTCACATCTGTCGAATGCGTGCCCGTTTTTTCGGCAAGCTGACTCAATGAACGGTTATGATCGAGCCGTACCATCGCCGTAAAACAATTCGGATCAAGGTCAGGCGCATTCTGCTGCGCGATCAGTGCATTCGTATTCGCCGGATTGCCCACAACCAGAACTTTAACATCGCGCTTTGCGTGATCATTCAGCGCGCGGCCCTGCGGCCCGAAAATACCGCCATTGGCCTCAAGCAAATCCTTGCGCTCCATACCATCTTTACGCGGCATGGCACCGACCAAAAGAGCGTAGCTAACGTCTTTAAACGCGACATTAACATCGTCTGTTGTAACGACGCCCTGCAACAATGGAAACGCGCAATCATTAAGCTCCATCACAACGCCTTCAAGCGCGCCCAGCGCCGGGGTTATTTCCAGCAAATGGAGAATAACCGGCTGGTCCTTGCCCAGCATTTCGCCGGAAGCAATACGAAACAACAGCGCATAACCAATTTGACCGGCAGCACCAGTAACAGCAATATGGACGGGAGCTTTCATGATAATAACCTTTCTTACTCATTTCATAACATCAGCAAGAAAAATACAGCCTTAAAGGAACAGAGGCAAGGGGGAATGCTAAGCAGCTTCTACACCCAGAAATTCAAGCTGCCAAAGCATTTCATCGTATGTCAGGGGGTAATCAGTGCCATCGCGAGGGTAAATCAACTCTTTGGGCTGGACATGGCCCAGCTCTTTTTCCAAACGCAGAGCAAAACGCATGGTCAGTTTAGCGCGCCAACTTAGCGCCACGATAGGCTTGGCAGCCTTCATATCAAATATTTTCTCCACCGTTTCCAGATCGGTTCCCGCCATATGTGCCAGCGCCGCACAAACAAACTCCCGATCGCGCATACCAAGTGCATCGGCGACTGTCTCTTCGTTAAGACGGTCTTCCCGCGCCAGTTTTTTTACACGCTCCGACGGCGGCATATCCTGTTGCCTGTCCGCTTCCCCGGCAAAATCAAGGCGGCGTTTAAAAGTCTCGGAAATTTCCTCCGCTACCTTTGGATCAAAATCAGATCGATTGAGCAAAAGTTTTTGCACCGAACGGTCCGCGAACTTTGCCAGAGTTTTTGCCATTTTAGGCGGCAAATTTGCGCGCGCGGCCAAATGAGTTTGCCATTCCGGGTAATCTCTGGCGCGATCTATAATTTCTTCCAGCGTTTTTTCACTAATTTTAGCGCCTTTATTATCAATCAGCACCGCGCCGGCGGGACGGTCTTTGGTATCAATCACGGCCTGTGAAATTATCTCACTTATTGTCTTCCGTCCGGCAATCGCCTCAACCGCCCACCCTGCCGGATGGGTTTTTAGAATATCGAGCAAATCATCATCCCCAAGGGCCGTACAAAATTTAAGGATAGGCTCAGACACCTCACGCTCAATATCGCGGGCCAGTTTTCCGACCACGTCGGGCGGCGCCTCACCATAATCATGCAGCGCACTGGAAAGAGCTTTGCGAATTTTCAACACCTCATCAAGCGCCAGTGTCCCCAGCGCCTCAACAGCAAAAGCATAAAGCTGGCTATGGCTCTCCTGATTAAGCTCTGGCAGTAATTTTATCAGCCGCTCGGCCAAAGCCATACGCACAACTTCATTGCTATCCCCGGCCAAAATCGGGCTGGCCTGCACAGGCGTAGACATGTTTTTAGCAAGCGCTTTTCTAACTGCCGGATCGTCATCTTTCTCAGCGAGGTAATATAAAAGCTCCTGATGCGTTTTTGAATTGCCCGCCAGACTGACCTTGGCTTTAAGGTCATCGCCCCGCGCAATCGCCTTCTCACGGTCATAGCGCTCCGGATCGTTCTTTTGATCGGGAGAAAACAGACCTGTGATTTTCTTTATAATTTTAAGCATCATATAGAAGATAGAGACTTGGCTGTAAAAGTGAAGGTAATTTTAAAGACCTGCCCCCAAATAGTCCTCACCCTGCATTTCAATCAGACGGCTAACGGTACGCTGAAACTCAAATCCGTGATCATCCCCCAGATAAAGCTCCTCCGGCGGCACATCGGCAACCATAACCAGCTTAACGCGCCGTTCATAAAGCGCATCTATCAAGGTCATAAAGCGCTTTGCTTCATTACGCCGATCATATTTAAGGCGCGGTACATTTTCAAGGAATATGGTGTGATAATTTTGGGCAATGGTTAAATAATCCTCCGCCCCCATCGGGCGCTCGCAAAGTTGAGCAAAGCTAAAGCGGGCAATGCCCTTGGCCACAATGTCCACCTCTATATCCCGGCCTTTTACCGTTAAGGTCTCCGCGTAAGGTTTCATATTATCCGTTAACTGCGAAAATACTTTATCGGCCTGTTTTTTTGCGGCCGCGCCCAACGGCGTAAAATAAACCCCGTTATCACTTAAGCATTGCAGGCGGTAATCCGTATCACCATTCACCTCCACGACTTCCAGCTTTTCCTTTACCAAAGCGATAAAGGGTAAAAACAGGTCGCGCTGCAACCCTCCTTCATAAAGACTGTCCGGCGCCCAGTTGCTGGTAGCAACAACGACAACGCCCCGTTTAAATAGCGCGGTAAACAGCCGCCCTAAAATCATAGCGTCAGTAATATCAGTGACATGAAATTCGTCAAAGCACAGGATTTTGGCCTCGTCGCTTATCTTTTTGGCAAATTTGAGAATGGCCGCACCGGATTCTTTATCTTGGCGCGCTTTGTGCAGGAAATCGTGCGTTTCAATCATAAATTCATGAAAATGAACGCGACGTTTTGCCATATCATTCGGTAGCGCCTCATAGAACATATCCATGAGCATCGACTTGCCGCGCCCTACCCCGCCCCAGAGGTAAATGCCCTTCGGGGTTTTCTTTCTTTTTAAAAAGCCACCTTTAGCTTCGGTCAACTCATCATAAAGCCGCCGTAATTCCTGCGCCGCCGCTTCCTGATATTCATCAGGCTGCAACTCTCCCTCGTCTATTTTATCTTTATAAAGCTGAAGTGGTGGTGACATTTTTTTGTACGTTGCGAACCAGAATGATTGATAGTTCATATAACCCCAAAACAGGGATCGCGAGCAAGACCTGACTGATAATATCCGGCGGTGTGAGGAATGCAGCGACAATAAAGGTAACAATAACGGCGTATTTGCGCTTTTTGGCAAGTCCGTCAGCAGTAACCATGCCTGCTTTCCCCAGCAACGTTAACAGAACGGGAAGCTGAAAACACAGGCCAAAGGCAAAAATCAGCACCATGACAAGGTCGAGATACTCCCCCACCCGCGCCTCAAGCTGAATTGGCAGAATTGTGTCCGTGCCCATACTCTGAAAACTTAAGAAAAACGGCCATGCCACCGGCATCAGTACGTAATAAACACAGGCACCACCGAGAAAAAACAATATCGGTGTCGCGATTAAAAACGGCAAGAACGCGTTCTTTTCCTTGCCATACATGCCGGGCGCAATAAAGCGCCAGAGCTGAATAGCGAGCAAAGGGAACGTCAAAAATATCCCGGCGAAAAACGCGACTTTTAAATAGGTAAAGAACGCCTCGGTTAGGCCCGTATAGATCAGCCTGTTTGTACTACCCTCCCCCATAGCATTGGCAAGGGGCTGCACAAGAAATCCGTAAATTTCCTCAACAAAGAAAAAACAGACCGCCGTACCCGCAAGCATTGCCGCCAATGTCCAGACAAGGCGCTTGCGCAATTCAATCAGATGATCAATTAACGGCTTACGCGTTTGCTCAAACTCTTCAGTCTGTTGTTGCATCTCCGCTGACATCTTTATCTTTCTCAATAACAGGCATCTCTGCGCCACTGCGCAATTCATCCAGATCATGGTCTTTCATAAAATCATCAAATTGCTGCGATAACGCGAATTTCATATATTGCAGCCGCCGTACAATACGACCCAGACCGCGCATAAGTTCAGGAATTTCTTTCGGCCCAATAACCAGAACAGCTACCGCCATAATCAACAATAATTCCGGCAAGCCAAAATCGAGCATGACTTATTCCTTCTTGCCTTCGGCCTCTTTGCTTTCGAGGACAGGCGGAGGCTTGCTCTCATCTTCATCCTTCATGCCTTTTTTGAAAGACTTAATGCCCTTGGCCAGATCTTCCATGACACCGGATATTTTACCCCTGCCAAATAAAAACATGACAAGAACGATAACAATTAAAATTTGCCAGATACTTGGTGCCATTATTTAAATTTCCTCTTCTTCAAAATCGTCTTCCGATTCAGCGTCACCCGCAGCTTCCAATTCTTCAATATCATCGTCCCCAAATAAATCACCGGTTCCCGGCAAAGTATCAATCGCCGGACGACGATCCAAAAGACCGGAGGCTTTGAGTTCATCAAGCCCCGGCAATTCATTCATAGACTCCAGACCGAAATGATCCATAAAAGCCGTGGTACTCACCCATGTCAGAGGCCTTCCCGGCGTTTCGCGGCGACGGCCCGGCTTGACCCAGCCGCATTCCATCAAAACATCGAGCGTTCCTCTATGAGTTGCCACACCACGGATATTTTCAATTTCCGCCCGTGTCACCGGTTGATGATACGCGATAATCGTCAGCGTTTCCATGGCGGCGCGAGACAATTTGCGCTGCACTTCTTTTTTCATCTGCAGCGACTCGCCAAGGTCTTGCGCCGTACGGAACGCCCAAACGCCCTCCATCTCGACAAGTTCCACACCGCGCTGCGTATAAGTCTCTTTAAGCGTCATCAACAAACCGCCAATGTCCTTGTCCTCGCCCATCCGCTCCCGAATGGCGTTGGTTGACAGCGGTTCCGCCGAAGCGAACAATATAGCTTCCAGCACGCGAAGATCATCACTGCCATTATCAGGCAAATCTTCGCTATGTTCCTGTATCTGCTCTTGTGTCATCATTTTCCTCACTTACTCCATCAGGCACTTCATATAGTTTTTCTGTCGCGGCGCGCAAGTAAATCGGACGGAACAAGCCGTCCTGTTTAATCTCGACCTTGCCCTGTTTGGCCAGTTCCAGCCCCACGGTAAAGCAAGATGCCAGAGACGAACGGGCAAACAGCTTGTCCCTTATTCCCTCCGGCATAAAGCTTTGCAATGTCGTCCAGACGCTCCACGGCCCTTTGACCGGTAGCTTGCCCAGCATTTTTGTCATGCGGGTCATCGCCTCATCCATACCCATCAAATTAAATGTCGGCAGCTCGTAATTGCTGTATTCCTTGCGGCGCTCAATATCGCCATAGGATTTAAGAAGATCGTAAAGGGACACATCGTAAATTGTGTTCGTCACGGTTTTTAGGCCTTCCGGCATACCGCGCGGGAAGATATCCTGTCCGAGTTGCGGCAAACCAAACAAATCTTCCGCCGCCTTTTGCATCGCCTCTAAACGGCGTAACTGGAATTGTAAAGCTTCGGCCATTGTTTCGGCATCCGGCCCCGCTTCACCTTCTTCTCTAGGCAACAACAAACGCGACTTCAAATAAGCCAGCCACGCCGCCATCACCAGATACTCAGCCGCCAGATCAAGCCGCAGCTCTTTGGCACGATCAATAAATTTTAAATATTGCCGTGCGAGCTGCAAGATCGAAATTTTAGTCAGATCAACCTTCTGGTCACGCGCCATCAGCAGCAAGACATCAATCGGCCCTTCAAAACCATCAATATCCAGCAGCAAAGCATCGGCAGGGCCGTCCCCTTCAGGGACAAGGCGCGGCGGATCTTCTTCAAACTGTATTTCAGTGTCAGTCATTTTCAAAATTTCTGTTAACCCACGAAACCGAGCGGTTATAGCGCATAACCGCATCATTTGTCATCTTTTGTGCACGAGCGGCCACATTCTGCATTTCCGGCAAGTCTCCATTGCAGTGCAAAACCACATCGCACCCGGCCCGTAACGCTTTGTCAGTGCGGGCGGCAACATCACCGATTGTTTCCAGCGCCCCCATACATATATCGTCGCTGAGCAATAAACCATCAAACCCAACATCTTTCCGAATTGTGTCCCATACCACACGGCGGGAGCAGGAAGCCGGTGCCCGTGCATCAATATCCCTGTAAACAATATGAGACACCATGCCCCAGACAGCCTCGGAGAAAGCCTTGGTCTGGAGCTCCCTGAAGGGAACAAAATCACTTTGCCGCATTTCTTCTATTGTTGCATTAACAACAGGCAGGTCATTATGACTATCAGAGGCCGCCCGCCCCTGCCCCGGCATATGTTTCATAACCGGGATAATGCCCGCCTTAAGAAATTCATCACAGGTAACGGCCCCAAGCACAGCGACTATTTCCGGGTCTTTAGCGAAAGCGCGGTCGCCAATGGCTTCGTGGGTGTCCTGATAAAGAACATCCATCACCGGCGCGCAATTAACATTGACGCCCAAATCGACAAGGTCAGATGCCATTGAAGCAGCGCACTCTTTCAGGGAGTCTCGCCCTTTGGAAAAATCGCGCAAAAAGGCCTCCCCGAACTGACGCGCTGGCGGGTAGTCTTTCCAGTGAGTCGCTTTAAGCCGCTGCACACGCCCGCCTTCCTGATCAATCAGGATTGGCGCCTCACGCCCGAGACAATCATGCAAAGAAGCAATCAAGGCTCTGGTTTGTTCAGGGTTATTACAATTTCTGGTGAAAAGAATAAAACCCAGCGGATTTACACGCTGGAACAGCTCTTTTTCCTCGCGGGTAAGAGCCTCCCCCTCAATGCCGAATATAGCGGCTAAGGGCGCCTTTTCTTTATCTTCAATTTTTGACAACAAGGCAGCCTCCCGGCCGTTGCGCCTCCACTGCCACACAAATTTCCCGCGCTCTGGCTTCGTCCATAGGCCCGGCTTGTACCCTGTAATAAACGCCGCGCGTTCCCAACTCCGCCCGTTTAATACGATGATCCAGAGATTTCAGCACAAACAGGCTTTTCTGCAAATCTTTCCAGGCCGTTTGCGCCGCTGCGTCAGAGCGCAAACTGGCAAGTTGCACGAAATAACCGCCATACCCGCTACGTTCATAGGTCTGAACACCGGCAGCCGGCTCGGTTCTACTCACTTTTTCAGCAACGCTAGATACAGGTTTTTCCTGCGGCACAGGTGTCACCTTAACAGTATTTTTAGCGATAATAACCGGTTCAGTAATATCCTCGACAATTTTTTGAGGCTCTTTCCGCGCTTTGGGCTCTTCGACATTCCCGGCGATATCCTCTTTAAAAACCTCCCGGCCTTCGACCTTGATCTCCGTCCTCAGTCCGGCAAAGACCTGATCACGGGAAACAGGTTCTTCCGGGTCAGGAAGCAGGTTTTCAATATTGTTTAAATCATCACGCCCGGCGTGCAGAGTCTCAAAAACAGTACTATCACGATAAGGAATATCCATACCACCGGGATCGTTCGGCATGATCTTGATCGGCCCGGCGTCAGCGCGAATAATCGGCACCGCCATAATTTCACGTTTTTCCACCTCATTAGGATAGCTGTACCATAAGACGCTGCCCAAAAATGCCACCAGAGACAGAACAATCGCGCCAGCCCAAACAGGCCTGCGCCGCGTCGAAACCCTATCCCGACGATCCAACACTCCAAATATGGAGCCTATCGCGCCCGCTATATCCGGGCCGTTAAATTTACCTTTATTTTGCATGGGCTCATCCTATGAAAAAGGGGGCCGTAAGGCAAGAAACCTTTGCTAATTATTCACCGCAAATCCCAGTGGGGATCAAAAAGGCGCTCATGCTCCCGCACGGCGTAGCGGTCGGTCATCCCGGCGATATAATCGGCGACAAGGCGGGCGCACGCTTGTTCACTTTCCGCGCCTTCCTCTTCCAGCCGTTTCTGCCAAATCGTGGGAAGCAACTCACTATCGTTGATAAAAGCGCTATAAATCTCTTCAATGATACGGCTGACCTTGGACATGGTGCGGCAAACCTCGTAATGCTTATACATACGGCTCCACAAGAAAGCCCGCAATTCATCGACCTTTTTCAGCATAGCCGGTGAAAAAGCGACCATTTGCCGGCCCGCAAGCCTTATGTCTTCAGGGCTTTGCGGCTGCAGATCTTTAAGTCGTTTTTCAGTCTCGGCCAGAACATCTTCCACCATCGCGCCAATCGTTTCACGGATCATTTCGAAGACCAGCAATTCCGAGGTAATGTCCGGGTATTTCTTCTCTGCCGCACTCACGACCTCATCAATCAGAGTGACCTCGCGTATATCATCAAAACTAAACAACCCAGCATGCAGCCCGTCCTCAACATCGTGATTGTTATAGGCAATATCATCTGCCAGCGCGGCGATCTGTGCCTCTATCGATGCATAAGTGTCCAGCCGTAAATCAGTCTGCTCCTGCAACCCGGCAAGGGCGACCTGTAAATCCGGATTCATATTTTCAACCGGGCCGTTATGTTTCACAACACCTTCCAGCGTTTCCCATGTCATATTCAGGCCGATAAAATTCGGATATTTACGCTCCAAAGAGGTTAACACCCGCAAAGACTGGTCGTTATGATCGAACCCGCCGACATCCTTCATACATTTATTGAGGATTTCTTCACCGGCATGGGCAAAGGGTGGATGCCCCAGGTCATGCGCCAAAGCCACGGTTTCCGCGAGATCCTCATTCACCATCAGCGCCCGCGCCAATGAACGCGCCACCTGCGCCACTTCCAGCGTATGGGTCAGGCGCGTTCTGTAATGATCGCCCTGATGATAGACAAAAACTTGCGTTTTATACTTTAAACGCCGAAAAGCGCCGGAATGGATAATCCGGTCACGGTCGCGCTGAAAACAGGTGCGATACTTGCTCTCCGGCTCCTCGAAAATACGTCCGGCGCTATGGTCCGGGCGGCAGGCATAAACCGCCAGCGGCAAGGCGCAATAATTATAAGATGATTGGTCTTCTGCTAAATTGCTCATAGGGGCAGACTAGCGCGATTATGTTATTTGTGCAATTACTGGATGACTTGAATTTTCTTCACCTCAAACTATATAATAGAGCATGAGCGAAACTTACGGCATAACCATTGATGATAGCGCGATCAAGCGCATAGAGGCGCTACGCGACGCCAAATCCGGTGAATTCAGCGGAAGGGCTCTCCTACGCGTTGCCGTTGAAGGCGGCGGCTGTTCCGGCTTTCAGTATAAAATGGGGGCCGAAGAAACAATCAATGATGATGATATTGTCTTTCATGATGCCGTTGTCATTGATGAAATTTCAGCCGGGTACTTAAAAGACTCCGTTGTCAAATTTCAGGACGATCTAATGAGCGCGATGTTTGTTATTGATAACCCCAACGCCGAGTCGAGTTGCGGCTGTCAGGCTTCTTTTGCCATTGATCCTAATAAAATGATTTAATCCTAATATACTACTGTATATTATCATTCCCTCAACCATCAAAACAGGGTACATTTACCCAACTTCAAAATATCACCAAAGGAAGAAATCATGAATGAACCTGCAGAACAAACATTGTTTGAAAAGCTGGGCGGCAAGGATGCCGTTAATGCTGCCGTTGAATTATTCTATGAAAAAGTTATGGCCGATGACCGCATCAACTTTTTCTTTGATGGGGTCGATATGACCCGTCAACGCGCCAAACAAAAAGCCTTTATGACTTATGCTTTTGGCGGCGCTCCGAATTACTCCGGGCTGTCCATGCGTGACTCTCACAAAAAGCTTGTCGAAGAAAAGGGCCTTAATGACTCGCATTTTGACGCCGTTGCCGAAAACTTACAAAACACACTGGATGAGATGGGCGTACCTGCCGACCTGACCGGTGAGGTTATGGCCATCGTCGGTTCCACACGGGACGACATTTTAAACCGCTAAGACGTTATATTGAACCAGCCCGGCAAATCATTTGCCGGGCGTTCATTCTCCCGGCAACACCAGAATTTATACATACTCGCAAAAGTCTGTGGATTTTTCTTCTCAAATTTATCCCAATTTTTTAAATTCGTCATCGCCGGATCATCAGGAAACATTACCTGATATTGCTGCCTAATCGAAGGCAACATATTATCAAAGCCTAAAAATTTCAGTTCCAGCTTTTTCATCATGGCGGCAAGGTCAAGACAGGAAAACCGATGTTCCATGACATGGAACACAAGGTCACGGCAATTAGAAAGAGAGTAAAAATCATACGCCTTTACAAGTGCCTTCATCGGATCAGATAAAGCACATTCAAAAATATACTTGCGAAAGGAACGAATACCTTCAGATGTTGCCGGAATATCATGCGCCTTAATCCATTCCTGTCCTGCTATTTGGGTCTTCCGTCCTAACTCGCTATATAAACCAAGCTGCATTGCGCCGTCCGATTTTAATCGCGTGGCCAACACACGCCAGCCTTCCAAAGGGTCTTTCATATGATGCAGCACCCCGCCGCTTGTAATAATATCAAATTTTTCTTTCCACGCACCCATCTCAAGAATATCTGCTTGCGCAAAATCGATATTTTTTAGCTCCATCTCTTTCGCTTGCCGCACCGCATAAGCCAGACTTGAAAGACTTAAATCAACAGCCGTAATGGCCGCGCCCGGATAAGCTGTTGCGGTACTAATCGGAGACTGCCCCGTGCCGCAGCCTGCATTCAAAATTGTTTTCCCTTCGCCCTTATGCTCCTCTAAATTATGGGAGGCAGGCCTGCGCCGCGAATGCCAGCGCGGATAAGGATTTTCTTCATATTGTTCCTGCACAGCTTTGGACACGTCATCGCTTATCTTTGTCAAAACCGGAATATCGTTTTTAATTTTATTTTCCGTTAACGGGTTTTCGATTTGTTGCCGCACAAGATCTTTAAAATAGACGCTATCAGAATCTGACGCCGCGTCACAAATTTTTGAAGCGTTCGCTAGCGTGTTTAGTGGCCTGTAACAGGCGTAAACCGCCACCATAATTCTGCTTTGCTCCTTGCTTGGATCGCAAGACACAAGCGCGTCTTTCAATGTATCACAGAGAGCCGTTTCACTTTCTTCCCGAAAAAACACATATTCATTCTGAAAGCAGTGCAATCCCAGCGCTGCGATAAAATCAAGAGGGCTATCCCCTCTGCTCTCTCCAAAATACCGTCGTAGAAAAGTCAGCGCCTTTTCAAAGGCCGGGTCAACCACACAAAAAATAGGTAAACCGGCCAAAAGCAGAGAATCGTTCAAAATATCCTTTAGCTCACCTTCATTAACTGTACTTAGAAAGTCCTCATAGGAAGGACAGTTAGATATATCACGAAGAATCCTGTAATCGTCTCCTTTCGTAATAATCGACAGCCACGGAGAAATTAAAAATTTACGCGTAAGGCTATTATCCCGAAGACATATTTCCAGCACTTTTTTAACCGTTTTATAATCACCGGATAAAGGAATGCATTTAACTTTAAACCAACGAAGAAAGAGATTCTTGTTCTGGTCATCTTCCGGATCAAGAATAATCGCGGCCATAATCGCGGCCATGGCCTTACCCGGATACCCGGCAGCCATATAAGTTCGCGCCAGTGTTTTCTTGTAAAAAGTATTTTTAGGCTGAATTTCACAGGCTTTAGAAAGGAAATTTATAGCGCCCTGCGCATCTCCGGTTTGCGCAAAGATGGCCCCCATAAGCCGTAAAGCATCGCTATTTTCAGGGTTCCCTTCCAATGCAACGTGACAAAGCGCTTTTGCTTCAGAAAAATTCTGAGCCATAAATAGTTTTTCTGCACCTTGTAAAGCTGCTTGCTGATCAGACAACGTTTTAGTGGTTAATGGCATATCTAAGAAAACAACCTGTAAAGAGAACTGTTTATAGTCACTTCTTAAAATGATATTCTCTCCCGTATGAAGATAGCAAGCTGGAATGTAAACTCTATCAAGGCGCGCCTTGAGCACGTTAAAAACTGGCTGGAGAAAAACCAGCCGGATGTTTTAATGATTCAGGAGCTCAAAGGGCTGGAATTCCCGGCAGATGAACTCAAAACCATTGGCTATGAAAGTGCTGCTGTACCGCAAAAAGCCTATAACGGCGTGGCCATGCTCTCCCGGCACCCTATTCATGTAGAGCTAAAAGCCTTGCCCGGCGATGAAACGGACGAGCAAGCGCGTTATATAGAAGCGACAATTAACAATTTACGGACTATTGGTATTTACGCTCCGAACGGTAACCCTGTGGACAGTGAGAAATACCCCTATAAACTGGCATGGTTGGAGCGTTTAAAAGAGCGTCTTACAGTACTACGACAAGAAGGAACTCCCACTGTAATCGGCGGTGATTTTAATATCATCCCCGAAGCAAAGGATTGTTACGACCCCGAAGGCTGGAAAAATGATGCTCTCTTTCGGTTGGAAAGCCGTCAAAAATTAAGAGCGATGCTTAATTTGGGCTATACTGACGCCTTCCGGGTAGGTAACGGGCAAACACAGCAATATAGCTTCTGGGACTACCAGCGCGGCGCATGGCCTAAAAATAACGGGATAAGAATCGACCATTTTCTTCTATCACCCTCAGTCGTAGACCGGCTTGTTTCGTGCCACATTGACGCGGAACCGCGCGGGCTGGACAAAGCTTCCGACCACACACCGATTATCGTGGAGATCAATGATTGATACGCTCTTTGTTTTTAATCCTGCTTCTCACCTCATGCGCGGCCCCCGGCAACGATTATAAAATATATCTGGCCAAAAAAGGTGTCACGGCCTTATCGCCGGAAAATTTTGAGCATTGCCGCGGCTATGGCTGCCGGATTGTGGATCAGACCAGCCTATCCACTGCGGACTGGGTTGATCTGGGAAATCTTATGACCCCCGTAAAAGACGCCGCAGAAGAGCGGCAAAAAATAGCCGAAGTCATAGGCGTTATGGAACAAAAGATCGGGGCTTATACAGGCACAAAAGCCGACATCGCCGGAACCTATGTGAAGCTTGGCGATTACCAGCATGATTGCGTCGACGAAAGTATCAACACCACTATTTATTTATCCCTGTTAAAAGACAAAGAATTGCTCCATTTTCATAGCATCGGCACGCCCAGCGCTCGTGTTCCGCCCTTTAGCCGCGCTCTGGGACCGCACCAGACCGCCGTTATTTCTGAGATAAAAACAGGGGAGCGTTATGCTGTGGACAGCTGGTTTCATGATAATGGCCATGAAGCTGAGATTGTAAGTATGAAAGAGTGGTTTTTTGGCTGGCGGCCAGATTGATAAGCCTTAGGTTTTGACCTTAAATTATGCTAAAAATGTAAGGAATAAAGATTCTTTGAACAAATTCAGGTTCGTTATGACAGATTTCAAAAATTTACGTACTTTTTGCTCCGCCGCCGTTCTGGTTGCAGGTCTTGGCCTTAGCGCATGTTATCTGGACGTAGGGGAAATGCGGCTTGAAACGGTCAAGCGCATCGCCACACCGTCCTTTATGCTGCACAGAGAAATACCGGCGGCACCTTTTATGTTAACGGTCTATGAGCGCATTCATCAAAAAGGAAGTGCGGCCACGGTTTATATCGAGGGAGATGGCGTCGCATGGATTAGCAAGCGCAGGCCTTCGCTCGACCCGACGCCTAAAAACCCGGTGTCTCTGCATCTGGCATCACATGACAGCAGCCATAACGTGATATATATGGCGCGTCCCTGCCAATACAGCAAAATGATAGAAGCCGGCCCGTGTGATCCAAAATACTGGACGTCAGACCGCTTTGCGCCGGACGTTATAAACTCCATGGATGCCGCGCTGGATAATATCAAACATAAATACGGTATTACAGAATTCAACCTTGTCGGCTTTTCCGGCGGCGGCGCGGTTGCCGCGCTGTTAACAGCAGAACGGAGCGATGTGGCTACATTGCGCACTGTTGCCGGCAATATAGATCACGAGACGCTGAACAGGATACATGGCGTATCACAAATGCCGCGCTCGCTTAATCCCGTAGGCGTTGCGGCATCAATTTCAGATGTACCACAGCATCACTTTATCGGTGAGTGGGACGAGGTGGTAACGCCTGCTGTCTATGACAGCTTCCGCAGGGCCGCAGGGGCTTCAAGCTGCATGCGCTCCAGCATGGTCAGTAAAGTTAACCATGAAACCGGCTGGGTCAATGTCTGGCCGGAACTGCTGGCTGCGCCGCTGGATTGCCTGAGCGAGTAACAAATCTAATAATCGCACCCTCGTCGTCATCACCCGCTTTATGCTGGTGGTCCATTTTATGACCTGCACAAAACGGCGAAATGGATTCCCCGGACAAGCCGTGGAATGACGGAGAGGCGAATTATCTACTACAGCGTGACCACAAAAAAAGCCCCGGACTAACCGGGGCTTTTGTAATTCTGTTTAAGCTCTACGTTAAACCGTCAACCTAGAAACGGTAAGCGGCGCGGAACAGACCAGCATGAGAATCAAAGTCTTCTTTGTGCTCAAAGTCATATTCAGCAGAAAGTTCCCAGTTATCCGTGCTGTAGTAAGTAAAGCCGGCACCAAGTTCAAACGTGCTTTGTTGCGCATCCGCACCTTCGGTTTTAAAGGCCGCACCACCACCAACGAACGTGGAGCTCGCTTCAACTTTGTCATCAGCAAAGTCATAACGGTATCCAATGCTCAATTCTGGAGAGAAGTGAGAACCATCAGCATTCTGGAACAACCAGCTTGCATCAACACCAACACCAATTTCGAAGATGTCCATGTCATCAGGGCTAACTACCAGACCGGCACCACCGGCACCTGTTTCTGTGTAACTGTCAGCACTGTAGTGCGTGTAGTGACCCAGAACATGAGGTGTCAAAGTTGCTGTATCGTACTCATAATCGCGGCCAACTTCGGCACGGAATGTGTACTGATCGGCATCAAAGTCACCCTTGGCAGTCGCGCCCGCAACCGTACGAGATGTATCGGTTTCGTTAAGAGTGTAAGAAGCCATACCGTTCAGGTAAATACGGTTTTCAAAGTCATGATCGCCATACAATGTGAACTGGTAACTATCAACTTCCGTGTTTGTCCGGGCACCGTTATCAGAGTCAGCGTCTGTATCAGCATAGCTGAATGCAATCCCCATAACCGTGTCTTCGAAGACGTTTTCGCTATCAATACCAACGGCAACGCCATAAGTATCAAAGTCGTAACCATCAACGCCATCGCGACGATCTTGCTCACCCGTAGCACCAAAGACCTGAGACCAGGCCCGCAGTCCTTGAGACATGTTACCGGTTGTCATACCCGTAACAGTTTCACCGGTACGCAACGAAGCCAGACGATCACCCATGATGCTGAACGATGTATTCGCAACATTCGCGGCCGCAGCAAAGCTACTACCGTCAACTGTTGGCATCGCCTGCTCAACCGCATCGTTAAATGCGGCATCAGTCGTTGCATTCTGGATAGAAGTCCGCAAAGCAATGACGTCGGCATCCACAGAGGCCGCCAAAGTGGCATCATTCAGAATGATGTCCGCAGCAACAGCGCCACTGGCTGTCGAAGAAAGAGACGCCAGAGAGTTAACAACAACAGTAACGTCAAGGTCACCACCAACAATAGCTCCTGTGAAGTCATACAGAACCGTATCAACGATAGTCGGAATAACAGTAACACCTGTTATAAAGTCAACATATGTCTCAGCGATCAGAGTACCGCCCTCAACATTGATCTGCAAGGTATCAGCACTGATATCAACGGCACCTAGGTCGGTAATCTGGGCACTATTCGTACCAACAACTGTTGGAGCCGCAGCAGCAAGCCCTGTACGGTCAACACCAAGTACATATGTACCAGCACCGGCACCGGCAGCATAACCGACGACAGTCAAAACATTACCAGAATTAACCTGCAATGTACCATCATTGGTCAGAGCGCCCGTGAAAGTAGCCGCAGCGTCAAAGGTAGCCGAGGCACCCGCACCAACAGTAGCTGTCACCATAGAAGCGATAACGCCCTCAAACGTGACATCAGTTGCCGTAGCACCTGTACCAACATTCAAAATACCATCAGTGATCGTACCAGACACAGTCTGTGCCGACGTACCGACAAAGCTCAGCGTGGCTGCATCATCTGCCGTTATGGCATCAACATACAAATTACCTGTTGTCGTCACGATCGCACCAGCACCACCGCCAAGAGCATCAATGTCAAACTGAGCCAATGTCGTACCGGACTGACCAAGATCGCCAACAATCGCGGTTGTTGCAGCGGCGTCAAGAATATTCACTATCCCATTGCCCGTTGCCGCACCATAAACATTCGCAGTCAAACTGGTACCCGCTGTGAATTCCAAAGTACCAGCAGCACCGTTCAGAGTGACTGTATCAATATCAATCGCTTCAGCAGCACCGACAACCAGCAATGTAACGCCTGTGGCAACATCAGCTGATGCCTGCGTTATAGAACCGGTAATATCTGTATCGGCATCAACATCCAAAGCACCGGCAGCACCGGTGATGTCACCAGTAATATCACCACCCGCTGTGAACTGAATTGTACCGGAGTTAGCAACAGCCGCCGTAATAAGGCCTGCGCCCTGATCCAATATCGCACCAGTAGCAATTGTTAGTGTTGTTGCATCAATAGCCGCATCGGAATCAAGTGTTGTACCTGTGCCAGTAACGGTCAAACTATCAAGTATCGTGGCACCACCAGCACCACCCCAAGCCGTAGCCTGAGTGATAATATTAGTACCCGACACAATAACATCGTCCGTATCACCTGCCGTACCATCGACGATACCGGTCACCGCAAAGCCAGCAGTAGTACCATCGAATGTCACTGTGTTAGTATCCGTACCTGTACCATTACCAAGAATAATACCGTTAGCGGTAGAAACAGCGGCCTGGAATGTAGCAGCAGAATCTGTACCATCAACTGTGGCCGCGATAGTAATGTCATCAAGCGTTGTCGCACCAATAATGCCAGTAAAGGTAACGCCTGCTGCATTATCCACCTGAATAGCACCCTCAGCAGCACCGCCACCATCAATAGCACCCGCAACAGTCTGCGCAACAGCACCATCAAGGATAAAGTCTGACACGCCAGCAACGCCATCAGCCAGCACCAAGCCACCTGTAAAGGTGTTAGTCGCGCCCGCAAGATTTAACGAGGCATCAGAACCAGCGCCCGCACCACCTTGCAGCGTCACAAGACCGGTAAATGTTGCATTACCCTCCACATCCACAGCAGCCGTAGCACCGGCACCGACAGCAGCAGTTATTGTTGTTAAGCCAGTAACATCCAATGCACCGCCAACATTCAGCGTAAGAAGATCAGCCTGAGCTGCACCCTCTGTATTAACAACAGCTAAAGCACCACCAGTATTCAAAGCACCGGTGACGGTTGTTGTAACATTACCTACCGCAGCGTCCGCAGCCAAAACACTAAAGTCACCGGTTCCTGTTGAAGTAAAAGAACCAAGCGTAACGGCAAGGGCAGCACCACCAGCAGCATCGTCAGTAATGATAATGTTACCAGTTGTTGAGGTTACCGCGCCAAGTGCAAAAGTGTCAGTATCAACACTACCATCATCGTTGACGGTATCGTTTGAAACAGTCAGAGCAAAGGTCGTCATAACGGCATCGTGGCCAGCAGACGCTGTTGTACCATCACCGTCAACCGCGCCAGCAACACCGCTAGCCCATGATGTGGGCCCTACAAGTGTAGCTGTCTGCGCTTGCGCAGCCGTTGCCGTAAAGCCACTCACAGCGACAATCGCTGTACCGGCGAGTAGTACTTTTTTAAGATTGATCTTCATAGTTTTTCTCCTTTATTAAACACCAAGCAATTAGTTAAATTAGTTAAATGACAAAATCCACGCCGCGCTGTCATTGGCACGGAATGGACAAACCTAGGTAATAATTCTCGAATTCTTGCGCATTGAATCTCTTTGAATTTCATTGAGTAGCTATTAGAGCGCCTTTCCGGCTAGCTGAACCAAAAAGACCTTAATGTTTTACCAGCGCTTTGAATCGCAACCAAGGGTAAATTTCAAAAAATACATAAAAAGAATGTGACTGTTGCAAAAATGTAACGGTTTTGCTTTTTATATGGTTTGCACGTGGGATTATAAATTCGTATCGTAACCCCTCACCCTCCCTCAGGGAGAGGGGTTGCGGCCTGTGATTTAAATTGGAATGATACCGGATGAACAAAACTGCGAAACAAAGCACCGAAGAGATATTCAGCTATGACGCACTGCCTTATGAAAGTGCGTGCTGTAAACACAGCCACCCTGATGCTCTATATAATGTAGCGCAGAGCAATGATTTTAGCGCCGTAAAATACGATACGGCGCGTATTTTGGAGCTTGGGTGCGGGTTGGGTGGCAACCTTATTCCCTATGCGCTTGCCTTTCCGGGGGCTGCATGCATTGGTATTGATCTGTCGGAACAGCAGATCGATGAAGCGCAGGAGCTGGCGGCCGCGCTAAAAATCGACAATATAGATTTTCAATGTGATGATATTACAAACATAAACAAGGACTTCGGTAGCTTTGATTATATTCTGTGTCATGGTGTTTTTTCGTGGGTACCGCAAGACGTCCGCTTGAAAATCCTGGAACTCTGCCGTGATCTTCTCACCCCGAACGGACTGGCGGTTATCAGCTATAACGCCCTGCCCGGCTGGCACTTTGACAACGCCCTACGCGATGCCATGCGCTTTCATACAAGAGCATGCACCACAGGAGACAAAATAGCACCGGCGCGAGAATTTTATGACTTTCTGGCCGCGCACAGTTATGAAGACACGCCCTTTCGCAAGGCCTATAAGGCTTTTCTACAAGACGAAGCCAAAGTGCTTTCGGGGCTGTCCGATACTTATTTGTACCATGACCAGCTTGCAGCGGAGAACGCCGCGTTTTACCTGAAAGATTTTGCGGACATGGCGCAAAAGCACGGGCTTGATTATGTTGGCGATGCTGTGCAGGGAAAAGTTGCGCTTGATAAGGAGGCGCAAGGCTTTCTCAAAACCATAGATAACGTAGTAGATCGTGAACAATATTACGATTTTCTGACCAATCGTCGCTTTCATTTGTCGATCGTAACGCCGGAGGGAAACAAGGCGACAAGGTCTGTGAAGACAGTTGATGTTCCGCCCCCTGTTCCCGTTAATGTCAGTGAAAAACCAAAATCATGGCCGCTCGCGCAGCAACAGATACTGCGCAACAGGGAAACGCCGATGGTGACCACGATACACCGGGAGAGCATTAAAACGACGTTGCTGCTAAACTTGCTGACCCTTTATGCTGACGGCACACGCACGGCAGACGACCTCGCGGCAAAGATGGCGGACCATGTTAAAAACGGGGACATTTCCCTGAAAACGGCAAAAGGCCAGCCCATAAAGGCCGACCTTCTGCACGAAACACTAAAATCCGTCATCGAAAGCAATTTAAAGATAATGGCCGAGGCCGGGCTTTTAGTCACCTGATTATTTTGGCTGCGGGAAGAGACTCTTCCACGCTTTGTCATCTCCATCATAACGCGGCGTAATATCCACTTTCTGGCCATCGGGAGCCTGTCCTGTATCAGGGTTAGCAACAAAAACACCCTTCATTTTAAAGCTTTTCTTCAGAACATCATATTCAGAAGAGTCTGCCGGCGTGCAATTAAATATTTTAACAAATCTGTCTTGATAGATAGGGTTTTCACTGACCGCTCCGATTTTCACGCCCGTCCAGTCTTCAGTTGCATCAACCGCGGCTTCTTGTGCCGTACCACCATTGTAACCGTGACGACCACTGGCTCCCGGCATAATAGCGCCGCCCTTACTATGGCGATCCAGCACAACACCTATTTCTTCGCCATTTTGCGTCACCGGTATATAGCACCGCGCCGCCGATTTCTTTTCATGGCCTTCAAAATGCTTGCCTTGCGCAGCCACATCACCGGAAAAACCAAAAGTGAAAAGCGCCGTCGCCATCACGGCCAGACTACCTATTTTTTTGCTTACAAACATATTCATAACTCCCTTAATTTAATGGTTTTCTAAAATTTCTTTATTTCGGTTGCCGTTGCGGCAGAGAGTAAGGGTAAAGGCTTTGCCAGATTGCAATGTCCGCTTCATATTGAGGACTAAGATCCTTTATCTCACGCTCAAGAGTTCTCCCCGTATCAGGGTCGGCAACAAAAGTGGCGCCTTGAAAGCTTTGTTTCAAAATATCGTACTCAGGAGATACATTCGGTACACAATGAAATATTTTAACTGTATCCCAGTCTTTCGAGTCATTGATGGGCTGATCGCTGATCGCCGCGATTTTTATACCGGTACTATCTGTGGTTCCTTTAATAGCAGCGTCACTTGCCGTATTTCCACCATACCCCCGTCGACCACTGTTACCCGGCATGATAACGCCACCATCTCTACGGTGTAGGTCAAGCACAATACCAACAGGTTTACCGTTTTTTGTAACTTCTATATAACAACGCGCAGCCGGTTTCCTTTCACCGCCCCCGAAGTTTTTCATGCCTTGTGCCGCAGCATCACCGCCAGAAAAACCGAAAGCGAAAATTGCCGTCGCCATCACGGCCAAATCACCCAACTTTTTGCCTATAGACATAGCCCAGAACCCCTTATGTAATATTTTCGCAAGCCAAGAGCTTTATGGAACACTTTAAAGCTCCATGTCAATTATTAAAAAAGGGGAAATTAACCTCAGGAAAGCTCTTTTAGAGATTTTGTAAAGCCGAACAGCGACATACCAACACTCAAATCCTGACCTTCCAGGTTTTTAAATATAACGGTTGCGGCATCGCCCTTACGCAATTTACCCAAAAGCTCCTTGTTCAGGTTCAAAAAGGCAAAGCACCCTTGCTGGGTACAATAGCGCACCTTAAATTTAAAGGGCTGCCCGTCATCAATCTGCATCCGCGCGCCCTCTGGCAATAATATACCAAGCGGCAAAATAACAACGCCTCTGGCTTCCTTTTTACCATCAGGAAAACCAATGGCAAACTCGGCAACCCTTTGCCCTGTTTCTTTTACAACCAGACGCTGGAATATTTCGCAGCTCTTGTCCTCGCCTTCACTACAGCGCACAGACCATGGTGAGGCAGGCGCTTCGTCCTGACTGGCAACAGGGTGCCCTTTTATCAGGATGCCCCCCGCCATAACAGCGATGAGAACCAGCGCCAGCCCGATTTTGAATTTATGATGGATGAATAATGACATGTGTATGACCCCAAAGAAAAAATTTCCGGAACGAAATTGCATATAACATTATCAGCAAAACTTGACAGCTTTCAATAAAAAGTAATAAAAATTATAGCTTATAAAAAAATAACAATAAAAATAATTATCAGGAACAAGGGTTAAGGGAGCGTTTTATAGTGCCGAAGCAGGATTCTAACAATCAGGATGACCAAAAAAACTCTAATGAGGATCCGCCCAAGAAGAATGGATTCGGGAAAGCTCTTCTCGTAGGCGCCGCGCTGTATATGGCCTTCAACATCTATTCCGGCGCTAATGACAACAACACCAATCCGGACGGTGAGCCTGACCTTCAAACTGACATCCCCAACGTCACGCTTCCGGCCTCTGCATCCGGCATGCAATACAGCGATTTTCTGTTCCAGCTTGAAAAAGGCAATGTTTCGCAAGTCATCATTCAAAATCAAGGGGCTGACAAAGTTATAAGCGTTACACTGAATAACGGCAGAACCTCTAAAATGACTGCAATGGATGACCCCGGCCTTATTAACCGCCTGCAAAAAGCCGGTGTGCCATTTACGCAAATAGCCACACCACCACCGCCCGAAGCCAGTGGCGGTCAAATTGCCGTCTCGCTCTTGATGAGTTTGGCACCAATGATCCTGATTATCGGCTTCATTGTCTGGAAAATGAAGCAACAAGGCGGGGGCGGTCAATTAGGATTTGGTAAATCCAAAGCTAAATTATTTACCGGAGCACATCAAAACGTTACTTTTAAAGATGTTGCTGGTATCGACGAAGCCAAGGAAGATCTTATGGAGATTGTCGACTTCCTGAAAAACCCAGAAAGATACGAAGCCCTTGGTGCAAAAATTCCTACAGGTGCGCTATTGGTTGGTCCCCCCGGAACTGGTAAAACACTAACAGCCCGCGCTGTCGCCGGAGAATCTGGCGTCCCCTTTTACTCGGTTTCCGGTTCTGATTTTATTGAAATGTTTGTCGGCGTCGGCGCAGGCCGGGTACGCGACATGTTTGCAGAAGCCCGTAAAAACGCGCCCTGCATTATCTTTATAGATGAAATCGACTCCATAGGCAGTCGTCGCGGTGGTTCTGTTACCAACGGTGGCAGCGAGCAGGAACAAACGCTCAACGCACTACTCGCCGAAATGGACGGCTTTACAAAAAACGCAGAAGCCAGCGAAGAACTTAGTGAAGGGGAAAGCAAAGGAAGAAGCAAAGAAGTTATTATTATTGCCGCGACCAACCGCGCTGAAGTGCTCGACCCGGCCTTACTGCGCCCTGGCCGCCTGGATCGCCAGGTTATGGTGCCTAACCCCGATGTAACAGGCCGCGAAGCTATCCTGAGGGTGCACATGCAAGCCATACCACTGGCACCGGATGTTGACGCCCATACCATTGCCCGTGGCACACCGGGATTTTCCGGCGCTGATATGGCTAACCTCGTCAATGAAGCCGCACTTCTTGCCGCCCGCAGAAACAAAAAGGTCGTTAGCATGGCCGAGTTCGAAAGTGCCAAAGATAAAATTCTAATGGGCGCAGAACGCAAATCCATGGTCATGACAAACGAAGAACGAAAAAATACGGCTTATCATGAAGCAGGGCATGCTTTGGTTGGTCTCCGTACAGAGCCTATTTATCATCCGCTGCATATGGTGTCCATTCTTCCACGCGGCCGCGCTCTTGGCGTAACAATGAACCTGCCGGAAAAAGATATAATCAGCAGGAGTGAGGCCCAACTAAAATCACAATTGGCCGTATTATATGGTGGCCGAATAGCGGAAGAGCTTACAAACGGAAAAGGAAACATCACCACTGGTGCCAGCAACGACATCGAAGTTGCGACAAATATCGCTCGTGAAATGGTGACAAGATATGGATTTTCAGACCTTGGTCCTCAGTTTTTTGGAGAGAGCACACAAGCCTCTGTTTTTCCATCACAGACCAAGAATTTTTCCGAAAGCACTGAAAAGAAAATTGATGAGGCTATAAACAAAATTCTGACAACAGCAGAAGCAAAGGCACGCACGATTCTAGAACAAAGAAAAGACGAACTGGAGAAAATTGCAGAGGCTCTCCTAAAATATGAAACCCTTAGCGGCGCAGACGTTACTAAAATTCTCAACGGTGAAGAGCTTGACCGTGAGACTGTTATAACCGATATGGAAGAAGCCTCCGACAACAAAATAACGCCGCCCAAACCGCCGGGAAGAGAAGGACCGCGTTAGCGACAGGAACCAACCAATGCTACGAGGTTTACGGGCGATAAGACGCACCATATTGGCCGCCGGAATGGCGTTTGTTTTACTGCCGCTGGTTGCCCTGCAAGCCTTTATCGTTGGGCCGCTCCTGAAAAACAATACCGCTATTCCCAGCCTCTTCTACAGCAGCCTGAGGCAACTGTTCGGTATCAAAATCGAGTTTAATAAATCTTCCGCACCGATCGAAAACAAAAAACCGACATGGTTTGTGGCCAACCACATGTCTATGGCGGATTTCCTGATTTTGGGCGGCATTGTAAAAGGCAGCTTTGCAGGCAAAGGCGAGATATTACGCACGCCGGGCGTTGCCCAAATCGCAAAAGCTGCTCAATTTATCGGGATCTCGCGCGTAAGCAAAAAAGATCCTGACTTCCAAAAATATCATAAAATGGCAATAGGAAAAATCGCAGGAAACTTTAATGACGGCAACAACACCATTATGTTTCCCGAAGGCACGGCAACAGACGGTTCCAAAGTCGCGCAATTCCGGGCAGGACTTATCAGCGTATTATTCGGGACTGTCGGCACAGACAAGCAAGGCAACGACGTACCTCTTAAAAAAGATGTCGTTGTGCAACCCATAGCTATTCGCGTGAAAGACGTCGAAGGCAAAGACATCAAAACACGCGAAGATTTACGCCGCTTTTACTGCCACCCCGACACAAGAAGCACCCTGAAAAGAATATGGATTCGGTTTGCCACAAAAAGTACCACCATTGAGCTAACAGTATTCTCTCCTATGAATCCAAGGGATTACAAAGATCAATTCGATCTTATCAATGAGGCTGGCGACCTTGTTCGCGCCGTGGTCGCCCCCGCCCAAACCATCGTTGAGCCTGCCCGCATTCCGAATGTGGATTAGAAAAGTTCTAAGCCAGCTTTAAATCCACGCTCTGCCTTTTCGCATCAAGTTGATCCGCAAGAGCGTGATTAACATCACGGTGCTCTGCTTCATCATCACGCACAGCAATAATGACATCGCGCAATTTGGCATCATCCGGCAGGTTCCAGTATTTCTTGGCAATCTCCGGCGCATCGACATTTTCGACCCGGCCTTCATCCACAGCTTTCAGATAATCGTTATAGCTTTCAATCGCCCTCTCCTCGATAAACCCTACAAAGCGATGAGCCGTCCGAGGGTCAACGATATAAGCAAGGGAATAAGCCACAAAAAACCCGGCCTGCGCACCGCTTATAAGCGCCCTTTCCAATAGTGACGGCTTGGCAATCTCGAGAAACGTCATAAGATGCATACGCTCATTTTCTGCCTCGTCCATCAAAACCCTGATCCGCCCGCTATCATGCTTCATTTTCCGCAGACTGCTTAAGTGATTAAACATCGCCGCAACCATGCCCGGCACAGCCGCAACAGTTTCCAAAACAATGACCTTATGGTCATAACGATTCTTGAAAAATAAATCGCCGAAAAAGCCCATAACATCAACGGCGGCCTGCGCAAAATAATCTGACAGGCCTTCTTTTTCATGATTCCAGTTAATAGGATGCTCAACCTGCGTTTCATGGCGCAGCTTTATATCATCAGGTAATGCTGATTTTTTTGTCATTGTGATATTCCCTGTTCTGTTCGTTTTTTATAGTCGTCTTACTTTTTTCTGATTTTCGCATTTATGCCTTTTTAAATCAACCGGGGAGTGATATTCCTAATAGCAATAATAAAAAAACGTTACAGGGAGAATATCGTCATGCAAAGCAGCGCAACTGTGTCCGTAGAAAGCCCTTTTACAACAGACCATATATGGGAAGAGCAATATCCGGCAGGACAAGTCTGGAACACAGCGATTGAAACAGCGCCTATCCCTCATATTCTCGATCAGGCCGTTGCCAGGTTTGCAGACCGTCCTGCGATTGATTTTGAAGGCATGCGGCTTGATTACAGCGCACTCGGCGCTCTGGTTTCAAAAATTGCAGCAGGGCTGCAAAAGCGGGGCGTCAAAAAGGGCATAAAAGTTGGTTTGTTTTTGCCCAACACGCCTTACAGCATTGCTTTTTATTACGGTATTTTAAAAGCCGGCGGCACAGTCGTGAATTACAATCCGCTTTATGTTGAGCGCGAGCTTGTTAGCCAGATCGAAGACAGTGAAACCGATTTCCTTGTGACCTTAAACGCAGCAGCGCTTTTTGAAAAAGCAGGCAATGTTATGGCTGAAACACGCCTCAAAGGCTTGATTATTTGCCCGGCAACAGGAGACACAAAGCCCTTACCGGAAGGTGACTCTTATATTTCCTACGAAGATATTATTAACAATAACGGCAGCTATGAAGCGGTAGAAATCAACTCCAATGAAGACATCGCCGTCCTGCAATATACCGGCGGCACCACAGGCGTTCCCAAAGGCGCGATGCTGACTCATGCCAATCTTTATGCCAATACCGTGCAAATGGAGCTTTGGCATGCGCCGGTAACGGAACCGGGGCAAGACCGGATTATTTGTGTCCTGCCTCTTTTTCATGTGTTTGCCATGACAGCGGTCATGAATCTTGCCCTTAAACTCGGCATGGAGATTATTGTGGTGCCAAAATTTGATCCGGAACAAATGGTGACGCTTTTAAAGGCAAAGAAGCCAACCCTGTTCCCGGCTGTTCCGGCTATTTACAATGCCATCGCCAGCCATCCGGCATCGGAAGGGCTAGATCTGTCCTTTATAAAAATATGCATGTCCGGCGGTGCACCGCTGCCCGGCGGCGTAAAGCAAGCTTTTGAAAACAGAACCGGCACTAAGGTCGGTGAAGGGTACGGGCTAACAGAAGCCGCGCCGGTTGTGACTTGCAACCCAATGAAAGGCGAAATTAAAGTCGGTTCTATTGGCGTACCTATCCCCGGAACCATCGTTGAAATCATCGATATGGAAGACAAGAAAACAGTCCTTCCTCTCGGCGAAAAAGGTGAAGTTTGCGTACGCGGGCCGCAAATCATGAAGGGCTATTACAACCAGCCGGACGCCACCGCCGAAACTATTCGCGACGGCCTGCTTTATACCGGCGACATTGGGTATATCGATGAGGAAGGCTATATCCATCTGGTTGACCGCCTGAAAGATATTATTCTGGTGCGTGGTTATAATGTTTACCCGACACAAATAGAAGAAGCGATTTACCTGCATGATGCCGTTGAAGAATGCATCGTTGCCGGTGTACCGGACGAAGAGCGCGGCGAAACAGTTTGGGCGTGGATAAAACCTCTTGATGGGAAAAACCTTACCGAAGAAGAAATCAAATCATTTCTAGCCGACAAAATTTCACCGATTGAAATTCCACGCAAAATAATTTTGCGGAACGCACCTCTTCCTAAAACAGCCGTGGGTAAACTTTCACGCAAATTGCTGCTGGAAGAAGAAGGCATAACAAAAGCCTGAATAACAGGCATAAAAAACGAACAGAGAGAACAAACATGCTCATTAGAAACTTATTCAAAAAGTTTTTTGACAGCGCCGATCAGGAAGAAGCAAAAAGCAAGCATCTCGTTACAATAGAAACGCCGCGTCTGGTTTTGCGGGAGTTTAGAGACGATGACGATGACGCTGATGCTGTATATAAGATCACACAGAAAAATAATTTTGAATTTCATTATTTCGACGGAACAATGGACTCGGTTAAGTCCTTTATCCAAAAATCCATTGAGAATCAGGAGCCAAATCCAAAAACCGGACAACGTGATAATATTATGCTGGCGGTAGAAACAAAGGATGACGGCAAGCTTGTTGGCTTTGTGTCCCTCGAGACAGTCACATACCACGACGGCACAGTTGTTATAGAACCAAATTTCTTTATAGACCCCGACATTCAAAACAAAGGGTATGGCAGGGAAGCCGCTATAAACATTATGAAACATGCTTTTGACGATTGTAATATAACAAGACTCAATGCAACAATTGAGGCTGGCAACAAACCGTCTTTGGCCGTTGCCTACAGTGAGGGCTATCAATATACCGGGAAAGATATTGAGTTTGACACCAATCACGGACGCAGAAAATATATGATTATGTTTTTGGACAAAGAGACATTCTATGAGAAGCGTGCTAATGATAAAAAATCTTTTATTTTGCCGCCACCTTCAAATGACAACCCCCATAAACCATCTCTATAAAGGTTCGTTATGGTCGATGATATTTTAAACTTATCTGCTTCTAAAATTTTGAAGCTGTACGAAGGAAAAGAGCTCTCACCTGTTGATGTCGTAAAAGCATCATTCAGGAAAATAGAAGAGCACAATCCGACATATAACGCCTATAACCTTATTGCAGACGAAGGCGATTGTTTAAAACAAGCAAAACTATCCGAACAGAGATGGTTTGAAGGCAAGCCTATGGGACGGCTGGACGGCCTCCCCACATCCATTAAGGATGAAACAGAGGTCAAAGGCTGGGCGACCAGACACGGCTCTCTCACCACATCAGATGCTCCCGCAGAAAGTGACTCGCCTTGTGTTACAAGGTTACGCAAGGCCGGTGCTTTATTTATTGGCAAAACAACAACGCCTGAATTCGGCCATAAGGGCGTAACGGACAGCCTTGTCACCGGCATTACAAGAAACCCGTGGAATAAGGACAAAACCTCAGGCGGCTCATCAGGCGGCGCGGCGGTGGCGGCAGCAACCCATATGGGCTTACTTCATTTGGGCAGTGATGGCGGCGGCTCTATCCGTATTCCTTCAAGTTTTTGCGGCGTTTTTGGCATCAAACCAAGCACGGGAACGGTGCCTGAGACACAGCCTGCGCCATTTTCAACAATCTCCACACTTGGCCCGATTGCAAAAACGGTGGAAGATGCATCCTTAATGCTCGATGTCATTACAGAGCCTGAACCAACAAACTGGAACGCGCCGCCACATTCACAATGTTGCTCATTCGAGAACCTTAAAATCCTGCCTACAAAAATGAAAGTGGCCTATGTCCCCACAATTAACGATGTCTCTGTTGATCCGGAAATTGCTTCTTTTCTAAAAACAGCCGCGGACAAGATGGACGGATTTTCTGATGTTGAAGAAATTTCTCTTTCTCTGCCAAGCCTGATTGACGTTTTTGACAAGCACTGGATGGCGATTGCGTCCTGGATAAAAAAACAAATTCCTGAAAAAGACCACGACAAAATGGACCCTTACTTATTGTCTTTTTGTGAACGCGGCGAAAAACTTACGCTTGATGAATATATGAATGCAGAAGTAGAGCGCATGGTCATATGCAACAAAATCAAATCGATATTCACGAAATATGATTTAATTATACTGCCGACAATGGCCATGACCGCCTTTGACGTTGGGCAGAATGAGTTCATTGATGAAAGCGGAAACCCACAACTATACTGGACGCCCTTTACATTTATCGCCAACCTTACAAAATGTCCGGCGGCGTCACTGCCTTGCGGCATAACAAAAGACGGCATGCCCGCAGGCGTGCAGCTTATGGGCAATTACCTAAATGACGAACTCGTAATGCAGGCCTCTTACAGACTGGAACAGGAGCTTGCCTTCAAATCCTTACTTTCCGAATACGAAAATAAAAAAGTTGCTTAACAGGGAAAATTTAAATGACTGCACTCGCTTATAAAAACATAGCTCCGCCGGATTATAAAAACATCGAAGTAAACGGCATTAAATACTACGGCAAGCACATGATGCTGACCTGCGAGAACTGCAATGAAAGTTTGACTGACATTGATACAATGGGAAATTTCCTCAAAGATCTGGCCGATGAAATTGATATGGTTCGCTATGGCGAGCCTATTATTGCGCGATTTGGTGAAGGCATAGAGGTCGGTTTGTCCGCTGTTCAGTTGATTACAACCAGCGCCTTAACCGTCCACACAAATGATGCGGCCCGTGATCTGTATCTTGATGTGTTTAGCTGTAAATGGTTTGATGAACAAACGGTTAGAGATCATGTGAGAAAGACTTTTAACCCCAAAGATGTCACTTACCAAATCGTTTTAAGGAAGTAGTCATTATGAAAAAAATTCTTAAAGAACAGGAAATTGTTAGCCCCGGTAACGATCCCCACACACCGGCTAATATTAATATTAAAAGCTATGAGAATAATCGTTTTTATAAAGATTTATGCGCTCCTTTTGAAGGAGAGCCAACACGGGACCGTATGGAAGTTGTACAGAGTGACGCCAAAGGTGAAGGGCTGATCTCGCTGGTTCATATAAATTCGGGACAAGTTGCCTTCAAATTTTTCGGCGCTTTTTTAAACGAACAAACATTATTCACACTTCAGAAATCATCCGGTCTATATGTTGAAGACCCGTTCGTCATGGGAAAAGTTTTGCACTCTTGCGACCCTAATTTAATTTGCGACATGAAGACATTAACTTTCACGGCAATCAAACCAATCGCGACCGGTGATTATCTCACAATGGATTATGAGACAACAGAAGACGAGCTATATCGAAAGTTTGAATGTCAATGTGGTAGCCAAAAATGTAAAGGTCCCATTAAAGGGCGCGCACAATCACAGAACCAATAGAATACCCGGCACCAAAAGAGCAGATAATACCAAGATCGCCTGATTCAAGGTCAGCACTATATTTGTGAAACGCTATGATCGACCCGGCGGAGCTAGTGTTCGCATATTCGTCCAGAATAACCGGTGCTTCGTTACCTTCCGGCGTACGCCCTAACACCTTTTTACCAATCATGTCATTCATATGAATATTGGCCTGATGAAGCCAGAGCCGCTTAATGTCCTCCGAACCAATATTCTGCTCGCCCATATGTTCCAGAATAAGATCGGAAACCATGGGCGTAACTTCCCGAAATACTTTACGCCCTTCCTGTACGAAAAGTTTATCCGCGCTGTCTTTGCCTTCCGGCGCGGCGCTGTTTAGAAAGCCAAAATTATTACGGATATTATTTGAAAACTCGGTCTTTAATTTTGTCCCCACAATTTCGAATGCATTTGGCCCCGTGCTTGTTTCCGCCCGCTCCAAAAGAACGGCTGTCGCCACATCACCGAAAATAAAATGGCAGTCACGATTACGAAAATTCAAATGGCCGGAGCAAATTTCCGGGTTCACAACAAGGATAGAGCGCGCATTTCCGGCCTCTATCATAGCAGCGGCAGTCTGAAGACCAAAGGTAGCGGACGAACAAGCCACATTCATGTCAAAGCCAAAGCCATCAATACCCAGCGCGTCCTGCACCTCAACGGCAATGGCAGGGTAAGGGCGCTGTAGATTGGAACAAGCGACCAGTACCGCATCAACATCCTGCGGCGTCTTTCCGGCGGCCTCTAAAGCCCCCTTGGCCGCGTTAACAGCCATTTCGGCAAGTACGGAAATTTCATCATTGGCACGTTCAGGAATGCGCGGTGCCATAACGTTCGGGTTAAGAATACCTTCTTTCTCCACAACATAACGAGCATTAATACCGGAGGCCTTCTGCACAAATTCTACACTGGAATATTCAAGCGCCGGAACCTCTCCACTTGTAATAGCAACACTGTGATTTTGGTTATAGATATCAACATAGGAATTATACGATGTTACCAACTCCTCATTGCTTATTGAATGAGGCGGCGTGTAAAGCCCTGTTCCACTGATCACGATCGCTGTCATAATTTCTCCCT